>NZ_FRBA01000021.1:0-26262 GCF_900142495.1 Fibrobacter sp. UWOV1 | reverse complement strand
ACGCCACGCGAACGTCGCGAGGCAGGCAAAAAGATATCTTTGGAGGAAGGAGGTCCGGTCGGCGGTGACAACCCAGTCGGTTGAACTGTAAACCGAATCAGTCGTACCGGGAAAATGGTGTAAACCAAAACAGTGAAACTGTCAACCCGGTCAGTAAAATCACCTAAAAAGTGTCAACCTTTTTCAGTGATGGTCAGTAATTCCAACCTGGAATAAAAAAAATTCAGTTTTTTTCTTAAAAAAATGTTTTTTTTCAAAAAAATTTGTATATATACATCATCAAAGTTCTGACTGGAATATGGCGATTTTGATGTAAAAACGATAGAATTTTGCAGACAAAGTAAAAATTCGTGACAAAAGTCTGACAATTTTTACACAAAAATACAAAAAATTTTGCAAAACTATTGCTTTTCTGAAAAAAATTGTTTATATTACAGACATAAACCGGTTGAACGCCCACTAACGGGCCTAAGACCAAACAAGTGTGTAACAAATCAACAAGGAGTACACTATGAAAAAGCAAGGTTTTACCCTTATCGAATTGATGGTCGTGATCGTGATCATGGGCATCTTGGCCGCCGTCGCAGTACCGAAACTGTTCGGCATGATTGCTAAGTCCAAGGCTTCCGAAGTCGGCCCCGCCGCCGGTACCTACGTGAAGTTGCAGCAGGCTTTTGTGTCTGAAACTGGTGAGAATTATGGTAATTTCAAGATTATCGGCTACAGTGCTCCGGGTAAGAATAGTGCAACAACAAACTTCACGTACTCCGATCAGGGCCAGTACACTAATAATACTGCTACACTGAATACTTCCGCCAAAGAAACATGGCGTGCTACCGCAAATCTTAAGTTGAATGATTGCAATTCGGGTAGCTACTGGAAGATTTCTGTTGCTAAGGCTTCGAACGGATCTGCAGCGGATGCAGTTGTCTTTACGGCAGACATTAATGGTACAGGCTGTGAGGAACTCACACCGTCTTACAAGAAGATTGGCAAGTAATTGCCTCTCTGCAAGAAACTTGAAGCTCCCCGATCCGGGGAGCTTTTTTATATTTAAAGCATGCTCTTTCGGCGTCCGATAGTTTGCGCGCTTGGAATAAACGGGTTGATGCTTATCCTGTTTATTTTGTTTGGCGTCGTGCGTTATGGATCGCTGGATGATTACTTTATGGCGGCGACATTGACGGGGGCCTACGGGTCTGGGTATGAGCCGCATATTGTTTTTGTAAACGTAGCCTTAGGCTATCTTTTAAAACCATTCTACATTTTTTTCCCTACAGTAGGGTGGTTCTATCTATTTGAAATGCTGTCCGTATTTTCAGCATTTTCAGCCTTTTCCTTTTTTATAGTCCGTCAATTGGGATGGCGCTGGGGAATCCCCTTTGCCCTTTTGATATCGTCGTCTTCGATTGATTTCTACGCAAGCATAAGCTTTACACAATGCGCGGCGTTGCTTGTCGCTAGCGGAGGCCTTTTATTCATTTTCGGTTGTAAGGAAAACCGAGGTGTTTTTTTATACATGGGGATTGTGGCAATTGTTTTAGGGGCGATGACCCGCTGGCAAATGTTCCTACTGGGCGTCCCTTTCATTTTGTCTCCGGTTTTATTTGAACGAAAACTTCGTTCTCTTTTTAGAATTAGAAATACGGTAGCACTGCTATTGTGTGTCGTGGCCGTTTTTTCGCTGAAATATATCGACGAGCAGAGTTACGTAGATGGCGACTACAAGTATTACAGGGAATATCAATGGAAAAGGTCCTTTTTTGGGGACGGGGCCCACTATGATGTCGACGGTGTCTATGATGAACTCGAAGAGCGTGGTATGTCGGCTCACGATTTTCAGCTTTTAAGAGGTTGGAGTTTCTATGATACGGATGTCTTTAGTTTAGATAGTCTTGACTCTATTATAAAGGTGGCTAACCATAGCGTTTATCCTATTAACTGGAATCGTATGCCCGCTGCGACCATCCTCGCTTTTTCTAATGCCTTAGCGAAGAATCTGGCTTGGAATTGGTTCTTTGTCTGCATACTTTTGTTGTTGTTCTCGGACAAACGAAAACGTATGTATCCTTGGTATTCGCTAACCCTTTGTGTTGGGGCGTATTTTTATTTGTTGTCGCTTAACCGTTTGGCAAACCACGTAGAAATGGGAATGTGGGTGTATGCGTTTGCCATGGGCGTCCCTTTACTAAAGGGCTTCCCGCTGAAATCCACAAAGATGGCCTGCGTGATTTCCTTATTCGCTGTTGCGATCCTAATTCTGAATTTGTCGTGCTTGCCCAAGGTGGATGCCGAGGGTTTCCTGGTAAAAACTCCATCTATTCCGCAAGAATGGAAGGATTTTTTGACATATGCAAATGAGCATCCTGAAAATGCGTACTTGCTATCTTTTGCTCGATATAAGGAATTGGGAATGTTTAAAGATCCCGCTTACAAGGCAGCACAGCCTGGTAGCTGGCAGAATATTTTTACCCTTGGTTACTGGAACATCAACCATCCGGCAATGAAAAGGGAACTCGCAAAAAGAGGGGTAGCAAATCCCCTGCGAGACATTGTAAAAGACAATGTCTATCTGATAGAGACGGAAAATATCCCTGAATACGTTCTGTTTTATCAGGAACATTATCATATGAATTTGACCGTGGATACAGTCAAGGCGTTTGGTGGCCTAATGGTCTTAAAGTATCGAGAGGTCATTAAATGAAAATGTCCCAAAAGATAAATATAGCCCTGTTCTCCAGCTTTGTGGTTACAGCCGTTTCGGGGGCGTTTGTTTGGGGTTCAGATTTCTTGTCGAATCAAAGCGTGCCATGGCATATGCAGTCGGGCATAGACGAAGATTCTTTATCGACGTACGGGGTAAATGAATATAGGCTTCTGGATAGGCGCCCCGTAATTGCTCAGATAAATAAAAACCCCAAAAAACAGGTCCTGATTCTAGTTGATTCATGGGGCGTGCCTCATGACAAGTCTGTGCTAGAGAAAGAATTCTCGATATTCAATGATATCCCTCATGATTTCGCCATCCACCACAGGATGGCAAACAGAACAAAACATGCAGAACGGGTGGAATACCGCAGAGACTCCTCTGACGCCCTGTTCCTGTTTGGAGGAGATTCTCTGGAATTTGGCAGATCTGAATATATGCAGGAAATCGGCTATTCTAGGCGGTTGTTTTTCCAGAAATGTAGTGACAGCCTTATGTTGGCTAAGTTGGATTCTGTTATGAGTGATGGTGCGTTTTCTACCATAGCGTGGACGACTCAGGGTTCAAGATACGGTTCTGAAGATTCTCTAATGTCGACCCTTAAAGGGATTCATAGTTTGGCAAAAGAATATCCCGATGTTCGATTTGTAGTTCAAGGAACGCATCGTCCGATTCTTTGTAACCCGGAGTACAAGCGAACATTTTACGAACATTGGGTTCCGGTGGTAATAGGAAATATCTAAATCACTATTTTATATACAAAAAGGGCCTCCAACAAGGAGGTCCCTTCATAAGATTTGCTTTGCTAAGCCTTACTTACCAATCTTGTCGAAGGTCGGAGTAAGAGCCACGCAACCGGCAGTACCGGCAGAAGCCGTGAAGGTGATGTCAGTCTGAGTATCACCGGTAACTTTGGACAATTTCACAGTCCAATTTTCGCCAGCCTTGCATTCATTGAGATTGGCCGTATTACTTGCAGCCCAAGCCTTTACAGCATCCGCAAGGTCACTACTTTCTTTTGGACCTAAATCACCCGGGGTATAATTGAAGTTTGTCGTAGAACTATTATTACCCGGAGCCATATAACCGATCAACTGCCAGCCTCCAGCCTGATTTGCTTCAGAGAAGTAAGCCTGCTGCAACTTCACGTAGGTACCTGCTAATGACTTAGCAATTTCAGCGGAATGTTTATCGCAATTTATTAAACTTTCTCATTTCTTTGTCAAGGAACGTGTCAACAAATTTTGCATAGATAAGAGTCGTTTCAACGTTGCGGTGGCCGAGTAATTTGCTTGTTGACGGCAAGGATATTCCAAGTGAAATGCAGGTGGTTGCGAAGGTGTGCCTTGCTAGGTGGCAGTGAATGTATTTATGGTAGCCGAGCTTTGGTGCTACCTTGCGGAGAGTCCTGTTGAAATGTGAATTCTCGACTACTTTGAACACGGGACCTTGTGTCAGTTTTTCGGGCAAGAGCAGCCGCGCCTGGATAGGAATTGGAATGTATACGGGCTCCCCGGTTTTGTGAGTTTGTTTCCGTATTTTCCAATCAAAAATTTCGGACGCATCAAGTGAAAGAAGGTCGCTGTATCGCAGACCGGTAAAGCAGCTAAACAGAAATACGCACATTACATTCTGTTCCGTTTCTGTGAGAAATTGCTTGTTGTCTAGGTAGTTTAGATATAGATGTTTGAGTTCGTTAATTGTTAAGAAACTTCGCTTAGAATAAACTCGGCCGATTTTAATATTTTCAAAGGGGTCCGTTTCGAACAGCTTGTCTGCAACCATTTTCCTTGTGAAAATTCTAAAAACAGATAGGGCCTTGGCCACAGTATTTGGCTTATCACCCTTTTGTTGCAAGAATGCTTTATAATTGCGAATAAATGATTCATCGATGTCTTCGCAGTGGGCTTCTGGGTTAAAGTCCGTAACTTTCTTTAGGTTCCAATAATAGGTCCGCATTGTAGTTGGGGCCAAGTTTTCCTTGTAATTTTCAAGGTTAAGGTATTTGAGAGCAGCGTCAAAGAACAGCATGTTTCCTCCAGATGAGTGTTATGAGAATTCCCATTTAAGGGGCGCTCAAATTAAAAATATCGCTTTGCTCAAGAGGACTACATTGCGCATTTTGAACCATTTAGAAGAAAATGCTAAGCGTACTACTGAAGAAATAGTGTATATTTTACTTAGCATTTTAATGAAAATATGGCTGATGGCTGAGGATAAAAACATACGCGTTTGTCAGGTGCTGCACGGGATTGTGGGCGGCGGTTCGGAACAGGTGGTTCCGTTAGTTTCGGTAGTCGTTCCTGTTTACAATGCGGCACGGACTCTTGAAAAATGCGTTGGCAGTTTGACATCGCAAACTTTTGGCAATATAGAGATATTGCTTGTTAATAACGGATCAACTGATGATAGCCTAGAAGTATGCAAGAAAATTGCGAATAAAGATTCTCGTATAAAAGTTATAGACCACTATGAGAAAGGTGTGTCTACAGCACGTAATCGAGGAATTGATGAGTCTTCTGGCGATTACATCATGTTTGTTGATGCCGATGATTGGATTGATGCTAATGTTTGTGAAGTTTTTGCAAATTTAAATTCAAAGTATAATTATGACTTGTTCTTTTTTTCTGCTCTATATAATAAAGGGAAAAAATCTGTAAAATCGTTTTTATATTCAGAAAATGTTGATTTACTCAGCCCTGAGCAAAAAGAATCTCTTCAAATAAAGGTTCTTTCGCCTCAGGCTCCGGTGCTGGATTATAAGGTGAATACGCGCTTTGCTGGTAGTGCATGCGGCAAGTTCTATAAACGAGAAACCTTGCAAAAAAACAATCTTCGTTTTGCTACAGAAACGACTATAAGCGAGGATTGCCTTTTTAATACATTGGCGTTAGATTATTTCTGTCGTATTGGTTATACAAAAGATTACTTCTACTATTATGAACAGCATGATGACTCGGCTCAAAATAGTTATCGTCCGAATAGCGATAAATATTTTGGTTTTGTAATAAAACGAATCCAAAAGTGGCTTGCTGAATCGCGAAAAGATCAACGGTTTATTGATGCGGCAAATTGTCTTTTTGTTCATTATTTGTTTGGGGTAATGAAAGAGGATATATTTCATAAAGATAGCAAACTTTCTTTTATTAAACGAAAAAAACGTTTGAAAGAAATTTTGTCATATAAAGTCTTTTATTACATTGTCAATAGCGTAAATGCGTCATATTTTTCTGTATCCGAGCGAATTGTATTGTATCTGTTGAAGAAAAAATGCAGCTATTTGTTATCACTTTTATTCTGGTTGTATTGTCGCAATAATTTTTAAAAAGGTATAATATGCGAGATCCTCTTATTTCTGTTGTTGTTCCTGTATACAATGTCGAACGATATATAAGAGAATGTGTTGACAGCATAATTTCTCAAACATATTATCATTTGGAAATTGTTCTTATTGATGATGGGTCTCCAGATAAGTGTCCTCAAATATGTGATGAATATGCGAAAAAAGATAATCGTGTAAAAATTATTCATCAAAAAAACGGGGGGCTTGCGAAAGCAAGAAATGTTGGTATTGAAAATTCAAATGGAGTGTATATAACATTTATTGATAGCGATGACTGCGTTGCTTCAAATTATATTGAAATATTGTATAGGGGATTAATAGAAAACGATGCCGACATATCAATAGCTTCGTTCCGATCGTTTGAAAAAAATAATACCACTGTTATTGAAGATCGTTCTTATCTGTTCACTGCAATATCGAAAAAAAAATGTTTTGAAATTTACACGTCTATTTCTACAAATCCTTTTGTCTCTGCTTGGAATAAGTTGTATAAAAGAAATTTATTTTCAAATATTCGATTTCCGGAAGGAAAATTGTATGAAGATGCTTTTACGACGTATAAAATATTTGATATTGCACAAAAAATTGTCTTCTCATCCTCTGTTCTCTATTTTTATCGATTAAACCCTGATAGTATTATGGGACAATCTTTTAGAAAGAAACATTTAGAAATGATAGACGCTTTTCGAAGTGGTTTCGATTATTTTGAAACAAAAAATGAAAAAGATATGTCAAAATTGTTTATCCCGCCATTATTGATGCGTGAAATTTACTGTTGGTGGGGAGTGAAAAAAAATTTAAAAGATGATAATTTGGCGAAGGAAATATTAGACGATTATAAAAAAGATTCTAAAAATTTAGAATATACAAAGGATGTAGGATTTATTTGGTTTTTGATATTCAAAATAATTGCATTTTGTCCGTGGCTATATGTTTGCTATAGAAAAATAAGTCCAAGTTATATGGGTGACAGAAAATGAGTTTCAGAATCCTTTGAATTTGCTTATTTGTAAGATGGCCATATTCAATTTTATTTCAATCGCCATCCTCCTCTTTTTTTGGAAAAATAAATAATTGTATTTTTAAATCCAGTTTTTTTCAATCGATATATTCCTATATAAATAATTATGATAAGTTTTGAGAAAATGTTTTCTCCTAACTTTCTATAAACAGAAGAAATATCTTTGTTTAATTCTTTGTCATAAGGTTCTACCCAACTTCCAGCAAAATGATGTATTACATATGTGTTTTTTGTTAATGTAATTTCACCGGTATTACAATTCTTCGGGCAAAAAAATTCGCTTGGAAAAAAGGTATAATTTGCCACAGTCTGGAGTTTTCCGTTCGATACAAATCCGTGTTTAAGACAATTATTTGTAATTCTTGTTACATTTGTGGTAAAGTCAAGGCTTCCATCTTTTTTTACAAAATGTTTTCCTTCATATTCGTCAAGCCATTCCTTAACAAGAGGATGTGAATCGCGACTGGCCATCAGGCCTGTCGGGATTTGGGTCGAAGATTCAAATCCCGATACTCCATCGTAATTTAAGAAGTTGTCCAGCGGTTTTAATACCTCAACGTCAGTGTCCATGTATATTCCACCTTCGGTATAAAGCGCATAAAGACGCACTACATCTGTAACAAAAGCGAACTTTTTGTTTTCGTATGCTTCTCGTGCGTATGGATAACGATCAAGGTCAAAGTTGCTTTCGTTCCATTCTTTGATCTCGTAGTCTGGGCAATTTTTTTTCCAGCTTTCTATGTATCGTTTTGCGTCTTCAGGAAGCGGGTTCCCGCCAAACCAGCAGTAATGTATTTTCTTTGGTATCATCAGTTCAGTTCCCTTTTTAAAATCTCCACAATTTGCTTGCTTGTTGTTCCGTCACCATAAGGATTTACTGCGTTTGCCATACTTTGATATATGGCGGAATCCGTAAGCAAAAGTTCTACATTTTCAACTATTGCCTTGTAGTCCGTTCCGACCAGTTTTGCTGTTCCCGCATCAACTCCCTCTTGGCGTTCTGTAACATCACGCATGACAAGAACTGGTTTTCCAAGGGCAGGGGCTTCTTCTTGGATACCTCCAGAATCGGTAAGTACAAAAAAGCTTTTTTCCATGAGCCAGATAAGATACGGATAATCAAGAGGCTCTATCAAATACACATTGGCTTTGCCAGAAAGGTATTTCATAACGGGCGTGCGAACATTAGGATTGAAATGCATTGGATAAACGAATTGAACATCAGGATGGGCGTCTGCAATATGTGCAATCGCCTTACAGATATTTTCAAATCCGTATCCAAAACTTTCACGTCTGTGACCTGTAACAAGAATGATTCGTTTTGAAAAATCAAGAAAATTGAAAAAAGTTTTATAGGTGCCTTCATCTGAATTTTTAATTAAACTTAAGCCCAAATGAAGCGCATCGATAACAGTATTTCCGACCTTATGAACATTTTTTGTAATTCCCTCTGCGCGTAGATTTTCTACAGCACGTTCAGTCGGGGCAAAGTGCCAGTCGGCAATATGCCCTGTAAGAATACGGTTTCCTTCTTCGGGAAAAGGCGAATACTTATCGCCACTTCTTAAGCCAGCCTCCAAATGTGCCACAGGAATTTTATAGAAATATGAAGCTAGAGCCCCTGCAAGCACAGTAGAAGTGTCTCCCTGTACAAACACCAAATCAGGCTTTTCTTTTTCGAGGCTGTCTTTAAGTCCTAACAAACATCCCGAAACTATATCAAAAAGTGTTTGATTGGGTTTCATCAAATTTAAATCATAATCACCTTTTATCTTAAAAAATGCATTTATTTGATCGAGCATTTGGCGATGCTGACCTGTAAGACATACGACAACCTTAAATTCGTTCAGATTCTTTTGGAACTCTTTCACGAGAGGAGCCATTTTGATAGCTTCTGGTCGTGTTCCGTAAATGAATAGGATTTTTTTCATTTTTCGTCCTCTCTATTTTTGGATTTTCAAAATATTAAGCAGTCTTTCACAGTTTCCGTCTTTCTGAAAGACGTAGAACTTATCTAGAATTTTTTTTCGTTCATGGTGGTAGTTGTCCACTCCATTTTTTACATCGATTATGAATTTTTCTAATTCATCTATGCTTAAAATTTTATCACCAACCATTTCATCTGCGATATTTTCAACGATAAATCCACGTGAGTAATTTTGCATTTCTGAAACCATAAAACCAATTGGTTTGTCTAGCAACATGTAGTCATAAGCAACGCTTGAAAAATCTGTAAGCAAGGCATCTGTTTTCCCAATAAGTTCATAAAGCTGAATGTCAGAATTCTGTAATTCATCATCTTTTAAAATACGAATGTTTGTAAGATTTTTAGCTTCAATAAAACTTGTATCTTCAAGATGATGAATCTTAAGGATTATAAGTACGTTTTCTTTCGCGCAAAACGAATTTAATTCTTCAAACTGAGTTTTTTCCTTAATTACTGGGAGAATCCAAGATTCTGCCAAAGCGTCAGTCCATCTCTTTGTTCTTTTAAATGTAGGCATTCCCAAAATATATTTGTCATACCCTTTTCCTAGAAATCCTTTTACTTTATCTTCACAATGTGAGAACAAATAATCCTGTCTGCAGTCTCCATTCACAATTACTTGTTCTTTTTGAACGCCTGTAAAGAGTGACATACGATCCGCTGCGGCTTGTGAAGGCAGACATTGGTAGTTAAAAGTTTTATACAAATGAGGCTTTCCTTCAAGCGCCTTCATAACTACTCCGCCATGCCATAGATTTACCACAATCTGATTTTTTCTAGTGTTTTTGTATCCTCTGTGGGTAAAGAAGAAAAAATGAGCGGTATGCATTATTTTTTGACATTTAAATATTTCTGTCGGGTAATAAGAATCTAATTTGACAAATTCAACATTTCTTTTTGTAAATCGTTTATAAAGAATAGGATCCTCCACAAGCCAAACAAGACGATATTTCTTATTATATTCCCGTGAAATCATGTACTCGTAAAGTGCTCGCGCATTGTCCCAAAAATCAATTTCGCTCTGAAATACAAAAAGATTTTTATCAACCTTACTAAATCTATAAAGTACCGATGCTGCGTCTCGGAGAATCTTTCTAAAAGTCATCTTAAAAAATGTTTTTAAAGCCATATTTACCTCAAATCAACTTTTCCGTTGCTTACAGAAAAAATCTGACTGAATTGGATTGAAAGTTTCTTTCTGAACATAAACGTTATTGTAATGACAATAATGAAAAACAAATATTTTATGATTGGATAGGAATAAAGAAACATCACTGAAAAACCTAAAGCCATAAATGCAAGCGAAATGCTCGCAATGATTCGGGGCTTATATATTTTCTGAGTTCCAATGTTTTGCTGACAAATGATGCGCATTGCGCAATAATGTGCTGCTACATATAACATGTAGCAAATGAGTGTAGTATAACCGGCTGCGATGTAACCAAAACGAGGAATGCAAAACCAATTGAGCAGAATATTCAGAATTGCGCCAAATACAGAAGCCAATGCAATGAAAACTGTTTTTTCGTAATAAAATTCAAAGTCCGCAAATAGACAGTACATGAACATAAAAAAAACGCTCATTATCACCGGCGGCATGGCCCAAACTGCTTCTAAGTATTCTGCAGGGGCAAAAATACGCACTGTTTCTGGAGCAAAGATGATAAGGAGCAAGTTTGCAAATGCTATAATACAGAGTATTGTGTAACTTGCTTTTCCTATCCCGCTATACTCTGCGGCCTTAATCTTCCGGTATAGCCAAGGATTAAATGCCTGCTGAATTGAAGCGTTAAGCATGATTAAAATCATGGCTACTGAGTATGCAAGACTATATAATCCTGCCTCACGTTCTCCGACCATTTTTCCGATCATGATGCGGTCGCTTGAATTGAGGATGGTCTGTGAAAGATAATGTGGTACGAGCGGGAGGTTGAAAAAGAATGCGAATTTCCAAAAAGAAAAATTTAAGAAACGTTTGCTTCTTAAGAATTGTACGAAGAAAAAACCTGTATAAACAACAACTTGTAGGATAGTCATTGTGATGATTCGAGCTTCTACCTTGTTGTTTGGAACCATAAGAACACTTATAATTCCTGCTATAGGATTTGCCAAAGACATGACCAATGTAATTGTAATAAGCTTTTTGTATCGATAATTAAATTGCTCTCGTGCAGCCCAAAAACCAAAAACAGTTTCTACCCACAACATTGCAAACATGCAGAGCATGAGAGTTGTGTTTAATCCAAAAAGTTCATTCCAAAATGTGCGGAATAAAATATAAAGTACTAGATAGAAAAATGTTATACAGGAAAGTAACCCTTCCATTGAAGAAATAAAATCATCCTGGCGTTCTTCATATTTTAATAAACCTCTAGTAAATACCCCCGCAGTAAGGTTGAATGTTATGAAAATAGTCAGTATACTTTTCCACGAAATAAAAATACTGTATTTTCCAAAGTCTGTAGCAGAAAAAAGACGCGTCCATATTGGCGTTGTTATGACGGAAATTCCATGCTGTAAAAAACTGCATAGGGTAAACCAGAACGCTGATTTAACAGGAGGAGAAAGTAATTTGTATTTTTGAGATACTTTGGAAATTATCATGACGGCATATTTTTCCTTTATCATCCTTCATTCATATTCAACCAGCGTTCTAGGCACCACATTTGCCACTTCTGGTTGCCGGTAAATTTGGACATGTCTAGCCCATCTTTGAATTCCTTGCGCTTTGGGCCGATCCAGTTTTCAAAGTATTTGTCAACGGGACGGGGCATAGGGTTCTTGTTAGGAACAGGAATTTCAGGATAGCGTTTAGCCATGAGCTCGCGGATCAAGTACTTTGGTTCGCCATTTCTTACGCGACTCAAATCAAGAGGCTCGGCCATCTTTAGATGTGCGTACGGATCGTAATAAGGCTTTTGGGCGACCGAAAATGCATTAAAATAAGAATTGAAACTTTCCCGAGTCATAGGGCCTGCCATAAATCCCTGAAAATCAATTTTGTTGTTCGGCAACCTAAATGGCTCAAATAAGGCAGTCATATTGACAGGATTGTTTAAAACGTCTTCTGGATCTACTGAATAATACCGTTTTACGAAATGAAACGCCAACGACAAGATAATCGCACATCCCCTTAGCGTTCTTCAGAAGGTTGAGGTGCCCTATATGGAACAAGTCGTAAACACCTGTAGTATAGCCGATGGTTTTATCTTTTGACATGATATTTGCTCCTGGGGTGGAAGATTCCTTCGATCTCGATCGCGGTCATCTTGTTGATGTAATATAAATAATAAATAAGATAGATTCTTTATATTATGGTACAAATGTTATTTCTGATTAAGCTTTTTTATAAGCAAATAGCTTTCATGTACCAAGTGACTAGCCGTTTTCCCCAGCTCAGCGTTGAGGTTGTTTAATCCGATACTTTCTACCAGTGTTTTCTGGTCACTAAAAAGGTCTGCGCCAAAACCGAGCTTGTCACCTTCGATGTCGAAATTTATTGAACTTAGTATGGTGGGGAACATATCAATGTCAGAGAAAGCTCTGTTTTCTTCAGACTTTGGCTTTTTTGATGAATTTATAAATATATCAACCCATTTACGGTTAGGGAAGTCTTTTACTAAACGAGTTCCCATAAATAGGTGGTCGCCAAAGATTACAATGGATGTGTTTTTGTAGAAGGGTTTTGACTTTAATGAGTCTAAGAATTTGTTCAGTTCCCTTGATACGCAGCGAGCCGAAGCTTTGAGGAGTTCGTCTTTATTATTTTCATCCTTGGCTTTTATGCAATCGGGGTCGTATAGTCCGTGAGGAGAATGGGTGTCAATGGTAAAGAATGTTAGCGAGAAGGGCTCCGACAGAGTGTCAAGGATTTGTGTCGCAAATTTGAAAGATTCCTTATCTTGAACGTTCTTTCCGCCTTGTTTCACCATGTAATCTTCAATACCTAAGTTCATTCGCTCTATCAAATCGTCGGGTCCATAAATTTCATCTATTTTGTGATCTGTAACGAGATTTCGAAATTCTTTGAAACATCCGGGATTTCCTTGAAAGAAAATTTGTCTGTACCCGTTTTCGTTTAGAATTTTATAAAGGCTTTTATAATGGTGCAATATGGGCGTTTTGTCATAATTGATAACGAAAGGTATTCCTAAAGAGCGCGAAAGCATCGCTGCAAAGGTCGCTCCAGAACCGTAAGAATCGATTCCTCCGCCAATGTGATTTTTTGTTTTTCCAAAGTTTATGTTTTGCTGCGCAAGTTGCGTAATTTCAGGGATGAGGTTCGTGTCTTGGTTGCCTCCGTGTTCTTTGTCGGAAAATGTTGTTTCCATGGATTCTAGATAAATTAGAATCAAGTTCCGCTTTTGTTCCGGTGGGGTTATTTTGACTGAATCAGGGTTGACGTAGTTCTCGACAAAGAATTTTGAATAAGCTGCGCTTTTTTCGGGTTCATTTTTTAGAATGTGCACGTATTCCGATACAGGAATGTCGCTGATTAAAAGTGCGATGGTAGCGGCGAAATAAGCTCCGATGAAAATTAGTCTTTTTTTAATATTGCTAAAAAGGGCGTATAGGAAAATGGTTAGGACTGCTGTTATTATAAGTGCTTGGGGAATAGTCGTTGACAAGTACCGCTTAATCATTGAATAGGCGAAGTCGTCGAATGGCTCCTGTAGGGTAAGCATCACTACATTTGCGTCTCTAAGCGGGAATGTGTTTAATGCCCAATAGATGCCTGCCCTAAAATGGACTGCAAAGAAGAGCAGAATAACTATGAGGGGAATGTGTGATGGCTTGAAATAGTCTTTTTCGTGGAATTGTTTTGTTTGCCAGTTTATTGCGATAAGCCCTAAGATGGCTAATATGAATGTCGGCGAAACTGAAAATGGCGTGATTTCAAAAAAATAGTGCTCTGCGAAAAAAATAAGGCAGGCAATCGCAGCAACAATTTTTACGACCAAAATGATTATGTTCTTTAAACCGCTGTTTCGCATGTTGAGCAATATAGATTAAAAGTTGCTGGGTGGCGAACCGATGCGGGCGATATGGCCGAATTTGGCCAATTTTTTCTTTAAGTATTGACAATGACGAGTTCTGGAATTATATTTGATAGTGAACAAATGTTCTAGTGCTCAAATTTTCAAAACATTGCGGTTTTACGCCTGTCCGCAGGGAGGTAATGATGGTCATGAATGAGTAAAAGATTGCATATGTAGTTGATATAACTATCGCAAAAAAGTGTTTTATTAAACTTTTTTACGATAATCGTCATTTTTGCGATGATTATTATGTATATTACTAACCATGTGGAACGAAATGACTACACCCTCCATTTTGAAGGAAATGGGCTCAAGGCTCAAGGAATACCGCCTGCGTAAAGGGCTTATGCAGTCTGAACTGGCTGAGTCTGCTGGCGTGGGCGTAGGTACAATTGCCAAGATGGAACGCGGAGGCGCCGTGTCCGTACAAATCCTTTTAAGTGTGCTGCGTTCCCTAGGCATGCTTGAAAATGTAGAGCAGCTCTTGCCTGACCCCCCCGTAAGTCCACTCTTGTTGCGCAAGTTGCAGGGCGGCAAGATTCAGCGTATTAAACGGAGCAAAGCCAAATGAGCGAACTTGTCGTAAACGTGCGTTTGTGGGGCAAGCCTATCGGGGCGTTATCATGGGATACCTCGCGGGGTGTTGCCTATTTTGAATATGAACCCAATTTTGTCCGCAATCCGTTGCCGGTATCCCCGATAAAGATGCCCGTGGCAAAGGGTGTTTTCTCTTTTGCCGAGAATAGGAACAACTGCTTTCGCGGACTCCCAGGACTCATTGCGGATTCGCTCCCGGATAGGTTCGGTGACCAGATTATATCGGAATGGTTCCAGACCATGGGACGACCGCTAGAGACGGTGACTCCGCTGGAACGCCTGTGCTATGTAGGCAAGCGTTCTATGGGCGCCTTGGAATTTGAACCTAGCTTGTCTACGCTGGGACTAGACGAATCTACAGAAATTTTTGTGGACGATCTCGTAAAACTGGCCGAGAGTGTTTTTCGGGACCGCGAAAAATTCCGGGAAAAGCTTGTCCAACAGGATAAGACTTTGTACGATATTTTGCGAGTTGGAACTTCTGCTGGTGGTGCAAAACCCAAAGCGATTATTGCCTATAACGAATCCACGGGTGAGGTGCGTAGTGGCCAGGTGCCTGCGCCAAAAGGGTTCGAATATTGGCTGCTCAAGTTTGACGGCGTAAGTTATCGAGAACACGATAGCATTACCGAAATCCCCCGCGGGATCGGCAATGTTGAATACGCTTATTACAAGATGGCGCTACGGGCTGGAATCCGCATGAGCGAAAGCCGCATTCTGGAAGATAGCAGCGGTTGCCACTTTATGACCAAGCGTTTTGATCGCAAATGTGACGGGTCCAAACTGCACATGCAAACGCTTGCGGCCTTGGCCCACTTGGATCGAGACACACGTCATTCATACGAGGATGCCTTTGCTGTAATGCGCAAACTCGGGCTCGATGCCAAGGCCGACGAAGACATATTCCGTTGCATGGTGTTCAATGTGTTGGCAAAAAACAATGACGACCACACCAAGAACATTTCCTTCTTGATGGATGAATCTGGTATCTGGAAACTTGCTCCCGCATATGACTTGTGCTATGCCAACAACCCGAGGAGTCGTTGGATAAGTCGCCACCAGATGTCGGTGAATATGAAACAAGAGAATATCACGCGCGACGACCTCAAGGCAGTGGCGGAACGCGTCGGAATCCGCAAGTACGCGGGAATTATAGACCAAGTCGAAAATGCTGTTGCTTGTTGGAACGAGATTGCAAAGGACTGCGGCGTTCGCGAAAACCATCGCGAAGAGATTTCGCGCGAATTGCTTACACCGAATCGCATCCGCTAAATTTGAACGTCTCCATGATGCCGGTTAACGGGTTTTATATATTTCTCACATGCCTTTTAAACGCGCGTTTTTGTATTCGGTCGCAATCAACCTGTTCTTTTTGGTGCTTTGCCTTGTTTTTGGTGACATCAAGTTTGGGGCGATAGACGACTACTTTATGGCGGCGGTGCTGACTGGTGCCCACGGCACGGATTATAACCCGCACTTACTTTTTGTGAACGCAATTTACGGCTACGCGTTGTTGCCGCTGTACCACTTGTTTCCGAAGATTGGGTGGTACTACATTGGCGAAATGGCTGCGGTATTCGCGTCTTTTACGGCGATTGGCTATGTGCTGTTACGCCGATGTGGCGAGCGTTGGGGCCTTTTGCTGGCGATGCTTTTTACCGCCATGTTTGCTAGCGATTTTTATTTGGTCATTCAGTTTACGCAATGCGCCTCGATTTTGAGCGCTGCGGGAATGCTGCTCTTTGGGTATGGAGTGGTACGCAACCCTGTCACCCTGGAGGGGCGAAGCCCCGATAGGGACCATGTGGATTCTATCGGCCCGAAGGGCCTCCAGAATGACATATTGGCAGCTGTTCCTTTTGTTTTGGGAGTTCTGTTGATGCTGTGGGGGTCGGTGATGCGCTGGCAGGCGTTCTTGATGGGAATGCCGTTCTTTTGCGTGGGGTTGTTGTTCAATTTAAAACAATGTTGGAAGTTTAAGTGGGTGACGTTGGCCGGCCTTGTGGTAATGTTTGTAGGGGCGTACGCCATGCACCATTTTGACGCCTCACTGTATAAAAATGCGGAGTATGCGCCTTATGTGGATATCCAGGGGCCGCGAGCCGCCTTGGGCGATGTGTCTAACTACAACCAGAACGCCGTTTACGAAGACCTTGAAGAAATGGGGAAAAACGGTAACGACTACCACATGCTTACGGACTGGATGTTTTACGACACAGAAACATTTGCCGCCGACAGCATGCGGAATATTATTGGAGTAATCAACCATTATCGTGACTCGATTGAACGGGGGCAAATCCCCCGCCTGTTACTTAACGCTTTAGGAAGCTCTTTACGTTCGCCACTGTTCTGGTCTTGGTTTGGTTTTTGCATCTTGATTTTCGCAACAAATCGAAAGAAGGCCCTATATTTATGGGCAAGTCTGGCGATTGTTATATACTTAATGACCGTCTTACTTGGCATGGGCCGCTTGGTTTACCGAGTAGAAAGCGGTTTCTGGCTTTACGCGGCGGTACTGGCAATCCCGTTATGGGGGAGCTTCCGTTATGAATTGCCTCGCAAGCTGGTGGTCGCGGTGGTAGTGGTAATTGCTGTTGCGAACGTGTTTACTTATGCCACCAGTGGCGAAATGGTGCGCGGTCCGGGCTCAGGTGAACTTCGTACTTTGGCCATTGAAGATTCTACCGACTACAATCAGGTGTTTGCTTATATCGATAGCCAACCCGACAAGATGTTCTTGCTGAGCATGAACGCCTATATGCGTTTTAGCCATCACAAGAATCCGCCCTACTTGGCCGAACCCATCGGTAGTTACCGCCGCACGGTGTCTTTGGGTTACTGGACCCCGTACTTGCCAGAGATTACCCGGACCCTTGCGGAGTTCGGTGTCACGAACCCCATTAAGGATGTTGTTCATGACAATGTCGTTGTCGTGAACGCAGGCAGATTGGCCGATTTTCTGCAACGCCACTATTACGACAGCGTTGCTGTAGAAAAGATTAAATCCATTGGCGAAATGGAATTCTTCAAGTATCGTCTAGTTGAGACCGACTCTGCGGCAAAGGAGGCTGAATAATGAACCGTCTTCTTTACCCTATAGTAGCAAGTGCCCTTATTACGATAGTCCCGTTCCTTTTGACGTTTGAAAAAGGACAAGATATTACCCGCGGACTTATCGGCTATGAATATTTCGCACTGCTGTTGCTGTTTGCTTTCGTAAAAGGCAAGGTCCGAGTCAGCTCACCAGCGTCATTGCGAGCGACATATGTCGCGAAGCAATCCATGTTCAAGAGCTTGGTGTGCGTCGTATTGCTTGGTGTAACTGTTTGCGCGTTGCTTGCGGTCGCTTGGCTTGATTTGCAAAACTTGCTCGCTATCAAGGGCTGGTCTACGGGCTGGTATGGCGTGTTGCCTTTTGTCACATGTGGCCTCGCCGTTGCCATGATGTGGAAGGTAAAACCTTTTAGCATAAGCGCCATTTCGTTCATTCTTTTCGTGGCATTGATTGCGCACCTGTTTGCCTACAACCATTATGCGGCACAGCCTTTGGCGCAGTTCCCGGTGGTGGACTATATGAGTCGTTCGGCCCCTAAGCCCGTAGCTCGCGATAGTTTGCCAGAATCTTTTAGGGCAAAGTACTTTACCACCGATTCAGCGACGATTACGCGCGGTTTTACCGATTCGACTCGCACGAATGTGCTGGTACTCGTTGAAAGCTGGGGAATCTCGCTAGATACGAATCGCTTTGCAAAACAGCTGCAGATTTTTGATGGTATTCCGAATCAGGTAGGTGCGCATCATCGTATGTATAGCCGCACAAGAACCGCCGAACGCGAAGATTTGATTTACCGTGCGACGCGAGATTCCGTAGGCCATCGTGACACTGTATTTATACCGCAGGTGCTGCGGGCGCAAGGCGTAAAGACGCAGTTTATTTATGGCGGCGATAGCCTAGTGCAAATGCGTAACAAGTACATTCGCAACGTGGGCTTTGACGAAACGTTTTTCGGTAATTCGACTAATTCTGGGGAGGATCCGCGCACAGACCGTGAGTCTGCGGCCCAGCTAGACAGTTTGCTAAGTGTGCAAGATTCTGCCTTGCGATTTATCGCCTGGACTACGCTCGATACAAAGTTCCCGTTGCAAAGTTTCATGGATCCGTACAAAATCGATGTTACGGCACTGAATTCTGCCTATACGGAACGCTTGGCCGGCACGTTGCAACTCGTTGCAGACCTTGCGAAAAAGCATCCGGAAGTGCGCTTTATTGTGCAGGGTGACCATAACCCCATTCTTTCTCCGCTAAAATTCCAGGAGAAATTCTACAAACGCTGGGTCCCGTTCGTGGTGCTGAATTAGAAAGTCCGTTCCCGCACCACGTATTGCGGCGACTGGTTAATGCTGATGTAGATGCGGCCCACGTATTCGCCGATGAGCCCGAGCAGGAGCATAATCATGCCGCCCACGAACAGCAGAGTGGCGAGCATGCTGGTGTAGCCTACGGGAATTTCGGGATTGAGGAATTTCTGGTAAACGACGTAGAGGCCTGCGACAAAGCCGACGAGGGCGCAGATGACTCCGATAAAGGTGGCGGCGCGGAGCGGTTTGACGGAGAATGCGGTAAAGCCGTTGATCCAGAGTCCAATAAGGCCTGCAATGGTGTAACCCGATTCGCCTTCGAGGCGGCGGCGGTGCTGAACTTCTACATTGCCCAGGTTTTTGGTGGCGCGGAAAACGAGCCCGCTAATGTAGGCGAACGGGTTGGGGTAGCGCACGATTTCATCGACGATGAACTTGCGCATGATAAAGAAGCTCGTTGTGCGGAGCGTCTTGGGCTGGCCAATGATCGCTTCGGCCATTTTCTTGTTGACCCAGGTACCAAAGCGACGGAACAGGTGCTGCGCCGAATGCTGGTAGTAGCCGTAAACGACGTCGTAGCCTTCTTCGAGTTTGTCTACAAGCTTGAAACTTTCGCTGGCGGGGGTCTGGCCGTCGTCATCAAGGCTGATGATGTAGTCGCCGGTGGCTTGCCCGTAGCCCGCCATTAGGGCGCTGTGCTGGCCGAAGTTTTTAGCGAGGCAAATTCCCTTGATGTGGTTGTCGGCGGCGGCGAGTTTCTTGATGACTTGCCACACGTTATCGGGGCTACAGTCGTTTACCAGTACGATTTCGTAGTCGGTGCCGGGGCGTGTCGCTACGGTTTCACGGATTTCTTGCACCACGGTCTCTATGGTGTTTTCGCTGCGGTAACAGGGGATTACAAACGAAAGTTTCATTATAAATCTTCCCACTTGTTACTTTGTGCGGAGCGCGCGGCGGCCTGCATCATGGCGAGACCTTCTAGCGAGGTCTTGATGCCGCATACGTATTGGCTGGTAAAGCTGCCGTTGGCAAAGTATTGGCCGAGGCAGTCGGCAATGTCTTTATAGTAGTTCGCGAATGCTTCGATAAAGCCCGCGGGGTGGCCTGCCTTAAAGCGGTTGTAACGTTGCTGGTTTGCGATTTTCACATCGCCGGTGCGGTCGCGCAGGCTCACGTTGCCGCGCAGGTCGCAGGTCTTTAAAGTTTCGGGTTCCAGCTGGAACCATTCGGCGCTGCCTTCGCTACCGAACACGCGAATGCGGAGCCCGTTGCGGTTGCCGAGTGCCGTCTTGCTGAACCAGATTTGGGCGCGAACGTTGTTCGTGTATTGCACGAGAGCGCCTACGTTATCGACAATCTGCGGGAAGAGCCCGAAGGTGGCCTGGTCGGCGACGATGCGTTCAGGGCGTTCGCCGGTCAAAAAGTAAATCATGTTGTGCAGGTGGCTGCCAAGGTCCAGCGAAATCTTCGGAATCACGGTGTCCTTGAGGCGCCAGCTTTGCGGTTTGGGTGGTTCGTTGTGTGCCCCCAGTCGCATAAAGCCTTCTTGCGGCATTTCGACTTGCACCTGCTGGATTTTACCCAGCTTGCCATCGGCGATGAACTGCTTGAGTTCGCGAATCATCGGGTAGCCGGTGTAGTTGTACGTAGTGCAGAAGAATCCTTTAGTCTCGGCGACGACTTTCGCGATTTCTTCACCTTCTTCAAAGCTGGTGGCGAGCGACTTTTCACACACCACGGGGAACCCGGCGCGGAGTGCGTCAATCACGATGTCTTTGTGGTAATCGGTCGGCGCGAGCACTACGACGGCGTCCAGTTTGCCTTTTTCGGCTTTCAGAAGTTCGTGATAGTCGGCGTAGGTGCGCTCGGCGGTAACGCCCCAAGTTTCGGCGGTTTTGCGGTTAGTTTCGGCGTGGGTGCTGAATGCTCCCGCTACAAGTTCAAAATGGCCGTCCATTTGGCTTGCGGCCTTATGGACTTCACCGATGGCCGAATTAATGCCACCGCCAATAAATGCAATCTGGTAAGGTTCCTTCTTCATGAAAAGGAATATAGGATAATTTTAAACTTTGCGCGCAACTTATGTTAAGAAAAATTTCTTTTTCTTCAAAAAGGGAGATCCCGGCTCTGAGGCCGGGAAGACATTTGGGCTTATTCAACGATAATTTTCGCTAAATCAGTCATTCTCGCGGTTTTATCTTGCATCTCGGCGAGAGAGTCGAACTTGAAGAAGACGATGCCAGCCTTGTACAGGAGTTTGTCGTCGATTTTTTCGCCGGGCTTGTACCACAAGAATTTCTCGACGATGTTGCCTTGAATTTCGGACGCGAAAGTCACGTCGCGGACAATGCCTTCGCAGATGTCGCCCGACGCGGTCCGTTCGCCGGCTTGGCAATCGGCCATAATGCAGTGCCGCAGCCAGAATCCTTGCGTGGGAACATCAGCGATGCCGGAGATGTCTTCGCCGGTTTCGGCCATCACAATGAATCTCGGGTAGTCGATGCCGGTAGCGTACTTCACGAACTTGATGTACAAATCTCCGGGCGGGCGGCGACAGATTTCAATGATGACGGGCGTGCCGTCGGCCCGTTCGATGTACTGGATGTGCAGAATACCGTCGACCAGGTTCAATTCGCGAGCGATACGTTCGCTGTATTCGCGGAGCATGGCGAGAGTCTTGTCGCTGGAGGTGCTCGGCGAATTGGCGCCCGAGACCATGTACTTGTTGATGTAGTATTGCTCGTTGTCTGCGAAGGCGAAGGCAACTTTACCTTTCACGAGCATGGCCGAAAATCCGTGGTTTGAACCTTGTACGAATTCTTCGACGACGATGTGGTCCTGGCGTGTGCGACTGCAGGCGTCTTTGTATGCTTCGCGGGCTTCATCGGCGGTTGCGGCGCGGTGAATGCCCTTGCCGCCTGTCAAATCGACTGGCTTTACAATAATTGGGAATGTGAGTTGCGCAATGGCGGTTTCGAAATCGGCGGCACTTCGAACAACGAGCGCGCGCGGTGTCGGGATGCCGAGCCTGGTCGCAAGTGCACGGTATTTGTCCTTGTGGTGGATCTTGAGGCTTGTAGCGTAGCTATCGTGACCGGGGAGTCCCAATTTTTCGCAGACGTAAACGGTGCTGAGCAAGGCAAAATCGTTGCATCCGGAGCAGACCGCTTGTACACCCTCGCTTTTGGCGAGTTCCAGCATGGCGTCTTTGTCGCTAAAGTCTGCAAAAATGTTCTTGTCGGCGTAAGGGTGGCCCAAGCCTTCGCGGGCGTTACCCGTGGTAATCACGTACCAGCCCAAACTTTGTGCGGCCTGGATCAACGGAATTTCGGCGTGGCTGCCGCCGAGAAGCAACATTTTCTTTTTAAAACTCATGATGTAAACAATATATCTTTTTTATGCCTAAAAAATATATATTTTCTGCGTTATGAAAATTCCTTTTAACAAACCACCTTTTGTAGGACTTGAACTTGATTACGTAAAACAGGCCGTCGAAAGTGGCCGTATTTGTGGCGATGGCACTTACAACTTGATGTGCCACGATTGGCTTGAAAAGCATACCGGCGCTGTGAAAGCGCTGATGACTACCAGCTGCACCCATGCGCTTGAAATGTCTGCCCGCCTTTGCGACATTCAGCCCGGCGACGAGGTGATTATGCCGTCGTTCACTTTCGTGAGTACGGCCGACGCATTCGTGTCGCAGGGGGCCAAGTGCGTATTCGTGGACATTCGCCCTGACACTATGAACCTGGATGAAAACCTGATCGAGGCGGCCATTACCGAAAAAACGAAAGCGATTGTGCCGGTGCACTACGCGGGCGTCGCTTGCGAGATGGATAAGATCAACGAGATTGCAAAACGCCACAATTTGTTCGTGGTCGAAGATGCCGCTCAGGGCATGATGGCGACTTACAAGGGCAAAGCGCTCGGGACACTCGGCGACTTTGGCTGCTACAGCTACCACGAGACCAAGAACTATAGCATGGGCGAGGGCGGTGCGCTGCTCATCAACGACAAAAAGTATTGTGACCGCGCAGAGATTATCCGCGAGAAGGGCACGAACCGCTGCCAGTTCCATCGTGGCGAAGTCGACAAGTACACTTGGGTGGAGCTCGGCTCCAGCTACTTGCCGAGTGAACTCAACGCCGCTTACCTTTATGCGGAGCTGGAATGCGCCGACGAAATTAACGACAACCGCATGGCGAGCTGGAACGCTTACCGCGAACGCTTGCAGCCGCTAGCCGATAAGGGCCTGATTGAATTACCGTTCATTCCGGAACATTGCAAGCACAACGCGCACATGTTCTACCTGAAGGTCGAAGACTTGCAGACGCGTACAGCGCTTCTCAAGCACCTGGTATACAACGGCATTCTGGCGGTATTCCACTACGTGCCGTTGCATTCGTCGCCTGCGGGCTTGCGATTCGGTCGCTTTAACGGCGAAGACAAGTATACTACCAACGAAAGCAATCGCTTGCTGCGCCTGCCGATGTTCTTTGGCCTGAAAACCGAAGAAATAGACTTTGTCTGCGAAAAAGTGAACGAATTCTTCGGCGTGTAAATCTTGCCGGCAAAATGTCATGGTACATGGCAGCGCAAATGTCATGGCAAATGAGGGTGTAAGTGAGGGGGTGAACAAAGAACGTGCCGACCAGGGCAATGTATTTAAGGACCGTGAGCATCTAACGGGGAATATAGATAATGCTACGCAAAGATGCGTTTTCTCCTTAAAAAAGTTGCAAAAATGACTTGACAGAGCCATAAAAGTAGTGTACATTTGTGTATATGGATGAGATTTTGCTTTACAAAACCGATAATGCAGAGGTGAAGGTTGAAATCCTTTTGCAGAATGAGAATCTTTGGCTGACTCAGGCGAAGATGGCGGACCTGTTCGACGTGCAAAAAGCAGCCATCTCAAAGCACCTGAAGAACATCTTTGCCGAGGGGGAACTCCAAGAAAATTCAGTTGTTTCCAAAATGGAAACAACTGCCGCCGATGGCAAAAATTATAATACCAATATTTACAACCTCGATGCCATTATCGCGGTAGGGTACCGCATCAATTCAAAAAAAGCCACGATGTTCCGTATCTGGGCCACGCATGTCCTCAAGGAATATATTATCAAGGGGTTCGCCATGAACGACGAACGCCTCAAAAATCCGGTAAATTTCTTCGGCAAGGACTACTTCGAGGAACAACTCGAACGTATTCGTGAAATCCGTGCTAGCGAGCGGCGCTTCTACCAGAAGATTACGGATATCTATGCCCGGTGCAGCGCGGACTACAGCCCGGATAGCCAAATTACTAAGGATTTTTTTGCGACGGTCCAGAACAAGTTGCATTATGCCGTCACGCATCAGACTGCGGCAGAAATCATCTATTCGCGGGCCGACAGCAAAAAAATCAATATGGGGCTTACGACCTGGAAAAACGCACCCGATGGGGATATCCGCAAGCCGGATGTTTCCGTTGCCAAGAACTACCTCTCTCAAGAAGAAATCAAAGATTTGAACGAAATTGTTACGATGTATCTGGATTATGCGGAACGGCAAGCGAAGCGCGGACAGGTGATGTACATGAAGGACTGGGTTGAAAAACTGAACGCTTTCCTCAAGTTTAACGAAGAGGATGTTTTGCAAGACAAGGGCAAAGTTACCCACGAAATCGCAAAGGCGTTTGCCGAGGGCGAATATGACAAGTTCCGCGTGATTCGCGATGCGACCTACAAGAGCGACTTCGACAAGCTCATGGAAGCCATGGCGGAATATAAAGCGTAATGTTGTGTTTGCGCTGCGCGATGAGGGTTTCTGCAACTCGATCGCGGTCATCTTGTTGAGTAATATAGATTAAAAGGGGCTGCCGGGAGGGCTGTTCAAAAAAATTGTCGCGCACCTATTGACAAAGATGCCCTAAGAAATTATATTTAGTGCACAAGCGAGTAGCATATACTCGCAAAAATCAATTGAAGACCCGCAATTTCAAGCCTGTTTGCGGGAAGGAGTGAAAAATGAATGAAACGGATGTATTGACGTTTATACTAATATCTTGTATATTTGTTAGTATGATTGTCAATAACAAAGAAAAGATACTAATGAATCTTCTCTCGGAAAGGGGTGGGCGGATTACGGCGAAAGAGGCTTCTCTTGCGGGTATTCACAGGATGTTCCTGAAACAGCTTGCCGATGCCGGTCAAATTGTACGAGTGGCGCGAGGGGTGTTTCAGTTGGCTACGACCCAGGAAGATGAACTCCTAAATTTGCAGCATCGCTGTCCAATGGGCATCTTCTCTTGCGAAACGGCTTTATTTTTGCATTCTTTGACGGAGCGCGCTCCGTTTGTGTGGACAATGACGTTTAAGGGGTTCTACCATTCGCCCACTCTAGCGAAAAATGGAATTGTGGTAAAGCATTCCTCGAAGAACCTTTATCCTCTTGAAATCGTAGACGTCAAGACTCCCTTGGGCAATACCGTGCGCACCTATTCTGCCGAAAGAACCTTGTGCGAAATCATGACGGCCAAAGTTGCGGCCGATATCCAGACAATAACCTATGCAATTAAAACGTACGTCGGCCGTAAAGAAAAGAATATTCCAAAGCTGATACAACTCGCAAAGACTTTTCATGTAGAAAAAAAACTTAGAGCGTATTTAGAGGTATTGCTGTGATTACGAAAAACGAGGTGCAGTTGAAGGGGGTTGTTTGCTTAAAAGATTGTTAAACTAAACAGGAGATTCTGTTTTTGACGACAAAATGAATATATTGAACTGGTTCGGGAAACTATTTTATACCGAATTTGATGCAATTATTAAGTGGTCGAATTTGACCACTTTGACAGCCGTATTAGTATTGAATGAACTTTTATGCTTATTCGGTGTTGTAAAGTGTACGCGAATGTTCGGGCTGTGGTTGCGGATCCTAGAGTTCGGCATGCAAGGAATCCTTACTGACTGTAAATGACTGCATTCTTGGTGCTGAATTTAATTACCAAGGAACAGCTGCTCGCGATGGAGAAGTGGTAGCCCCGCCAAACACATCAACAAAAAATGACCAAACACATCAAAAATGTGAAAAATGCATAAAAATGCCTCAAAAAGTGATTGAAAAGTGTCGAATGTCTTATACTGAAAAAAGTTGACACTACTCAAAAAAGCAGGAGTAGTGCCAATGAAGACAAAACAGGTAATAAAGAGAGTCGCGGAATACGAC
>NZ_FRBA01000006.1:0-219849 GCF_900142495.1 Fibrobacter sp. UWOV1 | reverse complement strand
TCTGCGCTGGGCTGCGGGACTGCCGGCATGGCGGCCATCGGGGCCTGGAAGAAGGCGTATCTCAAGGGTAAGAACGCGCTGTTTACGCTGCTCATCTTCGTGGGCGCGCCGATTGCGCAGACAATCTACGGCATGCTCCTGATGATGTACATCCTGAACAAGTCCCAGGCGGCCCCGGCCAACTGGGCTGCATACCTGGGTGTCGGCATCTTCGGTGGCATCGGCATGATGGCTTCTGCCTGGTACGTGGGCAAGTCCGCTGCGGACGCCTGCAACGCGCTGGGCGAAACCGGCAAGGGCCTGGTGAACTACCTGATGGTGCTTGGCGTCGGCGAAACCGTCGCACTGTTCGTCATGGTGTTCTCGATGATGCTGGTGAGTTAGTAGACGGTAGTCAGTAGGAAATAGACAGGAATGTCATCCTGAGCGAAACGCCGTGAGGCGTGGAGTCGAAGGATCTCCTAAACAACGAAAATAGCGGGGCAATGCCCCGTTATTTTTTTTATAATTGTATTGTGAATTAGGATTAGACTATGGTTCACGCGAGACTGTCTGCGACTATTATCTTGGTGAAAACATCTACAACTCCACAGGCGAACTAATCCAGCGGGATTTCGACATGTTCATGCCTGGAGCTAAGAAGACCATTTAACACATTTTTTGCCTAAAAACCACCTACAATTGTATAATGAAGAACAATAGAAACGTCATTGCGAATAGTAGTGTCATCCTGAGCTATACGAAACTAGACAACTTGTTGTCAAAGTTGAGTTATGCCCTTTGGGTAGGAACGAAGTGGAGTCTCTTTGACCACTTGGCAACTTGTTGCCTTAGTGGGCATGATCCCCGAATGGGGAGAAGGATCTCTACTTGTTTGTTGGGTTGTGCTATTATGATGTTCTGTATTACGGCCTGTGATGACAGTTCCAGCAGTGCCGACCCTGACCCGGTAGCGGAAGTTTCGAGCAGTAGCGTTGATGATGAAAATCTCTCCTCGAGTTCCGTTACGGACAAAGGAACATCTTCCGGTGGCAGTTCGAGGTCTTCTAGTTCTGTAAAGCCTGGAGATGATTCGCTGAAGAGTTCTAGTTCTAGCGGAAAAAAGAATAATTCCAGTAGTTCGGAAGAGGGGGTGGTTTCGTCATCTTCTAGTAATTCTGAAACTATATGTAATGATGGTGATTTGGATACACTTCGTTCTGGGTTGTATATTATATACAGAAAATGTGAAAATGGGACATGGGTAAAGGACCACTATGATGTTTTGGCTCCATCAAGTTCCTCCGACGCCCATTACGATATGACGGAACAATTCTATTGTAACGGCTATCCGGATTGTGAATATGCATCGGAAGATTATACGGATCCAAGAGATAAGCAGGTGTACAAAACGCTAACGTACGTTTTCCTTGATTCGAGTCATGTTTATCGTGTATTTGCCGAAAATTTAAACTATGGTAAACAGATAATGAAAGGTTCTCTAAATTTTGATGACGATGCTGTAGAAAAATATTGCTACAACGATGATGAATGGTATTGTGATAACGGTTTTGGAGGTCTTTATACATGGAGTGAGGCAATGGGACTTCCCAAGGCATGCGATTCGCTATTTGTGGATAGTAGCAGTGCTTGCAAGGATAGCTTTGTTCCGCCTGAGGGACATTCGGAAAAATTTGGTTTTTATGTTCAGCGTCAGGGAATTTGTCCTGAAGGCTGGCATGTAATGAATGGTCGAGAATGGTTGCGTTTAAATGATGTGTCCCATAGGGGTTTGAGCTCTCCGATTGTTTGGCATGGGTGGAATAGTAGCGGCTTTTCTGCGCTCCCTGTTGGTTATTTAAAGGATGGAGAGTACGTTAATTTTGGTGAATGGGCCATATTCTTTGAACCAGAAGAGTTTAATGTGACAGGCGCGAAAGGCCATTATATAACGGATCCGGCTCATCGTGAAGCGAATATCCGCAAGGATTATGCAGCGTCTGTCCGTTGTGTAGAAGACTACGAAGATCCTTTTTGGAAATAATCCCTTAAAATCACAAACATAACAATTAAAAAGAGTGTGCGCAGGGGTGCACACTTGGCAAACTTTTAACTTGGTAGGAGTGAACTGTTGCGTTTTTACAAGAGTGTAAAAATGTATTATCGTTTCCATTGTGTGGCCTAAAAAAGGGAGATTCACAATGGCAAATGTGAGATACACTCAGGAAAAGCGCATCCAGGTAGCGGAGTATGTCCTAGATGGAAGATATTCCGCCTCGGTCGCCTTGAAAGTTTTCGGGATAGGTGTCAATACTGTCTGTAGGTGGGTGAATAGGCTCTGCGAAAAGCGGGGCCATATTAAGTATTTATTCAAAATAAAACTTTTTTGCAATAGCCAAGGTGCCATGAGTTAGGCTTGCCTTTCCCGTAAAAAAAATATATATTGATGGTGGAGGCCCCTATGGAAATGACAACAGTGCAGCTTAAGGTTCCCGTGGCTATGGAACCGTATATTGCTACGAAGCCAGATGGCGAACTTGTCCAGTTGGCCTTGTTGTTGCATCCGTTCGTGAAGAACGAGACCATTTCGCATGGTCGTGCCGCAGAAATCCTCGGCATCACGAAGTGGCAACTTATCGAACTTTACGCCAAAGAGGGTTTTGCCTATTTCGACATGGATTGGAGCGAGGTGGAAGAGGATGTGGCGACTTATGAACGCCTGAAAGCCAAAGAGGCCGCACAGGTATGATTGTCGTCTCCGATACCACGCCGCTAATTTCCCTCCTAAAAATTCGACGCCTTGATTTGCTGGAAAGCCTCCATATGGCTCTTGATGCGAAAATAAATTATATTAATGATGTAAAAAGGGAAAAATATGGTGTTCGCCGAAAACATACTACGGATATTCCGTGAAAACAAGCTTCTTGCAAAGTATCGCTTGAAGGATGTCTTTGTATTCGGCTCGTCTGTCCGGACGGCGACTCCCAATGACATTGACCTGCTGGTTCGTGATTACCAGGACTACAATGACCTGTTGTCTTTGCGAAAGGAACTTTCTGAAAAGACTGGCAAGTCCGTGGATGTCGTCATAGAGAAATTTGCAAACCCCATTATTTTGTATCGAGCAAACAAGGAGTCCATCCGTGTCGAATGACCCAAAGAACGACCTTTTCCATTTATTGGGAATGCTCGAATCCCTCTTGAAAATTCAAAAATATACACAGGATATTCATTCCACCGAGGAACTTCTTGAAAAAGAAGATCAGATGGTTTTCAATGCGTGCTTGACATTGCTTGCAAACATCGGCGAATCCATCAATAAGCTCTCGGACACAGCCAAAGCGGGAATTGCAAGTGAAAACATTCAGGCAATTCGTGGAATGCGAAACAGGATTGTTCACGATTATGCGGGGCTTGACTCGTTTATCGTTTACAATACTATAAAAAACGATCTTGATCCGTTAAAAGAAACCTTTATTAAAATCATTCATGAAGGTCTAGTAAACAAGTCCTTTGACGAAGGTGAATTTGAAGCGGCGAAAAACGCCGGCTTTTACAAGTTCATTGATTTCAATTTATTTTAAAATTTTATCTCTAGAAATGAAAACGGCACCTCGCTTTGAGCGGGGTGCCTGTTTTAAATTTGTTTTTTTTGATTAATGCACGCCGTTGCCGTCGGCCACGTCGCAGGTCACCGGCTTCCCGTTCACCTCGAGAGCGAGAGCGTCGCAGAACACGGCGCCACCCTTCACGGAGAGCGCAATCTTCTCGAAGTCCTTCACCTTGAGTTCGCGCGGTTCGCTCGGGGCGACACCCTTGAAGAGGGCGCGGTCACCGGGCTTAGCGTCTTCGGGCACGGAGACGAGGCGGCAAGTGTGTGCTTCGTTGTCGAGGTCGCCCGCAAAGAGCATGCCCTGGCTCATGATGCCGCGCAGGGCGCTCGGCTTCAGGTTTGCGAACAGCAAAATCTTGCGGTCCTGGAGTTCTTCGGCCTTGTAGCTGTTCTTTAAGCCGCTGCAGATGGTGCGGAGTTCGCCTTCGCCAGCGTCCACCTTGAGCACGTAGAGGCTAGTTGCATCCGGATGGTCGGCCACTTCCTTGATTTGGGCCACGCGCATGTCCATGGCGGCGGGCACGTCAGCAGCCATCAGGGGCTTGTTCTGCTTGGGTTTCTGCGGCGGTTCCTGCTTCTTGACTTCTTCTTCAATACGCGGGAAGAGCGGCTTGCCTTCGCCGAACGCTTCGCCACCCTTGAGGATACCCCAGGCGAGGTCATCGGCGCTCTGGAAGTTACAACCGAGCATGGCGAGGCCTTCTTCGGCCTTGGTCGGAATCACCGGCCACAAGAGGCAGAGCGAAAGGCGCACCGCTTCGGCGGAAACGTAGAGTACGGTCGCGAGTTCGTCCTTCTTGGTTTCGTCCTTGGCGAGCTTCCACGGGGCCTTGACTTCAAGGTAGCGGTTGATGCTGCGCACGAGCTGCATGATGGTTTCGATAGACTGGGAGAGGCGGGCCTGCGGCAGGCCTTCCTTGATTTCGGCAATCACCTTGTTCGCAAGGTCGATGACTTCATTTTCGGCATCGCCGATGGAGGTTGCGGCGGGGAGCTTGCCTTCGAAGTTCGTGATGACCAGGCGGTGCACGCGGTTCAGTACGTTACCGAGGTCGTTGGCGAGGTCGCTGTTGATGCGGCGCACGAAGGCGTCGTGCGTGAAGTTCGCGTCCTGGCCCACCACCATTTCGCGGGCGAGGAAGTAGCGGAACGCATCGATGCCGTATTTTTCCATGTAGTCCATCGGGTTCACCACGTTGCCTGCGGACTTGCTCATCTTTTCGCCGCCGTTCACGAGCCACCAGCCGTGGGCGAGGATGTGCTGCGGGAGCGGAATGTCGAGGGCCATGAGCATGGTCGGCCAGTACACACTATGCGTGGTGAGGATGTCCTTGCCGATGAGGTGGTAGGTGGCAGGCCAGATCGGCGTGCCGTCGGCATAAGTCTTGTGGAAGGCGGTGGAGGCGCTCACGTAGTTGAGCAGGGCGTCGAACCACACGTAGGTCACGTAGTCGGTGTCGAACGGCAGCGGAATGCCCCAGCTGAGGCGTGCCTTCGGGCGGCTGATGCACAGGTCGTTCAGCGGCTGGCGCAGGAATCCGCGGATTTCGTTCCAACGGTAGTCCGGCACGATCCAGTCCTTGTGGCTTTCCAAGAAGTCAATCAGCTTCTGCTGGTAAGAACCCATCTTGAAGAAATAGTTCTTTTCTTTGAGCCATTCCACCGGACGGTGGCTAATGGGGTCGCACTTGTTTTCGTCCAGTTCGTCTTCGCTGAAGAAGCGTTCTTCGCCGACGGAGTACCAACCTTCGTATTCCTTCGAGTAAATTTCACCCTTGTCCCAGAGCTTCTGCAGGCATTCCTGCACAAAAGCCTTGTGTTCGGGCATCGTGGTGCGGATAAAGAAGTCGTTACCGATACCCATCTTCTTCCACAGGTCTTCGAAACGGTGGTAGTATTCATCCACGTGTTCCTGCGGGGTCACGCCGCGCTTTTCGGCGGCGCGCTGCACCTTCTGGCCGTGTTCGTCGGTACCGGTCAAGAAGAACGTCTGGTAGCCCAGGATCTTGTGGAAACGGGTGAGGATGTCCGCGAGGACGGTGGTGTAGGAGTGCCCGATATGCGGGGCGTCGTTAACGTAATAAATCGGCGTTGTAACGTAAAAATTTTTCATGGCTCCAAATGTAGAAATTTTTTGTTATATTTGCCACCGAATTTGCCTGGATAGTTCAGTTGGATAGAACGGGTCCCTCCTAAGGATCAGACTCGCGTTCGAATCGCGATCCGGGTATTTTGCTGGTAGTTTCGGCTGCCAGCTCTTTTTTTATGTCATCCCCGCGTAGGCGGGGATCCCCTTTTCAAGCTGAAATTTTTATTTTTCTAGTGTGAAGAAACTTTATATTGCTTTTATTGTTGTTTTTGCCGTTTTGTTGCTACTGCCGTTTTCGGTGCAGACGGTGGCGGACTTGCGCGGCGAAAAGCGCTTTGTAAGCCTCGATATTTTCAAAGATATTGTTTATACCCCTTTTGCGCGCGAATCCAAGATGGCGGAATCGACGGCCAAGTTGAACGAAGCATGGTTTGCGGCGCGTGAATCGATTGCCGGTGGTGCCGAAGTGGGCGAATCACTTGAAGGCGTGGTCAGTGCTCTTTCGGACTTGGAAGCGGTTGCGCTTACGGTGAACAGCTATGCCGAACTGGATACGGCCGAGGCGGACTACAAGTTGCTGAAACATGCGGATACCTTGGTGGCTGCTCTGGAAGACGAACCTGAAACCTTCAAAGCGGTAGATTCAACGCTGAAGGCGGTGGTGGCCGAATTTGGGCAATTCTCGCTTTGGCGTGCGCTTTGTGGCATTAAGCATTATGGCGTGTGGACGAGCCGCTACCTGCGTGCGTTCGAAAACAAGGTCGAAGACGAAAACGCGCTCGTGCTTGCATTCCGCCCCAAGTACCAGCTTGCGGTGTGGAATATCTTCAATGATCCGGGCGAAAAGGTGGTGCTCGGTTCCGGGGCGGGCCGTTGGCTTTTCTATCGTCAAGATGTCGAATTCCTGGTGCAGCCATCTCCGCTGGATGTGCGTAGCGCAAAACTCGATAACCCGATTCAGGCGATTCTCAAGTTCCGCGAACAGCTCAAGGCGAAGGGCGTTGAACTCCTGGTGGTAATTACTCCGGGTAAGCCGAGTATTTATCCGGAACGTTTGACCGGCGTCGATGGCTTGAAGCTTGCTGGACATGGCAAGGCGATTCTGGATTCCCTGACAAAACTCGGGCTGAATACGGTGGACCTGTATACGCCACTCCTTGCCGCAAAGGCCGATGACGCTAACTTGGGTGCGCTTTATCTGGATGACGATACACACTGGACTCCCAGGGGTGCGGAACTTGCCGCGGGAGAAATAGCGAAAAAGGTAAACGCGATGGTCGATGCGGGTATGATCGATATCGGGGAACCATCCATGAATTATGTTGTGTCCGATTCTTTGGCGGACCGCATGGGTGACATTGGCGAAATGAGCGGCCTTAACAAGTTTAACGTGTTCAAGGCGCAACAGGTGACAGGCCATGTGATTTACCAGCAAGAAATTTCGGAACGCACGGAAGAAGCTCCGGCAGATTCGCTTTCGGATTCTACGGTGGTGCGCGATACGGTCAAGACGCCTTTCAAAGACGACTTCCGCAAGTCGAAGATTTTGATTCTCGGCGACAGTTTCAGCCGAATTTACCAGACTGATGCTCCTGTGAATGCGGGTTGGATTGCGCATTTTGCAAAGAATATCAGCCGGCCGGTAGCCTCTATCGTGAGCGATGGCGGCGCATCAACCTTGGTACGCGAAAAGCTTGCCCGTAAGGCCGGCGTGCTTAAAGGCAAGAAATTGTTAATTTGGGAATTTGTGGAACGCGACCTTCGCTTTGGCGCCGAAGGCTGGAAGGACGTAATTTTTTAGAACTTAGAGCTTAGATCTTAGAACTTGGATGCTGAATTTTCTAAGTTCTATCAGCTAAGTTCTACCAACTGCGCTGGAGGCGCAAAAATATGGCAAGGCATGGAACACCCACTCCGGGGCAGGCGATTTTAGAAGGGATTGAATGGCTCAAGATGGACAAGGCGGAATTCGCCCGTCGCATCGGCGTCTCGATGGAAACTCTCGAGGGCTTAATTGCGGGAAATGTTGAAATTACTCGCGAACTCGCCGAAGCGCTTGAATCCGTGACCGGTAGCCCCGCTGCCTACTGGCGCATGCTCGCTAGTAAGGCAAAGAGAGCGTGAGTGTCATCCTGAGCGGAGTGCAACGGAGCCGAAGGATTTGTTATGAATATTATAGATGCTGTAAATTGCATGTGCGACCTCGCGAAGGGCGAGGCGGAACAGTTTGATGTAATTGCCTCGAATTCCCATTCCGAGGGCTTGTCTGTTTTTCAGGGCCAAGTGCAGAATACCGAAATTTCGGATTCCGTAGGGCTTGGCATTCGCGTGATTAAGGATGGCCGTCCGGGTTACGCCCATACGGAACGCTTGACGAAGGAAGCGATTGCGCAGACCATCAAGGATGCCGTTTGCCATACGCAGTGGACCGAGAAGGTCAACTTTGAATTGCCTGCACCGGCAAAGATTCCGGAAGGGAATCCCAATTACAATCCAGGACTGGAATCGCTCACTCTGGCAGAACTCAAGGATTTTTGCATCGAACTTGAAAAAGAAACGTTTGCACGTTCTGCCGACATCAAGAATATTCCGTACTTGGGAGCCGACTTGAACAGAGACTTTTCGATTGTCGCAAACCACAAGGGTCTTTTCTATACCGATAAGGGCAACTCCGTCTCGGTGGGTGCAGGCGCTGTCGCTGTGCGTGATGGTATCAGCAAGCTAGGTAACTTTGTCAAAAGCGAGCGCGACTGGAGCAAGTTCACCGTCGCCGAAATTGCAGACAGGGCCGCAAACTATGCAACCGAGCTTTTCGGCGCCAAGAAAATTGAAGGCGGCAAGATTCCGGTAGTGTTCTCGGAACGCATTTCTGGCCGATTCATGAGCATGTATGCTTCTCCGTTCATTGCAGAGTCCATGCAAAAAGGAACTTCTCGTCTTGCTGGTAAAGAGGGGCTGAAAATTGCCTCTGAAAAGCTTTCTCTATGGTGCGATCCAACAGGCGAAGCCTTTAGCACCAAGATGTATTTTGATTCCGAAGGCTGTTTGACTCGACGAGTCGAAGTCATTAAGGACGGTATCTTTAACGAAGCGCTCTACAACCTGGAAACCGCCGCGAAGGCTGGACGAACCACAACGGGTAATGGCGCCCGCGATTTCGGCTCCAAGATGTCTACCGCATTCTGGAATATGCTTGTTCCGGCGGGCGAGTCCTCGACTGCGGACCTGTTGAAACTGTTCCCTAAGTGCCTTTTGGTGGTGCGCCTCGAAGGCGGCTCCGGCTGTAGCTCGGTGAGCGGCGAACTCAGCATCGGTGCGCATGGTTTTTGGTGCGAAAACGGTGTGATTCAGCATCCGGTCGATGGCGTGACCTTGTCGGGCAACTATTTCGACATCATCCAGAATGTGGTCGGTGTCGGCAACGAATACTACAATCCGTTCGCCGGCGTAAAGGTACCTGCGCTCGCCATCAGTGAGCTTGCGGTAAGCTGTTAAAAAAGTCCCCATACGGGGACCCTTTTTTAATAACAGACTTCCTACTGTCTACTTCCTACTTCCTACTGTCTACTTCCTACTTCCTACTTCCTACTTCCTACTTCCTACTTCCTACTGTCTACTTCCTACTTCCTACTGCTTTCTTCTGCCTGTAAATCAGTACAATTAGCCAGATTAAACCGGTCAGGAACATGACGCTGCAAAGCGTTTGTCCGCGGCTCATGCCGAACAGGTCCACACGACCGAGGTGCGCATCGGGTCTGCGGAAGAATTCGATGAAGAATCTAAAGAAGCCGTAGCCCATCAGGTATAGGCAAGGCATCTTGTCGCGCAAGAGCGGAATTCGTCTTAAGTTGTACAAGATTGCGAACAAGATAATTCCTTCGAACAGCATTTCGTAAAGCTGGCTCGGGTGGTGTAGAATTGGGTTTTCGATAGGGCTGTCGTGGGCGAGCGGGAACCACATGCCAATGCCGCTCGTGGTGACTTCGCCAAAAAGTTCGCCGTTAATGAAGTTGCCCCAGCGTCCCCAAGTGTAGGCGAGCGGAGCAAGCATGAAGCAAAGGTTCAGGCCTTCCCAGACCTTCATCTTGTTGCGCTTCAGGCCAATGTAGGTGAATATCGTTCCGAGAATCATGCCGCCGTGGTAGCTCATGCCTGAGATTCCGGCAAAGTGGTAGCCAAGAGCATCGTGAGTCATGGGCAGTATGATTTCGGTCGGGTTTGCAAGGTAGTAGCCCGGTTTGTAGAAGAACACGTAACCCAGTCGCGCACCGATGATGATGCCCGCGATAATCCAGGTGAACAGGCTGTCGAACTGGTCCTTGGTGTAGCCCAGCTTTTCTTTCTTGTTCACGTGCATCAGCGTCAGGTAGCCTGTCACGAAGGCGAAAATGTACATGATGCCGTACCAGCGCACCGGGAAACTCCCGAGTGTAAAGGCCGTTCCGTCAAAATAAGAAGGGATTAGATTCCACCATGTCGGTTCCATTTTACTTTCCTTTCTTGGGTAAATATTGGTGAGCCCAATAGTTAAACAGCATTCCGGCGACCTGGGTTGCCGGCTGCGAGCGCATACCTTGTAAATCGTGCACCTGCATAATCACAAGCACTACCGCCTTGTTCGGGTCTGCCTTGGATTGTGCAAAACCCATGAACCATTCGTAGCGGCCGTACGGGTCGTGCCCGTCGAGCGAGCCCGTCTTTCCGCCGATGTTTAAAGCTTCGTAGTTCTTACGGGCCATGTGCCTGGTCGAAATGTTTTTACGTGCGGTACCGTGCGTGACAGTACGAATCATCGCTTCGCGCAGGCCATAATAGGTGTTGTCGCTGAACTTGCCTACATCAAGCGCGATGCGGCTCTTGGGGGCGTAACCGTCCAGGTTTGCGGCCCACGGAATTTCGAGCGGCTTTTTCATGAGAATGGCGCGGACCTGTGCTGCCGCAAGGAGCGGTGTCAAGGTGGTGGCTTCCGTAAAGCCGCTGCTGACTTCGGCGAGACCGTAACCGGTGTCGGGCGGAGCGTAGTTGGAGCGCGGGGGGAGCGCTCCCGGGAAGTTCGTGTTGTAGCCAAGTTTCTTGGCGGCGCTGCGCAGGCGTTCGGCACCCACGTTCATGCCCACAATGCCCATGGGCGGGTTTGCGGACCTGGCGTAAGCGTCTTGCAGTTCAATAAACGGACCCTTGTAGCCTTCCTTGACGCGCAACTGATTCTTGTAAAGGTGGATGCTAGAACCAATCATCGGAATTTGCGACGTGAGCGAGTAGCGGTTTGATTCCATGGCCGCCGAAATGGTGACTGTCTTTGCAAGCGATGCTGCGGGGAAGGTGTTCTTGATAAAGTAGTCGGGCTTTTCTTGCACGTGGTCGTTGCGGCGTTCGCCCCAGGCAATGATTTCGTTACTCTGGGGATCTACCATCAGTATCACCGCGTGTTCGGGGCGGAATCGGCGCAGCAGGTTGTCAATCTTTTCGGCCAGGAAAACGTCTTTCTGAGCCTTGATGTGTGTGCTGTCGATAACGTCTGCTTCGGCGGGGTTCTCGGGAACAACTGCAGCGGCAACGGTTGCCTGCATGTTCACCAGGTCTTCTGAATCGGCCTTGGGGAAAATCCCCGTTTCGTTAAGCTGTTCGGTCTGCAGGGGAGCGGCGTTGGCGGCAGTAGAATCTACCGTTTCTGCATACTCGTCCTCTTCAGCGGGTTTCGGGGGGGCTTTCTCGCCAAAAATGCAAGTGCCCAACAGGGCGCAAAGTCCCATAAAAACGGAAAAAACGATAATTCGGTTGCGGATCCTGACTGCGTAGGGGAGTCTTTTTTTCGGAAGGTAATTATTATAGTCCATCTTAAAGTTTAAACTTTACTTGAAAATCGTCTTGCGGTAGTATTCGAGTTCGGCAATGCTTTCGCGGATATCGTCCAGGGCCTGGTGTTTTTCCATCTTCTGGAATTCCGGTAAGTCCGGGTACCAGCGGAAGGTCAGTTCCTTGATGGAACTCACGTCGATGTTCCTGTAGTTCAGCCAGCCGGTCAAAAGCGGCATGTACTTGTACAGAAAACGCCTGTCTTGCGTAATAGAATTCCCGCAGAGCACGTTTCCGCGTTCGGTGGTGAAGGGCTTGATAAAGTCGAGGGTCATCTTGTCGGCGTCGGCCATGCTGAGCGTCGACTTGCGGCAGCGTTCCACGAGTCCGCTTTGGGTGTGGTGACGCTTATTCCAGTCGTCCATGCCTTCAAAAACGTTTTCGGTTTGGTGGATCGCCAAGACGGGCCCTTCGGCCAAAATATTCAAGTTCGGGTCGGTGACGATTGTCGCGATTTCGAGAATGACGTCCCTCTCCGGCTCGAGACCCGACATTTCAAGGTCCATCCAGACGAGGTTTGGTGCACTTTTAATTCTTGCCATAACGCGGACAATTTAAAAAAAAATGAAGAGCAAAATTGTACAGCCGGATTGTTATGAATGCAAATCCGCCTAGCGGCATTGTTTTTTTTATTTTTTGAATATGGAGCCTCTGTACAAATTGTTGCGAATGGCTGTTTCGCCCAAGTGTGATCCACAGATATTTGATTGTAAATTAAATGAATCTGAATGGGAAGCGGTTCATCTGGATAGCTTGCGTCATTTGGTGGCTGCGGTTGTCTACCGTGCCGTTTGCAATTTACCAAAAGAAAAGCGCCCTCCGATAGGATTGATGTTCCAGTGGGCGAGTGAGTCGGAGACAGTCAAGGGACATAATGAGCTTCTGAACGCCGAAGCCGCGAGGTATACGGAACTGTTTGCTGCGAAAGGGCGCAAGACGGCTGTCTTGAAGGGGGCTGCAAACGCAAGGCTTTACCCGGACCCGTTTATGCGGCATGCGGGCGATATTGACTTGTGGGTGGAAGGCGGACGAAAAAGCGTTGTCGCCCTTGTGAAAGAGATGGGTTTCGAACTTGACAAAACTGGTGAAAACGCTCCGCACCATGTCCATTTGCTCAATACGGGCAAAGTTGCTGTTGAAGTTCATTTCAAGCCGTCTTCTGGCGTCTTGAGTCCGTTTGCGAATGCGCGCCTGCAGCGTTATCTGGAACGCGAAATTTTGAATACGGAGCGGGTGCCCGAAGGTTTTTGGTCTCCGTCTATCAAGTTTGCCCTTGTTATGCAATTGGCGCATCTTCAAAGGCATTTTTTCAATGAGGGGGTCGGACTTAAGCAGTTTGTCGACTACTTTATCTTGTTGCAGCATTCGACAGACGCAGAACGTCGCGAAGTCGCTTCAAAATTAGGGAGCTTTGGCCTTAAACGCTTGGGCGGTGCCTTTATGTGGGCTTTGCATGAGGTTTTTGGCCTGGAAAGAGACAAGATGCTTGTGGCGCCCGATGAAAAAATGGGCAAAAAGGTGCTTGCGGAAGTCTACGATAGCGGAAATTTCGGGCTTAACCGTGTAAATGCCAAAGATTTGCATGGAATGAATTTTGTCCGTCGCTGGTTTACAAACCGTTGGAAATCGATTCGACTGATGCCCTTTTCTCCGTCCGAGGTTTTTTGGCACGAAATAGAGTATTGGAGAAGCTTTGTTAAATCGATTCCCCTTAGAATCAGACACCGACGCGTTTCTATTTGGGATTTGTACCATTAGTACTTTTTTTGTACTGAAAAGTTGGCATCTGTGATAAAAATGTAAACATATTGTATTAAATATCTAAAAATTTAAGACAAAATGCTCCCAAGTTACTTTGCTTTTTTCTATATTTGGGCGCACTATGGAAGAAGTTGTAATTACAGGTATGGGGTGTGTTTCCGCCCTCGGCAATACGCCGGAACTCCTTTGGAACAACCTGCTGGAAGGTAAATCCGGACTCGCAACGATCGATCGCTTCGACGTGACCAACTATCCGATCAAGATAGCTGCCGCCGTCAAGGAATTCGATGGTTCTGAATTTATTTCCCCGCGCGATTCGTCCCGTCTGTCCAGGTGCATCCAGTACGCTGTGTATGCTTCTTTCCAGGCACTCAAGAACGCCGGTATTTCTCCCGAAAACGAAGATCCGACCCGCTCTGGCGTGATTATCGGTTCCGGTATCGGCGGTATGCAGATTTATAGCGACTCCGTCGTTTCGCTTTCGAACCGTGGCCCGAGCCGCGTGTCCCCGTTCTTCATTCCGATGTCTATCGTGAACATGCCCGCTGGCGAAGTTTCCAACCGCACTGGCTGGATGGGCCCCTGCTACGCAGTGGTTTCCGCTTGCGCCACCTCTAACCATTCTATCGCCGCCGCCTACGACCAGATTCGCTTGGGCCGCGCCGATATCATGCTCGCCGGTGGTACCGACGAAACCGTGAACAATGTCGCTCTCGCTGGCTTTACCTCTATGAAGGCTTTGAGCAAGCGCAACGACGATCCGACGACGGCCTCTCGTCCGTTCGACAAGGACCGCGACGGTTTCGTAATCGGCGAAGGTTCCGGCATTCTCGTGCTCGAAAGCCTTACGCACGCTAAGAAGCGTGGTGCCAACATTCTCGCCCGCGTGGCCGGCATCGGCATGAGCGCCGACGCTCACCACATGTCCGCCCCGCGTGAAGACGGCGAAGGCGTGCGCCTCGCTATCGAAATGGCTCTCCGCGAAGCCGGTATTTCCCCGAAGGATGTGGGCTACGTGAACACCCACGGTACTTCGACTCCGCTCGGCGACGTTGCTGAATGCTCCGCACTCGAAAAGGTCTTTGCCGGCGCCACCGACAGCCTCAAGGTGAACTCTTCCAAGTGCATGATCGGCCACGCTCTCGGCGCCGCCGGTGCTCTCGAAGCCATCATCACCGTGAAGTCCTTGCAGAATCAGATGATTCACGCGACCACGAACGTGTTCAATCAGGACGAACGCATCCACCTCGATGTGTGCGCCAACAAGAACACCAGCCACTCGTTCAACTACGCCATGTCCGACAGCTTCGGCTTCGGTGGCCAGAACAGCGTGCTGCTCCTCGGCCGCAACTAATTCAATGTGAAGTGTGAAATGTGTAATGACTAATTAAAAATTATTCATTTCTCATCACACACTACACATTACACATTTACAAAAGCCTTCTGGAGTTCATTCTCCAGGGCTTTTTATTTAGTAGACAGTAGGAAGTAGACTGTAGACTGTAAAAATTTGTTAGCTATTTCTTCCTACTTCTAACTTCCTACTTCCTACTTCTAACGTCCTACTTTTCTATAATTGTCTCCGTGAAAATTTTTCGTTCCATATCGATTGCTTTGGTGTCGCTCCTGTTTGCAAGCGTTTCCTTGCAGGCCGCCCCTTACGATCCGCCGACCTGGCGCGATTCTACATGGGATTACCGCAGCGAAGACCCCGGTGATACGACCGAACTTTCGGTCGCCAAGGGCGTGGGCGTGGCCTCGACGGTGCTGATTGCCTACGGTGCCGCTTACTGGCTGGTGTTTCAGAAAGGCTGGTGGGACGAACAGGGGAGTGATTTCCATTTCGAAAATGATTTTGACTACGCCTTGAACCTGGATAAGTTCGGCCATTTCGCTTCGGGCGTCATGATGGGCGAGTCCTTTTACGAAGGCTACCGCTGGGCGGGTATTTCCGAGTTCAAGTCTTACTTGTTCGCAGGCCTTTCGGCAATGGCGACCCATATTGCAATCGACGTAAAAGACGGTTTTTCGCCGGAGTGGGGCTTCAGCATTTTTGACGTGCTTTCGGGAACCCTCGGTGGCTTTCTGCCGATGGCGGAGCGCTACGTTCCCGTGTTCAAGTACGTAGATCTCAAGTGGAGTTACTGGATCAATTCCAAGGCGTATTACAGACAAAGTGATACGGGCGTGTTTACGGATGATTACTGCAATCAGACCTTCTGGGCTTCGTTCAAGGTTTATCGCTTGTTGCCGAAGGCCGCCCGTGCGTATTACCCGAGTTGGCTTGCCCTGGCGGCGGGCCTCAGCATCGACGAGGGTGTGTTTACGGACGATCCGCACCCGCATCGTGAAGTCTATATCGCGCTCGATTACGACCTGGAAGCTTTCCGCCCGCAGAGCCGTATGGCGCGCACCATCGTGAAGTACCTGAATTACTTCAAGCTGCCGGCCCCGACCGTGCAAGTTTATCCCGAATTCCACTGGTACTTGCTGTATCCGATTAAGTTCTAGTAGCTATTTTTCTATATTTGCTCCGTATGTTTACGGGAATTATTCAATCTACCGGTGAAATCGTTTCTATCGAAAGTAGGGGCGATGCGCTTACTATGCGCCTTAAGTCACCAGGCTTTTTTAAAAATTGTAAGTTGGGCGACAGTGTCGCGAACGACGGTGTTTGTCTTTCCATAGAATCTTGCACCGATGACGAAGCCACTTTTTGCCTGATGCACCAGACGGTGGAAAACACGGGCTTCAAGCAGGCCGCTGTCGGCAAGTTGGTGAATTTGGAGCTTCCGTGTCGTGCAGACAGCTTTATGGGCGGTCACTTTGTGATGGGCCATGTGGACTGCATTACCGAAGTCATCAAGGTGACTCCGCGTGAAACGGGTGTGGAAGTGGATTTGAAACTTCCGGCAGACCTGCGTCGCTACGTGATTCGCCGCGGTTCGATTTCGCTCAACGGAATCAGCCTGACGGTCGCTGAAAAATTCGAAGATTCCATTCGCGTGTGCATTATCCCTGAAACCTTGGCCCGCACGAACCTGCGCAACTGGGTTCCGGGAACCATCGTGAATGTGGAAGTCGACATGCTCGGCAAGTATATTGAAAATTATCTGAAGGAACGAGACCTTGCTTAATACGATTGAAGAGGCCATCGAAGATTTTAAGAACGGCAAGTTTTTGATCGTGGTCGATGACGAAGACCGCGAAAACGAAGGCGACTTTGTGATCGCCGCCGAAAAGATTACACCCGAAAAGGTGAACTTCATGCTCCACGAAGGTCGTGGCGTGCTTTGCGCACCGCTCCCGATCAAGCGCTGCCATGAATTGAACCTCACGCGGCAGACCGCCGAGAACACCTCGATTCTCGGGACTCCGTTTACCATCATGGTCGATAAAATTGAAGGCTGCACCACGGGTGTATCCGCTCACGACCGTGCGGCAACGATTCTCGCCCTTTCGGACCCGAATTCCAAGCCCAGCGACTTTGGGCGGCCGGGGCATATTTCGCCCCTGTACGCCCAGGAAGAGGGCGTACTCCGTCGCGCAGGCCATACCGAAGCCGCAGTCGATCTCGCAAAGCTTGCTGGACTAAGACCTGCAGCCGCCCTTATCGAAATCATGAACGAAGACGGCACCATGGCTCGCATGCCGCAGCTTCAGGAAGTGGCGAAGAAGTTTAACCTCAAGATTATCTCGATCCACGACCTGATCGACTACCGCCTGAAAAACGAAAAGCTCGTGCAGCGCGTAGCCGCTCCGCATGTGTCGACCAAGTACGGCGACTTTACCGCCTACGCTTACCGTAGCAAGACTGACGGCGTGGAACATGTGGCTTGGGTTGCCGGAAACCCCGACTTCAGCAAGCCGGTTTACGTGCGCGTGCATAGCGAATGCTTGACGGGCGATATCTTTGGTAGCTTGCGTTGCGATTGCGGCGAACAGCTGGCCGCCGCCATGAAGTTCATCGGCGAGCACGGCGGCGTGTTCCTTTACATGCGCGGCCAGGAAGGCCGTGGAATCGGTCTTTGCAACAAGCTCCGCGCCTACGAACTGCAAGAAAAGGGCATGGACACGGTCGAAGCGAACCTGCACCTTGGGTTCAAGTCGGACCTGCGTCAGTACGGTACGGGCGCCCAGATTTTGGCAGACCTCGGCGTCAAGGAAATGCGTCTCTTGACGAATAACCCGAGCAAGATTTCGGGCATTACGGCTTACGGCCTTAAGATCGTGGAACGCGTGCCGATCGAAATTAAGCCGAACAAGGAAAACTTGTTCTACCTGCTCACGAAGCAGAAGAAGATGGGACACCAGCTGCATGTCGATGAAGCTGCCGGTGCTGCAGGCATTGCGTCCGAAGAAAATTTGAAAGAGGAAAAATAAATGGTGAACGAAATCAAGAATTCCCTGAATGGAACGGGCCTCAAGGTGGCAATCGCCGTTGCCCGCTTTAACGAGGTCGTGACGGACAAGCTCCTGGAAGGGGCTGTGCGTCAACTTGAACTGCTTGGTGTAGTAGACAAGGATATCACCGTCGTGCATGTGCCGGGTGCATTCGAGCTTCCGGGCGTGTGCCGTCGCCTCGCTGACAGCGGCAAGTACAGTGCCGTGATGGCGCTGGGTGCCGTGATTCGCGGCGAAACCAGCCACTACGACGTGGTGGTGAACGCTTCTACCGGCGGTATCGCAAACATCGCTGCCGAAGGCAAGCTCCCCGTGATTCTTGGAATCCTCACCACCGATACCGTGGACCAGGCTATGAACCGTGCAGGCCTCAAGGCCGGCAACCTCGGCTCCAGCTGGGCATCTACCGCCGTCGAAATGGCAAACCTTTACAAGGATATCTAGAAACGAACTTTTGATAATGTGTAATGTGGAATGTGTAATGACAAATGCCTAATTACTCACTTCACATTTCACACTTCACATTTCACATCTGAATCTTGATTATGAAAATATCTTACAGACCCGCCCGAGTTTTTGCCATGCAGCTCTTGTATGCCATGGAAATTACGGGCCAGACCGCAGGGGAGGCTCTTCCGGGAGTGCTTGAATCCCAGCCCCTTCATGCTGAACAGAAAAAGTATGGAATGAAGTTGGTGGACCTGGTGCAGGCCCATCGCGAAGAACTCGACGAAAACATCAAGGCCGCGGCCGCCCACTGGGAACTGGACCGCATGGCAAGCCTTGACCGCATTGTGCTCCGCATTGCGATGGTCGAACTTTCTTACATCCCCGAAATCCCGATGAAGGTCGCTATTTCTGAAGCGGTGCAGATTGCCGCCAAGTACAGCACCGACAATTCGGATTCCTTTGTCAATGGCCTTTTGACCGGCTTTATGCGTAACCGTGGCATGGTTGTCACCGAACCCAAGGAAAAGTAAAATGCTCAAGGAAAAATGGATGAAACATATCTTCGCAGGCATTGCGGCATTTGTGGCACTGATCGTGTATGTGCTGACAATGGCTCCTACGGTAAGCTTCTGGGATTGCGGCGAATTTGTCGCTTGCGCCAATACGCTTGGCATTCCGCATCCTCCTGGAACGCCCTTCTTTGTGTTCCTTGCCCGCGCAGTCATCGTGCTGCTCCCGTTCGTGGGTGAAATTGCAAAGCGCGTGAACTACATCTCGGTGGTGAGTTCTGCGGCGACAGTCTATGTGACGGCTCTCTTTGCCTGGGAACTGTTGGCGACGGTCCTTAAGACCGATGCCCTTGCCGAAAAGATTACCGGTAAGGTCCGTACGGCCGTGCTTGCGACTTCCGCACTCGTGGCGGGATTCTTGCTCACGTTCTCGGACACATTCTGGTTCAATGCTGTCGAAGCCGAAGTCTACGGCCTCGCCATGTTTATCTTGATGCTCGTTTCTTACCTCGGCCTCGTTTGGTACAACAAGCGTAACGAAGAATACAGCGACCGCATCCTGATTTTCATTTGCTACATCGCCTTCCTCGGCGTGGGCGCTCACCTTTACACCATGCTTACGGTTCCTGCCGTGTTTGCGCTCTTGCTCGTGGCCGAACCCAAGAAGATTGTAGAACGCATTCCTATCTGGATTACGGGTACGCTCCTTTGCTCCGTGATTTACATGGTGTCTGCCTTTATTGAAATCTCTTTCATCTGCTTGATTGCTCTTTCGATTCTTTGCCTTGCAAAGCCTATCAAGAACAAGGGTGTGCAGCGCAGCATGCGTCTGTCCTTGGCATTTGCTTTCTTTGCCCTGATTGGTTACAGCACGCACCTCTACATTCCGATCCGTTCGGAATTGAACCCGATTATCGACGAAAACGATCCTGAAATCAACATCCGCGATGAACAAGGCAACCTCCAGCTGGGTAACCTGTTCAAGGATGAAAACTGGGTCGCCTTCAATAACTTCATTGAACGTAAGCAGTACGGCTCCGAAAGCATGATTAGTCGTGCCTTCTATCGTCGTTCTCGCATTAGCCACCAGTTCCTCTCCTTCCCGCACATGGGTTACGGTGGATACCAGATGGCTCAGTACCTGCCGTATAAGGTGGGCGATGTGAACTACGCCAACGGCGTCTATACCTTCGATGCTGCCGACAACCAGCCGGTGGAACGTTTCGGTATCAAGTTCCCCACACAGATGAGCTTCATGGGCGATGCAACGCTCCCGCAGTTCATGATGTTCTTGCTCTTTAACGGCCTTTTGGTGATGGTTTGCGTGTTTGTCTGGAAGCGCAACCGCAACGTGGGCGTGTTCGTTTCTGTACTTTATGCTCTCTGCTCTCTCGGCCTGTTGTTCTACATCAACTTTGCCGACGGCACTCGCATGGAACAGCGCGATCATGACTACTGGGTGTCTGTGATGAGCCGCAATGTTCAAGACCTGAACAGCCGCGGTATGGGTATTTCGGCTCTGCCGGACCCGAACGAACTCATCGATATGCGCCAGAATATCGAACATGCCAAGATCCGCCTGGAAACGCTCAAGGCCCGTGGTGCAAACGAAGCTCGTCTTGCCGATATCCAGCGTGAAATCGATGGCTATACCAATTCCGCTGTTTGGCAGAACTGGCAGAAGATTGAAAGCGGCTTTGCCCAGGTGGGTAGCCGTGCTCCGTTCCCCGATGCCGTGCACCTGGAAGTGCGTGAACGTGACTACTTCTATACTCCGGCATTCATTGTCATGAGCATGATTTACGGTATCGGTGCCGGTATCCTGGTGTTCCTGGTTGCAACGTCTAGCTTTGCTGCCTTTGCCAACCCGGTGGCTGCAGCCTTGGTTGCTGTGTCCTTCCTGGTACCTTGCATTTCGAACTACAAGGAACATGACCGTTCTGGCCTTTGGGTTCCTTGGGATTATGCTTTCAACCTGTTGAATAGCTGCCGCCCGAACGCTATCCTTTTCACCAATGGTGATAACGATACCTTCCCGCTGTGGTTTGCTCAGGAAGTGGCCGGTGTGCGTAAGGACGTTCGCGTGGTGAACCTCTCGCTCGGTAATACCGATTGGTACATTAAGCAGATGCTCGACAACGAACCGATCCTCAAGCTTAGCTACGACAAGGCTGCCATTGACCGCGACATGGTGCTGGACAACAGCTCTGCCTCTAACCCGAACCATCAGGTTTCTACTTGGGTCAAGAACGCACAGCGCCTGATGCCGCAGCTCAAGAATCGCATTGACGCCATGGAAGGTCAGGAACTTTCTCCGGCCGATTCTGCAAAGCTATTGCAGTTCAAGGTGCATTACCAGGTGTGGGACGCCTTTACCGAATGGGCAGCCCGTACCCGTAGTGGCATGATGCTCACGCAGCACAAGTTGGTGATTGACCTTGCTCTCCAGAATATGGACAAGCCTATTGAAATTTCGACGACCGTCGGTACTTCCAACTTCATGGGTCTCGAAAAGTACATGGTACAAGAAGGCATGGTATACAATTTCGTGAAGGGTGATTTGACTCCGAAACGCAATTCCTTCGATGCTAAGTATACGGCTGACCTCATTGATTCCGTGTTCAAGTTCCGTGGCCTCGGCGACGGTACGGCCTACATCAACGGAGAAACCGAACGCCTGCTCTCTGGCTACGTGTCGCTCTACCTGCAGATTTCTTTCGATGCTCGCGACAAGATTTCTACGCTCCGCAACACGCATCCGTTTACGGCCGAAAGAATGTCCCAGGTGGACAGCATCGCCGCTTCTGCCGGTAAGTACCTCGAGATGGGCATGAAGCAGTTCCCGAGCGAATGGCGTAACTATTGGGCTGCCGCATTCGTTTACGAAGCCGCTGGCCAGAAGGCCAAGGCCCAGGATGTGGTAAACCGCGGTCTTGAAAATGTCCCGGCTTACGAAGAAGGTGGCCGAGCACGCTTGATGATGGCTGCCCGCCAGATTGAACAGATGTCCGACGAACCTTTGAAGGTTGAAGAACCCGTGCCGGCCGCTCCGGCCGATTCTCTCCAAAAAGATTCTGCTAACGAACCTGCTGTAGTAGCTGCCAAGTAAATTTTTGCGATAAGAAGAGAGGATACGAATGGATTTGAGTCTTGTTATTCCAGTCAAGGAAGAAAGCGAGAACCTTCCGGAGCTTTTTAAGGAAATTGTTGCTGCCATCGAGCCGACTGGCTTTACCTATGAAGTCATTTTGATCGATGACGGAAGCCGTGACAATACCTGGGAAGTGGTGGAGTCTTTATCCAAGGAGTATTCCTTTATTCGTGCATTCCGTTTCCAGTTCAATTGCGGAAAGGCAGCTGGGCTTGCTTTCGGATTTTCCAAGGCCCGCGGCAAGTACGTGGCGACTTTGGATGGCGACTTGCAAGACGATCCGCTTGAAATCCCGAAGATGATTAAGATTCTGGAAGACGGCTACGACTTGGTTTCTGGTTGGAAGATCCGTCGCCTGGATCCCTGGCATAAGACTTGGCCGTCCAAGCTATTCAACTTGACGGTTTCGATCGTGTGTGGCCAGCGTCTGCATGACTTCAATTGCGGTATCAAGGCTTACCGCAGTTCCGTGGTGCGGTTTATTCACCTGTACGGCGACTATCACCGCTTTATTCCCGTGATGGCCAAGTGGCAGGGCTTCCGCATTACCGAAATGCCGGTCGCACACCGCGCCCGCATTCATGGCGTGTCTAAGTACGGCGTGTCTCGCTTGGTGTCGGGGTTCCTGGATCTGGTGTCCCTGATGTTCATGCGCAGCTTTGCTTCGAAGCCGCTCCATTTCTTTGGACTTCTGGGCCTCATCTTTATGCTCGTCGGTTTCGGTATTTCGGGCTATTTCGGCTACGAATGGTTCCAGACTGGTGCACTCCACGTGCGTCCGCTCCTTTTGGCAGGCGGATTCTCGCTCGTGATGGGCGTGCAGTTCATTTCTCTTGGACTTTTGGGCGAAATGATGAACGGAAGCAAAAAACAGAGCTATCCGGTGGCCGAATCAATTCACGAAATTGTAGATTTAAGTTAGGAGAAGTTGGTTTATGGCGTACCCTAAAAGTCTTGTGATTGTTCCGACTTATAATGAGAAAGAAAATATTATGCTCATTATGTCGGCTATTCTTGAACAGAATGAATGTCTTGAAATCTTGGTGGTCGACGACGGCAGTCCCGATGGAACGGGCGACATGGTCGAAGAAGAAACCAAGAAGAATCCGCGTGTACACTTGATTCGTCGCAAGGGCAAAATGGGTCTTGGCTCGGCCTATGTGACCGGTTTTAAGTGGGCTCTCGAGCGAGACTACGAACGCGTGTTTGAAATGGATGCTGACTTTAGCCATGCGCCGACGGACTTGAATCGTTTTTTGGAAACGGCCGAAGATGCCGACCTCGTACTCGGCAGCCGCTACCAGAATCACCGCATTAGCGTGGTCAACTGGGACTTGCGTCGCTTGATTCTCAGCTACGGTGCAAATGTTTACACCCGCATCGTGACAGGACTTCCGATTAGCGATGCCACGGGCGGCTTCAAGTGCTTCCGTCGCGAAGCTTTGCAGGCGTTGAATCTCGACAAGATGAAGAGTGATGGTTATTGTTTTCAGATCGAGACAACTTTCAAGATTTGGAAGAAGGGGCTCCGTGTCAAGGAAATCCCGATTATCTTTACGGACCGTACCCGCGGTACTTCCAAGATGAGCGGCGGCATTATTTCCGAAGCGTTCTTCCTGGTTCTTAAACTCCGCCTAGGACTTGCGTGATGAATTTGGAATTTTTTTATTCCGAACTCTGAAATCTGAACTCCGAATTCTGAATTATTATGTACTCTTGCTCCATCATTATCATTGCGTACAATTCTTGCGACTTTATCCCGGCATGTCTAAAGTCTGTTCGTGACGCGTGCGAAAATGTGGATGCCCAGATTATCGTGTTGGATAATGGCTCCGACTCGCCGATACTGCCTGAAATCAAGGCGTATTTCCCGGAAGTCGTATGGATTGATTCCAAGGAAAACCTTGGCTTTGGCAAGGGATGCAATCTGGCTGAGAAACAGGCGACCAAGCCGTATCTGTTCTTTATTAATCCGGATACGGTCGTGTCCCGTGATTCGTTTACCCAGGTGCTCGATTTTATGGAAGAGCATCCGGAGTCGGGAACGGTGGGTTGCCGAATCTTGAACGAAGATGGTTCTATCCAGTGGGCTTGCCGTCGTTCTTTCCCGACAATTGTTTCTGCCGTGTCCAAGACGATCGGGCTTGCGGCTCTTTTCCCAAAGAACAAGACTCTTGCTAGCTACAACATGACGTTTGCCGATCCCGACAAGATGATCGAAGTAGACGCTATCAGTGGGTCGTTCTTCTGCATCCGTCGCGAGTTGTACGAATCGTTGGGCGGTTTTGACGAAGATTTCTTTATGTACGGCGAAGACCTTGACTTGTGCTTTAGGGCCAAGGCAGCGGGATTCAAGAACTATTATACGCCTTCGACGAATATCCTTCATTTTAAGGGACAGAGTTGCCGTACTCGCCGTTGGGGATCCTATGTGGATTTCTACAAGGCGATGCTTATCTTTGTGAAAAAACACAAGGACCTGTATTTCGTGCCGAATTTCCTGGTGTCTTTCGGTATTCTCTTTGCGGCATTTGTCGGCATGTTCTCGCGCTTGATCCCGAAGTTCTGGAAGATGTTCCTGGATCTCGGCGTCCTTGCGATTTGGGCGGTTGCCTTCTTGGGTAAAGGTATTTCGGTTGATCGTTCCTGTGCCGAAAGGGGTGGCGAAGTGGCTTCGAATTGCTTTAATTATGCGGTTGTTGTCAAGCACTCCATTTTGGATATTTCCCAGTTCGAAGATTGGTGGCTAGTTGGCCTGGTCGTTATCGTGAACATGGTGTTCCTCGTATTCCGAGGGGAATACACGGTGTCGAGTCTGAAGGGTGAAGGAATCCTTCGATTCCTGTTGCCGTTGAATGTACTTGCAGTCGGCGGTTATGTGGCATTCCGTTATTTTACCCAGACACCGATCGATGTCGATGAAATGAGCCTCTTGCCTTATGATACGCGCTGGATCGCCGTTGTGGTGGCCTCTAGCCTTGCGATTCCCTTTGCTCTTCTGGTCTGGAGACGCTTTGCATTTTGGATAAACTATTTCTACCGCATCTTTGCGAAGAAACGTCACCGTTCCATTTTGCTTGGCGGTTCCGAAGATTCCCTGCAGTCCTGGTTTGACCGTTACAATGTGATTCCGGGAATTGAAATTCTCGGTTGTGTGAGTTCCGACCCGTCCAAGGTCTCCGAAGAAAACCGCCAGCATCTGCTGGGTGATCTTTCTTCGATGGAATCGATTTGCAACCGAACGGGGTGTCGTGAACTTCTGGTGGTGTCCAATTTGTCGGGTTACCGAGAACCATTCGATATCAAGTGGCTCGATAGCCTCGGTTTAAAGGTGTTTTTACTCATCGGAAACTCCCAAATGGGCGATTTTGCCCTTGTAAACCTCAAATATCTGCACTAAAATCGCTATTCCTTACAATATCTTTACACATTGCACAAAAATTGAGTTATTTTTTGTGTAAGTATTTGATTATTAAGGTTTTATGTTCGATACAAATCTTTTGGATATTCTTTGCTGCCCCGAAACCAGGGGTAAGCTCAAATTGGCGTCTGACGAATGCTTGGCCGCCCTAAATCAATCTATTTCCGCAGGCACGCTCAAGAACGTTGCTGGCGAGAAAGTGACGGAACCTTTGACCGAGGCTCTTTCTACCGAAGACAATTCCAGGGTGTATCCGGTTCGCGAAGGAATCCCCGTTCTTTTGGCGGACGAAGCAATTTTGCTCTAAGAGGTGTTTATGGCGGTAACGTTGGAATCACTTAGAAAGTCTGTAGGCAAGAAAAACACCAACTCCATGGTGTTTGCATGGCTTGCAGATCTTGAACGCGTGGCAGGGGAGCTGGACAAGGCTCTCCAGAGAGTCGATGGCGGTCTTACGCTGTACCCGAACGATATTTCGGCAAGACTTGTCCGCGCAAAGATTCTTACTCAACTCGAAGCGTACCAGCCTTGCGTTGAGGAATGTGAACGCATCATTACGATGGATCCGTTCAACCTGGCTGCACAGCAGTTGATGGGCGATGCCTACGACAAACTGGGGATGCTTGCCGAGCGAAACGTCTGTTACCGTCGTTTGCACGACATGGACCCGCTGAACACCTTCTGGAAAGAAGAATACGACGTCGTGCTCGAAAGTACGGCTGCTGCAGCTGCTGTTGCCGCAGCGGGCGACTCTGAGTTCATCATGTCCGATACCACCCAGGAACAGGGTAGTGCCGCATCTCCGCTTGACATGTCGTTTGACGACGAATCCTCGTCTGAACCGGCGACTGCGGATGCCGGTACGGATACATTTGAAATGCCTGCCACCGCCGATTCGATTGATTCTCCGGTAGCCGAAGAATCCGCTTCTGACGAGAGCATGGCTGACGATCCGTTTGCATCTCTTGCCGCCATGCTGCCCAATGGCGATGCCGCCGAAGACTCCACGATGGAAGACTTGTCCGCATCGCTTGAATCTGCAATGGATTCGATCAAGACCGACGAGTCAGGAACTCTTGCCGAAGAATTCGGCGCCGAAGAAAATATTTCCAGTTCCGATGTGTCCTCGGCTCTGTCCGACATGTTCGGTCTGGATGACGATCTTGAACCCGAGGAATCGACCAGCGCTAGTCCGTTTGCAAATGCCGGAACTCCTGTTTCGGACATTCCTGCAAGCATTGACGAGAATGCGCAGTCGAACGCCGCTTCTATCTTTGAATCGGCCTCTATCGAAGACAAACCGCAAAGTATTGACGATGCCTTTGGCGATATCTTTGGCGAAGACGAACTGCCCGAAGAAAAACCGGTTAACGAAGAGTCCGCAAACGCTGAACCTTCGGATACAACCGATACGGATGATTTCTCGACGCAGTCCATAGAGTCCCTTACTGAATCCCCGCTTGATGAAGGTATCGAAGATAAGGATTCTCTTGACGAATCGTCTCTGTTCGAAAAGTCTGCAGAAGACAAGCCGCAGAGCATTGACGATGCCTTTGGCGATATCTTTGGTGAAGACGAATTGCCCGAGGAGTCTAGCGGTAGCGGTCTGTTTGAAAAGTCTGCCTCTGCCGACATGAACCTGGTCTCTGACGAGGCTCCTGCCGAAGAATCTCGCGTCGAAGAAACTCCTGTTGAAGAAATTCCTGCTGTCGAGGCGCCTGCTGCCGATGAACCGACGACAATCGATAATGCCTTCGATTCTATTTTCGGCGAAGATGAACTACCCGAAGAAAAACCGGTAGAAAACTCCAAAGAACCTGCCGCAGAATCTCTGGAACTTCCTGTCGATGAAACTCCGGCTGAAGAAAAAAACGTTGCTGATCTTGAATTGCCGGCTGAAGAAGATTCCTTCAAGCTTGATGACGAACCGTCTCTTGATGCTCCGGCACTTGAGTCTCCGATCGACAATCTCTTTGCTGACGACAAGCCTTCAACTGAAGAAACTCCAGTTGAAGAAGCTCCGATTCTGGAGTCTCCGATTGATAATCTCTTCGCAGATGATAGTACGACAGAATCCGAAGAACTTGTCGCCGACATTCCTGCTGAAGATGCTCCGGCAGTCGAAGAATCTCCTGTCGCTGAAGTTCCTGTCGATGAAACACCTGCTGAGGAAGTTCCTGCTGAAGAACCTGTTGTACAGCAGGCTTCGGATAGCGCCTTTAGCGTAGACAGCGCTTTTGAATCGATCTTTGGAGCAGACGATGACCTGCCCGAAGAAAAACCGGTTGAAACTGCCGAAACGCAGGGGGCTGAACCGGAAGAAACGGTGTCGCTTGAAGAACAAGTGAACCAGGCTGAAGCTGAACTTGAAATGCCCGAAGTGAAGTCTGAAGATACTTCGGACCTTGCTAAGGAAATGGGCGGAGCCTTCGCTTCGATGTTCGGCAACGCTGACGACGACTTGGATTTGCCTGAAGTCTCTGCTCCGGCTGCGGCTGATAGCCAGGAAGCGATTGAGCAGGAATTGACCGAAGCTCCGGTCGAAGAATCTATCGAAAAGGCTCCGGAATCAGCTCAGGAAGCTCTTGAAGAAGATATCGACAAGTCCTTTGATAATTTGTTCGGAAAAGAGAACGAATCCGATTTGCCGGTTGAAGGTTCGACTGCTCCGGTAGAATCTGTAGCTCAGCCGGAAGTCCCGGCGCAAGAAGCTCCGGCGGCCGAATCGGCGCAGGATCTGGATTCCCTGGAAACGGAAGTCTCCGGAGCATTCAAGGGCTTGTTCGACATGGATGACGATTCTCTGCCCGAAGAAACAACGCCTTCAAACAAGGGTGTCGATTTCTTGATGTCTGGCGATTCCGACGATGAAATTTCTGCGGGTCTGATTAATGATCCGGATGCTCCGCTCGATCGCGGTTCCCATGATTTGGACGAAAGCCTGAATACGCGTACGCTTGCCGAAATTTATTTCGACCAGGGTCTGTACGGAAAGGCTCTCGAAATCTACAAGGACCTCGCTCAGAAGGAACCTGAAAACGAAGATATTGCGGCTAGACTTTCCGAAGTGGAAAAACTCTATAACGAAAAGTTCGGAGGTAACGCCTAATGGCCGAACAGCAACAGCAGCCGCAACTTCGCATTGAAAAATTACTCCGTGAAATGGTAAACCGCAATGCATCTGACTTGCACTTGCGCGTGGGCGTTCCGCCTGTTTACCGTATTAATGGTGCTTTGCAGCGCCCCTTTGATGTCAAGGTCGATTCGTTGATGATGGATTCCTTCTTGGATGATATCATGAACCGCGACCAGAAACAGCGCTTTGAAGCGAACAAGGAATGCGACTTTGCCGTGGGCGCCCGCGACATGGGCCGTTTCCGTGTGAACGTATTCCGTCAGCGTGGTACTATCGCCGTCGTGATTCGTCACATTAAGGCAAAAATCCCGGCCTTCGAAGACTTGCATCTTCCTGACGTTATTCGCGACATGTCCTTGACCAAGCGCGGCCTTGTGCTGGTTACAGGTACGACGGGTTCGGGTAAGTCGACGACGCTTGCCGCCATGCTTGATTATATCAACCAGAACGAAGCGGTGAATATCATTACGGTCGAAGACCCGATTGAATACCTTTACCGCGATGACAAGGCCATTATTTCACAGCGTGAAATTGGCGTGGATACCCTTTCGTATGCAAACGCCCTTCGTGCAGCGCTTCGTCAGGACCCGGATGTGCTTCTGGTGGGCGAAATTCGTGACCTTGAAACCATGCAGATTGCCTTGACCGCTGCCGATACGGGTCACATGGTGTTTGCGACGATCCATACCACGAACGCGACCGAAACCATTCACCGTGTGCTTTCGATGTATCCGCCGCACCAGCATGACGAAATCCGCTTGCTGCTTTCTGAAGTGCTTGCCGGCATTATTTCGCTCCGCTTGTTGCCGACCAAGGATGGTAACGGGCGCGTGCCTGCTGCCGAAATTTTGGTGAATACGGCTGCTATCAAGGAATACATCGAAGACAAGGACAAGAACGACTTGATCGAACAGGCCATTGCCGAAGGTCACATGCAGTACCGCAGCCAGACCTTCGACCAGGCGCTCCTGAAACTCTACGAAGAAGAAAAGATTTCGTTGGAAACAGCAATGAACGCTGCCACGAACCCCGATGACTTCGATCTTAAGATTCGCGGTATTTCGGGTACGTCCGAACGTAGCTGGATGTAGTTAAAAGCAAGGCGGCTTTGCCGCAAGAATATGAGAAGTCCTCCGCAAACGCGGAGGACTTTTTGGTGGATTAGGAGGAATTCTATTCGTTGTAGTAGACTGTGCTTCCTGAAGGGAAGGTGACGCTTTTCTGGTAGCTGGAGGTATTGCTTACTTGTGCGGGCTGACCCGTAGTAGCGACCATGTATCTACCCGATATGGAGGGCTTGAATGCGATGTTAGAGGTTCCGTAGTAGTTGCCGGTTGTAAAGCTCACGTTATAGTTCGTGCCCTTTTCCGAGGAACCGCTGCTGAAACCGAGAACCGTTTTGCTGGTGAGGCTTGCAGTGCCGTCGGCGTCGAAGGAGCCGCCCATGCCGCCGCTGATCTGGCATTCAACGATGACAACGCCACCAGAAATCGTGAGTTCGCCGTTGCTGTCAATGCCGTCGGTGTCACCGGAGCCGGTCTTTGCGTGGTGAACGCCGCCCGTAATGGTCAAGAATCCGCTGCTGCTACCCATGCCGCCGCCCATGCCGCCTCCGGGGCCGAATCCCCAGTTTGACTGGCCGCCTTGATTGGTGTTGCCGGAACCGTCATTGCCGCCGGCCGCATTCCAGGCGTCATCGGTTCCGTAGACATCGGTGATGCCGCCGTTTGCCTTGATGTACCAGGCTTCCAGACCTTCGTAGGAATTGGTCACGTAGATGGTGCCATCGTTAATCATGAGGGTTGAGTCGGCGTGTACGCCGTCGTTCTTGGGGGCCGCTATAGTTGTGTAGCCTCCGTTAAAGTAGATGTTCTGGTTGGAATGAACGCCGTCGTCACCAGAGGAAATATCGATCTTTCCGGCATTGATGTAAACTCTGTTGTCAGAGACAATGCCTTTGCCGGTCGATGTTACCTTGATGTTCGGCTCAGAAACAGAGTCCTGGACGATGATATAGTTGTAAGCCTGGATGCCGTCATCGCCCGCCTTGGTAATGGTGATGTTGCCGCCCTTGATATTGACAATACCTTTATTGTCTACTATAGAGCCTGCATCTTCGCCTTCGTCGCTCTTGATGCCGTCGCCGTTGGTCGCTGCGATGGTAATGTTTCCGTTTTCGATATCTACGGTGCCCTTGCCCTTCAAGCCGTTATTTACGGCGGTCACGTTGATTGTTGTGGCGCCGCGGAAGCGCAAGTCGTTGCTAGTGTGAATGCCGTTGTTGTAGTTGCCCTTCACGATTAAGGTGCCTTCGCCCTTGATGGTCAAGTCGTCCTTGGCGTAAATGCAAGCGCCGGTGGTGTCCACTTTTGTTTCGTTGTTGGAATTTACGTAAGTGTAGGACTTTGTGCGGGAACTTCCGTCGCTAAGCGTGTTGGTGGTTCCGCTTTTGGCGACCACGAAGGTCTTGCTGGACATCTGAGCGTAAATGGGGGCGTCTGCAGTATTGGTGAGCGTGAGCCCGCGTAGGTTCAGGTAAACGCCCGAATCGCTCTTGGGAGAATACACGCGGATTTGTGCGTCGGCACCGTTATAGGAGCCGCTAAAGTCATAGTCGCCGGCGCAGGTGATGACGACTTCGCCACCGGTAACCGTGACGCAGTTGTTGTTGTTTTCAACCGTGGCGCCGCTGGCAGCGTAGGTGATTGCAGGCACAGAACCGTTTGACGGTGTAGCGACGGAGGCGCTGCTGTTCGGAACTGTGACTGCAGAACTGCTTGGCGTTGCATTTGAACTGCTAGATACAGGTGTTGCGGTTTCGGAAGAAGAAAGTCCCGGTCGTGATGCGCTGCTTGCGGCGGTTTCGGGATCGTCAGAATTTTCAGAAGAACTGCTTGCCGGTGCGATCATCGAAAGGGATGTCTTGTTGCAGTCGGTATCAAAATAATAGAGGCTCCCGTCTTCATTCTTGTAGTAAGAAATGCCGTTTACGGTATAGAGCGCCTTGTCGGTGGTGCAAGACTGCGTTTCGCTTGCAGGTTCGGAATCCGTTGAATCCTCTGCGGGTTTGTCGGCGGATACCGTAGAGTCGCTAGGCGTCGTTGTGCCTACATCTGTGCTGGTTTCGATAGAATCTGCGGTGTTATTTTCAGTGGAGCCCGGCGTGGCTTCGGGAAACCCGTAGCTTCCGTCTGCATTGATCCAGAAGGCAAGTGTCCCTTCGGTATCGAGGCAAAGTGTTTCTCCGCTTGCGCCCTGCATGGCTGCGTAGCCGTCATAGACGCATGCGTTAGTGATGATTCCTGTAGCATCGGCGAGGTTGTCTTTGGGGCTGGTAGAGCTGCTGTCGCTCGAACATCCGGCAATAAGGCCTCCTGCTACAAGGGAAGTAATTCCCAAACAATTCCTTGTAAGCATGATTTCCTCTTTTATGGGGGTTGTTTTTGTTTTTATGAAAAATACATAGTGGAACAAACCGTTTTAAACAAAAAAGTGACTTAATAAAAAAAACAGAAAACATAATTTGGAACGAATTTTCCCGTTCGGAACAAATCGCTCCAAAATGCACCCGTTGCGTTGTTTACAACAAATAAAAAGCTATCTTTTGAAATAGAATACGCCATTTTGATTCTTGAAAAATCGAGACGTTATGAAAATATCACTGTCTAAGCCGTTTGCCCTTTTGGTGGCAGTCATGCTTTCTGTACCGGCATTTGCAGCATCGCCTGTAGTCGGTCCTGAAAATGTCCGCAATTTGCGACTCCTTGAAAATTCTCCGATGCTGTTTGATTTGCATCGTGTAACGACAGGGGAGGGGCGCCAGTTCTTCGCCTATCCGCATCGCGATACAGCTTTTCGCAAGAACTTTGTCGACTCCGAAAGAAATGCATTGCTTTACTACGATAATGAAAACGGCGCCGCAGTTTCGGGACACGGTTCGGCTTTTGAAAAAAAGAATCCGCGCATGGGACTTGCCATGTCGCTTGTAGGGGGTATTGATTACCGCGGTGGCGAATCGCTTGGCGATACGATCTGGCCGGGAGTCGATGGCGGTATCTATTTGCGCGGTTATGCGGATTCGATTGATTTTGTACTCGATGCTCGCATTTACGACGAAGGGCATTCCGCAAGTTATCCGAAATCTTTTGACGGTGAATTCCTGGAATTCCAGAAAGAAGAAAATAATTCGGGGCTTGAATACACGAGCTATGCCCGCTACCGTGCGCATATTGCATTGAATTACGATTGGCTGCGTCTGGATTTCGGTCGCGACGTGATGCACTGGGGTCCGGGCTATTACAATAACTTGAGCCTGAACCAGTTTGCGCTTCCGTACAATATGCTTTCGCTCGATATGCAATTTGGCCCGTTGCGTGTTCTTTCGTTCTACGGAGACTTGCGTATTTATCCCGGCATGGGAATGAACAACAAGGAAGAAATGCGCAATATATTCGGTCATCGCTATGAACTGGCTGTGGGCAACGCGACCTTCGGTATCAGCGAACTGCAAATCCAGTACGACAACTTGAAGCCTTGGCTTTTTGTGCCGGTGGTCCCGCTGTTTATGGAAAAGGGGAACTATTCCGAAGACAGCAATAATGGCTCTCTTTCCTTCGACTTTAACTACCGCTTGTTCCGTTCGCTCCGCATGTATAGCGAATTCTACCTGGACGATATGGAAAGTCCGGTGAGTCTTGTGAAAAACGACAATATCGAAGCGAAGTGGGCGTGGATGGCCGGTATGCATGGTGCACACGATTTCAAGATCAAGTCTCATTTGTTGGAATCGGGCTTTATTGCAGAATATGCCCGCATTGAACCTTATGTGTATTCCCATTTCCATGCAAATACGGCGCAGATGGCTCATTTGGGCCGCCCGCTGGGTAACCAGGCTGGCCCGAACAGCCAGACGATTGACTTTACGGCTTATGGCCGCCTGGACCGTCACGTTTTTGCCTCGCTTCGCAATACCTGGTTCTGGAAAGGAACGGATTACGGTAGTGCGGTGAATGATACGACTCCGCGTCGCAACCACATGAAAATTCACAAGCGTTTCTTGAAGGGCGCTGATATGGAATATTCGCTCACGCCTTCGATCAGCTACGAAGGCCAGTATGTGTTCTTCCTCGGCGAGATTACGTTGTTCAACGACGAAAAGGTTTATTTGAGAACGGGATTCAAGTGGTAATTGCGAACCCACACCCCTTTCAACTTTCAACATTCAACTTCCTACTTCCAACTTCCTACTTCCTACTTCCTACTTCCTACTGTCTACTACAATGCTACCTGAACTTCTTGCTCCTGCTGGCGATCTTGTTCGCATGAAGTACGCCTTTGCATACGGCGCCGATGCCGTGTATGCGGGCCAGCCTGCTTTTTCGCTCCGAGCCCGTGAAAACGGATTCAAGAATTTAGATGACTTAGCCGCAGGCATTGAATACGCCCACCGATTGGGCAAAAAGTTTTATCTCACGAGTAACGTGATTCCGCGCAATGTGAAGGTGGAAGCCTTCCAGAACGCATTGCTAGCGGCCATTGATTTGAAACCCGACGCGCTGATTGTGGCGGACCCAGGCTTTGTGGGCTGGCTTCGCGAAGTGCGACCGGAGGTCGAAGTTCATTTGTCTGTGCAGGCAAATACGACGAATTACCTGGCGGCCAAGTTCTGGCACGATTTGGGCGTGCGTCGCGTGATTTTGAGCCGCGAACTTCGCTTGTCTGAAATATTGGAAATCAAGAACCGTTTGCCGGATCTGGAACTGGAAGTGTTTGTGCATGGTGCGGTTTGTATGTCGATGTCCGGTCGCTGTATGCTTAGTAACTGGGTCACCCGTCGCGATGCAAACCAAGGTGCCTGCGATAACAGTTGCCGTATGCCATACCGCCTGTATGCCAATCCTGAACCGCAGTGTGAAGACTATCGCGAGCACGAGGGTTCTTTCAGCCTGCAGCGCACGGATCGTCCGGAACTGGATCCGATCGCCTTGGACGAAGATGCTTGGGGCACGTACTTCATGAGTAGCCGCGATATCTGCGCAATTGACGTGATTCCGGAACTGATGGCGGCAGGGCTCGATTCGTTCAAGATCGAAGGCCGCACCAAGTCGGTGTATTACTTGAGCCAGGTGGTGCGTGCCTACCGTATGGCAATTGATTCTTGCGCCGCACAAATGGAACAGGGCGTTGCAACGGAATCGGTCAAGGTGTCGAATGACGCCTATCGCGCGATTTCGTTTGTGGACGGTCGCGGCTTTATGCCGGGATTCCTGCGCGGCCCCTTGCCGCAGAATTACGAGTCCACTCACGAAGATGCTCCCGGTGGCTGCGTGGCCGCTCAGGTCATAGCCTATGATGCGAACACGAATTCCTGCCGCGTGAATGTCAAGAACCCCTTCTCGATAGACGATTCTCTTGCGTTGATGACTCCCTCGGGCATGGCCCGCTGCAAGATCGATTCGATGAAGGATTTCAAGGGTGGGGACGTGGATCGCTTGCATCCGGGTACCGAAGGTGTCGTTTTCTTACAAGAAAACGTTGAAAATCTTTCTTCTAATGCGAATTTTGCCTTTTTTGTGCGTGAAATCACATAAAATTTGATTTTTTTATAAATTTATAGCGTATGGCAGTCGACGAAGCGACAAAGAAACAAGACGAACTGGAACTTTATCAGATTGATGATAAGGCCATTATGCCTTTCTTTGAGTGCCACTGCGAAGAACTGAAGCAGTTTATTCAGGATCGCAAAGGGCAGAATCTCTCGCTTTTGGAATTGCTCAAGCAGTTTATCCGCACATACAAGCTCCCGTTCAACATGCAGCGCTATATGTCCGTACAGACGACATACATTAAGCAGGTACTGCAGGAACGCATGCAGGACCGCCAGTTGGCGGTAAGTCGCTGGATTCAGGAACACGCCGGTCGCCACCGCAATCGCATGATCCAGCTGCAGTGCCTTTATCTGGACCGAATCAAGGATAGGTTGCTGCCTGAAATCCAGAAAATGCTGGAACAGCGGATCGAAAATCTCCAGTCGAAACTGGACGAAAATAAATAGACCGCTAAATCATTGACAATCAATATCTTCTATGAAAAAATGCCTTTTTTTGACTAAAAAGGGCTGTTATTTATTTGTATGCTTTTTGGAATGATGATAATTTGAGCACTAAAAGTATGTTTTTTCTTGTCAAGACATGCTACAAAATTTTTCTGTTGATAAAGTGTTCTAATCATAGGGAGTCTATCTTGACTGCGGAGTGATTAAAAGAGTGATTTGTTTGCAACAATGCGGTAAGTTTTGGGAATAAATATTTTTTTGGCTTTTTTACGCTAAAAACGGCGTTTTTAGAAAAAAATGAGCGGTCTCGATTATTTTCTTGTATGCTTTATTTAATTTTTCCATGCTTTTTTAGATGATTGGTAGAACGTGACAAACTCTGTTGCTCTTTTGAATTCTGAATCTTCGGTCTGGCAGTTGGTGTTGGACCGTGCGCATGTTGAATGTAATGATTATTTGGGTCTTGAAATCCTTGATATGGTCGGATACCAGGGTTTTTTTGACGGCTACGCCCAGATAACAGTTCCCGATGAATTTCGCAGAGACTGGGTGAACGCGCATTATGCAGGTGTTTTGCGCACTGCTTTTTCCGAGGTTCTTGGCGATTCCTTTGTCGATTTCAAGATTTCTATTGCCCCTGCCGAAAAGAATGTGCAGGTGATGTCGACTCCGGCCGCCCCGAAGCTTCCCCCTGTGCGCGCCTCCCGTGTAGCAGCGCCCAGAAGGCGTCCGCGCAATAAGCTTTCTCTGTACTCTGGCTATACGTTTGAAAACTTTATCGAGGGCGATTGTAACAGTACTGCCTGCGAAGCTTGCAAGTCCGTTGCCGAAAATCCGGGCGATCCGGCCTTGAATCCGCTTTTTGTGTATGGCAAGTCTGGTTTGGGCAAGACTCATTTGCTCCAGTCGATTGCCGCCCAAATCGTGAAAACGAAGCCCGATACGCGTGTCATCTATTGCCAGGCTTTCGATTTCGTGCACGATGCTACTGCCATGTACAAGGCGCTGAAACTCAAGACGGGTAATGTCCGTGAACTCGCTACAGCTTTCCAGGATAAATACGAAAACTGCGATGTCTTGATTCTGGACGATATCCAACTTCTGGAATGCAAGAAGTTCTGTCAAGAAAAGCTCGCAATCTTGATCAAGCATTTGCGTACGCTCGGAAAACAGGTCGTATTGTCATGCGACCGCCATCCTTCCAATTTTAACCGCCTGGAAGAAGGCGAAGTTCCGCCTGAACGCAAGTTGCCAAACGCGATTCCGAGCATTTCGGCAAAGTTGCTTGCTCCGCTGGAATCTTGTGTCGCTGTTGGAATCGACGTTCCGGACCTGACGACAAGAATCAAGCTGATTCAAAAGAAATCGATGAATATCCCGTTTCTTGACCGTGACCGCGAAGAAATTTGTCGGTTCCTTTCGCTCCCGCCGCGTGAAAATGTCCGCGTGATCGAGGGGATGCTGAACGGTATTCGAGCCCTGAATCAATTTTGCGAAGAGAATCTTGACCTGAACGTGGTAAAGCGCCTGGTGGCTCCTCCGGGAACGACCGGAGTCGAAGAACTGACGGTCAAGGGTATCGCCGAGACGGTAGCCTTGGAATTCGGTACGGACTTGATGGCGCTTACAAGCAAGCGTCAGGATGCCGGTGTCGCCTTGCCGCGTAAGGTCGCGATGTACCTTAGTCGCGAAATGACGAATACCTCTCTTGTGAATATCGGCGAATTCTTCAATAGGGATTACTCTTCTGTTATCGCCGCAATCCGTTCACTTGCAAAGCAGATGGATAATGACGAAGACCTTGCCCGCAGGGTCAAGGATGTCCGCTATTTGCTGGAAGCCTAGCAATGATTGCTTTGGTGACGGGTGGCGCAGGCGTCGTAGGGAAGGCGCTCTGTCGGGAACTCTTGGCTCGTGATGTGTGTGTTCGCGTGCTTGTGCTCCCGGGCGATACCCAGGCTGGGTTTTTACCCGAGGGGGTGGAGGTTTTTTATGGGGATGTCACTGACGCGGATTCGATCCGCGAAGCCTTTGTCGGCGTAGATTTGGTGTACCATCTCGCCGCGATTCTCCTTTCGACTAAACCGGGCGCCTTTGAACGCATCAATGCCGGTGGAACGCGCAATGTCGTGAATGTGGCCAAAGCGGCAGCTGTCAAGCGCTTGGTCTATGTCTCTAGCATCTCGGTGACGTATCCTGTGCTGACGGAGTATGGTCAAAGTAAACTGGCAGGGGAGTCTTACGTCAAGAATTCTGGCCTCCCATGGACGATTGTTCGCCCGACGCTTGTAATCAGTTCGCCTATCGGTACCGGCGGAATCGAATTTAACATGTTTGTGGCCTACGTAAAGCGCTTTCCGGTGTATTTTATGCCAGGAGGCGGCAAGTGCCTCAAGCGCCCCGTGAAAAGTACGGATTTGGTCAAGGGAATCGCTTTGGCGGGACTTTCGGAGTGTGCCGTCGGGAATACGTATGCCCTCGCCGGAGAAACGGTGCTTTCGATGGCGGATATGGCCAAGGCCGTCTTGAAGCAGGCTGGCATGCGTCATTGCATGATTCCATTGCCGTGGTGGATTTCCAAGAAACTCGCTGTCCTGAAAAGCTGGATTGGCGGACGCCCGGTGACGGCGGAGCAAGCTCTTGCGGGCTTTTTGTACGATGCCGCTCCTGATATCGAAAATGCGAAGTCCGATTTAGGCTACACGCCCGGTTCCCCCTTGGAATTTTGATTCAAAAAGCGTTTTTTGTCACAAAAAAACACATTCTGTTTACATTGCAGTTTTTTTTGTATATATTCTATGCAGAAAAAGAGGTATATATGAATTTTAAAGCAAAGTCGGCGGTGTTCACTTCCGCCATTGCATTGTCCATGATGCTTGCCGCTTGTGGCAGCGATGACAATTCGTCGAATGTGGAGCGTGATGAAGGTAGCTCCTCGAGCGTTACGGAATCTTCTTCTTCGGTCGAAGAATCATCGTCTTCCGAAGCTCCGGAACTTCCGAAGGGCATGCGTGCTGCAACCTTGGAAGATCTTGAAAAGAACATGACCCTTGGAGAAATGTTCGGAACGCAGATTTATCTTGCTTCCGGCGCAAAGCAAGGTGTGTTCTCTATCTGGATTCCCGATACGGCATGGATCGCGGTCCGCTCTGATTTTGAAAACGGCGTGATTGAATACGGCAAGTCCAATGGTTCGTTTATGGGGATTACTTCGAAGGTTTCGGACGAAATGCAGAAGTTCTTTGAAAAATCCGGAAAGCTCCAGTTTGTCGTCAAGGACGAAAAGAAGTTGCAGGTCTCGATCAACGATGGCGACTATATCGATGTCGAAAAGGCCAATGTGCCGATCTCTTCAAATTGGATTTCGGACGGAACCCAGTTGCAGGGAGTCAAGCTTTCTTGCAAGAACGGTGACACCAAGCAGGTATATTCGTTCTACAAGGGGCGCTATGTTGTGGAAGAGACGGTCAAGGAAGAATTGAGCTGGTCTGCGGGTTACTACGATATCGAACGCAGCCACTTGCTGATGCTTCCGGTGTTCTTTGATCAGGCGGTATATTCGCTAGTTTCTGCCCAGGTCAGCACCGATTTCGACCTGAATATGGATACGGGTGAATCGTACAAGTGCGAAAAGTCCTCTATCAAGTACAAGGATGTCGACAAGGAAGCCTTGGCTGGCGAATGGATCGCTCCTGAAAAAGGCCTCGATTGGACGCTTACGCTCAAGAAATCGGGTGATTACTCCGTTGTCGCCAAGAAGGGTGCCAATACCGAAGAACTGAAGTCCGGCATTTGGGATGTCTATGGCGACATGCTCATGCTCAAGAACTCCAGCTGCTTGCATCCGAGCGAATGTGCCTCGGCGGTCAAGGGCTCTATCGAAGGCTTTGACGCCAAGAAGGGCTTTACCTTCAACCATGATGACAGCGATACTCCGGCGGTGCCCACGACCTGGACTGTTCCGCAGTACGAATAAGTGCTGAAACGGGTTGATCCCGGATAAATTTCAAAAAAAGATGCGTGTAATTGAAAAATTACACGCGTTAATTGTTTTATGTTCTAAATCCGAATTCTGAATTACTTCCCGTGGTGCTTGTCGTGGTTGGGACAGCCACAACCGCCGTTACCGTCGCAGTTTTCCTTATGGCCGTGGCCACCGCATTCATGGCCTTCTCCGCCACATTCGCATTCGTGGCCTTCTTCGCCGCACTTGCATTCGTGATCGCCTTCGCCTTTGCCTCCGCAGCAGCAGTGGTGACCTTGCGGATTGAGTTCTTCTTCGGTGGCTTCACGCACAGAGACGACTTCGATGGCGAAGTTCAGGTTCTGGCCGGCCAGTTCGTGGTTAGCGTCAATCACGGCGGTCTTTTCAGAAACGGACTTCACGCGGATCGGCATCGGGCCGGCCGGAGTCTGTGCATAGAACATCATGCCTTCGAGCACCTTGTCGACACCCTGGAAAACGTCCAGCGGGACTTCCTGGGTCATTTCTTCGTTGTATTCGCCGTAGCCTTCGGACGGAATCACCTTGACGTCGAACTTGTCGCCCACGTCGTGGCCGACCATTGCCTTTTCGAGACCGACCACGATCATGTGGGCGCCCTGAATGTACTGCAGCGGTTCGCGGCCTTCGGAGGAATCGATGACCTTGCCTTCGTCGGAGGTCAGGGTGTAGTGCATCTGGACAACGGTCTTGTCAGCAATCTTCATAGAAAATCCTTTGTTTGATTTGGCGAGGTGCCGTAAGAATGGAAGTGCAAATATAGCAAAAAACTATTGCTTTTGATTTTCGGGCGAGGGAATAAATCTCACTACGTCGGTGCTGCCGCTTTTTTGCGTAAGTGTCGGCGGTAATTTTTTTCCGAAACCCTGGAACTTGAGGCGTTCCTTGCGGATACCCTTTTTGACAAGGTAGTTGTAAATGAATTCGGCGCGTTCGTTAGAGATTCGTTCGGCGTTTGCTCCGGCTTCGCTTGCAGAACATTGAATCTCGAGATTCATGGGGTATTGACGCATGTAGTATACGATGTCGTTAAGGGCGGTGTAGCTTGAATTCACAAGGACCGTATCGATTCCCTTGAAGCGGATATGTCTTGCAAACGTGTTGAAGTTGTGCCTTTGGTTGGTGGGGCAGCCAGAAATGTCGATAAACGTGTTGGGGGCGGTGCCCGGGCATTGGTCTGCCCAGTCGGCGATACCGTCTTCGTCAGAATCGAGCGGGCAGCCGAGGCTGTCAATTGGGGCGCCTTCGGGAGTGCCTGGGCACTTGTCTTCTTCGTCGAAGATTCCGTCGCCATCCTGGTCTATGCGGCAGCCGAGGATATTGACAGTGACACCTTCGGGGGTGTCGGCGCATTCGTCCTTTGTGTCGGGGACGCCGTCTTTGTCGGAATCCAGGGGACAGCCCGATTCGCCGACGAGTTCGCCTAGCTTGCTGTTGGGGCAGTTGTCGATATCGTCGGGGATTCCGTCACCATCGAAGTCGAGAGGGCAGCCGTTCTTGTCGATCGAAATGCCTTCGGGGGTATCGGGACATTGGTCCGTTTCGTTGGGAATGCCGTCTTTATCCTGGTCTAGGGGGCAGCCGTCGTTTCCGACTGGTTCTCCGTGCGGCGTTTCGTGGCACTTGTCGTTGTTGTCGTCAATGCCGTCGCCATCGGTGTCGAGCATACAGCCTGTAGAATCGACTGCAAAACCGCTTGTCGTATTGGGACACTTGTCGAGGTAATCCGCTACGCCGTCGTTGTCGTGATCCAGGGGACAACCGTTGTAATCGACTTCAAGACCCGTGGGCGTGTTAGGGCAAAGGTCCACGATGTTGAGGATTCCGTCCTGGTCTTCATCGACAGGGCACCCGCGGGGGTTTACCTTTTGGCCTTTGAATGTGTTCGGACACATGTCTTTACGGTCGATGACACCGTCGTTGTCGTCGTCGCCCCAGCTTAGGTTGAATACCTTGCTTAGGCTAATGGCAATGGCAACTTCGGGCGAGCCGGACGCCCTGTAATGCAGGTTGCTTTTATCCGTTTTGAGATCGATAGACAGGGCGTCGTCGATATCGAGGTCCTTGAAATAGTGGAATCCTATATCACCCGAAAGGGTGAGGTAAGCATCGTAAGGTAAGTGCAGCCTCAAGCCCGGAGTGAGTCTGAAGGGACTGTTCAAGAAGTGGTAACTCATTCGCGTAGAACGCATGGGTGTTTCGCCCGACGCTTCTAAAATGAGAGTCAGAGTCTTTTCGGGGAAGATGTTAAAACCGGCACCCCACAGGAGGTATTTCCCTTTTTCGCCGACATCGCTCAGAAGTCCCACGTATCCGTTAAAGGTCAGGTATTGCCTAAGGTCGAACGAAAAATGAACGTTGACGTTTGCAGCTGTGTAGTTCGAGGTAAAGGCGAAGGTTTCACCATCAGACTTGACGTACCAGCGGTGCCTGGGGCGGAATCCTTTTTTGGTAGAACCCGTCGGCGCAAAAAGTTCACCGCTAAGCCCCAGGTAAAACCATTCGTTTACGGGAATGGATCCCTTGGCCGACAAATGCAGGTCGCCGAGACCGAATCCGTCCAAATCCGTGTTGTTGATATCGCCTTCGTAATGGAACGGTAATGAAACGCCCAGTTCAAGGTTGTCCAGGACGGCGAAACTCGCGTAGAAGGTTTCGTCGTTCGAGGGCGTGTTCTTTTCGAGTGGAACAAAATTGCCTTTGCTGTCGGTGTATCCTCCTTCCAGACTCAAGGGGTTTCCGTCGCTCACCATTTCGAAGGCGCCAGAAATGTAAAGAAATCCTTGTGGAAGAGTCTTTGCCGAGGGGGCGTGAATGCCGCTCGTTGACCGGACGATTCCTACCTGGGCCAAGGCGGGAATACACATTAGGCTTAGTGCGGCAAACAGCTTCTTCATAATCCGCTGTATAACATAGAAATTTAACGGATAAGGAAATTGCTATTTGTTATATTTAACCCCGCAATGAATGAATCGAATGAAAAACAGGAACTGCCGTCTTGGCACCGTAAGTCGCAAAAGGCCTATCGCGTAAACCGCATTATTATTATTTTGCAAATGGTTGCTGCGTTTGTCTTGGCAGGAGTCATTTGGTTCGGTGTGGAACGCGTGACAGGCAATTAAGCTGCCGGTAATTAGGTGTCTGGAAATTTTTGATGAGATTTTTCTTTTTTGGCATAGTATCTTTATTCGTGATGTTGGTGTCCGGTTGCGCAAGCAAGCCCGATATGACGCCCAAGGTAGACTCTGCAAATTCGTCGGATACGGAATCTTTTTCGGAACGCGCCCTCAAGGAAAAAATTTCGGATTCCCTTGCGATTCGCCCCTCGTGGACCTATTACCAGTATGCCCTGCAGGCCATGGATAACCAGGAATGGCTTTTGGCCAGGCATTACTTGGATGAATCGCTGAGACAGTTGGTCTCTGAACGGTTTGATTCGACCTATAAGAATGTCTCTGCTGCAGAAGATTCTGCCTACCGTGCCAAAATGCCGCTTCGCATTGTGCGTGCACTTGATGAAGTTTACCCCAACGTGGCGGAACTTGGCGAAAATGCCGAAAATTTTGTGCGAAACGAAGTTTCGATCGAAGGTGTCGATGCCCTTGACGAAAGTGAAGCCGACAGTGCATCCTTGCAGGTGATTGAAAGTTTCCTGGATACGCTCGATGTGTCGCAGTTTACGCTTCCGGTAAGATTTAACGAACGCGTGCTGCAAGAAATCTACTATATGACCAACTCGGCTCGAGCCTTTATGTCGGGCTCCTTGAACCGAAAAACGGCCTATGATTCGCTGATTTACGCCCAACTCGATGCGGCAAAAATGCCCCGCGACTTGATTTACCTTGCCCTCGTGGAATCGGGCTTCAAGCTTAAGGCCTACAGCCGTGCCAAGGCTTCTGGCATGTGGCAGTTCATTCCGGAAACGGGTAAGCGTTACGGGCTCGAAGTGGATTACTGGGTCGACATGCGCCGTAATCCGGAGCTGGCGACAATGGCTGCCCTCAAGTACTTGAACCGCCTGCACGATGAATTTGGCGACTGGCTTTTGGCTATGGCTGCCTACAACTGCGGCGAAGGACGTGTGCGCAGGCTCTTGCGTGAAATGCAGGCAGATTCTACTCGCGACACGTCGGTGGCGGTGACTTATTGGGATTTGGAGCTCCCTAAAGAAACCATGCGCTACGTGCCGAGAATTCTTGCGGCCATGGTCATCGGCCATTATCCGGAACAGTACGAAATGACTGTCGAACAAACGTACCGCCCCGATTTCGATACCGTAACCGTATTTGATTCGTTCCCGCTCGAAGAAGTGGCAAAGCTTTTGAAGGTTACCGAAGATACGCTGCGCAGCCTGAACATGGAACTGGTGAAGTGGTGTACGCCTCCGAACAAGGAATCTTACCTGTTGCGCTTGCCGGTCGGAACCCGTACCGCATTTGTCGATGGCTACGACAAGATGGAAAAGAACAGTTTCTCCAGCTGGCACCACCATAAGGTCCGCAAGGGCGAAAACCTTGGCGTGATTGCCCGCCAGTACGGTATCAAGGTGTCTGAATTGCAGCAGGCGAACGACATGAAGAGTTCCCGTATTCGTGCTGGCCAGACTTTGCTAATTCCGATCAAGGTGACTCCGAAACCCAAGTCTAGCAAGGGTAAGAAACCGCATAAAGTCCGTACCTATATCGTGCAATCTGGCGATGATGTGGCCTCTGTGGCACGCAAGTTCGGCATTTCCCAGGATTCTGTTCGCGCATGGAATTCCTTGGATGTCGCCGCAATCGTAAAGACGGGCGATACCTTGGTCGTTTCTAAACCCGAACCGAAACCCCAGGTTGAAAGCGACCGTCCGCAAAAGGATCGCCCCAAGATTTCGAAGGGCGCCAAGTATGCTGTCCGCGAGGGTGATACCTTTGCCGACATAGCAAAGTCCTACGGGGTCCCTGTCGTGATGCTCATGCAGGTTAACCAGGGCTTTAGTCGCCGCCTTACCGTGGGCGATTCCCTGGTGATTCCGGAATACGTGAAGAAAAAGGCCGAAAAGAAACCCGCCAAGTCCGAATCTAAGCCGGCCGCCAAGAAAACCTCTAACGAAAAGGTCTCGGTCTATGTCGTGCAACAGGGCGATAACCTGAGCAGCATTTCCCGCAAGTTCGGTACCTCCGTGGCTAAAATCCAGGAACTCAACAGCATGGGCAAGTCCACGAGCTTAAGTGTCGGTCAAAAGCTGAAGGTCGCGTCGGCCCCGGAAGCCGAATACAAGGTCCATACCGTTAAAAAAGGCGAGGGACTCTGGGATATCGCTCGCCAATACAATGTGACTATCGAAGATATCGTCAAGTGGAATGACTTGAATGATACCAAGATTAAGATGGGTGAAAAACTTAAGATTAAGAAATAAGTTTTTTTAGAAAAAATCCCGTTAGAACAGCGTAATTCCGAGGCTTACGTAAGGCTGGAAATACGTGGTGTAATCCAACATGAATTCGTCGTTTTCGCGGAGTTCTCCGGTTTTACGCTCGAAATAGGTGTGGAAGTATTCGTGGTTGTTGCGGAAACATTCGACATAGGGTCCGAATGATCCCCGGTCCTCGAATTCTCGGTTGTCGTTGCTGGTGGAGGCTGCCATGGAGGTGTCGATGACCACTCGGTCGGCAAAAGCGAGGGTGCAGAAAAGCAAAATCAGGGGGTAAATTCTCTTTCTCATGCCTTAAATATAAATGGTTGGTCTTGAGTTGAGAAAAAGGGCTGTGGAGGCGCGGGGAATATTTTGGTAAAAAAAAGTTGTAATTTGAGTTTTTTTGTGTTAATTGACCAAAAATTGTTTATTTTTTAGACCAAAAATAAGAAAAACCTCATTTGGAGCACAATTTTATGAAAAAGCAGTTGTTGGCCCTTTGCGCCGCCACTATGATGATGTCCATGACCGCTTGCGACAGCAAAATGGACCCGAATGATCCTCAGTCCGTGCGCAAGTACCTGACCAAACAGCAGATTCCCTTTACCCCGAACCAGTTCGTTTCTTACGCAGTGAACGGCGATACTGCCAAGATGACTCTCTTCTTGCAGGCTTCTTTCGAAATTGACGCTCCGGCCGACAACGGCAACAATGCCGTGGCTATCGCTGCCAACAAGGGCAATATGGTCGTGCTGAACTACTTGTTCGAACATGGTGCCAAGGCCGACGTAAAGAACGGCAACGGTGAAGCGGTGCTCGACAACGCCGTGATGATGGGCAACAAGGAAGTGGTGAACCGCCTCCTCGCTCAGCTCAAGGCCGAAGGTGCTGAATCCCAGACTCTCGGTACTGCAGTGCTTCTCGCCGCAAAGACCGGTAAGGTCGACATGCTCGAAGTGCTTGCTGATGCTGGTGCTCCGCTTGATTCCCGTAGCGCTGACGGTTACCTCCCGATTCACTGGACCGTCAAGAATGGTAACTATGACGCCATGATGTTCCTCATCAACAAGGGTGTCGATGTGAACGCCAAGTGCGGTCAGGGCTATTCTGTGCTCGACTGGGCTACCAACGAAGGCTATACCCGCTTGATCAAGGCCCTTAAGAAGGCCGGCGCCAAGAATACTCCGCAGTATTTCAAGGATTCCAAGAAGTAACGTCTTCGACTCAGTTGGTAGAACTTAGTCCGCTGCGCTTGTAGAACTTAGACGATTTCAATATTTGATAATTCTAAGCTCTAAGTTCTTGCAACTAAGTTCTAATGCTCGTTTTTCAACTTATTTTGAAAGAAGCCGTGGTCTAGTGACCGCGGTTCTTTGTATTTTTCGCATATGAAATTTCATTTACTCACCAAGATATTCCTTTGCTTGAGCCTTGCGGGTGTTTTTTCGCAGGCGCAGGAAACGGTAGAAAGTGTCCGTCGCCAGATTAAGGCGGTGGAGGCCGAAACAGCCCGCGAAAAAACGCTCCATGATGCCGAAAAGAAACGTCACGCCGAATTTATCGAGGTCGGACGCAAAAAGGTTCAGGCGCTCGCGACACAGAACAAGACACTGAAGGCCGAAATCGATTCCCTGAAGGCTGAACTCCAGAATTTGGCAAGTGTACGTCAAAAATCCTTGGGTACGATCAAGTACTTCGAGAACCGTAAGGCGAAGTATGCCGAATCCTTGGCCTTGGTGATTGATTCCTTGGTGCCTGTATTTGAATCGGATTTCCCGTACCGCAACGAAGAAACAATCAAGAGCGTACAAGAAATTGCGGGCCAGCTCCATAAGGGCTTGATTGAAGCGGACGATGGTCTCAATCGCATGCTCGAAGTCTTTTACGACCGCATTCGCCTGGGGTACACGACCGAAGTGTACAAGGGATTCCTGCAGGTGGATGCCCGCAGTGTTCCGGGAACATTCTTGCGTTACGGTGCAGTCGCCTCCATTTTCGTGAGCAACGACGGTAACGACGTGCTGTGGCTAACCCGGACGGCCGATGGCGGTTATGCTTGGAATAACGTGTCCGATGACCTTACCATGCGTACGGTATTGAAAGATGTGATGAAGGTGGCCGAAGGCAAGACTGCTCCGAGACTTGTCACGATTCCTGTGGTGATTCCGAAGGAGGGCAAGTAGATGAAAATTCAGAATTCAGAATTCGGAATGAGGAATGCGAAAGGTGGAATGGTGCTGTGTCATCCTGAGTCCTTCGGCTCTGCTCAGGATAAACTCCGCGCGAAGCGCGAAGTCGAAGGATCTAGAACTCGAATTTTACTTCCGTTATTAGTTGCAGCTTTTGCTCTTCTCGCGCCTCTTTCCTTTGCGCAGCAGAATGCCGATATCGATGCTGTAAAGCAGCGCGCCGCATTGAACAGTGCAAAGGCAGACCTTGAAGAAGCCCGCAAAAAGCGCGATATGGCGGTTGCCGCCCGCTGGAAGGACCGTGAAACCGCCAACCAGGAACGCGAACTCTTTAACGAAAAGTATAATGAAAGTAAAGAGAAAGTCGACGCCTTGATGTCGGAACGTGCGCGCCTGTTCGAAGACGTGCGCGTTGCCCGCGAAGACTTGGCCCAGGTCAAGCTGCAGGCCGAAAAAGCCCGCGCCGAATACTTGTCGCTTGCTGCTGGTCCCGAACGCTTGGAAACGCTTTCGAAGTTTGCAGAACAGGGGATTCCCTTCAAGATTGCAGAACGAGTAGAAGTCCAGAACAAGGTGAAAAAGGAAATGGGCCTGTACAGGGATGACCCTGTGCGTATTGCCCAGTCGATCTTGAATGCTGCAAAGAATGAACTTGATTTTACCCGCGAAATCCAGGTAGAAAAGGCGGAACTCGTTTTTGGAAATGCCGTCGCTCAGGGTGACCGCATGCGCCTGGGTGGCCTCTTTGCCATGCAGATGGCAAATGCAGTTGATATCAACGGGTATCATCCGGCAGCATTGATGCTCCCGGTAGCCGGCGAAAAGAAGCGTGTGTTCAGCTGGCAAGAAAACCTGACTCCCGATACGAAGAGCGACATAAGCAAGGTCTTTGCTGCGGCAAATGATTCTGCCTACGTGATGGTGCCGGTAGATGTGCTCCTCAGTACCGAGCTTTCGTCTGAAATGGCGAACCATCAGGAAACCACCTGGAAGGATGAACTCCGCGAGTTCTTCAAGAACGGCGGAATTCTAATGTATCCGATCGTGACGCTCTTTGCGCTGGGCCTGCTTGTTGCCCTGTGGCGTTTCGTGTGGCTCATGGTAGCGGGCTTTGGCGGACTCTCGACCAGGCGCGCCATCAAGGCCCTGCAGAAGGGTGATATCGAAACGGCCAGAACTTTGGCGAAAAAGTCGCATGGCGAAGTGGGCAAGGTGCTTCGTGCCGTGCTTTCCAAGAACTACGCGGGCCGCGACGGAGCCGAAAAGGCCCTGGAAGAACTCTTCTCTGCCGAAGTGCCCAAGCTCGAATCGGGGCTCACCTGGATTTCTGTCTTTGCGGCGACTGCTCCGCTCCTTGGTCTTTTGGGTACGGTGATGGGAATGATCGAGCTTTTCGATGTGATTACGATGCACGGAACCTCTGATCCGAAGCTTTTGGCGGGAGGCATTTCGATTGCCTTGGTGACGACGGAAGCGGGCCTTATTGTGGCCATTCCGTTGCAGCTCATTCATACGTTCCTGATGAACCGCGCCGATGCCTTGCGTTCCCGTATGGAGCGTGCAGGCCTAGTCGTGCTGAATGCCCTTTGGATTAAGGAAAAGTAGTTGGAAACGGTAAACGAAATATCGGTCGTCGAAGCCGCCATGGGCATCGTCTTCCGCGGAGGATGGGTGCTTGCCCCTATATTCATATTGGGGTGGTTCGGCTGGTTTTTGATGATTGAGCGCTACTGCTACTACTTTATGCTGAAAGGCAAGTCCGTGGGTGGTTTCTGGCGTACGCTTTCGAAGGATGGCGAAGATGCTGCCTTCAAGAAACTCGAACGCCGCCGCTATGGATATTTTTACGCATTGGCTTCTGATGTGCGCAACTACCGCGATCAGGGACCCGTTGCGGTTCGCAATGCGATGGAAGAGACCCGTCACCGCATCTCGGTGAACTTGTCGAAATCGCTACGGACCATTTCGACATGTGCTGCAATCGCCCCGATGCTTGGACTGCTCGGTACGGTGTCGGGCATGGTGCATACTTTTGAGACTATTCAGCTTTTTGGCTTTGGAAACCCGGTGCTGTTGGCCGATGGAATTTCTGAAGCGCTCCTGACGACCCAGGCGGGCCTTTTGGTCGCCTTCCCCTTGATGCTGGCTTACAACTTCTTGGCGAGCAAGGTTGAAAAAGTAGAAGAAATCGCCTGGAGCGAAGCTTTGAAATATGAATCCTACGTATTTGCAAATAAATCGGAGGAAAAATGAGTTTTATCCGTAAACGATCCAATGATGCAGGAAAGATAGACGTGTCGCCGATGCTCGACATGGTGTTTATCCTGCTCATCTTCTTTATCGTGACATCGACCTTTACCCGCGAAACCGGCGTCGACGTGACGAAGCCCAAGGCCAGTTCGGCAAAGGAACTCGCCAAGGAGAGCATTTTGATTGGTGTGACGCGCCAGGGTACGATTCACATTAACGAAACGCAGGTGAATCTGTCGACGCTTAACACGGTGCTCCGCCAGATGATGGCCGAAGCCCCTGACCGCCCGGTGATTATCGTGAGCGACCGAGATGCCCCTAACGGCGTGGTGGTGGATATTCTTGACGAATGCAACCTCGCCAAAGTCCGCAAAGTTTCTATCTCGGCGAATAAGGAGGGGGAATGAATAGACAGTAGGCAGTAGACAGCGTAAAAACTTCCTACTTCCTACTTCTAACTGATCTATGCTTGATTTTGTTGGAAAATATCTTCGTTACCCGATTGCGCTGGTGCTCTCCTTTGTGTTGAGCGCAGTATTTTTCCTTGCGATTCCGGTAATCAACGCATTGATGTCGGATAAAGGAGTCAAGGGTGAAAAGGAACTTGAAGCGGTCACCGAAGTCGAGGTCCTGGTGAGCGAGAAGAAGCCTGAAGTCAAGCAGAAGGTGATTCGTACGATTGTGAATCCGAACCCGTTCAAGATTACCTCGAACATGGGAGTGTCCCGTAGCCAGAATTTCCAGATGGACTTGTCGCTTGCCCGCGGTGCCGCCGGCGATGGCGCGGCCGTGGGGACGGGCTCCATGGAAAATGTCGTCTACGAGGCGGGCGAAGTGGACGAACAGGCTCAAGTTTTGCGTGAAATCCAGCCCAAGTTCCCTGAGAAGGCAAAACGCATGGGCGTTTCGGGTTACGTGAAAGTATTAATTGTGATCGATGTGTATGGCGACGTGGCGCAGGCCCAGGTGTTAACGCAGGACCCGCCCGGCTATGGATTTGATAACGAAGCCTTGAAGGCTGTAAGACAGTGGAAGTTTAGCCCGGCGCAGTTGGGCGGATTCCCCGTGGCACAAAAGGCCACAAAGGAGTTCCGCTTTGTCAATTGATTTTAATTACAAATTGTTTTTCTTTTTTAAAAAGATGACAAAGGTTTTATGCGGGCGGGGCCCCAGCTCGGAGTTGCGAAGGCCGCACGGGCCCCTCCCTGCACCCTCCCCATCCTTGGCCGACGCTAATTCTGACAAAAAAAGTTATCTGCGGACAAAAAAATCTTTTTTTGTTAGTGTATTATTGTTTGCTGTTTCTGTTGAAAGTGCTTTTGCCGCAGAAGACTATTTCTTCAAGGCGAACGAGCTTTACGACCAGGGGAAATATAAGGAAGCGGTGCCGCTGTACCGCGCGGCCATTGACGAAGGTCGCTACGAACCCTTTGCCTGGTTCAACTTGGGCAATGCCATGGTGCAACTGGACCGCAAGCAGGTGGCGATGGTGGCTTACAAACGCACTGTAGAACTTTTGCCGACTTTTGAAAAGGCCTGGATGCTCCTCGGTGACCTTTACTACTTGGGTGGAGACGTGGGCGAAGCCATTGCGGCTTACAATCGCGCCGTAGAACTTGGCGTAGAATCGGACCATGTGCATTTTGCCTTGGCGGAATGCTACTTGAAGGGCCGCGACTGGACCCTTGCCCAGAAGAATTTTGAACGCGCCCTGCAGCTGAATCCGGACCGTATGGATGCGTGGTACGGTTTGGCTGAAGTCTATGAAAAGTTAGGCGACTATGAATATGCCATCAAGACGCTTCAGAATGCGCTTCAGATGACGGCTACCGCGGGTGCCGATGTTCACTTTACCATGGCCTATTATTACCGCAGCATGGATTCTACACGTCAATCCTTGAATGAAATGGAAAACGGAATCTTGATGGATCCGGAAAATGTTTCGGCTCGCCGCTACTTGGCGCAAATGTATGTGCAGAATAATTCCCCGTGGATGGCAATCTTCACGCTGGAAGAAGGCCTGCGGCACAACAAGGGCAAGGCGGACTTGAACCTTGATTTAGGGCAGATTTACTTTACCCAGAAACGCTACGACGAAGCGTTTGATTGCTACATGAAGGCTTGGCTTGCGGGCAATTCTCAAGGGCGTATTGGTGCCGAAAACGTAGGCCATGTGTTCTCGAATGCAGGCGATACCGAAAAAGCGGAGAGCCTGTACAAGCGCATTCGCGAGAAAAAATAGATTCTTCGTGGTGTAGCGCTTGCTTCTACTTATTGTCATATATGCGGCTTTTATTGGCTTAGGTCTCCCTGATACCGTGCTAGGGGCGGCATGGCCCTTGATGCAGCGTGACCTGATGGCGCCTCTTTCGGCGGCAGGGCTTTTGTCGATTATCGTAAGTGCGGGAACGATTGTTTCTAGCTTGTGGACTCCGGCACTCCTTCGCCTGATGGGTACAGGCAAGCTTGTCTTTATAAGCATTGCGCTTACAGCGGTGGCTTCGTTCGGTTACGGCATTTCGAATTCTTTTGCGATGATGTGCCTGTTTGCGATTCCCATGGGAATCGGGGCGGGCGCAATCGATGTCGCGATGAACAATTTTGCGGCGATTTACTTGGAGTCGAAACACACGAGTTGGCTGCATGCCAGCTGGGGCGTGGGCGCATGCCTTGGTCCTGCCTTGTTTTCGATTTCGGTGGTGACGGGTGTCGGCTGGCGTGGCGCTTACGATATGGTCGCCTTGTTGCTTGCGTTGATAGCCGTGATGATGCTTATAACGCTCCCGATTTGGAAGAAGATGGAAAAACGCGACGCCTCGCAACAGGAGTCTGCGGTAAAAGATATTTCGCTGCGGGCGGCCCTCAAGGTGCCCGGAATGAAGCTTTCTTTTTGGGTGTTTTTCTTTTATTCGTCGCTTGAAATTTCTACGAGCCTTTGGTGCGGTACTTACCTAGTGGCTCGCGGCTTCGAGCCTGAAATCGGGGCGATTGCGGTCTCGCTCATGTTTGCATCGGTCATGATTGGCCGCATTCTGAGCGGATTTTTTGCAATCAAGTTTACGGATATGCGCTTGGTGCATGCGGGTATTGCCATCGTGGTGCTTGGTTGCCTGGTGTTGGTGCTGCCTTTGCCGCTTTGGTTTACTCCGGTGTGTATTTGCCTGCTTGGGCTCGGTTGCGCTCCTGTATATCCGTCGCTGATTCACGCGACTCCAGCACGATTTGGCGAAGAACTTTCGGGCCGTGCCATCAGTATTCAAATGGCTGGTTCTTATGTGGGCTCTATTCTGATGCCGCCTGCGTTTGGTCTTGTAGCGAACAAGACATCTGTGATTGTGTGGCCGGTGGCGCTTGCCGTATTTGTGGGTTGCCTGTTATTGTGCGTATGCTTGCTCGATTACGTAACGCGGAAAAAGTTGCACAATGCTTTTGCGACCGAGCGAATCAAGGACATATTGCACCAAGTGGAAACGATGGCGGAACTACGCCGGAAACTCCGTAAGGAACGCCGCCGCGAACGCCGTAAAAACAAGCTGAAACAAGCGCGAATCAAACGGATGCTGGACCGGCAATAAGTGGGGGACGGTTCTTTTTTCTACATTTGGTTTCATGGCAAAGAAGAAAAAAGTATGGAAATCTCCGGCCATGGCGCAGGCCATGCGCAGCAAAGAAGACAAACTCCGTGATACGCTCACTCAGATTGTAAGCGGACAGAGCAGACTTTTAAATCGCCCCGAAGACTTGTACGAGGCGATTGCAAACGGCATTGACGATATCGAAAACTTCAAGGATCCCAAAGACCAGCTGGAACTTTTGGCCTGGACGTTGCGAGCCGATTTTATTTCGTTCAAGGCCGACACCGACGAAGAAAAGGAATACTGGGACAACCTCTTTTACGATGCCGGAACGTTCTTTGTGGAACTCGCATCGCAGTATACCGACAAGGATTATGTTGCAGACTTGGTTCATGACCTTGCCATGCGCCATGTGGGTGGTGAAGGCCGCTCGGTGGTGTTCCTGAGCGTCGAAGAAATTTTGCCCAAGGAACGCGCACAGGCTTTGCTCGAAGAATTGATCAACAAGGTCACCGAAGTCGACCAGGGCAACCGCGAAGACATTCTGGATGCCATTTGCGATATGGCCGATTCTATCAAGGATGCCGCGAACTTTGCGAAAGCCGCCCTCCTTAAGGACCCGGACAAGAGCAACACCACGCTTATTGATATTGCTAATGCCCAGTTTATGGCAGGGAATATTGAACTTGCCAAGCAGTGGCTCGGCGATGTCCGCAACCCCGGCTCCGAAGACGAAGAAGCGTACCTGGATTTGCAGGCTGCCATTGCCGACAAGGAAGGCCGCAAGTCCGACTGCATCAAGATTGCCCGCACCTTATACGAAACCTTCCCGAAGGTGATGAACCTCGGGCGTTTGGCCGCATTCTTGCCCGAAGCGGAAGCCGACCGCGTGCTTAAGGAGCATGAACAGTTCCGTAACGGCAATACGGCGAATCTTGAATTTATGCAGTTGCTCGCTGGCATGAAGCGTTACGAGCAACTTTCGGGCTACGTGGACCGCTACGAAAAGGATTTGACGACGCTCGATGCCGAAGAACTGACTGAACTTGCCGATGCAATTGAAAAGGACGGCCAGAAGGCTCTTGCCGACCACATTCGCGACTGGATTGTGGAAGAACCCGAAGATGCCCAAGCCTTTGATGACAAGGATTAATTTTTGATGGCGAATTTTGGTCATGTTTACTTGATTGGTGCAGGCCCCGGCGATCCGGGTCTTTTGACCCTTCGTGGAAAAGATATCCTTGAAAAAGCCGATGTGGTGGTGTACGACCGCTTGGTTTCTCCGGCGATTCTCGGAATGTGCAATCCGAAGGCGAAGATGGTTGACGTGGGCAAGATGCCGACGCATCACAAGGTGAAACAGTCCGAAATCAATAAGCTCTTGGTACAGTTCGCGAAGGAATACCCGCAGGGTGTTATTGCCCGCCTCAAGGGCGGTGACCCGTTCGTGTTCGGGCGCGGCGGTGAAGAAGCGTTGGAACTGGTGGCGGCCGGTGTCGAATTCGATGTGGTTCCCGGCATTACATCGGCTATTTCGGTGCCTGCCTACGCGGGCATTCCCGTGAGCCACCGCGGCATCGCGACGAGTTTCCATATCATTACCGGGCACGAAAAAGCCGAATCGAACGGAGAACTTTCGCTCGATTTTGAAAATCTCGCGAAGTGCCCCGGCACGCTCATCTTCTTGATGGGTATTGCCAACATGGATTTCATTGCCAAGCGCCTCATTGAATGTGGCAAGGACCCGAAAACTCCGCTTGCCTTTATCGAAAAGGGCACGACTCCGTACCAGCGTACTGTTATGGCGACGCTTGAAACGGCGGGGGAGACGATTGCCCGTGAAAATGTGACCGCACCTGCGATTACGATTATGGGCGGCGTCGTGGAACTCAGGCAAACTCTTGCCTGGAAAAAGAATTTGCCGCTTTCGGGCAAGCGCCTGGTGGTGACTCGCGCTGCAAAGCAGGCCAGCGGGATTTCCGCCCGACTCTCGGCTCTAGGCGCCGAAGTTATTGAGACTCCGATGATCGAAACTCGAACTTTGGAATGTCCACTTGTCATGGCGCAAGCGCATGACAGCATCGGCTCGGCAATGCCTGTCTGTGAACAGCCTGTCACTGCACTCGCCTCGCATGTCATTGCGAGCCCCGAAGGAGCGTGGCAATCCAGTCCCGTAGATTTTAACACTCTCGCGAACTTCGATATCCTCGCGTTCACGAGCACGAACGGCGTGGAAAGTTTCTTCAAGCAGTTGTTCGCTGCCGGTTACGATGTGCGCGTGCTTGCAGGCAAGAAAATTGCGAGCGTGGGCAAAATTACCGAAAAGAAGTTGCTCGAATACGGCATTCGCTGCGACTACGTGCCCGAAGACCATACCGGCGAAGGCCTCGGGAAACTTTTAGCTGCGCTCATACCTCAAAGCACCGAAGGTGCGACCTCATACCCCATACCTCGCATTCTCCTTTTGCAGGGCAATCTCGCCGACGATACTTTGCTGAATCTTTTGCCGCAGGCGACCCGATGGGTTGTTTATGAAACGCTCCCGGTGTCGGAATTGCCCGATTGGAAGCGTGAAGCCGTCGAGAACGCCGATGCCGTCGTATTCGCCAGCACCAGCGCCGTAGAGAATTACTGCAGTGTCATCCTGAGTGGAGTGCGAAGCACGGAATCGAAGGATCTAAATAGAGATTCTTCGACTACGCCTAACGGCTTCGCTCAGAATGACAATAATGCTTGTTATCCTCGAAAATCTTTTTGCATCGGCCGCATGACGGAATCTGCAGCCCGCAAACACGGCTTTAATACCGTCACCTCCGACGAGACGACCATGGATTCCCTCGTGAAAAAGATTGTAGAATTTTACACTAAAAATTCCTAATCACTGTCTACTTCCTACTGTCTACTGCGAACTACTATGAAAGCTATTCTGATTATCGCGCATCACTGCATTTTGCCGGGGGCCTACAAGGGCTTCGAAGGTATTTTGGACAAGCTTCATCATGATTTGCCCGGTACGCGCGTGGCAAGTACGAGCCTGTTGGATTTGGAAAATGACTTGCGCACGCTCCTCCGCGAGGATGTGGAATCGGTGACGCTCCTGCCGTTCCTCTTGTTGAACGGTCAGCATTCAAAAAATGACGTGCCGCGCGTGGTCGCGAAGCTGCAGGCTGAATTCCCGCAGATTCCGATTACGCTGATGCCTTGCCTCGGTGACTGGAAAGAATTTGCAAGCATGGTCGTCGCCGGCGTTCGAAATGCACAGAATAAACTTTCTCAAAGCGCCTCGGGCGCGACCTCACACCCCAAAGCTCCGCAGGAGCGTGCCCACACTTCAAACCTCTTCTCCATCGAATTAAATCTCGAAGGCCGTAATGTGCTGGTAGTAGGTGGTGGCCGCATTGCGCTTCGTAAAGTGAAGACCCTTTTGCCTACGGGAGCCCGCATCACTGTTGTAGCCCCGCAGTTCGATCCTGAATTTACCACGATCCCGTCTATCGTCTTAAAAAGCCGTCCCTACGAACCGCTCGACCTTCGCGGAATCTTTATGGTCTTTATCTGCACCGACAAACCTGACGTCAATGCGCTGGTGTCTAACGATGCCCGGGCCCGTCGCATTTTGGTGAACAATGCCTGCGATTATCTCGACGGTGACTTTATTGTGCCCGCCCGCATGGATTTCGGTGAAAATATCGCCGTAACGGTCTCCACGCAGGGCCGTGCTCCGTCGCTTGCCAAGAAACTCAAGCAGAAAATCCAGACCGAATGGGCCGAAGGCCTTGAACAGGTCGAACGCGATTTTTTACATTAAATAATAATCATTCCACATCTCACATTTCACACTTGATATGATTATCCGTCCACGTCGTTTACGCAAGAATGCAACTATCCGCAACATGGTGGCAGAAACCGCCGTGAATCCCGATTCCCTCGTTTACCCGATGTTCGTGGTCGAAGGGGAGAATGTCAAAGAAGAAATTCCTTCGATGCCGAACCAGTACCGCTTTAGCATCGATGAAATCTTGAAGGAACTGGAAAGCTGCGTGGCAGTGGGCGTCAAGTCCATTTTGCTTTTTGGCATTCCTAGCTACAAGGACGAAATGGCAACGTCTGCTTATGACGATGACGGAATCGTGCAACGTGCGGTTCGCTCGATCAAGGCGAAGTTCCCGGATTTATATGTAATTACCGATGTGTGCCTTTGCGAATACATGAGCCATGGTCACTGCGGAATTGTCAAGGACGATGGCGATGTCGATAACGATCCGACGCTTGAACTTTTGGCAAAGACGGCGCTTTCGCATGCCGAAGCCGGTGCCGACATGGTAGCGCCCTCCGATATGATGGATGGTCGCGTGGCTGCAATCCGTGCAAAGCTTGATGAAAACGGATACCAGAATTTGCCGATTATGGCATACAGTGCCAAGTTTGCAAGTGCCTACTATGGACCGTTCCGCGATGCGGCGGATTCCGCACCGCATTTTGGTGACCGCAAGAGTTACCAAATGGATGTTCGCAATGGTCGCGAGGCCTTGCATGAGGTAGAACTCGATTTGGAAGAAGGTGCGGACATTGTAATGGTCAAGCCTGGGCTTGCCTTCCTCGATGTCTTGCGCGAAACGGCTGAATTGAGCAATGTGCCTGTGGCCGTTTATAATGTCAGTGGCGAGTATTCCATGGTGAAGGCTGCTGCTCAACAGGGGTGGATCAATGAAGAGGCGATTATCCGCGAAAACTTGATTGCCTTCAAGCGTGCCGGTGCCGACATCATTATTACCTACCACGCCAAGGAAGCCCTGGAAAAAGGTCTGGTATGAACCATTCTTTAAGCGAAAAACTTTTTGCAGAAGCCAAGGGCCTGATGCCCGGTGGCGTGAATAGTCCTGTACGTGCCTACGGCAATGTGGGCGCAACCCCTCCGTTTATTAAGCGTGCCAAGGGCAGCCACATTTACGATGTCGATGGCAACGATTACATTGATTACGTGGGCAGCTGGGGTCCCATGCTTTTGGGACATGCTCACGATGCCGTGATTAAGGCGGTGGCCGAAACGGCTCAGAATGGTCTCAGTTTTGGCGCTCCCTGCGGACTGGAATCGGAACTTGCGAAACTTGTGATGGAGCTTGTGCCGAGTGTCGAGATGATTCGCATGGTGAACAGCGGTACCGAAGCGACCATGAGTGCGATTCGTGCGGCGCGTGGTTTCACGGGCCGCGACAAGATTGTCAAGTTTGAAGGTTGTTACCACGGCCATAGCGATAGCTTGCTGATTAAGGCGGGCTCGGGAATGCTTACCACGGGTAAGCCGAGCAGCAAAGGCGTGCCGGCGGACCTTGCTAAATACACGCTGACGCTCTCGTACAATGACGTGGCCGGCGTCCGTGAATTGTTCGATAAAATTGGTGACGAAATTGCGGGCGTCATTGTAGAACCCGTGGCCGGGAATATGGGCGTGGTGCCCGCGAAGAGAGAATTCTTGAAGACGCTTTCCGAAGAAACCAAGAAACATGGCGCACTCTTGATTGTAGACGAAGTCATGACCGGTTTCCGTGTTGACATTCACTGCGCACAGGGCTTGTACGGCATCAAACCGGACCTGACGACTTTTGGTAAGATTATCGGTGGCGGCATGCCGGTGGGCGCTTATGGTGGTCGCTTGGATGTGATGCAGCAGATTGCGCCGCTCGGCGGAATTTACCAGGCGGGAACCTTGTCGGGTAATCCGGTGGCGATGGCCTCGGGCCTTGCCACGATGCGTGAACTGAAGACGCATCCGGAATATTACAAGCATGCTGAAGCGATGACGACACGCCTGATTGAAGGACTTAAAGACGCCGCGAATGTGGCGGGAATTCCGCTTGCGACAAACCAGGTGGGCTCCATGGGTTGCATCTTCTTTACGGAAGGCCCGGTCACGTGCTTTGCCGACGTGCAGAAGTCTGACTTGGATTTGTTCCGCCGCTACTTCCTTGGAATGCTCGACGAAGGCATTTACCTTGCCCCGAGCCAGTTCGAGGCAATCTTTGTGAGTGCGGCCCATACCGAAGCTGACATTGACCGCACCGTTGATGCCGCTAAGAAAGTATTCAAAACTCTATAACAACGTCATTGCGAGGAGCCGTAGGCGACGAAGCAATCCATGGATGAAATTAATGAGGATTTAAATGATTGTATCTTGGATGACCACCAACAAGTGTAACCTGACCTGTAAGCACTGCTACCAGGACGCGGGCGAAAACAAGGCTGCCGAACTCACGACGCCGGAGGCCCTCAAGCTGATTGACGAAATCGCGAAGGCGGGATTCAAGATTATGATCTTTAGTGGCGGCGAGCCCATGACCCGCCCGGACATCGTGGAACTGGTCGCGCATGCCTCGAGCAAGGGGCTTCGCCCGGTGTTCGGTACCAACGGTACGCTCATTACGCACGACCTGGCTTTTGAACTCAAGAAGGCCGGTGCGATGGCCATGGGCATCAGCATCGACAGTATCGACCCCAAGCGCCATAATGATTTCCGCGGGCTCCCGAACGCCTTCGAACTCACGATGATGGGTATCGAGAATTGCAAGGCGGCGGGCCTCCCGTTTCAGATCCACACGACCATTATGGACTGGAACCAGAACGAGATTTTCGACATCATGGACTGGGTCAAGGAAATCGGCGCGGTGAACCACCAGATTTTCTTCTTGATTCCTGTGGGCCGCGGCAAGGAAATCGAAGGGCACGCGCTCCGCGTTGCTGAATACGAGGGTCTGCTCCGCAAGATTATGGAAAAGAGCCGCACGCTCGGTATCCCCGTGAAGCCGACCTGCGCCCCGCAGTTCCTGCGCATCGCAGACCAGCTTGACATCAAGACCCGCTATAGCCGCGGCTGCCTTGCGGGCATTGACTACTGCATCGTGAGCCCTATCGGGAAGGTGCGCCCCTGCGCCTACATGATGGAAGAGGCGGGCGATGTGCACGACACGCCGTTTGACAAAATTTGGGCCAATGCCGAGGTGTTCAAGAAGCTCCGCACCAAGGCCTATTCCGGTGCCTGTGGCAAGTGCAAGTTCAACGACCGCTGCGGCGGTTGCCGCGCCCGGGCCGCATACTACCACGACGGCGACTACATGCAGGAAGACTCCTACTGCGCCTACGGGAGAGGGATTAAGTAAACAGTGTGCGATGTGAAATGTGTGATGTGGAATGATTGATATCTAATTTCACACTTCACATTACACACTACACATTGTGGCGTAGTTACATAAACCACAAAACACGAATCACGTCAACATGGATAATACGAACGAAGACGAACGTTATATGCGCATGGCGCTTCGCGAAGCCGAAAAGGCTTTCGATGAGAAGGAAATCCCTATCGGTTGCGTTATCGTGAAAGATGGGGTAGTCATCGGTAAAGGTCACAATCAGATTGAGATGCTCAAGGACGCCACCGCCCATGCAGAAATCCTTTCGATTGGAACGGCGGCGAGTCATCTTGAAAACTGGCGTCTGGACGGTTGTACTTTGTATGTAACGCTGGAGCCTTGCCCCATGTGTGCAGGCGCCATTTTGAACAGCCGAATCAGCCGTGTGGTCTATGGTTCCCCGGATACCCGTTTTGGCGGTTGTGGCACCACAATCGATGTCATTTCGAACAACGCACTCAAACGCGAAGTCGAAGTGGTGGGCGGAGTGCTCGCTGACGAATGTCTAGGCCTTTTGAAGGCATTTTTCCAGAAAATGCGCCTTGAAAAAGGCGATAGCGGCAACAAAGGGGAAAATTAATTCAGAATTCAGATTTGTGAATTCGGAATTATTTTAACCCAGAACCTTGTTTTTCGGATTGTTTTGGAACTTGAACTCCAGATTCCGAAATCCTAGTTGTTTTAACTCTGAAATCCGAAATCTGAATTCCGAATTACTATATTCATAGTATGAATTTCTTAAAGCTTTTTACGAGCGCTAGCGCTCTTTTTGTCCTTTGTGCTTGCGACGGGAACGAATTTACTCTCTCGTTCAACACTCATAATGCTCCACAGCAGACCTATTTCCTCGAATCTTCCTTGAACGCGATCCTTCCGACGACAGATTCTGTGTCCGGAACGCCCGAAGCGATGAATACGCACCTCAATGTCCGTGCGACCAATTCGCTTTTGACCGCGTACGATGATGGTTCTGCCAAGTTCCAGCTCAAAATCGACTCTGTGGACTACAAGTCCGACAAACGTACGGTCGAAGAATTCAGCAGCATGGAACGCTACATGTCTACCGAACATTTCCAGTTCAAAATGGCTAAAGATGGCGATATCCGCGATGCAGTCATTGAAGATTCCGTGATGCTCGGGACAGAGGCCTTGGACCTTATCCGTATTTTCCTCAAGGTGCAGCCGCTTTTGCCAGGCAAGCCGGTCAAGCTTGGCGAAACTTGGGACCGCCAGGTTGAAATACCGGGTACGTCTAAAAAGACGATGGTCTACAAGTCCTTTACGCTCGAAGACCATTACGTTCATGATGGTGTCCAGATGGCCAAGATTGGCATGAACATCAAGTACAAGGAACTTGCTGATTCGACCTCTGACTTGCGCATGGAAAGCAAGGGCTTTATCGTGGGTACAGGTACAATCCTGTTCGATATGACGCATGGTGCAATTTCGAGTGTGAAAATGGAATTGTCTGGCGACCTGAGCGTTAACGACATTGTCGCTGACAACGTGATTCCCGATATGCATGTGATTCAGAAAATCAAGCTGAGGAGTGAATTTTGATTTTAGGCATTAAAAAATGGTCGGGGTTAGCCTTAACGTCGCTTTTGTTTGCCTGTGTCGCGGTGGCAGGGGAGATGCCCTTTCCGCCAATTGAAAATGGCAAGGTAAAACTAGTGGTGGCGGATAGCCCTTACTTGTTGGAACAGGGGGCTGTTTTCTCTGCAAAAGATACCCTGGAAATTGAACCGGGTGTTACGGTCTTGATGGGTGAATACGCAAAGCTCATGTTCCGTGGATCGGTAAAGATTATCGGTACCGATGCTGCTCCCGTGGTCTTCAAGAGCGCCGATTCCGTCAAGAGTTGGAACGGTGTTCATTTTGTGTCGGCCAACCGTCCGTTTGAAATCAAGAACTTGATTATTGAAAATGCCTTCCGCAATACGGTATTCCGTTCCAAGGGTATTTTTGAAAACGTGAAGTTCGTGAACAACTACTACGGCCTCTGGATTGACGATGTGCCCGAAGTTTTCTTGGCTCGTTGCGAATTCGTGCGCAACCGTTTCGCACTTTCGATTCGTGCGGGGCAGGTTGTCTCTGCCGATACCAAGATCAACGACAACGTTTACGGCCTTTATCTTGAACCCGGTGGAAAGTTTGATGGAGACAAGAGCTTGATCAAGGATAACCTTGAAGCTGACGTGCGCAATGAAGCAGAAGAACTTGCCGCACAGGGAAAGCGTGTGAACAGGAATATTTGGCATCGTATAGAAACCGCTTTCTAAGAGGTTGATTTAAGTGCAAGAAGCTTTTCGCAGGTCCATACGCAAGATGACGGGCAATAGCGTCCGTCTATCGGTATGCCCAAACCGCTCGACGATGGTGGCGACACTTTCTCAGTCGATGATGGTGACCTGGTCGATTGTATTGCATGAACACTTGGATGCGATGCTGAACGATCCTGCGGTAAACGTGGGGACGACGGAACTGATTTCTTTCAGTGAAACGGCGTGGAAACTGGCCGATTCCAGTTTCCCGCAGATTGTGGCTGACGCTAACCAGCTTTACGATGAATTCCGCACCAAGTGGATGCAGCGCTTTTCAACAGACGAGGTGATGCGAATGCTCTTGGAAGGGGGCGACTTCCTGCATCACGACGAAGAAAAGGGCTGGGCGTTGACCGTCAAGAACAACAAGCAGGATATCAACGCTTTCTATTCGGCGACGATTCACTTGTTGGTGAGCGACGCCGAACCGTTGTTCGTCCGCATGCACGGGCGCGTGATGCAGTTGCAGGAAAAGTTGTGCAAGTATTGGCATTCCGAAAGCGCCGTGGATGCGGTTTCCAAACTGCTCCCCAGTTTGGAAGCGTCGCTCCGCGATAAAGAAAACGCCATGGTCGTTTCGCTGCGTAGTTCGTTGAACACGCTTGCCAAGAAACGTTTTGCCGCTGCCTTCAACACCAAGAATCCGCCGCATTACTACAGCTCGGCTGCTTCTTGTGCGCGTAACGTGGGCCGTTTCTGGAATCCGCATTACGCTTACGAAAACGGGTTTCTCGCCTTTACCGATGACTTTTGTGATTATGCCCGCGGGCTTACCCTTCAGATTATTGAATGGTACCAGAGCAAGTGGGCTTTGTTCTTGCGCGGATTCTCGCGCGGTCAATTGAATTTGTTTGAAACAACGGGCCCTTCGAGGTCCTAAAAGATGCAGGTATGAAATGAAAAATGCATTCCAAATCATTTTAGCGCTTACCATTGTGGGACTCCTTGCCCTGGTGATTGCTGCCTTCTATTTTGGCGCACCACTTTTTGGCTGGGTTATTATGGCTGCCATTTTTGCCGTGTTTATCGGAGAACAACTTGTTGCCCTCAAGACGGTGAAGCAGATTGCCGTTGAAACTGATATTCTGGAAACCTGCGAAAAGCGTGGTGGCTATGTGAGCGGTGACGGTGTGGTTGCAAAGCGTGTCGCTCTTGCCCGTAATCTGCTTGCCAAAAATATTCGCCTCGATTCCTCGATGGCATATGAAGTGCTTTCGAACAGTGTTGAAATTGCGGTCCCGAAGAGCGCCGGCGGTACAGTGATTCTGCTTGGCTTGATGGGTACGTTCTTTGGTCTTATGTATTCAGTGGCAACTGCCGGCGGTGCAATTGACAATTCCACGACGCAGGGCACGCTCGATACCATTCAGCTGTTGTTCCAGAACATGAAAGGCATTTTCGGTACTAGCCTTTGTGGCTTGTTTGCTGCCTTGATTTTGAATGCTAGCCGCAACATGATGGTTTCTGCCCGCGACACGTTTGTCGCGCGCCTCGATGCCCTGACGCTTGACTTGCAGGGTGCTGCCGGCGATGGCAGCGAAGAAGCTCAAGCCCAGACGGAACTCGAACGCCTGTTTGATTCTGTCGAAAAGAATCTCTCTGTTGTCGCGTCTTCTGTCAAGGAAGGACTCTCGGGCGTTGTCTCCATGGTAGGCGATGAACTTTCTGCGATGACTTCGAAGTTGAACGAATCCTTGGCCAATGTCTCTCAGAACATGAACAAGGCTGTCGAAAACCTGGGCCCCTCGGTCAAGGATTCTCTGTCGGGCGCATTCACTCCGATGGAACAGAACATCAAGACGCTTTCTGCTTCTGTGGAATCGATACCGGGCAAGCTTGACGAAAAGTTGAACGGTATTTCTACGACGCTCAAGAGTTCTCTCGAAGGCGTATCCGGAAACGTGGAAACGGCTCTTGCCAAGGTCGCTTCCGATGTGAAGGCGGGCCTCGATGGCGTTGCTTCGGCAACGGAATCGGCCATGAACGATTCGACGAAAAATATTGCTGCTGCCGTGGCCGATCAGGTCAAGCGGTCCGACGAACAGTGGAAATCCTTCATGGAACGCCTTTCTGCCGAAACGCTCAAAAACGTGGACAGCCAGAAAGAAGGCCTCGAAACCCTCAAGAATGTGGCTTTGCAGGTGGCCGAAAAGGCTCAGGCCGGTTCTGCCGAACTCAGCAATTCTGTTGCCGAAAAACTTTCTGCTCTTTCTTCGGATATTCTCGGCGCATTCCAGAAACTTTCCGAAACTTCTGCCGTGCTGCTTGAAGCCCAGAAGGCTCTCACCGAAAGCATTGACAACCGCGTGGTCAAGGAAAAGGAAGCAACCGACGCCCTGGGCGGCAACATCGTGGAAACCGCGGAACTCATGCGCGTGAACCAGTCCGAACTCAGCGCGAACCTCGAAATGCTGCGTGCCGGCCTCGAAACGATTCTCGAAAAGCTCTCTGGCGATACCGCCGAACGCGACGAAGAAGAAAGCTTTGTGGAACACCTCAACCAGTCTCTGGAGGCCTTCCACGAACGCGCCAGCGAAGTGCTTATGGAAAACGCCGTCAAGACGCAGGAAATCTTGCTCGAAGTTTTGGAACAGACTCAACGTTCTGCCGTTCAGCAGCCTAAGGTCGAGGGCTAAGCATGCGCTTCAAGAAAGACGAAAACAGCAATCCTTGGATGGCGTACACGGACTTGGGTGTTGCCCTGGTTTCGTTGTTCATCCTCGCGTTTGTGGCCATGGCAACCCTTAAGGAACAGAAGGCCGAAGACCTGACGCGTACCGAAGAAGAAGTGCTCAGCTGCCAGGAACAGATGCGAAAAATTGCGGCTGAACGCAACGCGCTTTTGTCCAAGAGCCTGCAGACTTCTATCGAGGCGGGGCTCATTGCTCTCGAAGACGGCAAGATTCAGATTCAGGCTTCGTTCTTATTTCCGATTAACGGTGCAGACCTTACCAAAGAGGGCGAGGGCGTGATTCGCGGCATTAGCAAGGGCCTTCTGGAAGCTCTTGATTCTACGGATGTGATTATGGTGAGTGGCTTTACTGACGATACTCCGGTGAAGTCCAAGACTTATACCAACTGGAACCTTTCTACCGAACGCGCCGTGAACGTGGTCAAGACTTTGATTGCGCAGGGGTTTCCGCCCGACAGGCTCTTTGCCGCGGGCTTTGGCGAACACATGCCCAAGTACCCCAACGACAGCGAAGAACACCGCCGCCTGAACCGCCGCGTAGAAATCGGTGTGACTCCGCTCCAGAAAATGTCGAAGGAGTAATAAGGCCTTTATGCAGGAACGCTTGGAAACATTGCGTATGGGAATCGATGCTATCCGCAAGAGTGGGAAGCTGCCCCATTGGCGTATGGTCTATGCCGAAAACCTGCTGAACCGTGCCGGAGAATATCTGGCGGTCGATAGGCTCCCTGAAGCGAACATGGTGGCCGATAAATTGGATCGTTGGATCAAGACGCATACGCCGCGTGTCGATTCGTCTGAACGATTCTCCGAAAATCCCATGGTTTTCTGGAATGCTGAAATGCTTTTGGGCATGTCTGCCAAATTGAAGCAGACCCTGCTTGAAAAACGCCAGCTTGTACCTTCTACGGAACGTGAATCGACGATTCGCCGCTTGACTCTGGTTGAAGGCTGGATTCGCGAAGGTAAACTTTTACAGGCTCATGAAGAACTCTTGTCGCTTCGTACGGCGCTCATTGCCCGCTTAAGGCGTAGTTTCCGTGCCCGCTTGGTGGCTACCGACTTGTATCACGGCTCGGTGCAGCCAGCCGGAAGCTTGGTTGGACCGTACAATGCCTTGCATACGCTTGAAGAAACCTTCCATGTGGTGGGCGAACGCGACCCGATCTGGATCGAAGACTTCCTCGAAATTTATAACGACTTGTTCCGTATCGTGGAACATCTCGTCCCCCAAGAAAAAAAATAGAGCTTGCGCTCTATTTTTTTGAATTATGAATTTCAAAATTCATAATTAAGATTTTAAATAATCGCGGCGAAGCCGCCTGAAAGAAATTCTGAACTCCGAATTCTGAACTCCGAATTTATTAAAATCCGATACTCAGCTGGCCCATGTAGATACGTTCTTCGTCCTGGCCGGTGTAATAACCGAGTTCTTCAGCCCAAGTAGCGAATTCGACCGTAATGAATCGGAGCGCTTCTATGGCGAAACCGGCAGAGGGGTAGCCGCCCTTGAAACCACCCGAAAGGCGTAGGGCGAGGGCTCGGATTTCGTTGTTGTAGCCCGGCCATGCAAGCAAGTTCTGCTCGACTTCAAGACCCATGTTCAGGTGTGAGAATACCTTGTAGTTCCTTTCGCTGCTGAATGCGTCGGCATAGTCGCAAGCGATATTGAACTTACGGGCGTAACCGGTGTTCTTGTTGAAGAATCGGGGACTGTAGTTGAAACCTGCGGTAAAGTTCGGCGTGATTTTGTCGCCAGCCAGTTCTTTAAAGTAGACGTCACGAAGAGATGCGCCGACTCTGAATTCACGGGTGAGCTGGTAGAGTACGCCCAAATCGATACCGGCAGAAACGGATTTGAAGTCAAAAATGTTGTCGGTGACATCGTGGTAGCGGTCTTCAAGGGTATCTTGCAGAGCGTCGTAGTTCAGCACGTCTACAGTAATCATTTCGACTTTCTGACGCTTGGCCATCTTGACGCCCAAACCGACAGAGAGGTTGTTTGTGAATCCGTAAGAAACACCCGCCTGGGCCACGCCGTCGACGTAGAAGGTATCGATAGCGAGGAACGGAAGAATAAGGCCTCCGTCCAGGTAAGGCGCGACGTTACCGTCAACCCAGATTGCACCGCCGAATCCATGGAACGCCATTTCGGCATCCATCTTGATTTTCATGGTCAGGTACTTGTGATCGTAATTGTTCAGCTTGTGGACCAGTTCGGGGTGAGCGGCGAGAGTGTCCAAGAGTACGTTGGACTGGCTCAGACCATTATCGTTGGCGTAGTTTCTTGCGTTCTTGTAAATTTTCTGCAAGTCCTTTGCCACGCTGTAGGTCGAAAAGTAGGTTTCGAACGGACCTGCACCTCCCAAGTTCAAGCGCATGTCGCCCAAAAAGTTGCGGGGGTAGTAACCTTGTTCTGGGCGCTTTTCGAAGTTGCCCAAACGGTTAATCTGGCTCAAGCCTGCGTAGTTGAAGTAGATTGCTTCCTTGTCGTCGACGAGGGCTACGTGAGCGTTACCCATGGCTTCGGCACGCAGGGAATGGTGCGTCGGGGCCTTGGCTGCGAAAGAGGCGACTACAAGTGCTAAAAACAAGAAAAACAGATTTTTTTTCATCGCTTAGTTCCTCCCTTCAAACCACTTCATAAAGCGCTGCTCGTTATAGTTTGCCCAGCATCCGCCAATGTACTTCTTTCGGAATTCAAGATTGTAGGAGGGGGGATAATGGGTGTCCTTTGCTACGGCTCTCTTGTATGCAATAAACTCTTCGAAGGGCAGTTTTTGCGGGTTGAAACCTAGGCCGGCTGCAAAAACAAAGCGATGGTCGTCAGAGGCTACGCGATCTTGGTATTTGGGGTGGACAAATTTCCATTCATTTTCGAGCTCACGGTCTTTTTCAGCCTCGTTTTTGCCGTTGGCGATGATTATGCCGTTCATGTCGATATCGACGGTCGTATATTTTTCGTTCGGACCGGCTTTCTTGACAACACGGAGATCTCTGATGGCGGTCTTTCCGGCGGTAACGTTTTTAAGAATTATATCGTTGTCGTATACGATTTCGTTTGTCTTGTCGCTCACGTCTTCGTCAATTTCTCCATCGCCGTCGTTGTCTTCGCCGTCGTAGATTTCTTCATCGACGCAACCGTCTCCATCGTCATCCATAATGTCGCTATAGCCGAACTGGCCGATGATGATGTTCAAAGTCTTGGCTTGCTGGTCCTCGTTATTCTTGGCATCTTCGGTTTCCTTGGCCAATGCGCCGCACATGCTGCTCACGGCTGTGTGCTGGGCGTCTTCTTTCAAGTTGTCAAAGCCTTGCAGGTAGCTGTCGAACATCTTGGTCATGCTTTCGGGACTTTCTTCGCATGTCTTGAAGACTGCGTTGAATGATTCCACGGTTTCGGCCGGGTCGTTCTTAAGATTGTTCAAGACGGAAGCCATGTCGCAGGAATTGTCCTGGTTCTTTTGCAGGGAGCAGCCGTTCATGCCGGCCGTCGTTTTGCGCAGCACGAGCATGGTTTTCATCATCTGGAGAACCATGTAGCCTTCGGAAAAGGACTTATAGGTAACGATGCTGTCGGTTTGTCCGGCCTTGTCGCGCTTGATAAACTGGTCTGCAATGACGTTTACGGAATCAATGGTGGTCTGGAGTTGTGCTGCAGTTTCGTCAGACATTCCCGAGAAAGGAACCTTGGAATCGCGGCTGGCGTTTACGTAGGCAAGAAGCGAAAATACGTTGGTTTCCTGGGTGCCGTTCAACATGCGGTTCAGTGTCGCCTTCATGAGTCCGAACCAGGCCTGGGAATAGTTGGAGTCGGCGGCAATGGCCTTGTTGAAATAATACTCGGCTTCGGAGTATTCGTTGTTGCGGATCTTCTTGTAGCCTTCGTAGGTGAGGGCTTCCGCGTCGTTGTCCTTGATGTTGATGCTTTCAGTCGGGTTAAAGATGTTGCATCCGGCAATCCCCAAAGAAATTATAAATGCCGAAGCCCATAAAAATTTGGATTTACGTACGTTTTTCATTACACTTTTCCCATTTTCCCAAAAGATAACATTATTCTTACAAAAAGACATCTATTATCTGTTTTTTGTGAGGTTTTTTGAAATTCTTTCGATAAACGCGGGTTTTTAGGGCTTGTTTTTCATAATTTGGTAAAATATCTATCTTTGTAGTATGGAATCTTATCGAGAGTATTTTCCGACAAAGGCTTTTCGCTTGGCCGAAATGCGACTTGCAACCCTTTTGAGGGAGGAAAGGGATCGCTTAGATGCCATTGCGGCGTCTATGGGCCGCGAATCTGCGATAGGACCCGATAACTTGCTGCAGGAACTCCCTAAGGTTATGGAGTTCACCCGCGAATATCACCGGCTTTTTTCGGAGTATTTGGATGCGGTTTTGCCGCAGCAGCCGCGCCCGATCCAGTGTAGGCCCGCTTGCGGAAATTGCTGCCATCATTACCCCATGTCGGTAGAACCTTTTGAACTGGTGACATTGTATTGCGACCTCCGGGGGCGGAATGACTTGCTCGATATTATGGAGGCATGCCAGGTAAGGTCATCGCTGTTCAGCAAATTTTTTGAGACGCGCCGCGCCGAGGGGGCGGTGCCTGCCCAAATGGATTTGGACGATTACGCCGAAGACAAGGCCTTGCACGATTATTTTAGCGCCTGGAATCCGTGCCCGTTTTCGGACAAGAAAGGCGATTGTACGGTGTACCCGCTGCGTCCGGTGTCTTGTCGGATGTATTTTAGCGAAACAGACCCGAAGTTTTGCACTCCGGAGCATTTGCAGACGCCCGAAAACGATAGCTACATTGTTTACTTGCCGGATAGCATCGAAGATGCCGTGTACGGAATCTCGGAACATTATTCGTTGCTGGATTTGCCCGAAAGCTACTTTGGCGGACTCTTGGCTGTGAACCGCTTTGAAGGTCTGATTGGCGAAAAATGAATTTGTTCGGATTGCAACTTGATCTGTTCGGGAACAATACCGATGCTCCCAAGGAACCGGCGAAGCCGAAAGTTCCGGCATCGGTTTCGCAGAACGGATTGGTGCATTTCAAGTACAATACGCAACTCAAGAAGAGCATCCGTTGCAAGGGGGGAGTGCTGTTTGGCCACCCCGAAGTGATTTTGCCTGCCTACATGAAGGACCCCGAGTTTGCGCCAGCGCGAGAATTGGCTGCCGAGTGGGCAGAACACGCTGTAAAACGCAAGACGGCAAAGAACAAGGCGATTATCAAGGACTTGGTGAGCCGTTTTTGGACTCTTGTTGAGCAAATTTTAGCTGACCGCGGCGATGAATCCTTGTCGAGCAAGGGAAGGCTTCCGCCTATAAAGCCGCAAGGCAAGTACCATAACCTGAACGATGTGCTTGCCGCCATCAACAGCACTTATTTTGAAGACAAACTAACTTGCCGTATCACGTGGAGCAATCGTGTGGGCGGGCTCAGCTTCCATTCGGTCCGTCAGGATCCTGTGACCGGCGAAGAATTCCACCTGATTAGCATCAGCAAGGGCTACGATGCCGCCAACTGCCCGGAATATGCCGTGGCCGGTGTGGTGTACCATGAATGCTTGCATATCGCAATCCCGGTCGAAATCAAGAACGGCCGCCGCATTGTGCATGGCCGCAACTTTAGACGTCGCGAACGCCAGTACATCTATTACGACGAATGGATCCACTGGCACAATCATGTGCTTCCGCTGAATATCCGCAAAATGCGGAGACACGCAGAATTGTAATGCAGTAGACGGTAGACAGTAGGCAGTAGACAGTAATTGGCGCTGAGTCCTTCCTACTTCCTACTTCCTACTTCCTACATTTTTCTACATTTGTCCTCGTAAAAATTAACAAGGACCAAATTATGGCAATGCAAGACATGAATGACCAGGTGCAGGCTCGCCTCGCGAAGCTTGCGAAGTTCAAGGAAATGGGTGTGGATGCTTATCCGCACAAGTTCAACCGTACGCATGATTCCAAGGTTTTGAAAGAAAACAAGGCTGCCCTGATGGCGTCTGGTGAAGAAGTTGCTTTTGCTGGCCGCGTGGTTCGCTTCAACCGCAAGGGAAAGATGTGCTTTATGCACCTGAAGGACCGTTATGGCCGCCTCCAGGTGGTGGTGGCCCGCGACGAGGTGGGCGAAGAAAACTACGAAATCGTCAAGATGACCGACCTGGGTGACTTTATCGGCGTAAACGGTTTCATGTTCGAAACGCAGACGGGCGAATACTCCGTGCACGTGAAGAAGGTGACCATGCTTTCGAAGGCTGTGCGCCCGCTTCCGGTCGCTAAGGAAAAGGTGGACGAGAACGGCAACAAGGTCGTATTCAACGAGTTTGCCGACGTGGATACCCGCTACCGTCAGCGTTACATTGACATGGCCTTGAACGATGATGTGAAGGACGTGTTCATCAAGCGTTTCAAAATTCTGCAGGCTATCCGCGAATACCTCATCGAAAAGGGATTCATCGAAGTCGAAACTCCGACGCTCCAGCCGATTTACGGCGGTGCAAACGCCCGTCCGTTCACCACGCACCACAACGCTTGCGACATGACGCTCTACTTGCGCGTGGCACCGGAACTTTACCTGAAGCGTTGCATTGTGGGCGGCATGGAAAAGGTTTTCGAATTCTCCAAGAACTTCCGTAACGAAGGCATGGACCGCACCCATAGCCCGGAATTCACCGGTCTCGAATTCTACGAAGCCTATGCCGACTACAACGACATGATGGTGCACTTCGAAAATATCTACGAACGCGCCTGCATTGCCGCCAACGGCACCACCAAGATTGACTACCAGGGGAAGGTTATCGACTTCAAGGCACCGTGGCCCCGCTACAGTATGATCGAAGCTATCGAAAAGTTCGGCGGCCTTAAGGTCAACGAAATGAGCGACGACGAAATCAAGGCCAAGATGGAAGAGCTGGGCGGACACCTGGACGGCGAATTCAGTCGCGGCCGCGGTATCCTCGAACTGTTCGAGCTCACCGTGGAAGACAAGCTCATCCAGCCGACCTTCATCAAGGACATGCCCACCGAAAGCACTCCGCTCTGCAAGAAGCACCGCACCATCGAAGGGCTTATCGAACAGTTCGAGCCCTACGCTAACGGATGGGAGCTGGGCAACGCTTATACCGAACTGAACGACCCCATCCGTCAGCGTGAGCTCCTGGAAGACCAGGTGCGCCGCGGCCGCGGTGGCGAAGGCGAAACGCACCCGATGGATGAAAACTTCATGCACGCTATTGAATCTGGCCTACCTCCTACCGGTGGCGTGGGATTCGGCATCGACCGCATGGTTATGTTGCTTACCAACCAGCAGACCATCCGCGACGTGCAACTCTTCCCGCTGATGAAACCCGAAGCGTAGCTTCACGGTAGACAGTAGACGGTAGGAAGTAGACAGTGACTCAAGGATATAGAGACTTGGTTGTCTGGCAACAAGCGATGAATGTTGCTGTTGAGACTTATCGTCTTACAAGTGCATTTCCTAAAGATGAAATGTTTGGCTTGACATCTCAAATGCGACGTGCGGCTGTATCTATTGCGAGTAATATTGCAGAAGGTGAAGGTCGTAAATCAAGAAATGAGTTTTCGCATTTTTTAGGGATTGCACTTGGTTCTAAATCGGAATTAGAAACGCAAATTGTTTTGAGTGAACGTGTGAACCTATTGAAGACTTCTGAGACAGAATCGATAAAAAAGTCTCTTGATGATATTGGGAAAATGTTAACCGCTTTAAGGAGAAAATTGGGTACAAGGGATAAGACGTAGGGCCTTCCTACTTCCTACTTCCTACTTCCTACTTCCTATGAATAAACTTGAGTGGCTCATCGCCTGGCGTTACTTAGGGGCTCAACGTAAGAGTCTCTTTGTCTCGCTTATTGGCATTTTCAGTATGTTAGGCGTTTCTATCGGCGTGTTTGCGCTGGTGGTTGCCCTTGCTGCAGTAAACGGCTTCGAAGAAGAAGTCACGGCCCAGATGATTGGTAAAGACGCACACTTCGAAGTGATGGCTTACAACGGCGATTTCATTGCGCCCTACGATAGCCTCATGAAAGAAGTCCGCGACCGCGATTCTCGCGTGGTGGCGTCGTCTCCGTTCATCATTTACAAGGTGGGCGTGAGCTCCAAGAAGGTGAATGACGGCATTGTCATTTACGGTATCGATGCTGAAACCGCCAAAGGCGTGACCGACATCCATAAGTACATCAAGTGGGGCAACTACTCGGTCGATAGCCTCGAGGACTTGAGCGGAACGCTCCGTCCGGGAATTATTCTCGGTTCAGGCCTTGCCAACAGGCTTCGTGTGGTAGTTGGCGACAAGCTTGTGCTGCAGACCTTCCAGAGTCCTGATGCTATGGTTACAAGTGGTGGCCCGAAAATGATGATGTGCGTGGTGAGCGGAATCTTCGAGACGGGTACTTATGAATACGACGGAAACCTCGCTTACGTGGGCATCCCGGAATTGCAGAAACTGCTTGGCCTGGGTGACGTGGTGACGGGCATTCAGTTCCGCCTGAACAATCATTGGCTTGCCGGCGAGGCGGTGGACAGCCTTGCGTCATGGTTAGGTTATCCGTATTACGCCATGGACTGGAAAACGAAAAACATCACGCTCCTCAAGTGGATGAATTACGAAAAGTTCATTGTGGCGGCGGTGATTTGCCTCATCATCTTGGTTGCGGCGTTCAATATCATCAGTAGCCTTATCATGGTCGTCATCGACAAGACCAAGGAAATTGGAATCCTCCGCAGCATGGGCTTTAGCAAGGCGGGAATCATGCGCGTCTTTATGCTCATGGGAAGTTTTATTGGCGTGGGCGGTACGATTGTCGGTGGCACGATTGGCCTGGTGCTTTGCAAGCTGCAAGAGGCTTACCACTTTATCAAGCTCCCCGGCGATGTCTACGTGATTCCGTACTTCCCGATTTCGGTGCACATTCTTGATGTGATTTTGATTTTTGTCATCGGCATTGCGCTTTGCGTGGCAGCGACGTTGCTCCCCGCATGGAAGGCAAGCCGCTTGGATCCGGTGGGGGCGATTAGACATGAGTAGGGTGGTATGAAAAAAATCAAGATGTTGCGAGGCTGCGTAGCAACCGCATCAGTCTTTAGTTTTCTTTTTCTTGCCGCATGCGGTGGCGACAGCAGTACGTCTTCTGACGACTTTTCGGATTCTTCCTCCAGCGTCATTCCAGGCATCGACCCGGAATCTAGCAGCGGTTCTGCACAATCCAGTAGCAGTAAAGACGAGTTGAAATCTTCTTCAAGTGGCAAGGATGAGTCTTCTTCCTCTTCTCGTCATTCCCCGCTTGACGGGGAATCTTCCAGTAGTAGCATTGGAGAGGTTGTCTCTAGCAGTTCATCTGTTGAACAGAACTGCTCAGCATTTTTAGATGGTGAGACTGGCTGGAGTTGGAATGTTCCCAAAGAATGTCGCTTTAATCCTGATATTGACTACGGCACCATGACCGACCCCCGCGACAACAAGGTCTACAAGACCATAAAGATTGGAGACCAGGTTTGGATGGCGGAAAACTTGAACTATTCCGACAGCGTGAAGACTCCGATCCTGTTGAAGCGCTGCTGGTGCTACAATAATAGAACTGAAAACTGTGCCGTGGCCGGTCGCTTTTACACCTGGGCGGCGGCGATTGACTCGGTTGCTTTGTATGACGGTGGCAACGGTGTGGACTGTGGTTACGGCAAGACCTGCACGCTCCCGACAAAGGTGCAGGGCATTTGCCCCGATGGCTGGCATCTGCCGACAGAAACAGAATGGGAATCTTTGTTCAAAGCAGTCGGTGGTTCATCAACCGCGGGCTCAATGCTCAAGTCCACGTCCGGATGGAATGGTGGTAACGGCAAGGATGCTTTCGGGTTCTCGGCGCTCCCTACTGGCTACAGGGGCTACTATGGGGATTACAGCTTCGAGGGCGGCGGCGCGTACTTCTGGAGTTCTACTGAGATCGATAGCGGCAACGCGAACAGCATGCCTTTGCGCTACGACGAAGGCAGTGCGGGCCTGAGCACCGCCAATAAGGACTTCGCGCGTTCAGTTCGTTGTCTCCAGGACTAGAAAAAAATTAAGTTACCCTAAAAGGTTAAAAACTTGTGATTTTGCTTTTGTAAATGCAAAATATCTAGTTTTTCTGTGTTTGTAAATGCAAAATATTGACTTTTTGACTAAAATAGGGTATATTTGGGGCATGAACGGCAAAATTTCCAGAATTCTTGCAGACGATATATCGCAGAACTTCTTCAAGGGGAAGGTCATCGTTGTCTATGGTCCGAGGCAAAGCGGCAAGACAACGCTTGCCAGGGAAATCTTTCGGCAAATGTCTGTCGAGCCCGTGCTTTTGAACGGAGACGACGATCTTGATGTCCATTATTTCGATACGGTGACGGTGAACCGCTGGACCCAGTTGATGGGCGCAAGGAAGGTCGTTTTTGTAGACGAAGGGCAAAAAATTCAGAATCTTGGACGTGCGGTAAAGCTGCTCGTGGATTCGCGCGACGATGTTCAAGTTGTTGTCACGGGGTCCAGTTCGTTCTCTTTGGCTAATTCCATAGAGGAGCCTTTGACGGGGCGCAAGTTTGAATACAGATTATTTCCGTTATGTTATTCGGAACTGGAGAAAAATTTCGGTTTTTTGGAAGAGTCCAAAAAGTTGGAACTGCGCCTTGTTTTTGGGGGCTATCCTGAAGTTGTCGTGAACGAAGCGGACATGAAGCAGACTCTCAAGTTGCTTGCCGATAGTTACCTTTATCGGGACTTGATGCAATACGAAGGTATTCGTAAGCCTGCCATTCTAGAGAAACTGTTAAGGGCGCTAGCCTTGCAGGTCGGCAGTGAAGTTTCGTTTAACGAATTGTCGGGGCTTCTTGGAGTGTCGCGAACGCTTGTGGAATCATACCTGAAAATTTTGGAACAAGCTTTTATCGTTTTTCCGTTGTCGTCTTATTCGAGTAATTTGCGAAATGAAATCAAGAAAGGTGTTAAGTTCTATTTCTGGGATAACGGAATTCGTAACGCCGTGCTGAATGACTTTACACCCATTCCCCAGAGGAAAGATGTTGGCGCACTTTGGGAAAACTACGTCATTAGCGAACGGATGAAAAAGAACGTCTACAGCCGGGCTGACGGTCTGCCGTATTTTTGGCGAACGACCGATCAGATGGAAGTAGATTATCTAGAAGTTATAGGTTCTAAAATCAAGGCTTTTGAATTCAAGTGGAACAGCAGAAAACGAAGCCGCGTGACCAAGGCGTTCACCAACCGTTACCCCGACGCGGAAGTGGAAACGATAACGCCTGAGAATTATACAGAATGGCTCTCATAATGAAAAAATGTATATTTTCCACGATGGTTCAGGAATCCTTTGAATCTTGCGCAACAGAAAGAATGTTCTTTGGAAGAGGCTATGGACTTGTACTATCATAGTGAGCTGGCCGATAAAATCAATCAGGGTCAAGAGGGAATCCAGTATTTGGATTACAAAGTCTTGGCTCAGATTCTAATGGAAATGGAGACCCGTAAGGATTAGATATGTCCGATAAGCTTTTGCAAACAATCAACCTTCGTCGCGTTTTTTCCGAGACTGGCGAAAAGCTCGAAATCCTCAAGGGCGTGAATTTTGAGATGGAAGCGGGTGAGCTGGTGGCTCTCACGGGTTCTTCGGGTTCGGGTAAGTCGACTTTTTTGAATTTGGTGGGAATGCTCGATACGCCGACTTCCGGTGAAATTCTTTTTAAGGGAAAGGCGCTTTCTAAGTTCAACGACGCCGAGCGAGACCGCTACCACCGCGTGCAGGTGGGGTTCGTGTTCCAGTTCCATCACTTGCTGAGCGAATTTACGGCGATTGAAAACGTGTGCGTGCCGGGTCGCGTTCTCGGAACTTCTGAAAAGGAATGCAAGGAACGTGCCGCGATGCTTTTGGAAACGGTGGGCCTCAAGGACCGCTTCAAGCATTTGCCGCGTGAACTCAGCGGCGGTGAACGCCAGCGCGTGGCCATTGCCCGTGCACTCATGAACCATCCGGACTTGGTGCTGGCTGACGAACCGAGCGGCAACCTCGATGAGGCGAATTCCGCGATGCTGAACGAATTGATTGGTGAACTGAACGAAAAGTTTAATCAGGCTTTCTTGATTGTGACGCACGACGAAAAATTGGCTAGTTTTGCAAAAAGGCGTGTCGTGATGCACGGCGGCGTCATTCAGTAGCTTAAGGAGAAATATGTCAGATATCAACGGTATTTTTTCGAAAAAGGCGAAAGCGGTGTTGCAGGCTGCCCGCATTGCGGCCCGTAACTTGGGTAGCGACAGCGTTACGACCGAACATTTGCTGCTCGGACTTGTCCGCGAAGATTCCGGCTTTGCTGCCGAAACTTTGCGCGCTCTCAAAATCAATTTGAATGAACTTGGTGAAAATGTACAGCGCTCGTTGACAACGAACGGTGGCATTATGACTGTGGGCGATGCTCATGGTGCATTGCTTTCTTTTACGACTCGCTGTAAGGCGGCCCTTTTTAATGCGGCAAAAATTGCAAAAGAAGAAGGCGACCAGTACATTGGCCCGGAACACTTGATGCTTGCGATTTTGCAGCAGGCCGAATCTCCGGCGGCAGGTACGCTTTCGACTTTTGGTGTGACTTACGAAAATTTCGAAAGTACTTTGCAGCAGATCAAGCGTGAGGCCATGAACGGCCAGCCTTCTGGCGAAGAGGGCGAGGGCATGGATGGCGATGACCGCTTTATGGGGCAGGGTCGCGGTGACACGCGCCAGCAGGTGCGTAGCCAGAGCCGTTCCAAGACGCCGATTCTCGATCACTTCGGTCGCGACTTGACGGCGCTTGCCAAACAGGGCAAGCTCGACCCGATTATCGGGCGTGGTCGTGAAATTGAACGCTTGATCCAGATTCTTTGCCGCCGCAAAAAGAACAACCCGGCGCTTATCGGTGAACCGGGCGTGGGCAAGACGGCGATTATCGAAGGCCTTGCCCAGAAGATTGTCCAGAAGAAGATTCCGGAACTCTTGATGAACAAGCGCGTGGTGACGCTCGACGTGGCTGCCATGGTGGCGGGCACCAAGTACCGCGGCCAGTTCGAAGAACGCGTGAAGGGCTTGATTATGGAACTCCAACGCGTCGATAATTCGGTGATTCTCTTTATCGACGAACTCCATACGATTGTGGGCGCGGGCGGCTCCGAAGGTAGCCTCGATGCCAGCAACATCTTTAAGCCGGCGCTCGCCCGAGGCGAACTCCAGTGCATCGGTGCCACGACGATCGATGAATACCGCAAGTACATCGAAAAGGATGCCGCGCTTGAACGCCGCTTCCAGACGATTGTCGTGAATCCGCCTAATTCTGAAGATTCTATCCAGATTTTGGAAGGGCTTCGTCCGAAGTACGAGCAGCACCACAAGGTGCATTACACGCCCGAAGCGATTCGTGCCGCGGTGACGCTCGCCGAACGCTATATCAGTGACCGATTCCTGCCCGATAAGGCAATCGACGTACTCGACGAAGCCGGTGCACGCGTACGCTTGAATTCGATTCGTACGCCGCAAGACCTCAAGGAAATGGAAGACGAACTTGCCGCGACCATGCAAAAGAAAGAAGAGGCCATTGCCGACCAGCAGTACGAAACGGCTGCAACCCTCCGCGACAAGATTGAAGAATTGACGAACCGCATCGCCGAACGCCGCGAAGCCTTGAATAAGGAAGACTCGGCAGACTTGCCGGTGGTAGACGAAAACGAAATCCGCGACTGCATCAGCAAGATGACAGGTATTCCTATCAGCCGCCTCGCTGGTGAAGAAACACAGAAACTCCTGAAGCTCGGTGACGAAATCAAGGAACGCGTGATTGGCCAGGACCAGGCTGTAGATGCCGTGGTGAAGGCCATCCGCCGAACCCGTGCCGGTATTCGCAGCGCAAAACGCCCCATGGGCAGTTTCTTGTTCCTTGGCCCTACGGGTGTCGGTAAGACCGAGCTTGCGAAGGTCCTAAGCCAATGCTTGTTTGGTAGCGAAGAATCCATGATTCGTATCGACATGAGCGAATACATGGAAAAGCATAGCGTGAGCCGCCTGATTGGTGCGCCTCCGGGATACGTAGGCTTTGAAGATAGCGGTGGACAGCTCAGCGAAAAGGTGCGCAAGCGTCCCTACTGCGTGGTACTCCTCGACGAAATCGAAAAGGCTCACCCGGATATCTACAACTTGCTCCTGCAAATTTTGGATGACGGTATCCTTACGGATAGCTACGGCCGCAAAATCAACTTCAAGAACACCATCATCATCATGACGAGTAACGCTGGCGCTCGCGAAGTGCGCCACAGCAGCGGCATGGGATTCACCAAGATGGGGGAGACCGATGACTACGAACGTATGGAAACCGCCATCCGCGAAGAAGTCAAGCGCGTGTTCTCGCCGGAATTCTTGAACCGTGTGGACGAGCAGATTGTGTTCCGTCCGCTGACCAAGAAGGACCTGTCTTCTGTCGTAGACATTCAGCTGACCTTCTTGCAGAAGAACTTGTCCGAACGCGGAATACTCTTGGAAGTTTCTGAAGCGGCCAAGGAATTCATCGTGTCTCACAACTACGATTCCGCTCTCGGTGCGCGTCCGATTCGCCGCTCGATACAGAACCTGGTGGAAGACGAAATTGCCGAAGGCTTGCTCCTTGGAATCTACAAGGATTTCTCGACTATCTCCATCGATGTCGAAAACAACAAGCTCAAGTTCACATCCGAGGCGTTACCGAGTTAATAGCAATGTGAAATGTGAAGTGTGAAATGTGTAATGATTAATTTCTCATTCCACATCACACATTACACATTTTTTATATTTACCCGCGAAAAAATTCAACAATCAAACCCAAGAGGTTATACAATGGCTAAAATTCCTGCAGTTCTTATCTTTGGCGCACCGGGTTCCGGCAAGGGTACCGTCGGCGCAAAGCTCGCTGCTACTACGTCTCTCAAGCACATTTCCACGGGCGATATCTTCCGTGGCATTGCTCCTTCCAGCGAATCCGGCAAGCTTCTCGCTTCTTATTCCAGCAAGGGCCTCTTGGTTCCGGACGAAGCCACTGTCGAAATTTTCGGCCGCTTCATCGAAGGCCTCATCAACACCAACAAGGTGAACCCGGATAAGGATACTCTCCTTCTCGACGGTATTCCTCGCACGGTTGCCCAGGTCAAGCTCATTGAATCCGTGGTCGACGTGAAGCACATCTTCGTGCTCGACATCAAGGACGAAAAGACCATCGTGGCCCGCCTCCTCAACCGCGCGAAAATCGAAGGCCGTAAGGACGACGCCGACGAAGCCGTGATCAAGAACCGTCTCAAGGTTTACAAGGAATCTACCGCCAAGGTTCTCGGCAAGTACAGCAAGTCCATCATCAGCCGCATCAACGGCGACAACACCCCGGACGAAGTGTTCTGCGACACGCTCGCTGCCTATGTGAAGTTCTGCAAGTCTTCTGCAAAGAAGGCTCCGGCAAAGAAGAACGCTAAGAAGAAATAAAGCTTTTCTAGCTTATACAAAGAGGTCGCGGACATGCTCTGCGGCCTCTTTTTCTATTTTTGTAAATGAAGATCAAGAAAGGATGAAAATGGAACTGAATAATCAGTATAATTCTATAGGCTCTACTTCTTCAGCAAACCATAAGGATGAAGACGAAATCGATATCCTCGAAGTCTTAGGTTTGCTTTTGAAGCATAAGCTGTTTTTGGCTTTTTGTATTGTTCTCGGCTGCGCGGCAGGTTTCCTGGCTTCGAACTGGATGCGTCCGCAGTTTACGAGCGATGCCCTTTTACAGATTGACGTGAAGGGCAACAAGGCTGGGAAGGCCATGGGCGAAATGGGGGCCCTTTTGGACGTTGCCTCTCCTGCAGAAGCCGAAATCGAACTTTTGAAGAGTCGCATGGTATTGAACTATGTGGTCGAACAGGAACGTCTATGCTTTAACGCTTACCCGAAGGGCGCCATCGACCGCTTGCTCCATCAGGAAGGCCGCATGGACCTTGAAGACCTTTACATTCCTGAAATTGCCCGCATTGAAAAGTGGACTGCCGAGGTTGTCGGCGACAATGAATTTGCCGTTTATACTCCCGAAGGCGTTAAGCTTTTGCAGGGCAAGGTGGGCGAGTCGCTATCAGCTCCCTATGGTGGAGATACTCTTAGAGTTCATGTTAAACATTTGCTAGCAAGACCTGGTCAGCGGTTTGTTCTTGTTCAGTCCGAACCGCTAGATGCAGTCCGAGCCTTGGTCAAAAAACTCGATGTGGCCGAAAAGGGCAAGCAGACGGGTATCATAGGAGTGTCCTATACGGATCGATACGCCGACAAGGCCGCTTCTGTCTTGAATACGATCGCAAATATTTATCTGCGCCAGAATGTGGAAATGCGTAGTGCCGAAGCTGAAAAGACTTTGGAATTCCTGGAAGAACAGCTTCCGGGCGTGAAGGCTAAGCTTGATACGGCCGAAAAGAAGCTGGCAGACTACCGCTTGAAAATTGGTTCTGTGGACATGACGGGTGAAACCAGGGTTCACTTGGAAAAGGTCACGGAATTGGAAAAGCAGGTTTTGGAATTGGAGCAGCAACGTCAGGAAGCAACGCGCTTGTTCAAGGAAGAACACCCGGCTGTCCAGACTATTATGCAACAGCAGAGCCGCTTGCGTTCTGAACTTTCCCGTTTGAAGAAGTCTGCCGAAAATATGCCGCGTACCCAGCAAGACGTGATGAGCTTGCAAGAAGAAGTGGCCGTGAACAACGCCCAGTATACGGCAATGCTTAACAACATTCAGCAGCTCCGCGTGGTGCGCGCCGGTGAAGTGGGTAACGTGCGTATTGTGGACTACGCCCAGATCGAACGCAAGCCCAGCAAGCCGAACAAGAAGGTTATCTTTGCCGGTTGCGTTGGCGGAGCGTTCCTTTTGGGTGCCTTGCTGATTTACCTGTTGCAGATGACCAAGCGAGGTGTACGCAGTTCTCTTGAAATTGAACGTGAAACCGGCATTAGCGTCTACGCCAAGATTCCGAAGGCCGAAAACGCGATTCTCCTCAAGCGCAACAAGGGCAAGAATACAAAGCCCCTGGTCGAAGACGACCCAGATTCGCCGTCAAGCGAAGCGCTTCGTTCTCTTTATACGGCTATTGAATTTGCAACGAACGATTTGCGCGTCATGATGGTGACGGGCATGATTCCGGGCGTGGGCAAGTCCTTTGTTTCCAAGAACGTTTCTGCCCTTTTTGCGGGCTCTGGCAAGAAGACCTTGCTCATCGATGCCGACATGCGTCGCGGCGTGGTATATAGCCACCGCAAGCAGGGCTTGGGCGATGTACTCGAAGGCAAGTGCTCCTTGGATAACGCTGTGGCCGATTCCATTACCAAGAACCTGTATGTGCTTGGTGCCGGTAAGACCGATGTGTCGCCGAGTGAACTCTTGCGCGGCGAAACCTTCAAAAACCTTTTGGAAGAGGCCAAGTCCAAGTTCGATATCATTATCGTGGATACGCCTCCTCTAGAACTCGTCACCGATTCCGAACTCATTTACCCCATTGTGGACTTCGCCTTGTTCGTGCTCCATTACGGCAAGCATTCCATGGATCAGATCAAGGAATCCATGATGAAACTCGACCGTTGCTGCGAAGGCAAGCCTCGCGCGTTCGTGATGAACCATTGCGAATCCGATGGTCATGGCTATGGCTACGGCAGCTATGGTTATGGTAAGTACAGCTATTACGGCAAAGACAAAAAGAAAAAGTAATTACGACTCATGAAAGTTTTTCTCTACGACACGACCCTACGCGATGGTAACCAGGATCGCAGAATCAGTTTGTCTTTAGCGGACAAGTTGCAGATTGCACGCCTTTTGGACCATTTCGGTTTTGACTATATCGAAGGTGGCTGGCCCAATCCGAGTAACCCGACCGACGAAGAATTCTTCCAGAAGATTAAGGAAGTTAAGCTGAAGCATGCGAAGATTGCTGCGTTCGGTTCTACGCGCCGTCCCGGAACGATTCCCGAAAAGGACCCGCTGCTGCAGGCTCTTGTGAAGTCGGGTGCCCCGGTCAAGACCATTTTTGGCAAGAGCTGGGACCTGCATGTGACAGACGTGATTCGCACGACGCTCGAAGAAAACCTCGACATGATCGAATCTTCTGTCGCATACCTCAAGGAAAACTCCGAAGAAGTCATTTACGATGCAGAACACTTCTTCGATGGCTACAAGGCTAATCCCGAGTATGCCATGGAAACCTTGCGCGCCGCAGAAAAGGGCCATGCCGACTATATCGTGCTTTGCGATACCAATGGCGGAACCATGCCGTGGGAACTTGAAGAAATTGTCAAGGATGTCAAGAAGCGTATCTCGACTCCTATCGGAATCCATGTTCACGATGATTCTGGCCTTGGCGTGTGCAACAGCATTTATGCTGTAAAGAACGGTGCCGTCATGGTGCAGGGCGTGGTGAACGGTTTTGGTGAACGTTGCGGTAACGCGAACCTTACGACTATCGCTGCCGATTTGCACTTCAAGATGGGAGCCAAGTTCTTTGCAGCGAAAAAGATTGCAAGACTTCGCCAGCTGAGCGGAAACATTGACCAGATCGTGAATTTGCCGAGCGACCCGCATGCTCCGTATGTGGGTGATGCCGCCTTTGCCCATAAGGGTGGAGCCCATATCGATGGCGTGATGAAGGTGTCTCGCAGCTTTGAACACATCGACCCGCATGCCGTCGGTAACGATCGCGTGTTTGTGACGAGCGACCAGGCGGGCGGTTCTCTGGTGGTCGAAAAACTCAAGGCCATTAAGCCAGGTATCGACAAGAAGGACCCGGTGGTGGCAAGTCTGCTTTCTTTAATCAAGGAACGCGAAAACGCCGGCTGGCATTTTGACAGTGCCGAAGCGAGCTTCAAGATGCTTGTGTACCGCCACTTGGGCATGGTCAAGGAACCGTTCAAGGTGCTGAACTACCGAGTCATTGAAGACAAGACTCCGCAGGGCGTGTCTGTTTCGCAGGCGACTGTAAAACTCCAGATTGGCGACAAGATCAGCCATCAGGTGAGTGAAGGCGACGGCCCGGTGAACGCTTTGGATGCAGCCCTCCGTAAGGCTTTGCTCCCGTTCTTCCCGAATATGGCGAAGGTCAAGCTCGACGACTATAAGGTACGCGTGCTTGGTTCCAAGGTGGCTTCTGACGCAACGGTTCGCGTGTGGACGACCTTTGGCGACGAGAAGGGATACTGGAATGTGGTCGGTGTTTCGAGCAACATTATCGAAGCGTCTTGGATGGCATTCGTTGACGGCCTGACCTACAAGATTCTTGTCGATGAAAAGGTGATTGAAGGTGCTTACAAGCATTTGGACGTGAAGCCTGTCGTGCCTGTAGCCAAGGAAGAACCTGCTCCGACGAAAACGAAAAAATTGACTGCCCGCAAGGTCCGCAATCTTGCCGGTGTATCAAGGAAGAAATAATTCATGCAAATCGTAAAAGTTACTCCGAAATCTGCTGAAATCGAACGCATCTGCGGGCGTGAAGTAGCCCCGTCCAAGGAAATTCACGACAAGGTAATGCAGATCCTTGCCGACATCAAGAAGGGCGGCATCGCCAAGGCGACGGAATACGCCCAGAAGTTCGATGGCCTCAAGGGCAAGAACATCCGCGTGCCGGCATCCGCCATTGCAAAGTCTGCCGCCAAGTGCCCCAAGGAACTGCAGAAGGCCTTGAAGCAAGCCATCAAGAACGTGCGTGATTTCCACAAGAACCAGATGGAAGAATCCTGGCTTATGGAAGGGGCCGATGGAGTAGTCCTCGGTCAGCGCATTCGCCCCATGAAGCGTGTGGGCCTCTATGTGCCGGGTGGTGCGGGCATTTACCCGAGCACCGTGATTATGAATGCAGTTCCGGCCCTCGTTGCCGGCGTGCAGGACATCGTGGTGGTGACCCCGATCAAGGGCGAAATCAACCGTGCTGTGGCATTCGTGCTGCAGGAACTCGGCATTGAAGAAGTCTACCACATCGGTGGCGCTCAAGCGATTGGCCTGCTTGCATACGGTGCCAAGGATGCCAAGGGCAAGACGGTTGTGGAACGCGTCGACAAGATTGTTGGCCCGGGTAACGTGTTTGCCGCTATCGCCAAGAAAGAAGTCTTCGGCGTCGTGGACATCGACATGGTGGCAGGCCCCAGCGAAGTGCTCGTGATGGCCGACAATACCTGCGATCCGGACTTTGTTGCTGCCGACCTTTTGAGCCAGGCCGAACACGGTTCCGGTTTCGAAGCTGCCATTTGCATTACCGACAATATGGAAACCGCCCAGATGATTTCTGCCTGCGTCGATGTGCAGGTCGAAAATTCCCCGAAGAAGGAACTTCTCGAAAAGGTGCTCGGCAACTTCGGCCGCATTTTGGTGGTGAAGGACTGGTTCGACGGTGTTGAAATCGCGAACCGCATTGCTCCGGAACACTTGGAAGTGATGACCGCCGAAGCCGAATCGATGGCCGCTCAAATCGAGAACGCTGGCGCCGTATTTATCGGCCCGTGGTCCTCCGAGCCAGTGGGTGACTACTTTGCTGGCCCGAACCATGTGCTGCCTACTAACGGCACGGGCCGTTTCTTCAGCCCGCTCGGTGTCTACGACTTCCTCAAGCGCATGAGCATTATCCGCTACAGTGAAAAGGCTATCAAGAAGAATGCGAAGGCGATTGCCGCCGTTGCTACCGAAGAAGGCTTTATCCACCACGCCGCTGCCGTGTTGAAGCGTCTTTAGAGCAGTGAGCTATGAGCTCGCTTTGCTTTGAGGACGCTCGTTTCACTCGCTTTGAGAAAAAATAATACCTCAAAGTGAGCCGTAGGCGAACGACCTCATACCTGAAAGGGCGCGTTAGCGCCCGACCTGTTTTTAAAACAAAAACATGGAGTCTTCGCCAAGGTTCAGGCATACGCGGTTGCGCCCGGATTCTTTGGCGTAGTACAAGGCGTCATCGGCGCGCTTGATGATTGATTCTACGGTATCCCCTTGCTGCCTTTCGGTAAAGCCCACGCTTACGGTAACGGAGATGACCTCGCCCGAAGAGAGCGCTATTTGCATTTTTTCGACACAGGAACGCAGTCGTTCTGCGATGATTTTAGCGTTTTCGCTAGTTGTATTCGGTAGAAACACTGTGAATTCTTCGCCGCCGTAACGCACTGGCATGTCCGAGGGCCTTAGGCAATTCGTAATGCATTTGGCGATGGCAATGAGCACCTGGTCTCCGGCGATATGCCCGAAGGTGTCGTTGATATTCTTGAAGTGGTCGATGTCGAGCATGAATGCCGAAAGGTGAAAATCGCCTTCGTTACTGCGCTTGAGTTCGCGGGTGTACATCTCTTCGAGCCATCGACGGTTGTGAAGTCCGGTCAGGGAATCCGCCTTCGCATTTTCTTCGATACAGCGAATGTGGTATTCTTCTTCGCAGACGACTTTGTTGTTGTTGCGAAGTCTGCTGCTTAGCAGTTGCAAGAAGTTGAGGCACAAGTCGTGCGATGCGTTAAGCATGGCTAGTGCGGTGCCTGCATCAATCACGAGAAGCGTGCTTTTCTCTTTTGCAAAGACTTGGGCGCTGGGCTTAACGTTGTCGAATATGGACATTTCGCCTGCGCAGTGCCCAGGAAGAATATTGTCCGAAAAAGAGCCTCCTTGGGATTTCATGACGACTTGGAGCAGGCCGTCAAGCAAAATCAGCAACCGGCGCTTGGGTTGATTCGGGTCGATGAGCAATGTTCCCGGTTCCACGGTAATGGTTTTGCAGCCGAGAAGATAACCGGCGAGGCTTTCAAAAGCGACGTTCTTGAAAATGTCCAATTTCTGAAATTGGGCTCTTGAAATAGGGAGAGTTTCCAGTTCGTCCATCTTCATACCATAATTATATACTAAAACCGCTAAAAACGCTCCCGAAATATTCTACTTTTCGTGTAAATCAGTTTCATGAGTGAAAATTATGGCAAAAACGATACTCCAATCTGTGCTTTTTCAAGGAAAAAAACAGGATATTTTGATTTCGGGCAAGAAATTTGCCAAGGTTGGTCGTGAACTTTCCAAGCGCGATTACGAGAATGCCGAAATTGTCAAGTGCGATGGGCTTGCCATAGTGCCACCGTTCTACAATGGCCACACTCATGCCGCCATGACACTTTTGCGTGGCTATGCCGACGATATGCCTCTCCAGAAATGGCTCACGGAATACATCTGGCCTTTCGAGGCGAAACTTACGGCGAAGGATATCGAAATCGGAACGCGCCTTGCCGTGCTTGAAATGATCAAGTCCGGAACCGTCTTTTTTTCGGACATGTACTGGCGTCGCGAAGTCACCATGAAGGTGGTGAAGGAAATGGGAATTCGAGCCTCTATTGGCGTAACGATAGCAGAAAACTTGGATACGCCCGAACATATTGAAGAAAATTTCAAGTTCCTGCAAGATCACCGCCTTGAATCGGACCGCGTCAAGCTTGCCGTTATGCCGCATTCCATTTACACCGTTGGCGAAAAAATTTTTAGGCGCTGCGCGAAGGTGGCACGCGAAGAAAACTACATTCTGCATACACACCTTTCTGAAACGCTCAAGGAAGTCAAGGACTGTCAAAAGCAGTATGGCTGTACTCCCGTAGAACTCCTTGACAAGTGGGGAATTCTGGGCGAAAACTTTGTGGCTGCGCATTGCGTTCACCTGAACGAATATGAAATGTCCTTGATGGCGGAATCGGAATCGGCGGCGATACTGAATCCGTGTTCGAACTTGAAACTCGGCAGCGGAATTCCGAAGGTGAATGCGCTTTTGGATAGCGGTACTCTTGTCGGGCTTGGTACCGATGGCGCGTCGTCGAACAACAACCTCGACATGCACGAAGAAATGAAGCTGATTTCGCTTTTGGCAAAGGTGGAACGCAAGGGCGGTAACGCCGAGGCGTTGCCTGCGGTAGAGGCTTTCGAAATGGCGACGTCGAATACGGCGCTTGCCTATGGAATCCCGGCGGGCCTGATTGCCGACGATTTCTTGGCTGACGCCTTGTTGCTAGACTTGAAGAATGAACGCCTTGTGCCCAATTACAACTTGGTGAGTAACTGGGTGTATGCGGGCGATTCTAGTGCCATCCATTCCGTGATTTGTAACGGCAAGTTCGTGATGCGTAATCATCATGTCGACGGCGAAGACGATATTATTAAAGAAGCGCGTAAGTACGCAACAAAATAAGACGGCTATTTAGCGGCTTCTTTTGCTTCTTTAGCGGTGCTCTTGAGCGAGTCGACGGCGTCCTTGACCGATTCCTTGGCGACTTCGGCTGCCTTGTCGGCGGCATCCTTGGCCGTTTCTTTGACAACTTCGGTTGCCTTGTCTGCGGCATCCTTGGCTGCTTCGGATGCCTTTTCGGCGGCCTTGTCCGTAATGGACTTGGTGATTTCGTTGGCTTTCTTTTCGGCGACATCGAGCAAGTTCACCGGCTTCGAAGAATAACCCATCAATTCAAGAGATGCCTTGTAGGCGTCGTAAGCGAACGCGGTGTCGCGGGTTTCGGGAATAATTCCGCCAAAGGGGAACAGGTGCAAAATCGTCAGCAGCACAAAGCAAATGAGCAATGCCTTGATGACTCCGAAAATTCCTCCGAGAATCCGGTCGGCTTTACCGACAGTCGTGTTTTCGGTAATGTGCTGGAGGAATCGCCCTACAAACAGGAACAGCAGGAACGGAACCAGGAATCCGATGCACATGCAAACGAGCTTTGTCGAAAATGCGCTTGCCTGCAACGTGTTTGAAACAAAGTCAGAAAGCAAGTCGCATGCAAAATAGGCGCCCACAATGCCTGCGGCCCAGGCAATCAGTCGGAATATCCCGCGGAAAAATCCGTGCCATAAACCGAGCAACATGAGAAAAAGAATGATGATGAGGCAGACAATGTCTATTGCGTTCATGGAATTTGTTTTCTAAAAAAAGTTTGCCTAAATAAAACGTGTAATGATAAAACAAATTAAAAAGCCAATGATAGCGCCGATGCCAAGTCCCTTGAAAAAGTGAAACTTGATATGCGTCGGATAAATCGGGGGTTCGGTGAAAAGCGTTTCGTCGATTGAGTCGGTTTTCTGCTTGATAGAATCCTTGATGGCGTAAATCCACATGGCCATGTACGGAACCATATCGCGTGGGTAATTGCGCATGACAAGCGAAATTTGCTCGGCAGCATCGAATGCGGTGAGCGGACGCTTGTGCGGATCCTTGTTCAGCATCTTTGCGATCAATTTCTTTAAGCGGCGGGGGAGTTCCTTGTCAAAAGCCTTTTCGGTGACGCGGAGCTTCTGGATTCTCTGGAGCGTGTCGCTAAAGTTCGTGCCGCGGAAAATGTTTTGGCCCATGAGCATTTCGCTTGCGATAATGCCTACGGCAAACAGGTCGGATGCTGGAGTGGCTTCTTCGCCGACAGTCTGTTCGGGGCTCATGTAAGTGACGGTACCGAGAATGGCGCCCGTTTGCGTTAATCGTTCGGCGTCTTCGCCCTTGTTGAACTTGAGCGGAGATTCCGTATGCGCGATGCCGAAATCGAGCAAATGGATTCGCCCGTCGTTATCGACCATGATGTTGGCGGGCTTGATGTCGCGGTGGACGATTCCCTTGCGGTGAGCTTCGCCCAAGGCACAAAGGATTTCGTGCAAAATGTTCAGAACAACCCACAGAGGCGGCTGTTTTACTTTGTCAAGAATCTGACGAAGCGTGAGCCCGTGCACGAATTCCATGGACAGCGAAAGCTTGCCGTCTTTTTCTTTCCAAAGGGCGTAGGGCTTGGTAATGGCCGGGTGGTTTAGGTGCGCAAGGATATTGCCTTCTTGCATAAAGCGGCGGACATTGACATCGTTGTCTTCGATGTCCTGTTGCATTTGCTTGACCACGACCATGCGGTCGAGCGACTTGTCATGGCAAAGCCACAGCTGACCCATGGCGCCGGAACCCAGTTCCTGCGTCGGTGTGTACCCGCCAATCTTTGAAGGTTTTGCGCTTTTTCCTTCCACGTCCAACTTCCAACTGTCTACTGTCTACTGTCTACTGTCTACTGTCTACTGTCTACTTCCTACTTTAAGTAAATCGTATGGTGTTTCGTCTTCGGGTCCAGATTCGGATAATCCAGAATGTAGTGGAGTCCGCGAGATTCCTTGCGGTGGAGTGCTGCAATCAGAATCATCTTCGATACCTGCAATGCATTCAGGAATTCAATGAAGTACAGGTTTTCGGTTTCCTTGTTCTTGATGGCGGTGTTGACATCTTTTTCAAGTTCTTCGACAACCTTGAGCCCCTGATTGAGCCCGGCAACCGTGCGCACGATTCCGCAATGCGTCCACATCATGTCCTGCAGAATCTTCTTGCGCTTGCGCCAGTAGGCGGACTTGGTGAACGAAACCTTTTCTTTCTTGCTCGACTTGCTTGTAGCAATCTTTTCTTTCAGGAGACCGCTTTCGCTAATGTTGTCGACAGCGCGGATGGCGAAGACGACGCTTTCCAGAAGCGAGTTCGAAGCCAGACGGTTTGCGCCGTGGACGCCGGTAGCGGCGACTTCGCCGCAGGCGTACAGGCCCTTAATCTCGGTGCGTGACCATGTGTCGACCAGTACGCCTCCGCACATGTAATGTGCGGCCGGCACCACCGGAATCCACTGCTTGGTAATGTCAATTCCTGCCTCGAGGCACTTCGCGTAAATGTTCGGGAAATGGCTCTTGATGTCTTTCGGCGTGCGACCGCTCAAGTCAATAAACATGTTGGGCTTGCCCAAGCGCTGCATTTCGCTATGAATGGCGCGGGCCACAATGTCGCGCGGTGCAAGGGAGTGCAGCGGGTGCACTTGGTTCATGAATTCTTCGCCCTTGTCGTTTTTCAAGATTCCGCCAAAGCCACGCACTGCTTCCGAAATCAGGAACGGCTTCTTGAGGTTCGGAGCGTAAAGACTCGTGGGGTGGAACTGCATGAATTCAATGTCTTGCAGCGCGGCCCCTGCGCGGGCAGCAATCGCCATACCGTCGCCGCAGCTGTCATGCGGGCAAACCGTGTACTGCCAGATACGACCGGCACCGCCAGTAGAAAGGATAGAAGCCTTTGCGTAAAGGTCTTCGACAATGCCCGTCTTCTGGTGAATAATCTTGGCACCGATGCAGCGCTTGTTCTTGCCTTCGCCCTTGCAAATCAAGTCCTTGATGTAGCAGTTTTCAATGTAGTGAATGTTCTTGTGCTTGTGCAGTTCGCAAAGCAGGGCGCGCATAATCTCTTTACCGGTGAGGTCTGCGGCGTGCAAAATACGGTGGTGGCTGTGGCCGCCTTCCAAGTGCAAGTCAAATTGTGTCTTGTCGGCGGGCGAGGGGGTGAACTGCACGCCCCACTTGACCAGCTGGCGAATGGTATCTGGGCCGCTCTTGGTCAGAATGTTCACGGGTTCTTTCTTGCAAAGGCCTGCACCAGCTTCCAGCGTGTCGTCAATATGGAACTTGAACTTGTCTGTTTTTTCGGTAACGGTCGCGATTCCGCCTTGAGCGTAGTTCGATGAGCCGTCCGGTTTCGCACCCTTAGTGAGAATAACAACCGAAAAGCCTTTTTCTGCGGCATGGAGTGCTGCACTCAAGCCAGAAATTCCTGCTCCCAGAACCAAAATGTCGTACATGACCGAACTCCGTTGACTAAACTTTGTTTTTTTCGGTGTATATAGATAGAAAAAAACGGCTATTTCGGCATTATTTGAATGCAAAATAAAAGTAATAGATTTTTTTTGCTACATTTTGCCCGACAAAAATTTCTATGGAGTCTACTCTATGTTAACGTGGATTAATGAAAAAGCCAAGTGGATTATCGTTATCTTTGCCGCGGGTATCGTGGTGGGCCTTTTGGCCATGGACCGTGTCCCGAACCAAGGACACAGCTATCCGGTCGGCGTTGTAAACGACAAGAAGATTACTTATGCCGAGTTCGACTCCCGTATCAAGAACATCGTGCAAAACCAATACCAGGGCCAGCACCTCGAGGACGAACAGTACAACCAGCTGCGTAGCGAAGTCTTCCGTAGCTTTGTTCGCCAGATTCTCTTGAACGAACAGTTCGAAAAAGCCGAACTGAGCGCGTCGGTCGCCGAACTCGAATCCGAATTCAGCCGCAATCCGGATGCCGTTCGCGCCCGTCTGGTCCAGGAAGCCCAGCGCTACCTGTACATGATCCAGCAGCAGGCTACGAGCCAGGAAGACCTGATGCAGCGTTCTCAGGCTTATATCGCCAGTCTGCCGAAGTTCCTCACGGATTCGACCTTCAATAAGGAAGAATACGACGCTTGGCTCAAGACTCCCGAAGCTTTCCGCTGGGGTGTGATGCTTCAGCTCGAAGAAGACCTGAAGGTTAACACGATTCCGGCTCGCCAACTGCAAGTGCTGGTCGGCGCTTCTGTACACCCGACGTCTCTCGAAGCGAACTGGAATGTCAACCGTCGCATGACCGACTACGAACTGCAGGTGGCGGTTGTCAACGGTGTAGATTTCAAGGCTGACGAAAATGCCGTGGACAGCGTGATGGTCGCTGGCTACTTCAATGCCCATCGCGACAGCTTCTTTGTCAAGAAGGACATGGCCCAGTTTGAATTTGCATACCTCCCGGTCGAAGCTACTGCTGGCGATGACGCGCGCATTCGCGAATATGCCATGACGCTTTATTACCAGCTGACCGATTCCTCTTCGACTACCACGTTCGAAGACATGGCCCGTATTTCTTCCGAAGATGCATCCACTGCTGAAAAGGGCGGCGTCTTGAGCGACGACTATGTGGGTCGTGGTGTCTATGTCAAGGAATTCGAAGATGTCGCTTTCGGTCTCGATTCCGGTGCCGTTTCCGAACCGGTTCGTACCCGCTTTGGCTACCACATCATCAAGAGCCTCGGCAAGTCCAAGGATTCTACCGGTGCTGATCTCGTGAAGGTCGCACATATCCTTCTCGTCGTGAACGCTTCTTCTGAAACAATCGATAGCCTCGAAGGCATTCTCACCAAGGTGAAGGCTTCTGTCGATGCTGGCAAGACTTTTGCCGATGCTGCCAAGGAACTGAACCTCGATGTTCACACTTCTAACTGGATTTCTCGTGGCGACAATATCGAAGGTGTCGGTTACCTGAAGGGGCTTGCCGCTTATGCCTGGCCGAACGAAAACCTCCCGGACGAAGCTAGCAAGGTTTCTCCGATCTTGAAGAACAACAAGTGGGTCGTGGTTGCTGAAAAGGTCAAGGAACTCAAGGCTGGTGAACGCAGCGTTGACCTGTACTTCAACAGCATCAAGAATACGCTTCTCCGCAACAAGGCCGCTGCCGCTGCTGAAGCTTACCTCGCTTCCGTTGCCGACAAGGTGAAGGCCTGGGCTCCGGCTGATAGCGCCGCCGATTCTGCAGCTGTTGCCGCAAACAAGATTGAAAAGGTGAATATGGAGCATGTGACCGCCTCTGTCGACGGCTACGTGCCGGGCTTCGGCTATGGCAGCAACCGAATTTCCAAGATTCTCGAAAATACCAAGGAAGGCGAATGGAGCTCTGCCGTCGCTACCGAAAACGGTGCCGTGATGGTCAAGGTCGTCTCCAAGAAGGTTCCTGAAGAAGCCTCCGTTAAGGAAGCCGTGAAGACCGAAATTGCAAATACCAGCAGCTACGTCGCTATGAGCTTGTTCAATGATTTTGTGAACAACCTCGAAAATTCGACCGCTGTAGAAAGCAATCTCGACCTCTACTACAGAGACTAGACAGAAAATTGGTGGTTTGCTATATTTGGCGTCGCTGTTTCGGCACACCAAATAGCATTCGGTGCCATCGTCTAGTGGTCTAGGACACTGGCCTCTCACGCCGGTAACAAGGGTTCGAGTCCCTTTGGCACTATTAAAACGGATCCGCAGGGTCCGTTTTTTGTTGTCGTGTAATTGTCAACTATTAAAAAAAACATAAAATTTTTAGTCACACTGTTAAAATTTATTTATATATTATGCCCATACGGATTGGGTAAATGAGATTATTTGACGAAAAAGTGGTGTTACGGTTCTTGCTGGTAATAGCAAGTGTTTTTTTTGCAGCATTCATTCCAGAAATTCTATCGGGTAAGGAGCGTCTAATTTGGGCGGTCCCTTATATTCTTGCCGACTTTTTCCTGGTCATAGTGGCTGTTTTGTATCGTTTCCCGGTTATTGGCAACCGCAAGCGCATGCGCGAAGATGTCAATATCGCCCCTCCGGCAGCCGATCCGGTACCTATCCGTGATTTCAAGAAAGACCTCATGGAACGAGACGAACTGTTCCAGATGATGGTCGATATTTCCGCCAGCGGATTTTGGACTTTTGACGTCATTACCGGAAAAGTCTACTGGTCACACCGCGCAATCAAGCTTTTGCAGGCCGAAGCAAGCACTATGCTCGATTCCTTTGACCTGCTCAAGGAACGCATTGTCGAAAGCGACTGGCTCCAGTTCAAGAAGGCTCTGCAGGTCGCCCTTGAAAATGGCGAAAAGTTCAGCATGATGATCAATTTGTTGAAGGCCAAGTCCGGCGAAGGCCGCTTGATGCTTTCGGGCCACGTGCAGCTGAACGAAGACGGTCACCCCATTCGCATTGTGGGTTCCCTCGACGAAAATTCCGACAAGCAGGCCCAGGCCAAGCAGAATTACTATTACGCCTATCAAGACGCCCTGACGGGTGTCTATAACCGCAAGTTCTTCCTTGAAAAGCTCAAGGTCGATGTCGACATGGCTCTCAAGAGACCCGATTACCTGTTTGCGGTGGCCCTTCTGGACATTGACCGTTTTGGAGCGATCAATACATCTTATTCCATTAATGTAGGCGACAGCGTTTTGCGCATTGTCGCTGACCGTATTAAGGCGCAGTGCCGTACCGGAGACACCATTGCCCGTATCGGTCCGGATGTCTTTGCAATCGTTTTGCACGATATCCAGTTCAATAACGACGATAACGATATCAAGTCCATAGTCCGTAGAATCCATAATGCGGTAAAGCAGCCTATCCAGTTGGAAGGCCGCGAACTTTATATCGGCGTTTCGATGGCGGTGGCCCTCAACCGTGAAGTAGACTGCGTCGAAGATATCATGGCGAACGTCACCTCGAGCCTTCGTGAAATGAAGAAGAGCGTGGCCCATGGCGGAATCCAGTTCTTTAGCGGTGGCATCCGTGAAAAGGCCATGAAGCTCTACAAGCTCGAATTTGACATCCGCAGGGCTCTCCAGGCGCGTGAATTTGTGCTGTTCTACCAGCCGATTGTCGATGTTTCTAACGGAAACCGCGTGGCAGCCTTCGAGGCGCTTGTCCGTTGGAACCAATCCGAAAACAAGTTCATTTCGCCGGCAGAATTTATCCCGATTGCCGAAGAAACGGGCCTCATTATCCCGATGGGCGCCCAGATCTTGAGAATGGCATGCTTGCAGGCTAAGGCCTGGGCCGACCAGGGCTATACCGACTTGCAGGTGGCCGTGAACTTCTCGGCAAAGCAGTTTGCGCTCGACAACATGATCGACGATATCAAGCAGGTGTTGCTTGAAACGCATTTGAACCCGAAGAACCTGAAGCTCGAAATTACCGAATACACAGCCGTGTGCGAAGCCGAAAAGACGGTGAAGATCATGAAGGCTCTTTCGGGAATGGGTATCCAGATTTCGATTGATGACTTCGGTACGGGTTACAGTAGCCTTTCTTACCTCAAGCAGTTCCCGATTCATACGCTCAAGATGGACAAGTCCTTCATTGACCACGTGACCGATGACGAAGAAGACGCCTCGTTTGCCCGCATGGTGATTGGCATTGCGAAGTCCTTGAATCTTGACTTGATTGCCGAAGGTGTCGAAAGCGAAGAACAGCTCGACTTCTTGAAGTCCGAAGGATGCAAACTGATTCAGGGTTTCTATTTCAGCAAGCCGCTATCGGCCGAGAAGGCTTACGAATACTTGCAGCAGCATTATATGCCTGCATCGTCTGCAACCGCAGAAAAGGCTGCAAAGGAAATCCCCGTAATCGAAAGAGGTTACGTCGGAGAAAGTTATATTCCGTAACAACGGCGAGTGTTTTCACGGCAGTCCCTGTAGAGCTCCTCTACAGGGATTTCTTTTACCTGGGCGAGTGCCTGTGCAATGTAGGGAATATAGCCCGAATGGCAGGGTTTTCCGCGGTATGGGATGGGGGCCATGTAGGGGGAGTCGGTTTCCAGGAGCATCTGGTTCATGGGCACGAGGGCTGCGGCATCGCGCACGTTTTGCGCATTCTTGAACGTCACGATTCCCGTAAAGCCTACGAAAATGCTTGCCCCGCGGTATTTCAGGTCCAGCAATTGTGCGCAGAATTTAGGCGAGCCCGTAAAGCAGTGTACATGAATCTTGCTTCCACGAAGGTCGGCATTACGCAATACTGCAAGCGCATCGTCGTCGGCTTCGCGCAGGTGCAAAACCAGCGGCTTGCCCGATTTGAGCCCGAGTTCCAGATGGCGCTCGAAAAGCTTGACCTGTTCGGCCTTGGTGTCTGAACCGTAGTGGTAATCCAGTCCGAATTCGCCACAGGCGACACACTTGGGGTGCTTCAGGTATTTAAGCAGTTTTGCTTCGTCTTCGGCGGTTTCCGTCAAAACATATTCCGGATGAATCCCGTAAGCGGCGTAGACATTTGGATATTTTTCAGAGAGCTCTTGGGCGCGGGCAAAGTCTGCCGGATCGCATGCCACGTGAATATAGGCTTCGGGAGCCTGGATGTTTTGGTCCGGGTCGTGGGCGAGGCGTGAAAACAGATTGCCGACGGCTTCGCCGGAATGCTGTTCGTAGGAATCCAAATGACAATGCGTATCGATAAACATAATTACCAATGTGTGGTGTGGAATGTGTGATGAGTAATGGGAAAAATTTTCATTTCACATTACACAATTCACATTACACATCATCAATATTTCACTTCCACGATTTCGTATGTAATCAGGCCTTTGGGTGCTTGCACTTGCACCTGGTCGCCTTGTTTTTTGCCCATTAGGGCTTCGCCTACGGGCGATTTCATGCTGATTCGGCCTTGCAGCGGGTCGATTTCCTTTTCGCCCACGATAGAGTAGGTGCGTTCGCGCTTGGTCTTGATGTCCTTCATCTTGACCGTTGCGCCAAAGCGGACTGTGCCGTCGTCAGATGCCTGTGATTCCACTACCTGCGCGCCGTCCAGAATGCGGTCCAGTTCGCGGAGCCTGCGGTCGATTTCGCGCACGCGCATGCGTCCGTACGTGTAGGCCGCATTTTCGCTGCGGTCACCCTCGGCTGCAGCCGCCTGCACCTGGTTGATCATGGCGGGGCGTTCCACGTATTTCAAGTGTTCCCATTCCGCCTTGAACTTTTCAAAGCCTTCTTTAGAAATCAAGTGTTTCATCGACCTAAATGTAGAAAATGTGATGACGACTAGCTACATATTTCTGCCGACTGTCTACTGTCTACTTCCTACTATTGCTATATTTGCCCCCGCAATGATTCATTTTAAGCATAAGCGTATCGACAAGTCCGAGTCCAAGTACAAGAGACTGAGTCGTATTTATTATAACCGCATGTTCCCCAAGCGCCAGGATGCCCTGAAGGTGGCATGGTCGGTTGCTGCAGGCGTTTTTATCGGTATCTGGCCCACGATTGGTGTCGCGATTATTTTGACGGTTGCCTTTTGCGCCTTGTTCAGGCTTCCGAAGGTGCCTGGGATTGTTGCTTCTTTCGTAGCTAACCCTCTTACCCAGTTCGGATTCTTTTACCCCACGGGTTACGCTATCGGATGCAAAATTTTAAACCCCGAAAAGATCAATTTCGACTTCCTTTCGGAATTCGAGGGCCTTTCTTTCAAGAACTGCATTTCCGTGATTTCGCACTTGTGGCACGATGCGGCTGGGCATTTGGCGGCCTTTATGGTTGGAATTACGATTGTGGCTGCCATTGGCGGTGCAATCTTCTTTTTCCTGGCCTATTTTATTGTAAATTATCGCAAGAAAAAGTGGCTGGATGCAAAGACAAGCTACATCCAGAGCTTGATTGCTGAAGACGAAGCTTTAATTAAAGCAGCACACAAAGGAAAACACCCTATGATGCACATTTACCCGTTCAAGGCGCTGCGCCCGGTGAATCCGGCCGAAGCCGAAACGATTTCCGCCCTCCCGTACGACGTGATGAATCGCGCCGAAGCAAAGGCCATGGCCGAAGGGCTCCCGCATTCCTACTTGCGCGTGACTCGTGCCGAGCTGGAACTTCCTGATTCCGTAGATGCATACGATCCGAAGGTCTATGCGCATGCTCGCGAAAATCTCGACAAGATGATTGCCGAAGGCGTGATCGCTTACGACAAGAAGCCTTGCCTCTATGTTTACCGCCAGACCATGAACGGTCGCGAACAGTACGGCCTCGTCTGCTGCGTTCCCGCTGCCGACTACTTCAACGGCATTATCAAGAAGCACGAACTGACCCGTGCCGACAAGGAAGAAGACCGCTTGCGCCATGTGCTCGCCACCAACGCCAACACCGGTCCGGTGTTCCTGACCTACCGCGATCAGGGCCAGTTCGACGTGTTCGGTGCCGTGACCAAGCGTAAGCCCGTGTATGACTTCGTGAGCAAGGGCGACGGATTCGGCCATACGGTTTGGATTATCGACGATGACGCCGAAATCGAAGCCATCCGCAAGTCCTTCGAAGCCGTTCCGGTGAGCTACATTGCTGACGGTCACCACAGGAGCGCCGCCGGTGCTCGCGCCGCCAGCTACCGCGCCGAACAGAACCCGAACAACACCGGTGACGAAGAATACAACCGTTTCCTCGCCATCCTCTTCCCGAGCACCCAGCTCAAGATCCTTGACTACAACCGCGTTCTCAAGGACCTGAACGGCCGTACTCCGGAACAGCTCATGGACGAAATGAAGAAGGTGTTCGATATCGTTGCCCTCGACAAGATGCAGAGCCCTGCCAAGCAGAACCAGGTGAACTTCTATATGGGTGGCAAGTGGTACGCTTGCACCTTCAAGGCTGAATACCTCAAGAACCTCGGCCCGGTGGACAGCCTCGACGTGGCTCTCCTCCAGAAGCTTATTTTGAAGCCGCTCTTCGATATCGACGACCCGCGTACGTCAAAGCGCATCGACTTCGTCGGTGGCATTCGCGGTCTCGGCGAACTCGTGAAGCGTGTGGATAGCGGTGAATGCGCCTGCGCCTTCGCTATGTATCCGACGACTCTGGATCAGCTGATGAACATCGCCGACGCTGGCGAAATCATGCCGCCGAAGAGCACCTGGTTTGAACCGAAGCTCCGCGACGGTCTCCTGGTTCACTCGCTGGACTAATTGCTTAACAGGTTTGAGCTATGAGCTCGGAGCTAAAGCTCCTTTGAGTCCGTTTCGCTCAGAACTTAAAAAATGAGCCATAAGGTTTTACGCCTTATGGTTCTTTTTGTATTTACTGTAAATACGCTAAAAGTGCCGAGACCTCATACCTCAAAGCACCGCAGGTGCGACCTCACTCCTCTTCTTCTTCCGGAGCTAAGAGCGAAAGGGCATAGTCCAAAGCGCGATTTGCGTAACGCTGAATGGGGTAGATGACTTTGACTTTGATTCGGTCAGGCCATTCTAGGTAGCGCCCGATAAAGTCCTTGTGCGTAAAGTAGCCGAGTTCGCGGGAATCGGGGCAGCTGGAGCCCTTGATGCATGTCATGTAATAGCAGTCTTCTTCGATGACAATCATGTTCAAGGGCTCATCCAAGTATTTTTCCGGTTCTTCTTTTGCAGGGGCAGGCTTTGCAGGTGCAGCGACCGCAGAATCTTTTTTCGTTGTATCATTCTGAGTTGAGTCGGATTTTGCTGCTTTGCTGGAATCGACGTGCGCAACTTTTACGGAATCGGTCTTAATGGAATCGGAGGCGGTAGAATCTGCAGAAGACGTGGGCGGGGGAGTGAGTTCGAGCTTGGCGGGCTTCAGGCGGAACAGTTCGCGCTTGATTTTAATGGGGGCGTTGCCCGGCTCGGCTTGACGAATCTGGAGCTCGATCAGGTAACGGTCCTGCCAAGGCAAATAGTCGACTTCCTTAAGGCTTACCTGGCGGTTTGCGATCTTGGTGGCTCCCACGCGGTCAATGTTGATTTCGCGGTCGCCCTGCCAGAGCGTCGACTTGATTGCAATCTTTTCGCCATGCGTATGCAGGTAGGCCAAAATGTAGTCTTGTTCGACCTCATTTAATTTGTCAAAATAAAGCGTGTCGCCGGCCTTGGGAACGTAAATCGTTTGGCTCTGGATAAAGGCGTCTTCGCCCTTCCACTTGTAATTGCGGTGCGGCGTACGCACGCGCCCTTTGTCTGTGATTTCAATGGAGTCGCCCGGCATGGCGAGCACCCTGCGTACCATGGTTTCGCCGCTTTTGAGCGAAAGCCAGACAATGTCCTGTTCCTTGATTTTGGAAAGACATTGCGGTAGTTTGCACATCCAATGGATAGATTGTTCCTTGAACTTGGGCGTCATCGACGCATCCATAATCTTGACAGGCGCAATCGCATAAAGGCGTGCGACAAAGGCTGCTCCGCAAATGAATAACAAGAACAGGAACAAGAGAAAGATATGGCTTTGCGAATTCTTTCGCTGCAGCCTTTTCACCTTTCTCGAAAGTCTGGACATTGGACTTAGTCCCCGTTATTCGTGGAGTTGTCGGAGAGGGAAAGTACGGCGAGGAACGCCTTCTGCGGCACTTCAACAGAGCCGATGCTCTTCATGCGCTTCTTACCTTCTTTCTGCTTTTCAAGGAGTTTGCGCTTACGGGTGATGTCACCGCCGTAGCACTTGGCAAGCACGTCCTTGCGCACCGCCTTCACGGTCGAACGGCTAATAATCTTGCCGCCAATGGCACCTTGAATTGCCACGTCGAACTGCTGGCGCGGAATAAGGTCCTTAAGCTTCACACAAATGGCGTTGGCATAAGTGTGGGCCTTGTCCTTGTGGATAATCACCGAGAATGCATCCACCGGGTCTCCGTTCAACAGAATGTCGAGCTTCACGAGGTTGTTTCTGCGGTATTCGCTTGGCGCATAGTCGAGGCCTGCATAGCCGCGGCTTACGGACTTGAGGCGGTCGTAGAAGTCAAACATGATTTCGGCGAGAGGCAGGTTATACTTGAGGATCACCTTTTCTTCGTCGAGGTATTCCATGGTCTCGAATTCGCCGCGCTTTTCTTCGCAGAGCGTCATGAGTGCACCCACGAATTCCTTGGGCGTGAATATTTGCGCCTTCACGTAAGGTTCTTCGATGTGGTCGTAACGGCTGGCATCGGGGAGCTTGGAGGGGCTTTCGATTTTCACCATCGTGCCGTCGCTCATGTACACGTGGTATTCCACGTTCGGTACCGTCGTGATGATGTCTACGTTGAATTCGCGATCCAGACGCTCCTGCACGATTTCCATATGCAACAGCCCAAGGAATCCGGTGCGGAAACCGAAGCCGAGTGCTTCGGAGGTTTCCGGTTCCCAGCTGATGGCGGAATCGTTCAGGCGGAGTTTTTCCAAAGCTTCGCGCAAGTCCTTGTAGTCTTCCGGGTTGATGGGGTAGATGCCGGAATAGATCATCGGCAGAATATCCTTGTAGCCCGGGAGCGGTTCGGTAGCCGGATTGGCGGAATCGGTCAAGGTGTCGCCGATTTTCACGTCGCTAATCGTCTTCACGTTGGCAAGCACGTAACCCACCATGCCTTCGGTCAGTTCTTCGCGCGGGTCGCGGCGCATGCTGAAGGTTCCGACTTCTGTCACCATGTATTCGGCGCCGGTCTTCATCATCTTGATCTTCATGCCGGCCCTGATCGTGCCTTCGACAATTCGGATGTAGTTGATCACGCCGCGGTAAGAATCGTACACGGAGTCAAAAATCAAAGCCTTGAGCGGATTGCCCGTATCGCCCTTGGGGGCCGGGATTTCGTCGACAATTTTGTCGAGAACCTGGTCCACGTTTAGGCCAGTCTTTGCAGAAATGCGCGGAATCTTGTCGGGGTCGTAACCGAGCAAGTCGCCTACGAGCTGAGCCACATGGTCTGGCTGTGCGCCCGGCAGGTCCACCTTGTTGAGCACCGGGATAATTTCAAGGTCGTTTTCGAGGGCGAGGTAGAGGTTCGAAAGCGTCTGGGCTTCGATACCCTGGCTTGCGTCCACCACCAAAATGGCACCTTCGCAGGCGGCAAGCGAGCGGCTGACTTCGTAGGTGAAGTCCACGTGCCCCGGTGTATCGATCATGTTCAGAATGTATTCCTTGCCATCTTTTTCGTACACCATGCGAATGGCGTGCGCCTTGATGGTAATGCCGCGTTCGCGTTCAAGGTCCATGTCGTCCAAGAGCTGGTTCGTCATTTCGTTCTTCGAAACGGTCTTGGTCAGTTCAATCATTCGGTCGGCAAGAGTCGATTTACCGTGGTCGATATGGGCGATAATGCTGAAATTTCTAATGTTGTCGTTTTGCGGCATAATTACGATAAGATTATCTGGTGAAATTACCGGGTGAATCCTGCTATTTTTCGGGCTAAATATAGAAAATGCGCAATGGACTTTGACAAAAAAAGCTATATTAACAATATAAATCAAAGATGTGCACCATCAATCATGGTTGATATGAAAAGACCTCTAGTTTTTGTTGCCCTTGTGACAGCCCTCGTACTTGGCTTTTTCAGTTTTGGATTCGCTCAGGGAAAGGTGTTCAACAAGGATTATTCCGCTATTAAGGCAATCGATGCAATTATTGAAACACACGAAGGCAAAATCGTGGTTTCGCTAGATTTCAAGTCCGCTCCCAACACGGTTGCGAATTTTGTTGATCTCGCAAATAAGGGCTTTTACAACGGCCTCACGTTCCATCGCGTGATTCCCGGATTCATGATCCAGGGTGGCGATCCCGAAGGTAACGGCAAGGGCGGCCCCGGTTATACAATCGATGACGAAATCAGCTCTTTGAAGCACGAAGCCGGCGTTATCTCGATGGCCAACCGAGGCCCGAATACGAACGGTTCGCAGTTCTTTATCACGCAGACGCCGCAGCACCATCTAGATGGCAAGCACACGGTGTTCGGTAAGGTTCTCGAAGGCGAAGATGTCGTTTGCCGTATTGAACCCAATGATAAAATTATTAACATCACTATCGTGGAAAAGAAGTAATCTATGAGTTCTAAGAAAGTATCGTCCAAGGCTCCGGCAAAGAAACCCGCAGCAAAGCCTGCCAAGAAGGCCGCTCCGGCAAAGCCCGCCAAGGCCCCTGCTAAAGCAGTGAAAAAGGCTGCTCCGGCCAAGCCTGCAAAGGCTCCGGCCAAGAAGGCTGCTCCGGCAAAACCGGCTCCGAAGGCCCCGGCCAAGAAGGCCGCTCCGGCAAAGCCTGCAAAGGCTCCTGCCAAGAAGGCCGCTCCGGCAAAACCGGCTCCGAAGGCTCCGGCCAAGAAGGCTGCTCCGGCTAAACCCGCTCCGAAGGCGAAGGACTCTAAGAAGACTGCAGCTAAGGCCGCTCCTGCAAAGGCCCCGGCCAAGAAGGTCGCTCCGAAGCCCGCTCCGGTTAAGGCTGCAAAGCCTGTTCCGGCAAAGCCCGCCAAGGCTCAGCCCAAGCAGGTCGAAAAGCCCGAAGTGAAACCCGATGTCAAGGCTGACAAGGCTCCGAAGGCTGCCAAGGCAAAGAACACCAAGCCGGCCGAAGTTGTCGAAAACGTCGAACAGCCTGTTGAAACTCCGGTTGTCGAAAAGAAGTCCAAGAACGCTCCGGACTACGCCTACGCAGTGCTTCTCCAGGGTGTCAAGCGCCTTTCCAAGACCATCATGTTCGTGAAGGTCGACGAATCCGAAGACCGCTCCAATAAGAAGAAGATGTCTAGCGATGTCAAGAACCTTGACATGAAGCCGACCTCTGCGATCCGCCACAAGTCGTCCCTTGCCGAAGAAACGCAGGAAGAACTGACGGAACGTATTCTCAAGGAACTCGAAGAACAGAACAAGATGTTCGAACGCGAAGCTGCCACGCAGATGTGCACGCGCTGCAACCGCAACCTCGTGTCTCCGGAATTCTGGGTCGACAAGCACCTCGGCTTCTGCGAAGAATGCGCCGCTATCCTCAAGCTCGGTCAGTCCAAGGAAGCCCGCAAGGTGGAATACCAGCTCGGTGCCATGGACGGCGACTCCCTGGATGAAGAAGATGACGATATTATCGGACCGGACGCAGACGACCTGAAGGAAGCTGAAGAAGATCTCGCCGAAATGGGTGAATAGTCAGTCTACGGAATATCGATTATTCGGAAATATGAAATCCGCTCCCGGTTCAAACGAGGGCGGATTTCTTTTATAAGCGAGTTTGTGAAGACGATGCGCCGCGGGCGGCGTAGTCTATAATTAGTTCACCTTGCGCATGACGCCGATGAGCTTGCCAGCGATGGAGAAGTGCTTGTCCTTCTTGACGATGATCGGGCGGTAACGCGGGTTAGCCGGACGCAGTTCGATATGGTCTGCGGCGGGGTGGTAATACTTGACGGTGGCTTCGTTGTCGACCTGGGCAACGATGATTTCGCCGCGGTCGGCCGTCTTTTGCTGGCGCGCGAAAATGAGGTCGCCATCGAGGATGCCGGCGTTGATCATGGAATCGCCCTTGACGCGGAGCGCAAAGACGTCAGAACGGCAAGCGAGGAAGTCGCGGTCGATGGTGACGGTGCCTTCGAGGTTCTGCACGGCGAGAATCGGCGTACCGGCAGCGACGCGGCCCACGATAGGAATTTCAATGGTATTGGTCGGTGCTTCGGCACCTTCGTTGTTGCCGCTGTCGACGACTTCGATACCGCGGCTAAGTCTGGGGGAGCGGTTGATGTAGCCCTTCTTGATGAGGGCGGCGAGAATGGAACGGACGCCGTTCGTCGAAGAAATCTCGAAATGGTTGCCGATTTCGCGGACCGTAGGCGGCATGCGGTTTTCCTTGGAATACTTCTTGATGTACTCCAGGATTTCTTCTTGACGGGTGGTTAGCTCTTTGCGTTTGCTGTTGTTTTCCATGTATAAACCTCGCTTTAATAAATTACATACACAAATATAATGCACAATTGGGCAATTGTCAATAGGTTCACTGCACAAAATTTCATTATTTTACAAGACTCACTCATGCCATTTTATACGTCAACCCTGGGTTAGCAAAACTTTCCCAATCCGTCAGCCTTTCGAAACCAGCAAATTCACCCCGAAAATGCTGCTTTTAGGCTGTTTTGGCTATTCTGACCGCCGCAGCATAACCACAGCCAATTTACAGCGAATAAAAATTTTTAACGCTGCAATACGGAAAGGCTTGACAGAGCCGAAAATCTTTGTTTTTTTGGTTGATTACTGGATGTTGAAAAAGCCTTTGATTCTTCCCAAAAGGTCGTACAGTTTGCCGTTTTTTTGTGGCATCCGTTGTGCTTTGACTTTATGGATGCGAATCGTTTTTTGTTCCGGCATTTCCAGTTTTTGCATCGGATCTCCGATAATCGATTCTCCATAGAACCAATCGTAAAGGTCTTCCTTGTGGCTGTACTGGTTCCTTTTCACCCTTTCGTTTACCCATTCCCGGAACGATTCGCCAATGAACTTGTGCTCAAAGGCGTAGTACATGAAACCATCCATTTGGTCGCTTCCACTGGTTTTGGACGAACCGATACTTACAAAACCGCCGTTAATCGTGTTAAAGATATGCTCGCTTCCAACAGAGGCACTATTGGCGTTGCCGTAGAAATCATAGCAGGTAAGTGGACCACAGCAGGCAAAGTGGAAGAATCTCGGTGAAACGCACATGTTCCTTTCCACTTGTGTTATATCCAGTCCGTTTCCAAGGCCAGTCTGGCCTCCGTGCCCACCATAAAGGGCCCAATCATACTTATCTGATTTTATGTTGTCTAGATATTCCTGTCCATCGGCGATAGACTTATCAAGGGAGTCTGGGGAATAAAGAAGGCTCAAACCATCAACGAATTTCTGGTCTAGAGGATTGTTTAGGCCTCCTTCCTCAGTTAGGAACATGGCACTACGCGTAGCTTTCTTGAACAAACCGAGATAGTAGTTGTGAATTTTCTCGAAATAGTTCAATAAAAGTGTTTTGGGGTTACCGTAGAAACCAGCCGTATTGGGGTCAATTCGAGAAACCCATATTTCAAAGGAATCAGAAACCGCGCCACTTTTGGAATAGTGCCCGTCAAAAACTCCATTAGATTTTCCAGAAATCCAAAGGTGCTTTATGTCTTCTTCGGGGAGCGAATCTATCATGAAAATGTTTCCATAATAGGTTTGGTTGAGACCGGGTGTGCTCTTGTCATTTTGACGCCAAACGGAATCAGGGATTGGTATATAGGAGGCATTATTCCCGCATTTCCATTTTAGTGTCAGATAAGCGTCGCCAAATTCCTCTGCATAGTTTAGTTTGAATTTGTAGAGGCTGTCTTTCTTGAATTGAAAAGCGCTGTAATAGGGAATGTCCCAGTTGTTGAACCATGCATCAATGAGCAGGGAATCGTTAATCCAAAGGCGCCTGTCGTTGTCCGTGGTAAGTTGCAGGGAACAAAGTGCGGTGACTGGAGATTTTATGTATCCGGAATATGCAATTGAAAAACTATCCACCGGTACCTTCCCTGGTATCGGAGAACCGTTGATTACATTGAAGTTTAACGTTGTCGTGGTGGTGTCAAACAACTTTCCGCCATGGGCTTCGGGGCCTCCGGCAGCAGTGTCTTTCCAAATACCGTCAAGGTCCATGAAGTAAAGGTCTGTTACCCAGCGCTGGTACCGGAATCCTTCTTGTGTTTTCTGGTAGAATTCAAATTGAGCGCGCGGAATGTCTCCAACAAAGATGGCGCCCGTGATGGAATCCTTCTTGCTTACGAGTATTTCTTTTAGGTCGGTGGCTTTCCCGCCGTTCTTCTGGGATTTGAAAGACACGATAGTAGCGTTTACTTGATAAGTATTCCAGATGTCATCCGTATAGGTGTCTATGGCATTCTTGATTTCGTTGTCTTTTATCATTTCGTCGTCAACGACGATGAGGATATCAGATGCTTTGCTCCATGCGCAAACAGAAAATAGGAGAATTACCCCTAAAAAGTATTTAAGTGTATTTTTCATGAAAGCCCCCCTTGACTTCATTAAAGATAAAATGACTTTTAGAGGAAAATATATATTTTTTTTGTTCGAAAGGGCTGTTTTTAGGTTAAAATCCACTTTAAATGATGGGGAAAATGTTAATTTATTGAAGGTGAGGCTAGTATGTCAACGATAGCGTCGGGCTTTAAACTTATATACCATGGAGACAAACGATTGTCTATTAATGGTCAAAATGGGTATAGAAGAGGAATAAGAAAAAGAAAATGGATCAGAAAAAGGAATATGTCACTCCGAAAATGGATGTGCTCGAATACATGGTAAAAGCGTCTCTTTTGGTAGATAGTCCCAAAACCGATGATGCTGCGGATACACCTAATGTCCTTACAGGTGGTTCATTCGACTAATCCATTCCATAAACCCGTATAAAAAGAAAGGAACTCTTGAAGAGTTCCTTTCTTTTGTTCTGGAGGTGAGGGGAGTCGAACCCCTGTCCAAAATCACGTCCATGCACGTTCCTACAAGCTTTCCCTTCGAATTTAAGATCTCGTCTGATCTACGCCCAAGAAGGTCGGCGCGGACTTTGACCAGCCTAGTGAATCTCGGACTCTAGCCCCAGGCATGCAAGAATCCTATCCCATATTGCGTCCGGACGTACACCCCGATGGGAGCGGAATGAGGCCCGGCGTTGCCGTTAATTAGGCAGCGAGTGCGTAGTTTTCGTCAGCACTTATTTTTTTTCAGACTTTTTTACGAGTGCCCTCGTCTGAGACCTCGGCTTGCAACTAACACTTCGGTAACCCTGTCGAAACCAGAGCACCCCCGAATGTTTAACCCCGAGTATAGCTCTGGTTGAGACCTGTCGATTAAACGCGACTATAAGGAGCGTTTTGGCCCTTAAGCTCACGAAGTGAGCGCAAGGCCCGTAGGGCGAGCTTAACGCGAATAGCGTTAGGCGAGGCAAACCAGAGCACCCCCGTTTGGAATAAAAACTAGGTTAAAACCTGGTTTTAACCCCGTAGGGATTATTAGTTGGTACAAATATACAAATATATCGCCCTTTTTCAAAGATTTGTCAAATTAGATAACATCAATGCATTCCCCTTTGTAAACTTTTTGACAAAGCGATTCTGTGTTTCTATCTTATTTTTACAGATAAAGGGCGGAAAACGTTATTAAACGCTTTTCTAAATACGAACGAGGATAACATGAGAGCTTTTCAAAAGACCACGAGTCTTTTTGCGCTTCTATTTGCGTGTACGTGCGTTTTGGTTTCTGCTTGCGGCGGTGATTCCAGCAGCTCCGGTACACCTGAAGATCCCGAAGAAGATGTGCACCCGGCAAAAGAAGCCGGTGTCGACAACAAGGTCTCTGATTCGAAGGTTTCCAAGGACAAAATTTACGATTCTAGCGTAGGAGCCTACTTGAATACGGTCCAGTTCGGCATGTACGTCTGGCTAGAAGACAATGCCACCGAAGGCTACTCTAGTAGCACCATGTGTTACAATGACGATCCCGATAACTGCTATGCGTACGGCCGTATGTACCACCCGGGTTACGCCCGTTGCCCGAGCGGATTCTCGGTTCCGACCAAGGATGACTGGTCGGGAACCATGGCTTACATTTCCAAGTACCCCGAAGTCGCTTCTTCGTTCGGATTTTCGATGGGTGGTTATTGCTATGAGGGTTTGCACGGGGTTGACTGCGCGGACTTGGACAAGGCGGGCTACTATCTGGCTGGCGACAATACGATTGCCATAGTCAAGGGACGCTCGGTTTCGTTCAGGCCGGCAGACGAAGAAAACTTTTACCAGCTACGTTGCCTAAAGTACACTTATCTTGTGGCGACTGTCGAAGACCTTCCGCATTGCGATTCTATTACCCGTAGTACGTTGCAGCCGTTCTATGTCATGAGCGAAAAGACCAATTATAAGTGCTCTGGTACGCGCTGGGTAGACGATTTCTCGAATAGCTGTGGCAGTTCCGAAAACGGCATGTCCGCAGTGTACAACGATACCATGTATATCTGCAAGTTCCGTGAATGGCAGGTTGCCGATATCTCGGATTCCAAGGACGCTTGTACCGACGAGAACGACCGCACCACTTATTTGTTCAACGGCAATCTGTACGCTTGCGAAGATGGAGCATGGCGTTCACTCAAGAATCTTGAATTGAAGTTGGGCTACTGCAGGCCCAGCATGATCGGGACACTCGATTCTCTTGAAACGACGACTTCGGCATCGCAGTCCAATTATTATTCGAACGAAGTCAGGCCTTACGATTCGTACGCATTTTATGCCTGCGATTCTACGGGCTGGCGTACGGCGCTCCTGAGCGACTATATGGGCAAATGCGACAGTACTAGGGAATTCAAGGAAGGCGAACTGCATGAAGTTCGCTACGTTTGCCGAAAGGGCGTGTGGGATACCTTTACAAAGCTGGAAAGTGAAATCGGTGTTTGCTCTCCCAAGAAACAGGGCGTTATTGACACGACCGAAAGCGAGGTCGCGTACATTTGCGACGAAACGTCCTGGCGTACCGCGACCAAGTACGACTATTTGGGCGACTGTGTTCCGAAAGTCGAAAACAAGATTTTGCCTTACGGCGGCGACAAGTACATCTGTCTTGAAGACGGTTGGTACAAGATGAATAATCTTGAAGTCGACATGGGCCTTTGCACGGAGAAACGTGATGGCGAAATCGATTCGACGGAATCGGGTTACGCCTACATTTGTGATGGAGGATGGCGTGAGGTTAAGGCTGTAGATATCGGTGGCGTATGCGATAGTACCAAGAACCTCAAAATCGTCAATGTGAACTCGCGTAAGTATTATTGCTTCTCCTCATCTTGGAATACCCTTAATTCCCTGGACGAAGAAATTGGATTCTGCACCGCGAGTAATAAAGGAAAGAAAGCCTCCACCAAGAGTGGTTCGACTTATTACTGTGAAGAGAATGGCTGGAGAATAATGGACCGCTATGAAGTCTTATTGGGTATCTGCACAAGCTCAATGGAAGGATCGACCAAAAAGAATGTGGATACAGTCTTTGTGTGTACGAGCGGAAGCTGGAAAAAGGCAGGTACTGATATCGTACTTGGTACATGCGACAGCAAGTCCTCGGGGGTGACTAAAACATATCTGGGTACCGTATATGGATGCCGCGAAAACAAGTGGGTTGTACCGGATTCCCTGGACAAACTCTTGGGATTCTGTGCAGGTAATAATTCCCGTGAGGTCGTTTTAAGTGGTGACACATATTATCGCTGCAACAGTCATAATTGGGTTGCCATCAGTGCGGTGATCGGAGCCCTGGGAACCTGTAACGAGGAAAACTACGATAAGTACAAGAAAGGCTCGGACGGAATCATGTACGCATGTCATAGTACTAGCATCTCATGGACACGAGTTGATAATATGTATTTGTTCTATGGCGAGTGCGGTGCTAGTAAAGATGGAGAAAGGGTCGTATTCAATAATGAGGAATATGTCTGTGACATCAAAACATCAAACGGATGGAAAAAACTGGATTCTCTAGATAAGGCTCATGGAACTTATTGTGGGTATTCGAGCGTTGGAGATACGGTTACTTATCATGGCGTACACTATGTCTGTAAGGCTCAATCGTACGCGTATAAATGGCAAAAGGCGACAGATCGTGAATATATGGGATACTGTACGGCCGCTCGCGAAGGACATACGATGTTCAACGGAGCAAATACCAGTAAGTGTACCGGCCAGAAGTGGGTTGGAGTTAAAAAGACATTTACCGATTCCAGAGATAGCAAGAAATACAATTACGTAACCATTGACGGGCTAGATTTCATGTCCCAGAACCTCAATTATGCCGGTGTGGATTCCACCATTTGTATTTCGAGCAGCACGGCGACAAATTGTGACGAGTGGGGACGACTCTATAGCCCTTCTACCGCGGCGAAGGCGTGTCCATCGGGTTGGCGCTTGCCTGATTCGACGGAGTTGCATGACATGCTTACAAACTTGTACAATCTCAATAAGTTCTATGCCTTCTATGGCGATGGATGGAACTTGATGCCCTATCCAACAGCTGCTTTCACCGATACAACGGGATGGCATGATGAAGACCTCTATGGCCTGAATATAACTCCGACCGGTTATGAGATTGCCTATCTTCAAAACGGGATGGATCCGATGAGGTCGAGAATGGCTGATAACATGTCGGTCTTTTACTGGACTGCGTCTGGGGATTATTGGGGACGTGGTAGACCGTTTGGATTCTATGAATCTACTCAGTATCAGAGTGTTCGTGTGATCGGTATGGCGATTCGCTGCGTCAGGTAATTGGATAAAAATCGAGGTCTCCGGTATATCCAGGAAACTGTGGACGATTCGCGCAGTTGGAGATGAGTAAAAAAAAGCTATCTTTGGTGCGATGGTAGAATCCCTTTCAGAGTTCATCACATTTGCCCGCAGTGAAACGCTAAACCTCTTCAGCAAGGCTGAAGGGGGCGCGCTTCACGTGAATGGCGCTACGGTTCCGGCGGCAGCCATGATGGTGGCCTCACGGTTCCTTAAAAAGCCGAACCCGATTCTGGTAGTGGCCAAGGATTACAAGAGCGCCGAGAATTGGGTCGAAAATCTGGAAGGGCTCTTGGGCGAAGAATTTGTCCGTTTTTTCCCGTCGATTGGCTTGAAACCTTACGAAAAGAAGGTGCCGTTCGAAGGCGTTGTCGAAGAACGCCTCAAGTTTTTCCGCGATGTAGAGGGCGCGAATCCTTTTGTAACGGTTTGTCCGCTGGATTCGTTCTTGATGCGGCTTCCGGCACCGCATACGGTGATGAAGGATTGCCTTGAACTCAAGGTGGGCGGTGTTGCCGAGCCTTCGTCGCTTCGCCCCTGGTTCCTGGATCACGGATTCGTGGAACAGCCTGTGGTTTCGGGGGTGGGGGAGTTCTCCATTCGCGGATGCATTGTCGACGTAAACTGCCTTCTGTACCCGCACCCGATCCGTATCGAATTCTTTGGCGACGAAATTGAATCAATCCGTAGCTTCGACATTTTCTCGCAGCGTTCCGTAGAGACCATGAAGTCGGTGAAACTTTTCCCGATGGGCGAATTTACGGTCAAGGAACACGAGGCGGCGTGCTACAACGGCGACCTTTCGGGGCTCTGGTGGCACCGCGGGCGTTACCAGACGCTCAATTCCAGCTTGCTCGACTATTTGCCGAAGGCTTCGCTGGTTTTCGAGGAATTGTCGCTACTGTCAGAGAATGCGGCAAAGTATTATGTGAACTGCGAGAACACCTTCAGGGAAATCCGCGAAGTCGATACCGAGGCGGTGGACCCGGCGCATACCTGGTTCAAGATGGGCGAACTTTCGCGCCAGTTTGTGGGCCGCACCTCGATGGATGTTTCCCGCGTGCAGCTCAACGACGGCAACAGTCATGAGCTGAATTGCAAACCGCAGGATTTCTCGTCGAACGGAACCGATTCCGTGGCCAAGGAAATCGAGGAATTTGCCGCCCGCGGCGGAACCGTTTACGTGGTCGCCCCGACGGCGGGTGCGCTTGGGCGCATCAAGCAGATGCTCGAAGGCTTGCCGGTAGAAGACTACATTGTGGGCAACATGTCCGAAGGTTTCTGGCTCGAAGACGACGGAATCGCCTTCCTGACCGAGACGCGCATTTTCAATCGTCATTCGAACAAGACCCGTAAACGCAAAATCGCGGGCTCCGTTTCGAGCGCCTTGATGATAGAATCGTTGAACCGCGGCGATTTCGTTTCGCACGAAGATCACGGCGTGGGCAAGTACTTAGGGCTTGTGCGTGTGAACGTGAATGGTGGCATGGTGGACTGTGCCTTGCTGGAATACGCCGGCGGTGACAAACTCAAGTTCCCTGTAGCGGACTTGCAGAAGATTGAACGCCTCGACACGCAAGAAACCCCTCCCAAGTTGGATAAATTGGGCGGCAAGGCCTGGGAAAACCTCAAGGAACGCGTCAAGAAAAAGGTCATTCAGATTGCGCGCGAGCTAGTGGAACTTTACGCCAAGCGCGAACTGGTGGAAGGTTTCGATTTCCCGCCCGATGGCAAACTGCAGAAAGAATTTGAAGACGCCTTTGAATACGACCCGACGCCCGACCAGGTGAAGGCTACCGAAGATATCAAGCGGGATATGGAATCACGCCGCCCGATGGACCGCCTGATTTGTGGCGACGTGGGCTTTGGTAAGACCGAAGTCGCCATGCGTGCGGCGTTCAAGTGCGTGGTGAGCAAGAAGCAGGTGGTGCTCCTGGTGCCGACGACGATTTTGGCGGCCCAGCATTACGAAAACTTCATGGACCGCTTTGCAGGCTTTGGCGTGAATATAGCACTTGTGAACCGCTACAAGAGCGCCAAGGAAAAGAAAGAAATTTTCAAGCAGGTGAGCGAAGGCAAGGTCGACATTTTGGTCGGTACGCACAGCCTGCTTTCGGAGAAAAACCAATTCAAGGATCTGGGCCTTTTAATTATCGACGAAGAACAGAAGTTTGGCGTGAAGCAGAAGGAAAAACTGCGTGAAATGCGCCTTGCGGTCGATACGCTCAGCATGAGTGCCACACCGATTCCGCGTTCGCTTCACTTGAGCATGACGGGCGTTCGCGATATTTCACTGATTAATACGCCGCCCATGAACCGCTTGCCTGTAGAAACCAAGCTCATGAAGCGCGACGATATGGTCATCAAGCAGGCGATTGAAGATGAACTGGCTCGCGGTGGCCAGGTGTTCATTGTGAACGACCGCGTGCAAAGCATTTATGAACTGGCGGACGATATCGAACATCTTGTGCCCGAAGCGCACATCGGTATTGCCCACGGGCAGATGAATGACCGCGATCTTGAAAATGCGATGGAAGCCTTTATCTCCCGCAAGTTTGATATCCTCGTCAGCACGAGCATTATCGAATCGGGCCTGGATGTCCCGAATGCGAATACCATTATCATCATGAACGCGCATCACTTTGGCATTAGTCAGCTTTACCAGATGCGCGGCCGCGTGGGCCGTAGCAGCGTGCTCGCGAAGGCGCTTTTGGTGATTCCCGCGAAGAACGAAATCTCGGCGGAATCCATGCGTCGCTTGAAGGCGCTGGAACAGTTTACCGACCTCGGTAGCGGTTATCAGCTGGCCATGCGTGACTTGGAAATCCGCGGGGCGGGTAACTTGCTCGGTCAGGAACAGCACGGCTTTATTGCCGAAGTCGGCTTTGAAACTTATGTGCGCTTAGTGCGCGAGGCGGTGGAACAGCTGCGCGGTGGCCCGTCCGAAAAGCCGATTCAGCCTCGCGTAGAACTCGGCGTAGACGCTTACTTGCCCGAAGACTACATTCAGGATGGCCTCACTCGAATTTCGATGTACCAGCGGATTTCCCGCGTGTCGCATACCGACGAAATCGCGGGGCTTGCGCAGGAACTCGCGGATCGTTTCGGGCCCGTGCCCGAAGCCGCCAAGATGCTCTTGCTGGTGACCGAAATCGGGCTCTTGGCCGGGCGGCTCCGCATTCAAGGGCTTGTGCAGCGCAAGGGAATGCTCGCGGCGACTTTTGTAGAATTCCCGCCGCCCGATCCGCGAATCATCAGCGAGATGTATGCGAATACGCAGTTCCCCATGCGCATCATGGGAGGTTCGCCACTGCAAGTCGTGATTGAACTCGGTAAAGGCAACGCCATCGAACTCGCCGAAAAGGCGCTCAAGGAATTCCGTGCGTTTGCTGTGATTAAGGCTGATTCGACGGTCCTGAAGAGTACGAACTCGTCAGCCGCGAAAAACTAGCGGATTAGCGAACGAGTTGTTCCGTTTCTTTTAAATGCTCCATGAGGGCATCTGCAATTTTCGCGACAGATTCATTCTTCAAAAGGTTCGCCGTGCAGAAAGTTTCGTCGGCATCGGTTTCAAACCGGATTTGTTCTGCAGGAATCTGCGGAATGGCATCAAGGGTTGCCTTTTTGTGGAAGGAGTCCTGGTGCAATGAGAAAATCGGATTGAGTTCCTGGGCAGACTTTACGGTAGAAATATCGCCGCCAAAGCGGTGGAATACCGTATGCACCATGGGCTTGTTCGGATGCTTTCTGCCGGGGTAGTTGCAGTCTTTTAAAATCTTGACAATGCGGCCGTAGTCGCCGACACAGTGAATGTGCAAATCGCGATGGAGTCTTAGTGCAAGTTCCACGTGGCGCTTGAATGCGGCTTCTTGAAGCGAACTTTCTGTGGCTGAATAGCCGGGGTAGCGCTTGTCAAGACCGCATTCGCCGACGCCTGCATCGGGGTTGTCGACAAGAATCGTTTCGAGACGTTCCCAGTCGGCTTCCGTCACGTCGGCAATGGCCATCGGGTGAATGCCGTAATTGCGGGTACAGCCTTCAAAGAGCGAAACACTCATCTTCTGGAGAATTTCCCATTCATAAGGCTCGCATGCGATTGCATTGAAGTGCACCCCCCGTTCCGTTAAGGTCCGGGCAAGCGTTGTCGGCTGCGGAAGCCGTGCCAAATGAAGGTGAAAGTCGTACATACCCTTAATATAATCCCGAAAAAGGACTTTTTATCAATGAAAAACAAAAAAAGTTCTTGTTTTTTTGTGCGAAAAAGCCTAATTTAAGAGTATTCATGTTTCTAGCGTTAAAAAGGAGTTTTTTATGCGCGATCTTTTGGAAAAAGCCTTAAACAAGGGTCTTGGCGTTTCATTTACCGTTGAAGGTGGCTTTGCTGTAATCCGTATTACTAAAGGCAACGATGTCGTTGCATCCTGCAGCCTTGGTTCGGGTGATTTCCGCACGAGCGTAGAAGATTCCTTGCAGTCTCTGTTGCTAGACCTTGACCGTAAGGGGTTGTAAAAATACAACTCCAGAATATTCCAACTTGTATTTTTTAAAAATGAAACATCCCGCGGAATTCCCGCGGGATGTTTTCTAATGGTTGTTTTAAAACCTTAATTAATCCTACCAACCAAGTTACCCGAGATGGTGTAGTCCTTGGTGCAGCCGTAGCTGTGGAAACCTGCAGACAGGCTGAAGCGGCTAGTGAAGGCCTTTTCGAGATAGAGAGCAGCCAAGACATCCTTGATGTGATTGGGCTTCTTGCTCATGCCCCAGAAGTCGCGGTGTTCATGACGGTCGCCAACGTATTCGGCTTCGACAAGGATTCTGTCGACAACCGGAGTGTAGATTGCGATACCGCCAGTAACGGGAATCACGAGGTCGTCGGCCATGTCCATGAGGGCGGCTTCAGCGAAGATGTCCACCGTGTTGGAGACAATCGGCAAGTTAGCCTTCAAGGAAGCGTTGTGCTTGATGTCGGCCTTGCTGTCGTAAACGACATCGAACATGTTGCTGCGGTAAGCAAGCTGAACCTTGAGGGCGGAAATGCCGGCGAGGTTGTGGAAGTTGAATGCAGCACGCAGATCACCCTTGTTGAGGTTTTCGGACTTGCTGATCAAAGAAATGAAACCGGACATGTTGTCAGACGGAGTGAAACCGAACATCAACTGGTTTTCAGACGGCTGGGTAGAAAGGAATCCGGCCAGGTAACCGTCGATGTAACCACCGAAGTAGTCACCGCTCTTGTCGGTGTTGTCCCAACGACCGACCTTGAAGGTGAACAGGTCTGTTTCCTGCATGGCCCATGCTTCGTCCAGAGAGTAGTAGTCATCTCCATACTGGCGGGTGCCTTCGCGGAGTTCGGCCTTCTTGGTTGTCTTGTCGAGGTTGTCGTCAGACCTGAGGTCGGCGGGGTAGAAGGCTACGCCAATCTTGCCCTTGAAATCGTCTGCTTCGGCGAGTACGGCGAAGTTAGCTTCTCCCTTCCAGGTTTCGAAGTTGTCGCCCATTTCGTCGTCTTCGCTAGACCAAAGAACCTTACCGGCTTCGAGTTCGAAGTCTGCGTTGATGTCGAAGTTAATCTGGTTCACCGACATCACTGCGTTCTGAATCATTTTTTTCTTTTTGCGCTTTTTCTTCTTGGCCGGTTTCTTTGCCGGTTCAGCGGCGGCGACTTCGGCTGCCGGAGCGGCTTCTTCTGCCTTTACTTCTTCGGCCTTGGCTTCTTCTTTCGGCTGTTCAGCCTTAGCTTCTGCCTTCGGGGCTTCGGCGGGCTTCACTTCTTCAGCCTTGGCTTCTTCTTTCGGTTGTTCGGCCTTAGCTTCTGCCTTCGGGGCTTCGGCGGCCTTCGTTTCTTCAGCCTTTGCATCGGCCTTCGGCTGTTCTGCCTTCGCTTCTGCAGCAGGCTTTGCTTCAGCCTTGGCGGGTTCGGCAGCCTTGGCGTCAGCCTTTGGCTGTTCTGCCTTGGCTTCGGTCTTAGCCGGAGCGGCGGCCTTGGCGTCAGCCTTCGGCTGTTCGGCCTTGGCTTCAGTCTTTGCCGGAGCGGCTGCAGGTTCAGCAGTTTTTGCCGGGGCTGCAGTAGCGGGGGCTGCTGCAGGGGCCTTTGCTGCCGGAGCAGCAAATACGGCTGCGGCCATAATGCAAGAGGCGATAAACATCTTCTTCATAAAAGGAACTCCTTTATATATTCCACATGTTAAATTTTAGTAAAATATTCCTTCTTTCAACAATAAAAAGTTAACTTTACTCCCACAAAGAGGTTAAGTTTTGAAAAAAATTCATTTTTTTACGGTTTTAATTTCGCTCTGTTGCTCATTTTCGTTTGCTCAGGAAACTTTGACAGTTTATAAGAAATCCGCTAACGGCATTGATGAAAATTCTCCTGCAGGTTCGCTTGTCTTTACAGACCAAATTCGGGAACTTCCGCTTCCCATGGATTCTGTAAAAAAAGTCATGGTCGTTAGGGATACAATTCAAGTTAAAGACCGCAAGGGCAATGTCAAAAAAGACAAAAAGGGACGCCCCAAAATCAAGGTGAAAAAGCGTCGCGTTACGATTTGGGAAAAGGTCGAACCCAAGGAACCGCCCCGCTTTGTTCCTATCCAGTGCAAGCTGGGTGAAGTTTGGGTCAAACGCGCCGACCTCGCCCGGTTCCAACAGGCGTCCATGGACTTGAGCGGTGAATATGCATCCTCTACCGGTAGCGTGTTCCTCAAGAAGTCTCCGACCAATCCCCGCTACTTCTCGTTTGTCATTCAGAATGGTCCGTTCGGCTACCGTGCTGAACTCGAAGCCAGTAATTTGGAACTCCGCGAGGCAAACGGACATGCCCGCTTGACTTATTCCGAAGAAGGCTGTACGGTAGATATCGCCGTTGCAGACCGTAAGGTGAGGGTTGCCCAGCGTGGTTGCACCGAATATAATTCCGGCAAGTACAAGCTGGAAGGCGAATACAGCAACTACAAGGGTAATCGCCGCACGGTAGAAACCTTCAATATGCCCGAACAGAGCTTCAAGTACAAGAAGTACCTGTGGTGCGGGAGCGGCTTCGACAGTTGCGAAAAAGTCAAGGACGACAACGGAGTCGTGACCATTACCTGGAGTAAGGGCGGCAATGGATTCATTGAACGCGCCGCCGGTGAAGATGTCCATACCTACCGCCCGTTCGAACACGTGATTCCGCACAAGCGCGATTTCTATAACGGCGAAAAGCCCATTGCCATCAAGACGAAGCGTACTGATATGGCGGGTGAATGGATGATTTGGTATTTCTACCCGAAGGCAGAACGATTCAAGATGGTTCGTGCTGGCATGCGCGAAGATATCGCCTACATGGAAATCTATGAATAAGGCGCTTGAAAAGTCGAGAGTCCTCTTTCTGGATACAGGTGCCGTGGTGCGCTTGCTACAGATGCACCCGGATTATTATCCGGTGGTGTCTTCGGTTCTTGACTTTGCCTACGAAAATAACTTGACCATTTTGGTATCGAACGTTACTTTATTTGAACTTTCGAAGAAAGCCTTTGCCGCTGGCGAAGGTCTTCTGTCGCGTCAGTACCGCGAATTCTTTGAACATTCCCGCAATGTCAAGGCTTGCGAAGTCACGGGCGAGATTGCCGTGAAGGCGGCCGAACTTGCGGCGAAGAATCTTTCAACCGAAGAATCCATGCGTTTGGCAACCGCTTACGTTTGCGGTGCCGACTGCATTCTGACGGATTGTACAGCCTTCCGCGACATGACGGATATTCCTGTTGTGCTCCTCGACGAAGTAGAGTAGTGCAATGTGGAATGAGGAATGTGTGATGTGTAATTAAACATCTCACATCACACATCTCACATTATAACTGCGGGATTACCTGTGTGCCTTCAAAGGCGTTTTTGTAGTGCGCGAACTGCAGGGGCTTCTGGTAGGCTCTTGCTGTCAGCACGTCAAAGCGACAAGGCGTGTCAAAGCCTAAAGGTGCATGCTCTTTTTGTGTGGCTATAAAATGGCAGGCGGTCTTCCAGATTTTCTTTTGCTTTAGGGTGTTTACGCGGGCGGCCGGATTTCCTTGCTGGTTGTTCCACACGGACTTGACTTCAACAAAGACGAGTGTCTCTCCGTCGCGGGCGACAATGTCCAATTCTCCGCCCATGTAGGCGTAATTGCGGGCGAGAATCTGGTAGCCTTCGCGGCTTAGGTAGGCCGAAGCGAGTGTTTCGATGTAGTTACCCTTGGGCCGATTGGATGCTTTAGACATGTTGTTAAACATAGAGTTCCTTTTTGAAGAGTGTCTCTATGTATATACGCCAGTTTTTAGAAAAATGTGAAAAATGAGCCCGATTTTATTCCGAATTATAATTCCAACTCCGAACTCTGAAATCTGAACTCCAAAATCTGAATTCCGAGTTCAAACTCCAACTCCGAATTCCGAACTCCGAACTCCGAAATCTGAATTCCGAGTTCAAACTCCAACTCCGAATTCCGAACTCCGAACTCTGAATTAAATTAGGGCAGTTCCATGCCCAACAGGCGAATTTCAGAAATGGCGAAGTCTTCGTTTTCTCCATCGTAGACTTCATCCAGGTAAACCTTGAGTTCGCTGGTTTCCATTGCCTGAATATTCGGGTACTGCATTCCGCGGATGTTTTCAAGCTTGATTTTCTGCTTGAATCCGTCCTTGGTTTCGAGCGTTACGATCTTCGGCTTCTTGAAAATGCGGAAACGGTCGCCGAAGGCGTCGTCTACGGATTTCTGGTAACCGATAGCGATGCCGAAATGCGTCACGATGGCGTTTCCGTCGAAGTAGAGCGTGAGTACCGGATTCTGCGGCTTTTGCGGCATCGTGTGGAGCCATGCCGTCTTAAGGTCGTTGTCGTTCAAGTTCTTGAGCGGGTAGCCGTTGCTTTCGTCAATTTCGAGAGCCTTGGTTTCGTAGTTGCCAAGAGCTTCGCTCCATTCCAGTTCACGCAAGGTACTTTCGGGCTTGTGCGTCAGCATCAGCAAAATCAGGAGCATGATGATGAGCGGGAAAATGAAGATGGCAAGAGCCGTGAGCTTCTTTTGGAGCATGCGGGCGCGCGGCGTGATGATGTTTGCCATTTCGGCAATCGATGCCGTGCGGCGGCGGAGCGGCGTGTGGCCCATGGTGGGGCGCTGTACCGTCTTTTCGGTAGGGAACACCTGGTCGCAGGCGTCCAGGAATTCCTGCATGTCATGGAAACGTTCGTTCAGCTTTTTCTTTAAGCACTTGAGGATCAACTTCGAAAGTCCGGGGGGCATGTCCTTGCGGAAAAGTTCCGGTGCAGGCGGCTGTTCCTGAACGTGCTTCAGGGCGATTTCTACCGGGCGATTACCTTCGAAGGGGAGGCGGCCGCAGGTCATTTCGAAAAGAATCACGCCCATGCTGTAAATGTCAGACTGAATGGTCACGTTGTCGCCGTGGCACTGTTCAGGGCTCATGTATTCGGGGGTACCCATGGTCATGCCCGTGCGCGTGAGTCTGTCCTTTTCCATTTCCTGGATGTAGGAAATGCCGAAGTCCATGATGTAGACGCGGTTGTCGCGGGTAAGCATGATGTTCGACGGTTTCACGTCTCGATGAACAATGCCCTTGCTATGAGCGTAAAGAAGTCCGCGTGCAATCTGGCGGATAATGACTTCGATTGCTTCGAACGAAAGCTGTTCCTTCTTGTGCAGAATGTCGGCAAGGTTAATGCCTTCCACATAAGTCATGGCAATAAAGAGCTGGTTCTTTTCTTGACCGAAGTCGAATACGTGAACGATATTCTGGTGGTCCAGTTCCTTCATCGCCTGCGCTTCCATATAGAAACGCTTGATCGCTTCTTCATCGGAAGAGGCGTCCAAAATCTTGAATGCGACTTCGCGTCCGAGCCTCTTGTCTAGGGCTTTGTAAACATTTCCCATGCCCCCTTTACCGAGGGTGCCAATGAGGTCGTAGTTTTCGTTAAAAGGACGCGGAAATACTTCAGACTTTTGCGGGGCGATCATTTTGCTTTCTTAGACCAGTTTAGTTTTATTGCAACCACAATATAAAAACATAATGTGATGCCGAGGGCAAGAATTGTGTTTTCGATAGCGTCTTTGCGTTCTAGGAGCAGGTTTAAAAGGCTTGCCTGGTTGTAGCGGGACCAAATAATGGTCGAAAGAATGCGCCCGATAGCTTGCATTTGGTCCAAGGGCACCAGGGCTCCGGCCAAGGCGACCTGCGGAATAATCAAAAGCGGGAGCATGGCGTTTGCCTGCCCGGCGTTTTTAGAAAGCGAACTTACGGCAAGGCCTACGGCAACAGGTGGCAGAACCATCAGCAAAATCACGGCCAAAAGCGGTAGGGGAGAGGGCCAAATATGCGTACGGAATCCGACAAAGGCAAAAACGATAAAGGTCTGGATGAAGGCGACCGTTGTGGGGAGAATCGCTTTGGCCAAAATGGTCGGAAGAATCGGGACTCCCTTGCGGAATTCTGCCTGCAAGATTTCTTTTTCCTGTACGATTTCCCGGATTGAGAGTGAAAGCGAAAGCCAGTTCGCCGAGAGTATGATTGCAAACGCGACAATCCAAAGCGATGTGGCGTCCGAGAATATTTGCGAGAACAGGAATCCGATAATGAGCGGCTGCAAGAGAAGCGTGAGGAATTTGCCTTTGTCCCGGATCCATTGCTTGGCGGTAATCGAAATCTTGTAGAAGAAAACGGGTGACAAGTTGGTCTTCGGGAAAAAACTGGGGACCAACGCTTCGAGAGTCGAGGTGCTTCTTACGGGACCGACACGGTTCTGTAGAATGGTTTGCCAGTTAGAAGCCGTGTCGTCGTTCAAGTTCGTGAGAATCGTTTCAGGATTTTCGCTGTCAAAATAGCGGTAAGCTTCTTTGGGGGTGCCATAGAAAGCCTGCTTGCCTTGGTGCAGCACAAGAACTTTGTCGGCGATTTCAAGCGCTTCGTAGCTGTGCGTAGTCAAAATAATCGTGTGCCCGAGGAAGGCGAGCTGCTTCAAGTGCGTGCAAAGAATCTTGGAGTTGTAAGGATCGAGGCCAGAAAGCGGTTCGTCGAGTACAATCAGGCCCGGATTTCCCATGAGTTCTTTAGCAAGGGCGACTCGGCGGCATTCGCCGCCGCTGAGCGTGCGAATGGGGTTGTCAAGCCTTGCGCTCAGCCCGAAAAGTTCGCCGAACTTTTCGAGTCGCCCAGTCGCATTCCGCTTGAAATCGATCTTAGACATTCCGACTCGGGCTCCGTCCAAGAGCGTTTCTTTAACGGTCAAGTCGCGGCGCAGTTCTGGATCTTGCTCCAAGAAGGCGATATGCTTGCGGATTTCTTCGTTGCGGTAATCAAGCTTTCCGATGCTTACAAAGGAATCGTTACCGCTCTTATGCTTGCCCTGCAGCAAGCGCAAAAGGGTCGACTTGCCTTGGCCCGAACGTCCGATGATGGCGAGGATTTCTCCTGCATGCAGCTTAAAGTCAATGCCCGAAAGCAGTTGTTTTTTTCCGGCAAAGACATCCAGGTTTTCGATTTCCACATCGAATCCGAGCGGCAAGTTCTTGCAAGTGAGTTCGCCCTGCGCGTAGCTCATGGTGCAGCCCGGCAGGCGAATCATTCGGCCTTCTTCCAACTGAATCAATCGGGTGGATTTCCCTTGCGTATTGACAATTTTGTCATTAAAGCTGATTTCGGCTTTTCCGGCATGGAGTCTTGCGCTTGTGCCTTCAGGAATATCCATGTGCAGGCTGTCGAGAGATTCCCAAGCGCTATTCAGACTCTTGGTTTGCACCAAGTCGCGCTCGACCGATTCCATCAGCAAGAGCTGCAAGTGCCCGCGTTTGAGGGTCGCACGGAGCTGCATCGGGCCAATCTGAATGGTATCACCATCTTCAAGTTCTGCCGATTCGACATCGTTTCCGTTGACTTGTGTCACGCTGTTCTGCGTGAGGTTCTTTAGGTTCCAATGTTTGTCTTCGAATTCCAGCACCGCATGGTAGCGCGAAACCATCGGGTTGTCAAGCACCAGAGAGTTATCTGGCTTGCGACCGATGGTAAACGGCTCGCCAATCTGCGGAGTGACTATTCTAAACGACTGCATTTGGTTAATGAGGAATGAGAAATGTTGAATGAGAGATGTTTGATGGATTTTTAATTACACATCACACATTTCACATTTCACATTTCACGATAGTTATTTTAGATTGCTCAGTCCCCTTATAAATCGGTCACATGCCTTCTGCAAGGTCTCGTCGCTTGCGGCATAAGAGAATCGCACGCAGCTGTCGTCACCGAAGGCGGCTCCCGGCACAATGGCGAGACCCTGGGATTGCAACAGGTATTCGCAAAGATCGATGGATCCGTCTATTACCTTGCCTGCGGGCGTTTTTTTGCCGTAGAAACTCTTGACGGGCGCAAACAGGTAGAAGGCTCCTTCGGGAGCGCGGCACGGTTCCGGCAAAACCTCGGCGGTGCGCTTGAGCATGTAGTCGCGGCGCTTGCGGAAGGCGGCCTGCATAGCGTGAACATTGCTCTTGTTCATCTGCAAGGCACCGAGGGCGGCATACTGCGCCACATTGCTCGGGTGGTGCGTGGCCTGTCCCTGGATTTTTCCGATAATCTTTGCGATTTCTGCAGGAGCGGCGTCGTAACCGATACGCCAGCCTGTCATGCAGTGCGACTTGGAGAATCCGTTAATCACGATGGTGCGCTCGGCCATGCCGGGCAGTGCTGCTGCGGAGCAGAATTCCGTGTCGTAGGTGAAGTATTCGTACACTTCGTCCGAAATGCAGTAAATGTCGCTTTCGACAATCACTTTGGCAAGCGCTTCAAGTTCGGCCTTGCTGTACACGGCGCCCGTCGGGTTGCAGGGGTTGTTCAAGAGGATCGCCTTTGTCTTTGCGGTAATGGCCGCTTTCAAGGCTTCGGGCTTGATTTTGAATCCGTCTTCAATCTTGGTGTTCACAATCACTGGCTTTCCGCCGAGCCATTTCACCAGTTCCGGGTATGTCACCCAGTACGGGGCCGGGATAATTACTTCGTCGCCTTCGTTTACGAGCGCTGCGAGGGAATTGAACACGGCGTGCTTTGCGCCGCTTGTCATAATGATCTGTTCGGGCTTGTAGTCCAGACCGTTTTCAACCTTCAGTTTTTCGGCCACGGCCTTGCGGACTTCCAGAATGCCCACGGGGGCGGTGTAGCGAGTCTTGCCTTCACGAATGGCCTTGCAGGCGGCATCTTGAATCGGGGTCGGAGTCGGAAAATCGGGTTCGCCTGCACCCAGGCTTACGATGTCCTTGCCGTCGGCAATCATCTGTTTTGCCAAGGTATCGATAGCGACGGTTAAAGAAGCTGCGATATTAAGAGTTCTTGTGGATAAGTCTTTCATGTCTGAGTTTAGCCTTTTTCAAAATGCGGTAGGCGTCCAAGGTGCTGGCCACCAAGGGGTAAATGGTAAAATGCGAAATAAAGATGCAAATAAGTCCGAGCGCTGCAATGAGGCCCATGCCGTTAATTCCCGGGTGTGACGAGAACAGCATGGCGATTGCACCGATAAACGAAGCACCCTGCGCAATCATGACAGAAATCAATTTCGTTTGCAAAACACTCCAAGCATTTCCGCCCTGCTTTTCGTAGTACGAAGACCAAAGTTGCAATGATCCGTCAACACTGGCGCCAATCAAGAGGACAAACGCGATAGAACTGTATGCCGAAATCTGGATGTTGAATACGTGAACCAGAATGGTTACCCAGCTCATGGCAAATAGCGACGGCAATAAGGTAAAGAAGGCTCGACTTAGCTTGTTATAGAACATCAGGAGAATAATCCAAAGTAGCACCGTTCCCAAGAGAATGGACTTGTTGATGTTTCCGAGAACGGTGTCCAAAAGCGAGGCTCTCAAAATCGGTGTGCCGCAAATCTTGAAGGTCTTGTCGTGAATTCCGTCAAGTTGCATCAACTGCTTTGCAATGTGGCGGCAGGTGAGTCCGTTGTTCGGGTCGGAACTGGGAATAATGAAGGCGAATACGCCCGGATTGTCTTTTTTGTCTGCAAACTTGCGACGTATGTTTTCGGACAAAACAAAGTCTTTGACTTCGTTTTCGTAATTATCGAACATCTCGACAATGGAGGCGCTATCCTTGGGGCTAAGCCTAGAAAGAACATCTTCCGAAATCAGTTTTTTCAGCGTTTCGATTTTATGTTTTTTCTCGACACTGACCTTGGGCATGAACTGGTATTGCGTGTAGATTTTGCCAAGGTCCTTGAGGCGACCTTTCTTTTGCAAGTGCTCAAAGTTTTCAACCAGGTCATCGTTGTAAGACGAATCGGGGAGCATGACGATAATCGGATCGTAGGTGGAAAAGCCCGTTTCTGCAATCAAGGCTCTCGCTTCGCGTTCTTCCAATTGCATTTCGGTCTTCTTGAAATCGTAGAGGAATGTCAGGTTCGTGCCGCTGTAAAGCCATGCGACCGCACTTACAATACTGATAACGACAATGATAATCCAGTTAGTCTTGAACGAAAACAGGCGCTTGCGGTGATTGGGGGTGATGCTGCTGAAACTGATGTCAAAGGGCTTCTTTTGTTGCAGGAGCAGCAAGAGCGAAGCGGTCAACAGCGGGCAGACCATCAGGTTGAGTAGGCTTCCGATGGCACCGAGAATTCCGAATTCGCGAAGTCCGGGCAGAGGAACTAGAATAAAGGCGCTAAACAGGCTTGCCATGACAAGCGAAGAGGCTGCAACCACAGGACCAATTCCCAACAGGGCGCTTTCGATACAGAGGGCGGGGCTCAGCTTCTGTTCGCGTTCATGGAAGTACCTGGTGTAGACATGCGTTAGAACCTGGCAGGCATGCCCCGGTAGCAAAAGCCCAAGCGAAAGCGTGAACAGGTTGATTCGCCCGAACAGCAGGTACGCACAGGCGAGTGTAAAAATAGTCGGAATGGCAAGCGGAATCGCCGAAATGAAAATCAGTTGCGGCTGGCGGTAGAAATTGATAATGAGGAGTACAAGGATAATGAGTGCTGCCATGCCGCCGGCAAACTTTGCTTCGGGCAGCAACGCCTTTCCGGCTTTAATGGAATCGTAGACTTTCCCGGTATAGTAGACGTTAATGCCCTTTCCGTTGTCTTCGACAAATTTTTCGACCTTTCGCAAAAGTTCACGGTTGGCCTGCAAGTCCGAAACCGATGTGGTGGGGTAGACGTCGACTACGCGGATAGACCCTTGCTGGTTCGAAAAATCCTGTTGCAGACTTTTGAAATATTTGGACTCGATTTGCGAAATGATTTCGATTGTGTCGCGTGCAGGCGCGTCAGCCGGAGCCTGGTTGCTATCGGTCAGGTCGACCAGGAGGGGATTGTGCTTGTTGATTTCGGCGGACCTTAGGCTGTCCAGTTTTTCGATGACCTGGTCCAGATCGTTTTCGCTTGCGTATAAAAGCTTGTTTTTCTTGAAAAAATCCAGATCGGTCGCATATTCGGCGTAATGAACCTGCGGGTCGTCTTCAAGGTATTTCGCAAGATTTTGGGCAAACTTGAAATTGGCGGTACTGTCCTTGGACTGAATAACAATCGTCAGACTTCCGAGTCCGCCGAATGCATTTTCGATTGACTGGTAATCGGCTTCGACTTCATGTCCTTTCAGAGTGTCTTGCAATTGGATTTCCCAACGGAGATTTTCGATGGGGTAAATACATGCAAGTGTAACGACAAGAAACAACCCGATCATCGCTTTAGGATAATGGGCAATCTTTCGAATCAATTTGGCGAAAGCCGAAAACATATAAATAATATAACTATTATATTCTTTGTTCAAATTATTAAACTAAATTGTAGGCATGATAAAAAGGGAGTCGCAAAGTCTCTTTGTTTGGGTTATTGTTGCGCTATGCTTATTTGGCGCGGTATATGCCTATGCAGAAGACGAAACTCCTTCGGATTCTACCGAGCAAGCGCCAGAAAAATCGGCCATGTCGTGGCCGCTTGAATATATAATCCAGCCTTTCCTGAACGGCCTGATTTACCCGGTGGCAAAGCCCGTGGACTACGCCATCAAGAACGGTATTATTGAGAAGTCTGTAGAATTGATTTCTTTTGGCGAAGATTACAAAATCATGATTTACCCGAGCTTCAATTTCAAGCCGGGTTCGCGAACTATGGTCGGTGCGAATTACCGCCATCGTAGTGTATTTTTCAATCGAGACTACTTGGTGCTGCAAGGGGAGTACTACGCCAACGGCGATGTCGGCTTTACGGCTCGCTATAACAAGCAATCCCTGTTTGGAACACGCTTCTTTGGCGGTTTCCGTTACGACATCGATTTAGACCGAGACAGCCGTTTTACCATTCCCGAAACAAAGAGTAATTACCTGCAGCCCGATTCCAGCTTCCAGTTTAGCTGGCGCTTGGGGGCTCCGATTGCATATACCTCGAACTGGAATGCGGAACTTTCTACTTCGCTGTATTTTAGTCGCGCCAGTCATCCCGATGTTCAAGATTCAATCTTGGTTAGCGACGAATACAAAATAGAAGACAGAGGTCTTTATCAGAATGTAATGCAAATTCCGATTGGTCTTTCGTTTGTCTATGACAATCTGGATTGCCCGTATGCGCCCTCGCGCGGCTCCCGTATTGTGCTGAACGGCAATTATACAATCGTAGGTGAATATTCCGGTGTCCGCTACGAAGATTTGGGAATCACGCCTGAAGAAGACCAGGATAAAGTCCTCAAGGACGGTGGCTTGAACCACGATTTCATTATCACGGAATTTATTTTCCAGCATTACTTTTATTTGGGAAATGCGAAAAAATACGTGCTTTCGGCAAAAGAAGGGCGCGAAAACCGCAGGTTCTATACGGACTTTTCGTGGGACGAGGCGGTTCGCGTGTGGCGTCCGGAACAGGTGCGCAATACGCTTTTTGAACGCCGCGTCATAGCGGTTCAATACCGCATGGTGAACCTTTGGGAAGTCGAAGAGGGCGGTGCCCCGCACAATGCGTTTATCACGTTGAACGCAAGGTCTCCTTTGCGCGGTTACGGCGATAAATGGACAACCCATAACCTGATGACTTTGAGCATGGAATACCGCTGGCCGGTAGACCGCTTGGTCGATGGCGTTCTCTTTGATGAATATGCCCTGATTGCTCCGAAAATAGACAAGTGGAGCCTGGACCATTATTACAATTCCTGGGGCTTCGGTATTCGCGTCCGTATGCCCAATATGTACCTGTTCCGTGTCCAATTCGGTTTCCACGGTCTGCATGGCGTGAACCTGATTTTGACTATCGCTCCCGAGTTCAGGTAATTTTCTATCTTTACCTTTGTAAAAATTCAAACAAGGATAAAATCATGCGTGATCAATTCGAAAGCCCGCTTATCAAGCGTTATGCCAGCAAGGAAATGAGTTTCATCTTCAGCCCGCAGTACAAGTTCCAGACTTGGCGGAGGCTCTGGATTTACCTCGCCGAATCCGAAATGGAACTCGGCCTCCCGATTACGCAGGAGCAGGTGGACGAACTGAAGGCCCACGAAAAGGACATCAATTTTGAAGTCGCCGAAGAAGAAGAAAAGCGCCGCCGTCACGACGTGATGAGCCACGTTTACGCTTACGGCGTCCAGTGCCCGAAGGCGAAGGGCATCATCCACCTCGGAGCAACGTCTGCATTCGTGGGCGACAACACCGACCTTATCCAGATGCAGCAGGCCATGATTCTCGTGCGCAAGCGTCTTTGCCGCGTGATGGACAAGCTTTCCAAGTTTGCGATGGAATACAAGGACATGGCCCAGCTCGGTGCCACGCATTTCCAGGCGGCCCAGCTTACGACGGTTGGCAAGCGCGCTTGCCTTTGGCTCCAGGACATGCTCATTGACCTCGAAGAACTGAACTTCCTCATCGAAGTGCTTCCGTTCCGCGGCGTGAAGGGCACCACCGGTACGCAGGCGAGCTTCATGGACCTGTTCAACGGCGACGAAGAAAAGATTATGGAATTGGACCGCCGCGTGACCGCCAAGGCCGGTTTCAAGCGCGTGCTCACCATCACCGGCCAGACCTACACCCGCAAGTGGGACAACCGCGTGAACCAGGTGCTCAGCTCCATCGCTCAGTCTCTGCACAAGTTCGCTACCGACATGCGCCTCATGCAGGGCGTGAAGGAAGTGGAAGAACCGTTCGAAAAGACCCAGATCGGTTCCAGCGCCATGGCTTACAAGCGTAACCCCATGCGCAGCGAACGCATTTGCTCCCTGGCTCGCTTCGTGATGGCCCAGGTGAACAGCACCGCCTTCACGCAGGCGACGCAGTGGTTCGAGCGCACCCTCGACGATAGTGCGAACAAGCGCCTCGCCATTCCGGAAGCATTCCTCGCCATGGATGCCATGCTCATCATCGCCGAAAACGTGACGAACGGCCTCGTTGTTTACCCGAAGGTTATCGAAAAGCGCATCATGGCCGAACTCCCGTTCATGGCTACCGAAAACATCATCATGGAAGGCGTCAAGAACGGCGGTGACCGTCAGGAACTCCACGAAGAAATCCGCGTGATGTCCATGGAAGCGGGCAAGGTCGTCAAGGAACAGGGCAAGGACAACGACTTGCTCGAACGCGTGCTGAAGAACGAAAAGTTCCAGAAGCTCGGAATTACAGAAGCTAAGCTCAAGGAAATCCTCGACCTCCGCAAGTTCGTGGGCCGCGCTCCGGGACAGGTCGTGAAGTTTGTGACCGAAGAAGTCCGCCCGGCGATTGAAGCGATACCGGCATGGGATTCTATCGACGCCGGCGAACTGAAGGTGTAATTTGCCTTATTGCCGTCGCGATACGGCATCGCATCGACTTACTCAGCGTACGACTTGTACTCCTTCGGTCGCTGCTCTTGGTCTCGCTAGGCACTAAGTCAAATTACTCGTTAGCATAAATTCATTAGTTTCGCAATTTTTCATAAATCGCTTTGGACTGGTTCTAAAGCGATTTTTTTGCTCGTTTCTGGGCGAATTTTGTTCTAAAGCGATTTTATCTCGCTCGTTTCTGGATGAATTTTGTTCTAAAGCGATTTTTAATTTTACAATGCAAAAACGAGTGGCAATTTTTCTATTTTCGTCTTATGCTTTTTTCGAAGAAAATTTTTGCTTTCTTGTCCCTTGCTCTGGCGACGCTTTCTTTTGCGCTTCCGCAGACGGGAACATTCCACGATGCGCGCGACGGACACACCTACAGGACGGTTGTTATTGGGACCCGCGTCTGGATGGCCGAAAACCTTGCGTTCAATGTGAAAGGGAGCGCCTGCTACGACAACAATTCAGAGAATTGCGCAAAGTACGGCCGCCTCTATAATTTTGAGATGGCAAAGAAGGCATGTCCTACGGGTTGGCACCTCCCCGAAAACGACGAATGGAAACGATTCCGCACCGTCATCGAAGACAGCGACGGTAAGGAGGCCGCTTGGGTGAGCCTCAAGTCGCGGGACAAGTGGGATGGCTCTGACCGTTACGGCTTCGATGTGGTGCCTGCGGGCAAGGCTACCGATACATTCATGGATTTAGGCAAATCGGCCCATTTCTGGAGCGCCACCAGCGAAGAGGGGGACGCCTACGGCTGGCATTTGGCCCCTCCGGGCGACTTCACGATGGATTTTGATATTAGCAGCAACATGTATTCCGTGCGCTGCCTCAAGAATTACTAAAGGCTAAAGCGAAATCAAGTCAATCGCAATGCTGATGGGAAACATCAGGATTCCCGCATATATACCGCCAAGCAAGTCGTCTGCCATGACGCCCCATGCTCCGGGGAATTTCTCGAAACGGTGAATGCCCAGCGGCTTGAGAATATCGAAGAATCGGAACAGGGCGAACCCGACGAGAAGCGTAATGGGGTTATCTACGATGATGTAGGGATTGACGAGTGCGAATGTCATGAAAATCCCGCAGACTTCGTCTATCACGATCCAACCCGGGTCTTCGGTGCCGGTGTCTTTCATCGCTTTGTTCACGAACGGAATCGCAGCAAAGAAAACAATGATTGCTGCAACAATAAATAACGGGTTGAGCCAGTAAAAAACGGAATCGAATTTTATGGCGAAAAAGGCCATGGGGTAAGCGACAATAGTAGCAGCCAAACTTCCCATGGTGCCAGGGGCTTTGGGCGACATGCCCGAGCCAAAGAAGGTTGTTACGAGAGTAGACAAGAAATCGGTGCCCCGCCATTCGTGGGGCACTCGTTTTTTGGCATATTTTTCTTTGAGTTCCTCGCGGTTCACGAGTACTTAGTTGTCCTCGTATTCGGAGCTGCCCCAGCCGTCGAGGTCGCCCGCGGCGCGGCCAAGAGTTGCACCGCCGAGGATTTCGTCAATGCCCTTGTCTTCGGAATCGTCGTCCTCTTCTTCGAAGATGGAAGCTTCTTCCATTTCGAGGTCGTCATTCGGAATGATCGGATCGTCATCCAGCGCGTTCTTGCTCTTCTTTCCAGCCATATTTTCTCCTTGGTGAAGGCGTTTTCGTATTCTTTACCGCTATATTATAAATTTTTTTGTAAAAAGGGAGATTTTTTTTGAAAAAAGTTAAAAATATTGCATATTTTGGGGGCGAAAATGAAAAAGTCCCCCGTTTTGGGAGACTTTTGTCGTTAAAAACCTCAAAAAGTCACTTTTTTTCGTGGGCAGAAATGTTTTTCGCCATGAACGCGTAAACGGCTTTTGTGCCCATACGCGACAAAAAGCGGACCTTCGTTTTCACCACGGAATTGTTCAATATCAGGTTATATTCAACGGTTTCGTTATATTCTTCGGAGTAAACGAGTCGCTTGAAACAATATAGGGCACTTTCGGGAGTAAGCAAGCTGAGCACGTCATTGATGTCGTTTGCACCAAAGGATCTGATTTCCTGGTAGAACGCCTTGTTGGCAAATATCGTGCGGTAAACTCGGTTTTCGCCTTCGATAAGTGCAATGGGAATTTCGTTTGTGACATCCATGCGCTTTCTTGTCAGCGGAGAGTTTTCCAGGAAGTTGATTCTGCCCATATCGTCGTAGTAGCGGCGTTCCGCCGGAGTTTCGTTTGTTTCGAAACTGCACAGCTCCGCTCGTTTGTTGTAAAAATCTTCGATGGGCATGGGTTTGGCAAAATAGTAACCTTGAATCAGCTCGCAACCTATACTCTTCAGGTATTCGTACTGGTCTTCGGTTTCGACACCCTCGGCCAGAGTGTGAATGCCGAGCTTTTTCGCCAAGTCAACGATAGAGGCGATAATCACCTTGGACTTCGGGGTCTTGTCGAAGTTCCTGAGGAAGTTCATATCTATCTTGAGGAAGTCGAAATCGTAAGTTTGCAGGTTATTGAAAGAACTGTATCCCGAACCGAAGTCGTCAATCCAGACTTGGTAGCCGTCCTCCCTAAAACAGTGGATTATATCCCCAAGGCTCTCCTGATCCGATGCGAAAGCGCTTTCGGTGACTTCCAATACAATGTATTCCTTGGGAACATTATATTTGGCGACGGCGTTATCAACGACTTTCTTGATATCGCTCAGTTCAAAGTCGAGTCTCGAAAGGTTGACCGAAATGGGTTGGTAGGCGTATCCGCCATCGATGTCGTCGCGAAGGTTCTTGCAAACCTGGTCTATAATGTAGGCATCCAGTTTGTGAATCAGGTGGACCTTTTCAAGAACTTCGATAAAGATGAGGGGTGAAATCATGCCCCGATTGGGATCGATCCATCGGGCAAGGGCCTCGTAGCCGCAGACTTTCTTGTTCAGTGTTCGATAAATCGGTTGGTAATACACCTTGAAAAATCCTTTTTCGAAGGCTTCGTCAAAGTGTTCCAACACATATTGTTTCTGTTCGTGTTTTTTGTTGAGTTCCTCGTCAAAGACGGCGTATTCCCTGTTAAAAATGCCATGGACTTCTCGACAGGCGAGGGAGGCTCGGTCCATCATGACAATGGGTTGTTGTGGGGTGCCGTCGGCGATATAGATGCCTGCCTTGATTTGGTTGCGGAGCCCTTTTTCGTAACTCGTCATCGCTTTGTTCAAAAGCTTGATTCGTAGGGCGATTTCTTCGACAGAGAGATTGAGACTGATGACCACCAGGTGGTCAGCCCCTGCACGTAAAACTTTTTCACCTTCAAAAAGCTTTTGGAGTTCGTCCCTGAACCTGCAGAGGTATTCGTTTCCGCCTTGGTATGAGAATCTTTGGTTAATCGTCTTGAAATTCATCACGTTAAAGAACGTGATGGTCGATCTTTCAAGAGGGTAAAAGTTGGGGTCTTTTTGGGTTTGGGCAAAGAACCATGCCACAAAATTAAGGCCTGTAATCGAGTCTTCTTTCTCGAAAATTGAAGTGCTTGGGCCCGCTCCCATGGGTTGCATCATTTTTGGTTCGCTATGCTCCACGACCTTTTTCTCCTGTTGTCTTATGTTCAATTTAACTAAAGAAAACAGGAAAAGGGACTTTCCCTTGAAAATAGTCCCTATTTATTACGATTTTCTTACTCCAATTTGGAATATTCGTTTTTTTTTAGAATTTCGGGTAGCCGTCCTTGAGACTTTCGTCATAGTGGGCGCGTTCTCCGCCGATGAATTTCGGGCGCGTGCGCGCCGCAATCAAAATAGCTTTGCCGATATGCGTCTGCTGCATGTGTACAGGAACCGCGACTTCCTTCAGGTGCATGCCGATGAGCGTTCCGCCGATATCGAGCCCGGCATCTGCCTTGATATGTTCGATGGCGACCGGATGCTCGAAGGCGCTGTAGCAGGCTGTCGCAAAAGAACCGCCCGCCTTGGGCTGCGGAACCACGTTCACGATTTCGGCAAATGGGACAGCCGCGCGCTCGATGATGATGGCTCGGTTCAGGTGCTCGCAGCACTGCGCCGCGATGAAGATGCCCTGCGGCTTGAACACGGACGAGAGCCCTTCGAAAATCGCCTTGCCGACTTCGGGCACGGAATGGCTCCCGATGTCGTTTCCGAGCGTGGAACTCGTGCTGCAACCGATAACTACAGTCTGGCCCGCCGTGAGGTGAGCTTTTTCCACAAGTTCTTTAGCGGCGTTTATCGCGTCGTTACGAATCTGTTCAACAATTGCTTTGTCGTCTATTTCGTATGTAATGCCTGCCATGACAACTATTCCCACTCAATTGTTCCAGGGGGCTTGTGCGTCACGTCGTACCACAGCGAGCCGGCACCTTCTGCTTCGAACTTGCGCCAGAGTCCGGCCAGCATTCCCTGGTCGATTTCGGCGAAGTTGGCCGTCATGGCTTCGGTGGAGTTCACCGGGCGCATCACGATGCAGGGCTTGCCTGCCGTGCGGAGCGGAACAAGCACCACCGGCATCTGCCAAATCTTTTCGTACAAATCGTTTGCCTGCAGGAATTCAGTGCAGATGTTGTCGAACTTGCGGAGCGTATCGAAGTTCTCGCGGGTGGCGTACTGTTCCACAAGCTTCGGATCTTCGTCTGCAACAGAACCAATCTGGTAAATCACGCGGTTGATTGCCTTGAAGCGGTTCGCAAGTTCGGTAGAGAACTTTTCGCAATCCTTCCAGCTGAGGCCCGGTGTGGTGATGAGGAACGGCTGTGCGTAGGTGCGACCGTCGCCCTGCACGCCCACGCTCTTGATGGGGAGCAGGCGGCCAGCGATGTTGTTCGCCTTCAGGTAGTCGGCGAGGGACTGACCGGCGGTATCCTTCACGTCTTCGAACTTCACCATATCGTCGGTGAGTTTGCCTTCGCTGCAGAGTAGGCGAACGCCGAGGCCCGGACCCGGGAACGGGTGACGCCACACGAGGTTGTGCGGAATGCCGAGTTCTTCGCCGAGGGCGCGGACTTCGTCCTTGTACAAGTCGGCGAGAGGTTCCAGCACGAGGCCCTTTTCCATAAGGTCCAGGACTTCTTGCACGCGGTTGTGGTGCGTCTTGATCTTGTCGGCGTTCTTGGTACCGCCGCTTTCGATGGTGTCGGGGTAGATGGTGCCCTGCGCCATCATCCACTGGTTCGGATCGAGGTTGAGTTTCGCCATTTCCTCGTCCTTCACCGTCAAGAATTCCTTGCCGATGATACCGCGCTTGGTTTCCGGAGCAGTCACGCCCTTGAGCTTGGCAAGGAAGTGCTCGCTTGCGTCGCGGACCTTGAGGTTGTTCATTCCCTCGGCCTTCAAGAATTCCATAATCTTTTGGGATTCGCCGAGGCGCATCATGCCGTTATCCACGTGCAGGCCCAACACTTTTTCCGGTCCGAGCACGCGGTTCAAGAGCACGAATGCAACGGTGGAGTCCACGCCGCCACTCACGAGCAAGAAGACCTTGCGGTCTTTGACCTGTTCCTTGATGCGCTGCGTGATGAGCGGCAGGTAGCTCTTCATGTTCCAGGTCTTCTTTGCGCCCGTGAAGTCGATGAAGTTTTCGAGCAACTTCATGCCGAACTTGCTGTGCGTGACTTCGGGGTGGAACTGGATGCCGAAAATCTGGCGTTCGGGCTTGTCGCTGTTGAAAGCGACGGCTGCGATTTCGCAGTCCTTGGTGCTGGCCACAATCTTGTAGCCTTCGGGGAGCTTTGTCACCTGATCGCCGTGGCTCATCCACATCGGGGATGCCTTCGGGAGGCCCTTCAGGAGCGGGCAATTCTCGTCGCCCACGATAAGGTCGGCGATGCCGTATTCCTTCACCTTGCCCGGTTCAACATGACCGCCCAACTGCTGGGCGATGAGCTGGTGACCGTAGCAGATGCCGAGCTTCGGCACCGGGAGGTCCAAAATTTCGGGATTGTATTCCGGGGCGTCGGCCGCGTACACGCTGGAGGGGCCGCCACTGTAGATGATTCCCTTCACGCCTTCGAGTTCGCTGACGGGAGCGGCGGGGGAGTGGATTTCGGTAAACACGCCCAGGCGGCGCACGCGGTTAGCAATCAGGTGGGCGTACTGCCCGCCAAAGTCCAAAACTGCAATAGTATCGACGTTCTTCATACAGTCTCAAAGATAGAAATTTACTCGGCTGCGCTAAATTCGCGGGCAAGTTGAATCAGTGTCTGCACGCCGAATCCAGTCGCGCCGTATTCGGTGTATTTCCACTTCTTGTCGACGAAGGCTGTGCCGGCGATATCCCAGTGCGTCCAGGCGGTGTTTTCGGGCACGAATTCCTGGAGGAAGAGGGCCGCAGAAATGGCACCTGCGTCGCTGCCTGTATTCTTGAGGTCGGCGAAGTGATCCTTGAGCGCGTCGGCGTATTCTTCTTCGAGCGGCATGCTCCAGAACTTTTCGCAGCAGGCTTCGCCGCAGTTGATCACCTTGAGGCCAAGGTCGTCATCGTTGCTGAAGAATCCCGTGACGGCGTAGCCGAGGGCGCGGACCATGGCGCCCGTAAGGGTGGCGAGGTCCACGATGTGCGTTGCCCCGATAAGGCCCGCTTCGGCAAGTCCGTCGCTTAAGACCAGGCGGCCTTCGGCGTCGGTGTTGTCGACCATGACGGTCTTGCCGTTCTTGGCGGTAAAGATGTCGCCCGGCAGCACGGACTTGTTACCGATGGCATTTTCGGCGAGACAGCAGACGGCGCTCACGCGAATCGGGAGCTTGAGCGTTGCAATGGCCTGAATTGCGGCGAGCGCGGTCGCCGCACCACTCATGTCGCTGATCATTTCGGGCATGGATTTAGGCGGCTTCAGGCAGAGGCCGCCGGTATCGAAGGTGAGACCCTTACCGACAATCACCAAGTGGTCCTTGGAGGTGCGCTTCGCGGGCTTGTATTCGAGTGTAATCATGTGCGGCTCGTGCGAGCTGCCCTTGCCGACGGTCACGTGGCCCATGAAGCCTTCCTTTTCGAGCTGCTTCATATTGCGGACCTTAATGCTTAAGCCTTCGGTGTACTTGGCGATCGTTTTTGCGCGTTCCACGAATTCGGCGGGGTAGAGGTCCGAGGCGCTGGTGTTAATCAAGTTTTTGGCAAGAGTAATGGCCTTCTGTTCTACGGCGACGTCTTCGGCAATTTTCTTGAAATCCTTGACATGTTCGCCGGCAACGATTTCGTAGGTCACCTGGAAGTTCGGCTTTTGCTTGCTCTTGTAGGCATCGAACTTGTAGTCGGCGTAATGCAGGCCGTGCAAAATGGCCTTGAACTGTTCATCAGCCGCATCGGCGAGGAACAGGCTTACGCAGGGAATCTGCTTCTTCATCGCCTTTTTGGCGAGACGGTAGGCGGCCATGCGCAGGTGGTCGAGGGCGGAAAGACCGCGTTCCTTGGCGGCGTCTACAAAGAAGGTGTTGCAGCCGTCGATTTCGAGATATTCCAAATCCTCGAAGGGGCCTTCCTTCATGCCCTTCAGAATGGTTTCGACCTGTTCTTCGCCTTCGGGGGAGAGAACGGTGGAAAATTGAACAGATTCTTTGACATAAAACAGGGCGTATGCCTTGCTGTCAGTGTTTTTGAGATTTTCGGAAGAAACGATATTCAGATTCATGCCTTAAATGTAGTAAATATAGGCAGTTGGCAGTAGGAAGTAGACAGTAGGAAGTAGGCGGTAGGAAGTCGGAAGTAGGTTGGCTTATGCTTCGGGTTCTTGGTGACGCTTGATACCTTTTTATTGTCACCTCGTCACTTTTTTTGGGAGTCCTTTTGCAATTTACTTCAAAAAATGCTATAATGAAGTTGTAAAAATGGAGGTTCAAATGAATCGTAAACTTACTGGTATTCTTAGCGTTCTAGCCCTTTCGGCGATGTCTTTTGCCCAGGCTCCCGCAGCCGCCCCTGCTGCAACTGCTGCTCCTGCTGAACAGGCTCCTGCCGCAGTTCCTGCTGAAGAATCTGCTCCTGTTGCCGTTCGTGGCGCAGACGCCGCCGCTCCCGTTGCCGCTGAACAAACTGCAGCCCCTGCTGAACAGGCCGCTCCCGCTGCTGTAGCTGTCGCGCCTGCCGCCCCTGCGGAAGAACCGGTCGCTGAACCTGCCGTGGTTGTAGCCCCGAAGGCTGTTCGTGGTGCAGACGATGCCGATAAAACAGCAGCATCTGCTAGAGCGGTTGAACAATTCCGCGATGCAAGAAATACGGTCCTTTACGAAACTGTTTATACCCGTGAAGATGGCGTTCCCGTTCGTACAGTCTATGTTGCCGAACGCGAAGGCAAGGACACTGTCTCCTTCGACGAACTCAGGGGGCTTTATCCGATGAAGTTCAAGATTGGTGCCCGCGGTTCTGTGGGAGCTTACCAATTGGCCGGTAACGATTGGGACAGCGACCAGTACAATGGCATTAGCTGGAGAGCCGGTCTTGTCTCGATCATTCCGCTGAATTCTTACACCATGGGTATCAAGCTCGGTGTTCTTTATGAACAGAGCAAGGCTAGCGAATCGTACTACATTAATGATGTGCCGACAAACTTCAGATTCTCCCAGAAGAAGATTGATGTGCCGGTTCTCTTTACCTTTAAGTCCGCAACTTCTAGAATCTTCTTTGATCTCGGTGTAGAAATGTCTGTCCCGCTGGCAGACGATCTTCGCATTTCCTATACTGATTCCAAGGATGTCAAGCATTCTAACAAGATTGACTTGATGGACGATTACCGTTCTAGCCTGGATTGCGCATTTGTCTTTGGTTTCTCTGTGATGGCGAACGATTACCTTTCGCTCGATATCGCGGCTAACCTTGGTGTGTCCGACCTGTACGATGGTCATCTCAAATACATGAACATGAACCTGGATGCTTCTTCGCTGAATCTGGGAATTACTGTCTATCTGTTCTAATATATGATTCTTGCAATTATTGCTGTAGTTATTGGCCTTGCCGTTCTCGTCTGGAGTGCGGACAAATTTGTGGATGGTGCCGTAGGTGTTGCTGAATTCTGCGGCATGTCCACGCTCCTTATTGGTATGGTAATCGTAGGCTTTGGAACGTCGGCTCCGGAGCTTACGGTTTCTGCTATATCGGCTTCTCAAGGGAATCCTGCACTGGCACTGGGTAATGCCTACGGCAGTAACATTGCAAATATCGCTTTGATCCTTGGTGCGACTGCGCTTATTTCTCCGATTCTAATGCAGCGCTCCGTGATTCGCGGTGATTTGCCGATTCTGATCGCTGTGTCGTTGCTTTCTATTGCATTAGTGTGGGATGGTAGCGTGGTGCGCTGGAATGGCGTACTTTTGCTGGTTGTCTTTGCGCTGGTCATGGCTTACAGCATTTGGCGTGAATTGAAAAAGGCTAGGGTCGAGGCATCAAATTCTGTTGAAGAAGAATCCGCCGGAAAACAGACTTCCTTAGGCAAATCCATTTTCTGGCTTGTCTTGGGGCTTGCCTTGCTGGTGGCTAGTTCTCGAGCTCTCGTTTGGGGGGCTGTCGAAATTGCCCGTACGCTTGGCGTGAGCGACCTTCTGATTGGCTTGACGATTGTCGCTATTGGAACATCTCTCCCGGAATTGGCTAGCTCTATTGCCGCTGCCCGTAAAGGCGAAAACGACATTGCTTTGGGCAACATCATCGGTTCGAACTTGTTCAATACGCTTGCGGTGGTGGGCCTAGCGGCAACTATTTCTCCGATGGATGAAATTGAAAAGGCGGTCACTTATCGCGACATGCCTTTAATGACTGCATTGACGGTCGCCTTGATTGTACTCGGCTTTAGGCGTAAAGGCGATGGTCGTTTGAACCGCATTGCCGGCGCTATTCTTTTAGCCGTCTATATCGGTTACCTAGCTCTGCTTATCGTGCAAGCAACAAAATAATTGTGAATAAAAAAATGTCATCCTGAACTAGATGTTTCGCTCAGGGTGACTTATGATTCTATTAGAAATAATTCTGAAATCCGAATTCAGAATTCCGAATTAGTTAGGCGGGAAGAACAGGTAGGCGATTGCGATGGCTGCAATTACGCCTGCCGCATCTGCAATTAAAGCGCAGGTAACAGCGTGGCGGGTCTTCTTTACTCCTACGGAACCGAAGTACACGGCGATGATGTAGAAAGTCGTGTCGGCGGCTCCCTGGAACATGCAGCTCAGGCGGCCTGCGAAACTGTCAGGGCCTAGAGTCTTCATGGCGTCGATCATCATGCCGCGGGCACCGCTACCGCTCAGGGGCTTCATGATGGCGGTGGGGAGTGCGGGCACAATATCGCTACCGGCACCGCAAAGCCCGAGAATCCAGGAAACTCCGTTCAGCAACAGGTCCATGGCGCCACTGGCGCGGAATACGGCGACACCCACAAGGATGGCCACCAGGTTTGGGATAATCATCACGGCGGTATGGAATCCGTCTTTAGCGCCTTCGACAAAGGCTTCGTAGGCCTGCACCTTCTTGTATACGGCGAGTCCGAGGAAGGCTACGATGATGCCGAACAGGGCGATGCCGCTAATCAAGAGGCTTGTGGTGCCGATGGCTTCTGCCGTCAGGTGGCTGAAGTAGACCATAATCGAAATAACGCAAGCCGAAAGTCCGCCGAGCCAGGCGACCGTTACCGGATCTTTAAGTTTGACCTTCTGGAAAAAGCTGAGGGCGACAATGCCGGCGATAGTGCTGAAGAATGTCGAAAGCAAAAGCGGCAAGAACACGTCGCTCGGGTTTGCGGCCCCAAGCTGAGCGCGGTAAGTCATAATGCTTACGGGAATCAGCGTAAGGCCGCTGGCGTTAAGCACCAGGAACATAATTTGGGAATTGCTCGCGACGGATTTGTCTTCGTTCGGGTTGATTTCTTGCAGCTGCTTCATGGCCTGCAGACCCATGGGGGTGGCGGCGTTGTCGAGCCCGAGCATGTTGGCGCTGATGTTCATGAGCATAGTACCAATCACCGGGTGGTTCTTCGGAATTTCGGGGAAGAGCCTGCTGAACAGCGGCGAGACAATCTTTGCGAGAATCTGGACCGCACCAGCTTTTTCGCCAATCTTCATGATGCCAAGCCAGAGCGAAAGGATGCCGGTAAGACCGAGGGCAATTTCAAATGCGGTCTTGGACATGTCGAAGGCACCGAGAATAGCCTTGTTGAAGATTCCGGAGTCGCCGAAGGCAATCCACTGGACCATGCAGGCGACAAAAGCGCCAAAGAAGAATACGAGCCAAATAATATTCAGAACCATGTCCGAAAAATAAAAAAAAGGCGAACCTTTGAAATATCAAAAGTCCGTCTTGAATGTTTAAGAGCTTGTTTAGACGATTATTCCCAATCGGCGTTCATGAACGCTTCGAGGGTCTTGCAATCCACAAGTCCATTGTAGACGTAGAAGGTAACGTCGGGAATATCGAGATTACACTTCGTACCGCCAGAGGGGCACTTGTCCAAGAGCATTTCGCCGTCTTCTTCATCACATTCGCTCTTCAGCGACATGTCAGTCGTTTCGGCGCAGTAAGCTCCAGACATGTCTCTGCATGCAAAGACATTGCCCTTCGGGCCATCTTCGCCAGACGGAGTTTCAGAAGGAATAACTTCTTCGTCGTCGATGACCTGCGGAGCCGGATTTTCGTCTTCGTCAGATGGAATGCTATGAATGCGGGAATCGCCAGAACCCTTGCCGGAACAAGCCGCAAGAGTAATCAGGCTAGATGCCAAAATAATCTTTGCAAGGGTCTTCATAAAGCCTCTCTTAGAACATCAGGAAAATGCCGAGGTTGCCAACGAGGCCGCTCCATGCGGCAGAACCAAGCTGGTCGGCAACAGAAGCTTCGATGACCAAGTGGTCATAGCTGAAGCGGAGGCCGGCGTTGGCGTTGGTTGCGTTGGTACGCATAGAAATGATGGAGGTGTCGTCAGATGCCGGACCGGCTTCAACACTTTCGGTCTTGTAGTCGATGACCTTCCAGGTGAAGGCTGCGCCACCGAAGAGGATCCAGTGTTCGTTGAGGGACATTTCGGCGAGAACGTTCGGGGTAGAGAACAGGCCGAAGTCGTAGGTGTTGGTGGTCTGGTTGCCGTTTTCGATTTCATCGAAGATGAAGATCGGCAAGCGGGTATTGAGGCCGAGGAACACCTGAGCGTTTTCAGCAGTGAATACCGGCATAGCGAAGTTGAATCGCGGCTGGATAAAGATGAATGCGTCGTTGTTGGTGGTTTCGGTCGTGGTGTTAGCAACCTTCACGCGGCTGTCGCTCTTCTGGCGCAAGAAGTCGAGGCCGAGTGCCCAGGCGAGGTTCTTGGCGGAAGGACTGTTGGAAAGAGTCAGGCTTGCGCCGATATCCCAGAAGTCCGGATCGGTTTCGGTCTTGGCACCGTTGTCGTCTGTTTCGACGTCCACTTCCTGACGGAAGGTCAGCCAGTAGACGTTAGCGGTAATGTCGAAAGCACCGAGCGGAGCACCGAATTTCACGTTGATGTAGTCACCGGCTTCGGTCGTAGAACGATCTTCGGTTTCCTTGTTGTTCGGGCCCTTTTCTTCATCGGACTGCCATGCCTTGTCAATAGCTACATCGACTGCGACACCGAATGCCGGAGTTGCGATACCGGCGGTCAACAGACCCATGTTGACGTAGTCACCGCGGTGGTTTACGCCGGCCGGGGTCACGTTGGTCTTGTGAGTGGTGTTGTTGTCAAAAGCGAGGAGGTAGGTCATAGAGCCAGAACCGAGAGCGAGAACGCCTTCTTCGCCAGACGGTTCGACGTAGAACAATTTACGACCGCTCATCTTGTAGACAGCTTCCATATCGCCATCGATGGTGGAGGCACCGAACTGGTTGCCGACCATATTGTAGGCGTTGCCATGAAGAACGTTGAACGTGCCGGTTGCAGCCGGAGTCGGAACGTTTTCAGATGCAGCAGGAGCTTCGAAGCTGGAAGAAGTGGAAGATTCGGCAACAGGTGCCGGTTCCGGTGCCGGAGCGGCAGGAGCTTCTTCCTGAGCGCTTTCGGTAGAGGAGGTGGATTCTTCATATTCGTCGTCATAGTCCTGAGCGACAGCAGCAGACACTGCGAGTGCAGAGACGACAGAAATAAGCTTGATATTCATTCGTATCTCCTTAAGAGAGAGGATTTGGGGGTTGATTTTAAGAGAAAGATAATAAAATGGTTATGACTATGCAAGTCATAACCATATACTTTGTACTCAGCCTTCAATACGTCTGTATTGAAAAAAGTTTACTTATGAGACCGCTCGTGCTAGAGTCAAATGAAAAAAAAATGATAAGCACTCGCTCTCGCCACCACGACTGATTTGAATCAGTCGCTTGTGGCTCACGTAAAACTACTTTTTCGATTACTTCTTCGGTTCGATGACTTCCATGCCACCCATGTACGGACGCAGCACTTCAGGAATCTTGAGCGAGCCGTCCTTCTGCTGGTAGTTGTCACAGATGCCCACCATCACGCGCGGAGTGGCGAGGCCGGAACCGTTCAGCGTGTGGACGTAGACGTTCTTGCCGTTAATCTTCGTCTTGATGTTTGCGCGGCGGGCCTGGTAGTCTTCGAAGTTGCTGCAGGAGCTGACTTCGAGCCACTTCTTTTCGACCGGAGCGTAAACTTCGAGGTCGTAGCACTTGGCGGCACCGAAACCGAGGTCGCCCTTGCAGAGGGCCAAGCGGTGGTAGGGGAGGCCGAGCTTTTCGAGAAGCATTTCACCGAAGCGGGTGAGTTCTTCGTGGTCTTCGTAGCTGTGTTCGGGGTGAGCGAAGTAGACCATTTCGACCTTGTTGAACTGGTGCAGACGCAAGAGTCCGCGGGTGTCCTTGCCGTAGCTACCGGCTTCGCGGCGGAAGCAGGCGGAGTAGGCGCAGATGCGCTTCGGAAGTTCGGATTCCGGAATCACTTCGCCGGCATAAAGGTTCGTGAGCGGCACTTCGGCGGTCGGGATGAGGAACAGGTCGTCATCCTTGTCGCAGCGGTACATGTCTTCTTCGAACTTCGGGAGCTGGCCCGTGCCGCGCATGGTGTTGCGGGTCACCAGGTACGGAGGAGTGAATTCTTCGAAGCCGTTCTTCATGTGTTCGTCGAGGAAGAACTGGATGAGGGCGCGTTCAAGGCGAGAGCCCCAACCGCGGTAAACCGGGAAGCCGGAACCGGAAATCTTCGCGCCACGTTCGAAGTCGAAAATGCCGAGGCGTTCGCCCAAAGTCTTGTGGTCCACGCGGGCGAAGTCGTCGTTCTTGGTGTAGTAGTCGGCGGGAATCGGGCCATCTTTTTCGACCACGTTGTCGCTAGAGTCCTTGCCTTCCGGAGAACGCGGGGCGATGTTCGGAACATGCATGAGCATTTCGGTCTGCTTGTAGTCGAGTTCCTTGAGCTTCTTGTCGAGCTCGTCGATCTTGTTGCCGAGTTCGCGTGTGGCGGCCTGAGCTTCGTCTGCGTTTTCGCCCTTCTTCTTGAGTTCGCCAATGCGCTTGGACTGGGCGTTGCGTTCGCTCTTGAGGCGTTCGACTTCAGTGAGGAGCGGGCGGCGTTCGTTATCGACGGCGAGCACGTCACGAAGGCTTACGGTCGTATATTTCTTTTCGGTTTCAGCAATGTAGTATTCCGGATTTTCACGGATTTTCTTGATGTCAAGCATTTTATGCCTCGGATGATAAAAATTTTACGCGGAAAAGATAGTTAATTCGGGATTCGGATTTCGAAATTCGGATTTCAAAATGCAGAAAAAAGGAGTGCAAATTAATTTTCTGTGTTGTCTTTTGCAACAACACAATTGGATTGTGGAATGTTTTAATCCTATTTTTTCGGTATATATTATCCCTAGGTATCATATACATAGGGAGTGAAAAATGAAATACTTGTTACCAATTTTGGCAGCAGCGTCGATGTCTTTTGCCCAATGGGGCGGCTGGGGCGGAGGCGGTGGAGGAAAATCTCTTAACGACTACAAAAAGATGTCCGTTTCGGGTCGAGAAATCCATGTCTATGCTCCGTCGGATCTTAAGGAAAATAGCCCGTTGCTCATTTCATGTCACGGTATGGACCAGGATCCCAACTACCAGCAGTCTAATACTCATTGGGAAGCGGTTGCCGATACGGCGGGCTTTGTGGTTGTTTACCCGAGAGGCGGTACAGGCATGAGTACCTGGGATATCCAGGGCGATAAGGATACCAAGTGGATGACTGAAATCATCGACCAGATGTACACCGACTACAAGATCGATAAGAAGCGCGTGTATCTTTCTGGCTTTTCGATGGGTGGCATGTTCACCTACCATTCTATGAGCAAGATTGCCGACAAGATCGCCGCCTTTGCGCCTACTTCTGGTACGAACGTGTTCGGTGCGTCCAAGGCTATGCGTCCGGTGCCTATCATCCATCCGCATGGAACTAACGATGATGTTTTGCAATACAACCAGGTTGAAGGCTTCATCAAGAATTACCGTGACCAGTTCAACTGCCCGGCTCAGGCGAAAGAAGAAACGAATTATCCCAATGCCGAAAATAATGGTGCCACGATGTACACTTGGGGCCCCTGTGACAAGGGTGTCTATATCAAGCACTTGAAGCTCCCTGGCCGTGGTCACAGCCCCTCCAAGGCAGATGTCTCCGATATCTGGAACTTCATCAAGCAGTGGGATGTAAACGGCCTTATTAGCGAAAAGCCTGAACCGGAATCCTCTTCAAGCGAAGTGGCGTCTTCTTCTTCTGAAGCTCCGAAGTCCTCTAGCAGTGTAAAGCCCGCAGAATCTTCTAGCTCGGGTAATCCTCAGACTTTGCTCGAAGATCTTAGCTTGGCCTCGGTCTCTGTCTATAAGTCTTCAGACAACAGCATCATGGTTGCTAACGCTCAGGGCAAGTCCATCACCGTGTTCAATAGCCTTGGCAACGTCGTTAGCACGACCCGTGGCATTGCAGGCGCCCAGAAGGTTTACACTGGAGCCAAGGGTGTGTACATTGTGAAGGTCGGTTCTAGAACGTTCAAGACCTCGCTTTAAGAATTAACCAAATTCTTGCCTTAAAGACACTCCCTTTGGGAGTGTTTTTTTTAAATTTGTGTTATGTTTTCAAAAAAGACGTCGTGTTTACTTTGTTTTGTAGCGATAGCCCTGTTTGCGGGGCTCCTGAGCGGTTGTTATAGCTTTACGGCGTCGACGCTCCCGAGCCATATCAAGACGGTCAGGATTCATGAAGTCGAAGACAAAACCCTGGATCCGGTGCTCGCCAACAACATTCGCGAAGGCGTAGTCGAAATGTTCCGCAAGAATGCTGGCGGCGTGCGTCTTGTAACCGGTGACGCCACGGCAGACTTCGAGATGACTCTCTTGAGCTATACGAATAAGCCCGAAAACTACAACAGCAACAGCGATGTCGAAACTTACCGTGTGACGATTCGCGTGAGTGTCAAGTTTTATGACAACGTGAAAGATAAGGTGATTTATGAATCCAAGTCGCTGAGTGCCGAAGGTACTTATGACGTTCAGGCGAACGAGACCGAAGACCGCCATGGTCAGGCTCGCGCCATTGAAAAACTCCAAGACCTGATTATCACAAATGCATTGGCAAAGTGGTAAAAAAATACACCGCCTTTGAACGAGTCGCTGGCGGTGCTAGGGGTTGGTTTGGAGTATTAATAAAATAGAACTTTTTATGTTAATAGTTCTAAACTATAACGTAAAATATTTTTTCACAAGGACTTACGGACTTTATTTACCTTAAATCGGGGCGTTTAGACCCAATTTTTTAAGAAAGTCGTTTCCCTTGTGTGACGTCGCTCACCGTGACGGGGACTTCATTCAACAACGCTTCGGTCAGGGAGCTCCCCTTGTAGGTGAGCTTGAGCGAAAAGAATGGCGCGCCCCGTTCAAGGAGTGCCAAGAAAATGAGGTCGCCGTCCCAGTGGGGGAGCTTGGCCACGTCTTCCTTGGCGACCCATTCGAGCGTGCCTTCGTCGCATTCCTTGAGGGTGCCAGTGAATTCAGTCGCCGTGAACAGGTGCATGAATTCGGTCTGGTCCATGCCGTCGCTAATGAAGGTGACGATCCCTCTGTACTTGGGGCGAATCAGCGTGAGGCCCGTTTCTTCGAGAGCCTCGCGCTTGATACAGTCCTCGGGAGATTCCCATTCCTCGAACTTGCCGCCAATGCCAATCCACTTGTCCTTGTTGATATCATTCTTTTTCTTGACGCGGTGGAGCAGCAAGTACTTGCCGTCTTGTTCGATGTAGCAGAGAGTTGTATTGAGCATAGATAATTCGGAGTTCGGAATTCAGAGTTCGGAGTTGATAACCACACTTCGTTCACAAAAAGACCCCCGCAAGGCGGGGGAACTCTTGTGAGAAAAGTTGAGGTCTTATTAGCCGAGCGCCTTGATGATGGCGTCGCCCATGCCGGTCGTGCCGACCTTGGTGCAGCCTTCCTGGTAGATGTCGCCAGTGCGGAAGCCCTGGGCGATCACCTTTTCGCAAGCCGCTTCGATAGCCTTGGCCGCTTCTTCTTCCTTGAAGGTGTAGCGAAGCATCAAAGCCACGGAGAGAATCTGTGCGAGCGGGTTTGCGATACCCTTGCCTGCGATATCCGGAGCGGAACCACCTGCCGGTTCGTAGAGGCCGAAGGAACCTTCGGCGATAGAAGCGGACGGGAGGAGGCCCATGGAACCGGTGAGCATGGCGCATTCGTCGGTGAGGATGTCGCCGAAGAGGTTCGGGCAGAGGAGCACATCGAATTCACGCGGGCGCTTCAGGAGCTGCATGGCGGCGTTATCGACGTAGAGGTGTTCGAGAGTCAGTTCCGGGTAGTCCTTGATGACTTCGTTCACGACTTCGCGCCAGAGCACGCTCGTGGTGAGCACGTTGGCCTTGTCGATGCTGGCAACCTTCTTGTTGCGGAGCATGGCGGCGTCAAAGGCGAAGCGGGCAATGCGTTCGACTTCGTAGCGGCTGTACTTCATGGTGTCGAAACCGATTTCTTCCTTGGAGCCCGGAACGCCTTCGCGGCCCTTCGGCTGGCCAAAGTAAACGTCACCCGTCAGTTCGCGGACGGTGAGGATGTTGAAGCCGTCACCCACGATGTCGGCACGGAGCGGGCAAGCGCCTGCGAGTTCCTTGTAAACGCGGGCCGGGCGGAGGTTGCAGAAAAGCTTGAAGTGCTTACGGAGCGGGAGGAGTGCACCGCGTTCCGGCTGCAGGTTCGGGGGGAGGTGTTCCCACTTCGGACCACCCACAGAACCGAAAAGAATACAGTCAGAAGCTTCGCCCAGCTTGAGGGTGCTTTCCGGCAGCGGAGAACCGCTTTCGTCGTAGGCGGCACCACCGACGTTTGCCCATTCGGCGTTCACGTCGAAGCCGAACTTCTTGGAAACCACGTCCAACACGCGGACAGCTTCTTTCATCACTTCGGGGCCGATACCGTCGCCCGGAAGCACTGCAATCTTGTAATTCTTGCTCATTGTTAATCCTTGGTTTATAATTTGAACGGCTCAAATTTAGTAAAATTATGGGTGAAGGGCACTTTTTTGCGGGTGATGTATGCTTTATAGAGTTCTGATTCTTTTGATTTTGGCGGTTTTGGCGGGTTGTCACTCAAAGCCAAAGTGCTCTCCTTCGGGATGGTGCCCTAATGAAGTGAGTCCCGGAATCTCGGAACAACAGTATCACAACAGTTTGGAATATTGCTCTTCTTGGATTAATTCGCACTCTAACAGAGCCGATTTTATTGACACTATACCCCGTAAAGCGTTACTGTACAAGGCGTGTTCGACGAGTGTAGAAGGAGAGAACCTGTGGTATCCCTGCGATTTAGACACCTCATTACTTGTTCGAATTCTTAAAAATTTTAATTCTCGTGATTCTGTAAAAGGTTTGGAAACAAGGGTGAATCATATTTCATATGCAAATATGGTGCTTAACTCTGGTGCTGCAGGCTTTTCTCATCTTTATCAGAATGAAGATGGATCCTATGATGCAATTTGTGCTTCCAAAGATAGCGTAAAGTGTGATTTTTTGTATGCTAATGTTGTTGTCTCTAAAAAGATGAAACCATCTGCTAAATATTGGCCAAAGAAATATGACTTCTTGATTGGTGAAGATTTTGGTGCAAAAGATGAACTTTCTGCATTGCTTGATTCGGTGTATGAAAAAGAAATCTATGTGAAGGAAAGTGCGCGAGATTCCTTAATAGACTTTGACATGTGTTATAAGGACGGATTTGCAGAACCTTGTGTCATGGATTCTGCTGTTGTGGAACATGTTCGTAAAGTTATAAAAAGGCGGCTAGATACTTTAGTCTCATTTACCTATCAGTATGGGAGTTGGTATACAGATCAATTCTTTGCAGGGAGCGTTTCCAGCAAACATCAATGTTATTCTAAAGATGGAATTCATTGCTCGGAGTTAATCGCTTTAGTTCGTTGGAATATAAAGAATTGGCAGATTGATACGTATTCTCTAGGTACATGTCGCTTTGATTTAGAAAATTTGAGTTATTCATGTCAGGATGTATTGGGAAGTGATGTGATTCGGCATGACGGATTGTCCATCTATAAGAAAGATGGTACGTTTGTGAGAAACGTGCCATAATTCTACCGTGCAATCCGCACTTGCTTTACTGTGCCGTTCTTCACGGAGCGGAGCATGTAGACGCCCTGGACCTTGATGTCGCTTGTATTCTGGAGCACTGAAACGGCGTCGTCGATGGTGTAGGCGCGCAGGCGGCCGAGTCGGACGCCGTTTAGGTCAAACACGTCGTATGCCTGGAGGGTATTCGCTTGCAGGTGGAGGCTGCTGCCGATTGAAATCGTGGAATCCGCGATAGTCGAATCCCTTGCGGTGGTATCTTCCTGAAAATTGAAATACTCCTTGAGCCAGGTCATTGCCGGGCGGTCTATGCCATCCCTGATAATGCCGGAACAGTTAATCCCTGGGTTTGTGATGCATTGCATTAAGGATTGCCCATAGAGATAGCCCCATAGGGTGACTCCTACTACATATTCGGTTTCCATGAAAACAGGAATATGTTCCGCGAAGCAGTTTTTTTGAATACTGTCTATTTCATTGCTGATGTTGTATTCAGAAATGAGTAGAGGCGTTTCTGTTTTCTCGTAAATCTCCTGAAGGGCGTTCTTGAGCAAGTCTGGATTGTAGCATTTCATGGGGCCGGTTCCCATCACAATCAAATCGTTGCCTTCAAGTCCGTAGGCGTCAACTGGGGCCCCGTTGTTCTTGATCGTATTGATTAGGTCGATCCCTTCATTTCTTTCCCACTGGATTGTGTTGTAGTCGTTGTAAATGAGGATTGCTTGGGGCCAGCGTTCGCGGGCCATCTTGAATGCGGTGGTTATGAATTTATAGTCTTCGTTGTCGCCGCCAAGGGCTTCGATAATTTTGTTGTTGCTGCCTATTTGTGAATGGATTCGCCTGGCTTCACTGACCACGTTGATGTATTCTAGATCCGGATAACGCTCCGCAACGGCATCGAACCACGCGGTAATGGCTTCTTTTGTTTCGTCCGCACTAAGGTCTCTAAGCCAAGAAGGGTTTCCCGAAGCCCATAATAGGGCATGAAATTTGAATGTAGCCTTGTTCTCTTTTGCCCAGTTGTAGGGGATGTCGCATTCGGAAAAATCGAAGGTACCGCGAGTTTGTTCGACGGTTCGCCAAGTGCATTGCCTTTCTGGGGTAATCTGATTCCAATAAGTCCCGAAGTCAGAAGGGACAGGCCCTTCGACAGTTGTACTGCCGAGGAACTTTGCCGCACCGTCGGCAAGGCCAAGGGCGAAAACGCTACTCACGGCCACGCACAAAAGGGCCACAGGCGCAATTTTTAAAATTCTAGAAGTCATAGCTATCCATTATAAACATATATTCCCTTTAGGGATAAATTCCCAGGGTTGCGCTGTTTGTCGTGGATAATATGTCAATATGCAAAAAGGAACCTTGCGGTTCCTTTCTGCCTGAAATGTCGATGAAATTAATCGTCGTTTTCGTTGCCCGAGGGCTTAGCGCAGCGGTCTCTCGACCAGTTGGTCTGCTTGAAGCAGGCGCTTCTGGTGTAGCAACATCCGTTGGCGTTGCTAGCTGTTTTTTCGCATTCGCAAGCAATACCATCGTTGTTGCCATCAGCGTCGACAAGTTCGCCGCTAGCGCAGACCACCATAAATCCCTCACCATGGTAAACATTGTTGATGCAGGTCTGGAGGGTGTTGTGGCATAAGCCGAAGTAGGTTCCCAGGGCGTTGCACGATACGCGGCGCGTCTCGTTAGTAAGGTCGAATTCAAAATCTTCCACGCGTTCTTCAGGAGCGGAGACTGGTTTGTGATTCGTCCAGTTGTAGCCGTGAACTTCTTTCGCTGCCATCTTTTTACTAGGAATCAGGTCCTTCCATTTCTGTTTCGTCTCGAAACTCCTGAACGGCGGGTAGTCGGGGTCTTCGTCCTTGAGAATTTGTTTGCAACGTTCCTCGTTGTAGCAGGGGTTTGGATTGGAAGGCGCTCCGCCCATTGGCTCACCCCAGCAGGGATCACAATTCGAACATTGATCCGTGTCGCATTCGTTCTCCATCTTCTGTGGATCGGTGCCTTCTCTACAAGCGACGGGGCATTGGTAATACTCCTTGTCGAGCGGGTCGAACTTGTTATGGAGCCTTTCCCATTGCCCGTCGACGCACCTGTACATGATGGCGTTGTTGTTGATGTCGTTGTCGCACCTCAGTTCTCCGTTAAGGCATTCGCCGCAGATGGCCTTGTCGGTACGGCACGACTTGTTGCCGCATATGGAAACGGCCTTCTTGGCTTCGCCGGCGACGCATTCGTAGACGGTTCCCTTTCCTTCGTCATCGTTGGTGCATGTGTGTTCGTAGTTCGTGCACTCGCCGCAACCGTTGTCGCGCGGGTCGCAGGATTTCCCGTTACAGCTCTCGGTTACTTTCTTGCCCTTTTCGCAGTGGGTGACGGTCGCCTTGAAGTTCTTGTCTTCGGTACAGGTCTGCACGTCGTCGAGGCATTCGCCACAGTCTGTGCCCTCTTCGTTACAAGAGACCGTGCCACACGAGCGGTTCACGACGATTCCTTTTATGCATTCCTTGACAATGCCGATACTTGCGGGGCTGTTGGAGCAGGAGTTCTTGTAGCTGTCGTCGCATTCGATTTCAACAGCGTCCTTGTTTGCGCATTCCTTGCTCTTGGTGTTGCAGAGAACGCCTTCGTCGCAAGTGGTTTCTTTACAGACGCAAGCCCCGTCTTTTGCCGTACCGCCAGATGCCTTGCACAAGTCGGCGAATGTGGTCGCGGTCGAGGAAGAACTGGCGGTGGAGTCTATGTCAGTTGGTTTGCTCTGGTTGCCGCAGATGCCCGTGATGGTGTTGCAGACCGCACCGACATCGCAGAGCTCGTTTTTACAGGAGCAGGCACCGTCTTTTACCTTGCCGCCGGAAGCCTTGCACAATTCGGTAAATTTATCGAGTTCCGCCTTGGTCATGGACGAGGAACTTGCTTTTTGGCTAGACGAACTTGAGGAACCAGTCGATTCCTTGGTGGCAACGGGAACCCAGTTCGCGTCGTCGCAGTAATACTGGGCGTCTTCTTTTTTGGCGTAGACGGTATCGCCTTGGTTGTCTTCTCCGCAAATTCCGAGTTCGTAAATCGAGTTGACTTCGGTAATCACCTTGCGGCTAGAAGAGTCGTCGTCGCTACAGGCAATGAAAAAAGCGGCTGCAGTGAGTGCAGGAAACAAAAGGAATGAAATTTTTTTCATTTTAGCCTCTGCTTTTATCTTTTGGTCAAATATATCTAGAATTTAGGGAGGTGTCAAATCAGGGTATGGGCCGATGGAAAGAATTTGTCTGTTCTCTAGGATGGTGCGCACGGTGTTCCTGCTTTATAAATTCCTTGTCAATATGCGTGTAAATCTGGGTTGTGCTGATATCGGCGTGTCCGAGCAGTTCCTGCAATACGCGCAAATCCATGCCCGCTTCAAGGCAGTGGGTGGCAAAACTGTGCCGGAAGGTATGCGGCGAAACTTGCTTGCTCAAGTGCATCGTATGCAATTGTACGATTTTCCAGGCTCCCATGCGGCTCATGGGCTTGCCTCGGGAATTGAGAATTATGTTGTCTGTAGTCGGGTGGGTGAGTGGGCGGCCAAGCTCGATCCAGGCTTTCAGATTTTCTTTGGCTTTGCTGCCGAGCGGCACCAGGCGCTGTTTGTTGCCCTTGCCGATCGGCGTGAGCCATTCGTTGTCCAGGTCCAGCTGCGAAAGCTTGATGCCGAGGGCTTCTGAGATGCGTAGCCCCGCGCTGTACATGAGTTCGAACAGTGCCGTGTCGCGCAGCGGGTTCTTGCCGTTTGCCGCACTCTCGAATACGCTGTCGACCTCCTCGCGGGTCAGATATTGGGGCAAATAATGCCCGAGTTTCGGGCGATCCAGCATCGATTCAGTGCTGTAGTCGTATTCGCCCTGGTTCTGCATGTACTTGAGGAACCCGCGCAGGCTCGAAAAGTGCCTCGCGATGGACGTGGGGGAGTATTCCTCCTGTCCGGCGGTGAGCGTCAGGAAGTCATCCAACTTTTCAGGCGTTAAGTCCTTGAGATCAATGCCGTTTTCGTCGAGCCATACTACAAAATGCCGCAGGTCCTCCTGGTAGCTCTGGATTGTGGCGGGCGAAAGGTTGCGTTCCACCCCCAAAAACGCCAAATAGGCATCCATGCGGTTCGAATTGAGGCTCATGAAAAAAATATAGTTTTTTTTGAAAAATTGCGTTTTCACCCCTTGACAGCGGCCCATTTTAATTCTATAATTGTGCGCGTCCTAAGCGACTATGGATGATTAGCTCAGTTGGTAGAGCAGCTGACTCTTAATCAGCGGGTCGCAGGTTCGACCCCTGCATCATCCACTTAAAGCCGTCTCACCCCGAGGCGGTTTTTCTTTTTTTGCCTGCAAGTCATTCCGGCCTTGAGCCAGAATCAGCATTGTTTAATTGATTAACATTATTCTATATTTGGCGCCATGAATTCCGAAATCGAAAAACGCCGCACTTTTGCCATTGTCAGCCACCCTGACGCAGGTAAAACCACCATCACCGAAAAGTTCCTCTGGTACGGAAACGTCATCCGCGAAGCGGGTCACGTGCGCGCCAAGGCGAACCGCAGCTATACGGTGAGTGACTGGATGAAGATTGAACAGCAGCGTGGTATTTCGGTTTCGAGTTCCGTGCTGAATTTCCCGTTCGAAGGTTGCATGTTCAACCTGGTTGATACCCCGGGGCACCAGGACTTCTGCGAAGACACCTACCGCGCCCTCACCGCCGTGGATGCCGCCCTCGTGCTTATCGATAGCGTGAACGGTGTGGAAAAGCAGACCATCAAGCTCATGGATGTGTGCCGCATGCGCCATACGCCGATCATCACGTTCATCAACAAGATGGACTTGGATGGCCGCCACGTGCTCGACCTGCTCGACGAAATTGAAAGCATCTTGAAAATCAAGGTCGCCCCCTTTACGCTCCCCATTGGCGTGGGTAAGCTTTTCAAAGGCGTGTATTCCATTGCCGAAAACACCTTCCACACCTTCAATAAAGAAGAAGGCCATCAGGAAATCATCCAGATGGAAGGCCCCGACGATCCGCGCCTCGTAGAAATGTGCGGCGAAAACTGGGTCGCCCAGTTCAAGGAAGAATACGAGATGGTGACTGGTGCCATGGATCCGTTCGACCACGAAAAGTTCCTGAAGGGCGAAATGTGCCCCGTGTTCTTCGGTTCTGCGGTGAACAATTTCGGTGTGCGTCAGCTGTTGAACGCTTTTGCAAAGCTTGCGCCGCCCCCGATGGTTCGTGAGACCGACAAGCGCCCGGTGAGCCCCGACGAAGATGCCTTCAGCGCCTTCGTCTTCAAGATTCAAGCGAACATGGACCCCAAGCACCGCGACCGTACGGCATTCCTGCGTATTTGCTCGGGCAGCTTTACCCGTGGCGAAAAGGTTTACCACGTGCGCACAGGCCGCGAAATCCGCCTGGCCGCCCCGACCGCCTTCCTCGCGAAAGACAAGGAAGTTATCGACCACGCCTGGGCGGGCGATATCGTGGGCATCAACGACCCGGGACTGTTCCGCATCGGCGATACCTTGACCGACGGCGAAAAGATCAACTTTACCGGCATTCCGGATTTTGCTCCGGAACACTTCGCCCGCGTAACGCTTTTGAACCCGCTTAAGTCTAAACAGATGGCAAAGGGCCTTGCCGAACTGAGCGAAGAAGGTGCAACCCAGCTGTACGAACCGCTCAAGTCCGCTATCCCCGTGATTGGCGTGGTGGGCGAGTTGCAGTTTGACGTGCTCAAGTTCCGCCTGCAGAGCGAATACGGCGCCGATGTGTCGCTGGACCGCGTGCCCGCTCACGGAATCCGCTGGGTGTCTGGCCCCGAAGCCGATGTCGCCAAGTTCGTCGAAGAATACGCCATGGACTGCATGATGGATAAGGAACGCAACCTCGTTTGCCTGTTCCCCAACGAATACCGCTTGAACCTTGCCATCAAGAACTACGAAAAGCTGACATTCGCGGCTACCTCGCAAGGGTAGGGTCGCTTCGCGACAGTTGGTAGAACTTAGACCGCTTCGCTCTTAGAGCTTAGTGGAATAACACTAAGCTCTAAATTCTAAGTTTTAAGCTCTAAGTTCTCAGATCTTAGGGTTGATTTTTCTTTACATTTTCCGTTGACGATTTAACTTAAAGTTTCTAGTAACTTATCTAAGTTCTAAGTTCTAAGTTCTGCTAACTGCCAACTGCCAACTAATAACTTTTTATATATTTCCCTTACACAGGCGAGTATTGTGCTTGCCCAGATTTTTTAACATCAAAAAGGAAAAACATGAAACGTCTCCCCATTGTTGCTCTCGCAGTATGTTTCGCTGGTCTCGTTGCCTGCAATCAGGCTTCCGCCGGCGGTTCGTTCAACCAGCAGGCCAGGCTTGACAACCTCGAAAAGGATTTCAAGCAGGTCAAGGAAGAATTCGAAATCATCAAGTACGCTCTCGACAAGCGTGGCATCTCCCTGGAACAGGCCCGCGCCGAAATGGAAGCGGACAACAAGGTCTGGGACATTCCCGACGAAGACAGCCCGGTCTTTGGCAACACCAAGAACCCGAAGCTCACGATTGTTGAATTCACTGAATTCCAGTGCCCGTACTGCTCCCGCATCGCTCCGGTCATGAAGGAACTCAACGAAAAGTATCCGGACAAGATCAAGTTCGTGTACAAGCACTTCCCGCTCAGCTTCCACTCCAACGCCCGCTCTGCAGCAGCCTCTTCTATCGCAGCACACAAGCAGGGCAAGTTCTGGGAATACCGCTACGCCCTCGCTCCGCATAGCCGCGAACTCGGTGATTCCATCTATGTCGAAGTGGCCAAGCAGATTGGCTTGAACGTTGAACAGTTCAAGAAGGACATGGTTCTCGATTCTGCCATGAATGCCCGTATCGACAAGGACTTCCAGCTCGGTACCGAAGTCGGCGTGCAGGGTACTCCTAACTTCTACATCAACGGCAAGCGTCAGGACCGTTTCAGCCCGGAACTGGTTGAAAAGCTCCTGAAGGAAGCCAAGTAATTACTTAAGCGGTTCAATCTGTAAACGCGACTTTAAGTCGCGTGCTCCCTTTTTGAACGCGAAAATTTTAATTTCAAAATCAAACTAAAAAACACAAAAAAAGGACACGATCATATGATGAAGCGTACATTGACTGCCGCTACCGTCGCCCTTCTCGGCTTCGGTGTCACGGCTACAATGGCTCAGCCGAAAGCTCCGCGTGTAGTTCCTTACAAGTTCTTCGACGAACAGTATCGTCCGGGGGGCTTTGACTACGCTTACGGCGGCAAGAGCAAAGGTATCACCATTACTAAGGACGGCGGCTACAAGTCTAAGGCAGCCTTGAACATCAAGCTCGACCCGAGCGAATATTCGGGTGCTTCTGTTTGCTTGTACAACGAAACCTTCGACCTCAATAAGTTCATGCTCGACTCCAAGCTCGAATTCATGATCAAGGGTAAGAAGGGTGGCGAAGCCGTTAAGGTCGGCCTTTTGGACGAAGAAGTTTCTGACGGCAAGAAGACTCAGGTCGTTCTCCCGATGAACAAGTACATCCAGGGCGGTGCCGTGACGACGGATTGGAAGAAGGTTTCCATTCCTCTCGTGGACTTCCCGGACCGTGGCTTGTACTGGGACAACACCCGTAAGTCTGAATTCCCGGCCCGTATCGACTGGGACAAGATTGCAGAAATCCGCTTCTCTATCGACAAGAGCGGCGCATCTGACTTTGAAATCTGGGTCGACAACATCGAAATCGTGAAGGGCAACAAGAAGGCCGCTCCGAAGAAGAAGGTTGTCTACTGGGATGAAAACAACGACGTCATTGACGGCCCGAAGAACCCCGAAAAGCTCGACGGCAAGGCTAAGCCTGTCAAGAACGGTACGTTCTACGATAACCAGCTCAAGGGCTTCAGCTACAGCTACGGTGGTCTCTCTGCCCAGCGCGAAGCTGATTCCAAGACTCAGGGCAACCCGAACGTGCTCGCCCTGTACATCGATAACAACGACTGGTCCGGCGTGACCTACTCTCTTGGCGAAGGCAAGTTCATTGACCTCTCCAAGGTGCGTAACAAGGGTGGTCTCTACTTCTGGATCAAGGGTAAGCTCGGTGGCGAAAAGGTCTACGTGGGTATCCTCGACAACCAGGGTAACGACATCAAGAGCCAGACCAAGATCAGCCTGAACGACTGGATCGAAGGCTCTAAGGTCAGCAAGGACTGGAAGCTCGTCAAGATTCCTCTGAAGAAGTTCGGCGACAAGGGTAAGGCTTGGGACGCTAACAAGCAGGCCGAAGTTGCCAAGGACGTGCAGTGGAACAAGATTCAGGAAATCCGTTTCTCTGTGGGCAAGGGTGAAAACCAGGGCGAACCGGGCAAGCCGGCTCCTGTGACCATCTTTGTGGACCAGATTACCTTCACCGAAAATATCGACTGGGTTGACCCGGATATCAAGTGGGATAACTGGAAGTCCAAGGCTCCGGATGTCGTGATTTCTGACTTCGAAGGCAAGTTCGCCAAGGACAAGTGGGAACCGTCTTTCGGTCCGAAGTCCAAGGCCGAAATCGAAATGCCGTACAAGAGCTCCAAGCTCGACGGCAACAGCCTTTACATCAAGCACTTCGAAATGTCCGACTGGGTGGACTTCGTTCTTGACTTCACCAAGAACACTGCCGCTCACGACGCCAAGCAGCGTGACTGGACGAACCACTGGGGCATCATGTTCGACGTTTACTCCGAACGTGCATGGCAGTCCATTACGGTTCAGATCGGCGACGCCGGAAACGAACTCTTCGTTTCCAACACCGGTGTACCTCGCGGTCGCACCACGGTGATCGTGCCGTTCCGCACCTTCTCCAAGTTCCCGTACTACCAGCCGCCTAACGCCAAGGAAAACGGTCAGTTCGACCTCAAGGGCGTTGTCTCTCTCGACTTCAAACCGGGTGGAGAAGGCTCTAACGGTAGCTTCGAAATTGACAACATCAAGCTCACCAACCAGAAGGAAGTCAAGGCTGCAGCCCGTCCGGCTCTCGTGAAGGTTGAAGTCAAGGGTACCGGCGACGTGATCAACCCGAACATTTCGGGCGGTCTCTTCGGTATCAACGCTGCCCTTTGGGATGGCGACATGCTCGACAATCCGAAGTTCAAGGTTCAGACTGCTGAATACGCCAAGCGCATCAACCACGGCATCATCCGTTACCCGGGTGGTCTCCGTGCCGATGACGACCACTGGAAGGAAATCCTCGACAACCACGACTGGATGGTCGATACCGACGAATTCCTCGCCTGGTTGAAGAAGACCGGTTCTAACGCCATGTTCACCGTGAACTTCGGTTCCGGCACCGAACAGGAAGCCGCTGCTTGGGTGAAGCACACGAACATCGACAAGAAGGCCGGCATCGTTTACTGGGAAATCGGTAACGAAGTCTATGGTAACTGGCACCCGTACTATGAAAAGTATGGTAAGGACGGCGGTACCATTTATGGTAAGCGCGCCCGTAAGTTCATCGAAGCCATGAAGAAGGTTGACCCGACCATTAAGGTGGCCGTGCTCGGCGTGCTCGATGGCCAGTGGAACGACAACGTGCTCAAGGAAACCGGCGACATTGCCGACGGTCTCATTGTTCACCACTATCCGCAGCACTTCGGTGAAGAAAACGACTTCGCCCTCCTCTCTGCTCCGCAGGACCTCGTTCCTATCTACAGCCGTCTCCATAAGGTTGTGGACAAGTGGACCAGCCACTTCAAGAAGGACAAGAAGATCGAACTCTGGCTCACCGAATGGAACTCCGTGGACTTCAACCCGGGTCCGCAGACCATCGCTCTCGAAAACGGTCTGTTCGTTGCTGACTACCTCGCTATGCTTGCCACCGAAAACGTGGACAACGCACAGTACTGGGATATCCACAACGACATCACTCCGGAAGGCGGTGACTACGGTTACCTGACCCGTTCTGCAGAAGAATGCATGAACTGCCCGCGTCCGAGCTATTGGGCATTCCAGATGGCTTCTGACGCTCTCCGCGGCAAGCTCCTCAAGACCGAAATTACCGGTGACAAGGAATCGCTCATCACGACCTACTACACCGAAAACGGCAAGAAGAAGAGCCTCCTCGTGATCAACAAGAGCCCGTACAGCGACTACGAACTCAAGTTGAACATTCCGGGCTTCAAGGGCAAGGCCACTGTCCAGACTCTCGACCGCAGCACCGAAAAGCTGAAGGAAGGCTGGGCAAACGATCCGTCCAAGAAGGCCAAGAAGGGTGTTGACGTGAGCAAGCCGATCAAGGTTGGCAAGCGCACCGTCACCCTCATCACGGTGGAATAATTCTCGCTTAAATGCGAAAAAAGGGGCCGCAGCAATGCGGCCCTTTTTGTATTTGTGTGGGAGTTCTAAGCTGTTGAAAATCTCTACGTACAGGCTAATTCACGTTTTAGTTTTCTTTTGGCCTGTACATTTATGTCAAGAAGAGAATGTTTTGGTGTCTTGTACAGGCTTAATTAAGCGACTTATTGCGTTTAGCCTGTACATTTTGTACAAATTATTGATAAAAAAGAGCTTTGAAGCGTCTTTGTACAGGCTAAACTCATTCATAAATGATATCTGGCCGGTACAACGTGTTTGTAGACAAAGTAATTTTTTAGAAAAAAGCAAAAAAATACAGGCTAAATCGACTTGAATTCTCGTTTTAGCCTGTACAAATCTTTTTTTTCTGAGCTTTCTGGGCTTGAAACCTATCTTTCCAAGCGGAAGTACACTGCTGCAAGCGGCGGGAGCTTGATATTCAGGCTCCACTGGCGGTTCTGCCACGGAATGTCCTGCGTCCAGACTTCGCCGAAGTTACCCACGTTAGAGCCGCCGAACATGCTTGCATCGGTGTTGAAGATTTCCTTCCACTTGCCGCGAGTCGGAGCGCCCAGGCGGTAGTCGTTGCGGACCACCGGCGTGAAGTTGAACACGCACAGAATCTGGTTTCCGTGGTCGTCCTTGCGCACAAAGCTCACGATGGAATTGTCGGCGTCGTCGCACCAGATCCATTCGAAACCGGTGTAGTAGTGGTCGATTTCCCAGAACGGGGCGTTTTCCTTGTACAGGTGGTTCAGAACTTTCATCATCTGCAGGAGCTTGCCGTGGCTATCCCAGCTGATGAGGTGCCAGTCAAGCGAACGCTTCTCGTTCCATTCGCGGAACTGCCCGAACTCGTTGCCCATGAAGTTGAGTTTCTTGCCCGGGTGCGCATACTGGAAAGCGTAGGTGAGGCGGAGGTTTGCAAACTTCTGCCAGTTATCGCCAGGCATCTTGCCGAGCATAGAGCCCTTGCCGTGCACCACTTCGTCGTGGCTGAACACCTGGATGAAGTTTTCGCTGTAAGCGTACACCATGCTGAAGGTCAGCTGGTTGTGGTGGTACTTGCGGTGAATCGGTTCGTGCTGAATGTAGCTGAGGAAGTCGTTCATCCAGCCCATGTTCCACTTGTAGTGGAAGCCGAGGCCGCCCTGTTCAGGCGGGCGCGTAATGCTGGGGAAGCTGGTAGATTCTTCGGCAATCAAAATCGCATGCGGAGTGAGTCGACCCATGATGCTGTTCAGGTGCTTCAGGAATTCGAGCGTGTCGTAGTTGATGTTGCCGCCGTCCTTGTTCGGCACCCACTGGCCGGGGCCCTTACCGTAGTCGAGGTAAAGCATCGAGGCCACGGCGTCAACGCGCAGGCCGTCGCAGTGGAATTCCTTGAGCCAGTACATGGCGTTAGCGATCAAGAAGTTCTTGACTTCGTTACGGCCTAGGTTAAAGATGTAGGTGCCCCAGTGCGGGTGTTCGCCCTGGCGCGGGTCGGCATGTTCGTAACAGGCGGTGCCGTCGAAACGTCCGAGAGCGTGGGCATCTTTGGGGAAGTGGGCCGGAACCCAGTCCACAATCACGCCGATTTCGTTCTGGTGGCAAAGGTCCACAAAATGCCTGAACTGGTCCGGTGTGCCGTAGCGGCTCGTGGGGGAGTAGTAACCGGTCACCTGGTAGCCCCAAGATTCATCGAGCGGGTGTTCGGCGAGCGGCAAAAATTCCACGTGGGTGTAGCCCATTTCCTTGAGGTACGGAATCAAGGTTTCGGCAAGTTCGTCCCAGTTCAAGAAGCGGTCCGGATTGGCGGGGTCGCGGCGCCAGGAACCGGCGTGGACTTCGTAAATGTTCATGGGCGAACCGAAGACCTTGGTTGCCCAATGCGTAGACATGTAAAGGTCGTCGCCCCATTCGTAGCCGTCGAGGTGCGTGGTGATGGAGGCTGTTGCCGGGCGGACTTCGCTGAGTTTTGCGAGCGGGTCCACTTTAACGTGCAGGTTGCCGTCGGCACCGTGAATTTCGAAGCGGTAGAGTTCGCCTTCGCCAATGTTCGGAATAAAGATTTCCCAAATGCCAGTGGAGCCGAGCATGCGCATCTGGTGGCGGCGGCCGTCCCAGCTGTTAAAGCTACCGACCACGGAAACGGCGTGGGCGTTCGGAGCCCAGACGGCAAAATGCACGCCCTTAAAGCCCTGGTGTTCAACAAGGTTTGCGCCCAGCTTGCGATAAAGCTCGTAGTGCGTGCCGCTCGAAATCAAGTGGCGGTCAAAGTCGCTAAGTACAGGGAGGAATGCATACGGGTCGGTGAGCGTGTATTCGTTGCCGTCGTCCTGCTTGATAATCAGGTTGTAAAAGAACGGTTCGTATTCCTTGTCGAGAATCGCTTCGAAGAATCCCGTGTTGCCAAGTTTCATGAAGTCGAACTCGAACTCGCCGTCGCAAGATTCACCTCGAATAAAGCTAGCTTGCGGCTGGTATGCGCGAATCACCGTTTTGACGCCGCGGTCCGTATTCAGCGGATGCAAACCTAAAATCGAGAACGGGTCTTTGGTATTGAAATCCCAAATGGCACGCATGTCTTCTGACGTAAGGCTCGTAAAATCATTCCATTCCATACAAAACTCCTGTAATTGGTCCAGACCAAGGAGGACCCAAAACACCTTGTTGTAATGTCGTAAATATAACTTAATCAAAAAAAAGGGGGCTTTGCAATTCTATATTTGGGGCATGTACAGGCGAGTCCTTACGATTCAAGATATTTCGTGCTTTGGACAGTGCTCCCTCACGGTGGCGCTGCCGATTATTTCTGCGTGCGGTGTAGAGACGGCTGTGTTGCCGTCGGCGATTCTTTCGACCCATACGGGCGGCTTTACAGGCTGGACATTCCAGGACTTGACTAAAGAAATGTTGCCGATTAGCGAACACTGGCGCGTGGCTGATATCCGCTTCGATGCGTTCTATACCGGTTATCTGGGTTCAATCGAGCAAATTAACATGGTCAAGCACATCATGGACACGAACGGTGTCGATGGTGCGATTCGGGTAGTCGACCCTGCCATGGCCGACAACGGGGCGCTTTACCCCGGCTTCAATATGGAATTTGTCGATGCCATGAAGGATTTGTGCGCCCATGCCGATGTCTTGCTCCCGAACATGACCGAAGCTTGCATGCTCACGGATACGGAGTACAGCGAAAATATTGACCGCGAAACGGTCGAACTGCTTTGCAAAAAACTCTGCGAACTGGGCACCAAGTCGGTGGTGCTGACTGGTGTCGGATTCCGTCCGGATTATACGGGTGTCATGCTTTACGACGGCAAGGAATTCAATTACTACGAGCACAAGAAAATTACCAAGGGCTTTAACGGCACAGGCGACTGCTATGCCTCGGCTTTTGTAGGAGCCATGCTCCGCGGTCGTCCTATGGTCGATGCAGCCCGAATTGCGGCGGACTTTGTGCTGGAATGCATCGAAAAGACTTATGAAGACAAGTCTCACTGGTATGGAGTCAAGTTTGAACTTGCGCTCCCGAACTTGATCAAGAATTTAGCAGACGAGTAGGTATTTATGGCGATTGCGATGGAAGAAACGGTTGACCCGATGCAATTTACGCAGGTGTTCAAGGTGACGCCCGAAATGATTGACGACAATCATCATTTCAATAACGTATGGTCGGTGCAGTGGATTCAGGACATTGCCATTGCTCATTCGGAGCAGGTGGGCGGCACAGCCTTGATGCGTGAACTGGGTGCCGGCTGGATGATTCACGTGCAGCACGTGGAATACAAGAACCAGGCGTTCCTCGGCGACGAAATCCGTGGCACCACGTGGGTCGCCGCCTACGGTAAAGTGGCAAGCTTGCGCAAGTGCCGCTTTGAACGCGTCTCTGACGGCAAGGTGATTTTTGAATCGGAAACCCAGTGGGTGCTTGTCGACATGAAACGCGGCCGCCCCATGGCTATTTCCGACGAAATGAAGCGCCTGTACGTCGGTCACTAGACCGTGCTTAATGTGAAATGTGGAATGAGGAATGTGAAATGATTCATCACTCATCACACATTACACATTATAATATTTTCTTGACCAAATTCTGAATTCTTGCACGCAGTTTTTTTTCGTTTTCTTTATGGTACGGCGGGTAAAGGAACGTCATGGTGTCTAATGCGCCTTGTCGCATTACATTGCGTTCGTGGCTAAAAGTCTTGAAGCCATAAATTCCGTGGTAATTGCCGGTGCCGCTCATGCCGACTCCGCCAAAAGGAACCGACAGATTTTCGATTTGCAAAATGCAGTGGTTCACGCAAGTAGAGCCCGAGGTCGTGCTGGCGATGACTTCGTTGATTTTCGCTTCGGACTTTCCGAAAATATAAAGCGCGAGCGGCTTCGGGCGGTTCTGCACGAATTGAATCGCCTCGTCGAGATTTTCGTAGGCAATTATCGGGAGAATCGGTCCGAAAATTTCGGATTCCATAATGCGCATGTCGGCGGTGATTCCCGTGAGTACGGTTGCGGGCGTGTAGCGGTTTTCGATGTCTTCGGGGCTGAATTGCGCGCCCATGACTGCGCTTGCTCCGTTATCCAAGGCGTCTTTGATGAGCGCTTGATGGCGCTCGACGGTGCGGCTTTCAACGATGTGTACAAAAATCTCGGAGTTCCGGCGGGCGTCTTCGGTTTCGCCGTACATTTTCTTTATGTTGTCTGCAACGGCTTCGGCCAGCGGTTGCATTAAACGTTGCGGGCAAAGCATGTAGTCGGGAGCGATGCAGGTTTGGCCTGCGTTCAGGCACTTGCCCCAGGCGATTTTCTTTGCGGCATCCTTGATGTTCACGTCATCCAGAACGATTGCCGGCGATTTTCCGCCGAGTTCAAGCGTGACTCCGGCGTGAATTTTTGCCGCTTGTTCTGCCACATGGGCACCTACGTTCGGGCTTCCGGTAAAGAACACATGATCGAAGGGGAGGGCGAGCAACTGGTCGCCAATTTCGGCACCTGCGCCCTGCACAACGGCGACTTCGTTTTGCGGGAAAGCTTCTTTAATAATTGATTCCAGGACTTCGGCAACATGCGGCGACTTGTGGCTCGGCTTTGCTATCACCACATTGCCGGCAGCGACGGCTGCGACGACCGGCGAAATAAAAAGCAAGAACGGGTAATTCCACGGTGCCATAATCAGCACGCGGCCCTTGGGTTCAAAATGGCTCACGCTTGAATTCAGCGGGAACAGAAGACTAAAGTTACCGTCTTTATCTTCGACCCAATCGGGCAAGTGGTTCACGGTGTGGTCGATTTCTTGCAGGGCAGGGTAGACTTCGGTAAGCCAGGCTTCGGTTTTCGGCTTGTGGAAATCGGTCCATACGGCATCATAAAATTCCTGCTGTCGGGCCACAATGACCTTGCGGAGTTTAACCAACTTGGCGATTCGTTCCTTCACGCTTGACTGTGCAATTTTCCAGCGGTTTTCACCCTGCGCATCAAATATGTTTTGTAAGAAATCTGACATGTGGAACAATATAATTTTTACTCATACGTCTTAGGCCTAAAGTCGCTTGATTTATACCATTGTAGCGAGTCAAATGATTCTATCCATAAAAAAAACTGTCTACTTCCTACTGTCTACTGCCTACTTTTTTATAAATTGTAATTATGGCTAGTTTGATTGAATACAAAGGTAAAAAGCCCGTTCTTGGCGAACGCGTGTTTATCGCGGAAGGTGCCAAAGTCATTGGCGATGTAGAAATTGGCGACGATTCGTCCGTTTTTTACAATACGGTTATCCGTGCAGACCTCGCCGAAATTCGCATTGGCAAGCGAACCAATATCCAGGATAATGTGACCGTGCATCTTTCGACAGGAGTCGGCGTGCATGTGGGCGACGACGTGACCGTGGGCCATAATGCCATTTTGCATGCTTGCGATGTTGACGACCACGTGTTGATTGGCATGGGTGCAATCCTCATGGACGGCGTACACATCAAGTCGAACAGCGTGGTGGCAGCCGGTGCCGTGGTGACGCAAAACAAGGAATTCCCGGAACGCAGCTTGATTGTGGGTGCTCCGGCCCATGTGGTGCGTGAACTGACCGAAGACGAAATCCGCAAATTCCACGAAAATGCGGAGCATTATTTGGCAATTAAAGAAGAGTTGAGAAACTCTTAACGCTTTTTTGCTACAAAAAACTTTGCTTTAGACCTGATTCTTTATATAATTATATTTTAGCTGTGATGTATAAGTTTGTCTTTCTCATTAATCCGATTAGTGGCGGCGGCCAGGGCAAGGTGATTCACCAGTATTTGCCCGAAATCATGTCTTCTTTGAATTATACGGAAGACCAATGGAAGGCTGAATTTACCAATATCGATGGGTTAGACAATCAGATCAGGGACGCTCTTGCCAATACCGAAAAACTGGTGGCCGTCGGTGGCGATGGCACCGTGTCTTCTGTCCTTTCGGTCATGGTCTCTTCGGAATACGCGAAGTCCGTAAAAATCGGCCTGATCCCGCTGGGTACTGGCAACGACCTTGCGCGCGTGCTGAACCTTTACAAGCCCTATGTAGACAAGGGACTCTTGTTCCTGGTGCGTCGCTTGCTGCAAGCCAAGGCGCGCCCTTTCGATATCTGGAAGGTGAACGGGAAACTTGCCTTTGCGAACTATTTTTCGGGCGGTATCGATGCCCGAATCGCTCACGACTTTAACCGCGCCCGCGCCAACGGCGAATTCAATTCGAATTCTGTGCTGGTGAACAAACTGCATTACGTGAAGAGTTTCTTTGCGGACCGCTCTTACCATCTTAAAAAGGGTAAGCTTTCGTTTGTAGATGCCGAGGGCCGCAGCTGGCAAAAAATTCTGGACGGCCACCGCACCGTGATTGTCGGCAACATTCCGAGCTTTGCGAGCGGAGCCAATCCCTTCTACAAGTCGGATATGGCCGATGGTCTACTTGAAATCGTATGCGTGCCGAACATGTTCAGGTTCTTGCTGGCTATTGCGGTCGGGAACTTGCCTGTCATCGGGAATCTAGTCAAGAAGTATTTTATCAAGACCCGCAAGGCCAGGTCGCTTAAGTTAGAATTTGCCGAAGACGAATTTTTGCAGCTCGATGGCGAAGACTTGAGCGGTAAACTTGGCGGCCATGTAGACATTGACTTTGCCTGCAAGGTGCAGATTATGGCGCTGGGGGAATAATGTTCTCCGTTTGCTGTGCCGAAGTCCTTGAATTTTTACGCAATACAGAATCGATGGAATGTAACGTCTTGCGCGAGTCGCCAGAGGTTACTTTAACAGGCTTTGCTGCACTGACACAGGCTCGCGAAAACGACGTGAGTTTCTGGGTGGGTCGCGTCGAGAGTGTGACGCATGCAAACGGTCCTTCGAACGATGATTTGAAAAAGACGGCTGCCGGCCTCTTGTTTGTGCCTTCTGCAGCGGTGCAATCGGGCGAGGTTTCGTTCGCCGAGATTTTCCCGAACGCAAAGAACATTGTCGCCGTCAAAGAACCTTACCATGCCATGGTCAAGTTCCTGGAACGTTTCGAGGGCAATGGCTTTAATGACAATATGGAATCGGGCGTGCATTTTGACCGCGACTACATGGGCGTGGACTATGGCGAAACCGGCCCGTGGATTCACCCGACGGCAGTTGTGGAAGGCTTTGTCGACGAAGGTTGCTTTGTCGGGCCCGGCTGCGTGGTAATGCGAGGTGCAAGTGTCGGGCGAGGCTGCCGCCTGGAATCGAACGTGACCATTTACCCGAATGTCATCGTGGGCGAGGGTTGCATTTTTCAGGCAGGCGTCGTGGTCGGTAGCCGCGGGTTCGGATTTTACGAGCACGAAGGTGAACGACGTATGGTGCCGCATTTTGCGGGCGTCCGCATTGGGAATCGTTGTAGCTTTGGTGCGAATACGGTCGTGGCGGCCGGATTCATTTCGCCGACGACCATCGGCGACAATTGCCACTTGGATTCCATGGTGCAGATTGCTCACAACTGCGTTTTAGGCAACAACATTTACATGGCCTCGCAGACGGCGCTCGGCGGCACGACGATTCTCGAAGACGGCGTACAGTTCGCGGGCGGAGCCAAGGCGGCGGGGCACTTGACCGTGGGCAAGAATGCGATTGTGACCGCGAAAGCGGGCGTGACCAAGAGTGTTCCCGCTGGCAAGACCGTTGCTGGGTTCCCGGCGATTGACATCGAAATCTGGCGTCGTCAAATGGTCGAACTCCGCATGATGGCGAAAAAAAAATTGAAGTAGACAGTGATTAGGGATGTGTAATGTGAAGTGTGTGATGAGAGATTATTTATTTCACATTTCTCATTTGTCATTACACATTTCACATTGCATCTGTGTCATCCTAATCGAAAGCTAGGGTCTCTTATTTTATATTTGTAGCTCGTAATGAGTAATGTGTGTGAATTTAAATCCCCCAGCTTAAGCTTTGGTTCGACATCGGTTTCTGTCGAGCCGCTGGAAAAGGATCCGCAGAAGGTTCCTTTTGTGGCGTGGTATGTGGGCGAAAAGCTTTTTTATCGCAGCGACGCGTGTCATTGTTTTGAAGAACTTGAATTTTTTGCGAAACGTACCGCCGGTTATAGGTTGAAGGACTCGGCGGATTCTGCGGCGGGGGAGCCTTCGCTGCAGTTGCTTTCGCCGGAGCATTTGGCACCCGTGTTCCTGATGTGGCCGCACCGGCGCTTTAACGTGCGACTCTCTGATGCGGCCAAGCCCGAAGTCCCGATGATGGACGGTTCTGCGATTCCGTTTTTCTGCGAAATGCGAAAAATCTGCGGAGCGCCCGAAGAACTCGTCTTTTACGATGCCCCTGTTCATGCCGAGTGGAACTTGCATGCCGTCGGAACGTCATTGCGAGGAGCCGAAGGCGACGCGGCAATCCACGGCCATGTCCGCATTACGCCGGCGGAAACTTTCGAAGTCGAATACGTGCTCGATCGCAATGTGGCCCGCGACGGTTACGACCTGAAGTCGGCGGCGTCCGTCTCCATTTATTCGCCCGAGAACTTGTACCAAATTTTCATGGCGCGCACCTTCATTCACCAGGTGGAACTGGAGCGCGCCCGTGCGGCAGGGCTCCTCGCCGGAGTCGATGAATCTTGCGGACTCCTGCTCGCAGCGGGGGATTGCGCGGCTCAAAACAGCGCCTGTTCGCCCAAATTCCGCATCGCAAACGAACCTGCGATGCATAAAATACTAGATTTGATTGGAGACCTGAGTTTTATCTGTCCGGCCCTTCCGAGGGTCAGAATCGAAATCACCAACGGTGGGCATGTGTCCCACCATCAAATCATGGAGAAAATCATTCCTTATGTCAATGCTGGAATCTTTACCCAAGTCTAACGTCGATGGAATCCTCTACGATGCCGAAGTCGTCCACAGCGTGCTTCCGCAGAAGGCCCCGTTTGCCTTTGTCGATGAAATCCTCTCCCTCGATGCTGAAAACATGGAAATCGTTGCCAAGTGGCACTTGACCGGCGAAGAAGGTTTTCTCAAGGGACATTTCCCGGGCAATCCGGTGCTCCCCGGCGTGATTCAGATTGAATCCATGGCCCAGGCCGCCACGCTCCTCACCATGATCGGTCGCGAAGCCGAAACTACGGGCAAGCGCCCGGCATTCATGGGGGTCGAAAACTGCCGTTTCCGCGCTCCGGTGATCCCGAAGGCCGAAATTGTCCTGAAGGCCAAGCTCATCATGGCCCGCCACGGCATTTACAAGTACAGCGGCGAACTCCTGACCGTCGATGCCGAAGGCAAGGAAACCCTCTGCACCAAGGCCGACTTCAGCGCCGCTATGGTGTAATTATTTAATGCCCTCTCTGTCTTCCCGGCGTAAGCCGGGCGGACAGCACTTAGCACTTTTAGTGCTTAGTGCGCATGGCCACCAAGGTGGGATCTCCATTGATGTCAGCTAAGGATTGCTTTATTGTCACACTGATTGTACAGTCACTACGTTCCTGTACCAAATGTTCGCCTCGGTCATGCCAAAGCAAGCTTTGTCGCGACGCTCGGCTTGCACATTTGTCGAAATCATTATTACATTTGGCAAAAACGATTGTGGTTACTGGAGGTCTTCTGTGAAATATTTTGCTGCGTTGTTGCTTTCTGCTGTTTTGTTCGTCGCCTGTGGCGATGATGACAGCAGCAGCTTCGTTGAACCGGAAAAGGAATCTTCGTCTAGCGAAATCCTGAGCAGCGGCGACGGGACCAGTGACGGCAATGGAGACAAATCCAGCAGCAGCGTCTCGTCCTCATCGACGAACAGTTCGTCTTCTGCGAAATCGAGCTCCAGCGTAAATTCGTCGGCTGGAGGCAGCAGCGCAAAATCTTCAAGTTCCGGCAAGAATACGAGCGCATCGAGTAGTGCGGGGGAGTCTTCCAGCTCCTTGTCTAAAAAGTATCAGTGCCTAGCTGAATGTACGGAAGACTGTGAGGGGGAAACTTATTGGATTGGGACCGATCATCAAATGATTTGCCATGGAGGGCAATGGCTTAATCTTGATTCCATGGAGAATGCAAATAGGTCTAGTAGCAGCCGCTATTATGACATGACGGAACAGTTTAATCCGGACGTGGAGTACGGCGAATTCACTGACCCGCGCGATGGACAGAAATATAAAACTATTACGATTGACTATAAATACCACATGCGTGGAGTTGATTCTGTTACCATTTTTGCTGAGAATTTGAATTATGGTGAGAAGGTTTCGGGCGGTACTGTGCAAGAGAATGGGGCCAAGTATTGCTATGATGATGATTCCTGGTACTGCGAGAATGGCTGGGGAGGCCTTTATACTTGGAGTAATGCGATGGGATTCCCCGCTGTATGCGACAGCGTCTCCATTGCTTCAGAGAAATGCCCGAATAAATTCGATTATAGCAATAAAAATGAAAAATTTGACGGAGATCCCTATTTTCTCCAACATCAGGGAATATGCCCAGAGGGGTGGCATATAATGAATGAGGATATATGGGTCATTTTGGCTGAAACAAGTGGCGGAAGTTCTTCACTGACTTATGAAATGGGCTCGAAAGTTGCCTACTTCGGCAGTAAAAATAAGTACGGAATGTCAATATTGCCTGTCGGGTATTGGGAACATACACCAAGTGGAGAGGAACATTTTACCAATATAACGCAGCAGACTCTTTTCTGGCTTCCTGAACAGGACGGAGATGAAGTCGAAAAGGCTCATCATGTAAATATTATGAGTCGTGATATGACGCGAGGTAATTCTCGCTCTAAGTATAAATTTGCTCATTCCATCCGTTGCGTGAAGAACTACTAATTATAACAAGATTTTAAACAAATTAACAATGCCTTTTGCGAAAAGGCTATAGGGGTTATATGTCTAAGAAGAAAAGCGACGGCGAATGCCTGGCCGCTAAGCGAACATTCCGGAACGGCCATGTGAGCCGAAAAGCCCCATGCGTTAAGCTGGGGCTGTGGCGAGAGTGAGGCGAAATCGACTATTCTTTTTTGCGATAGAGCCGAACGGTCTTGATGGCGTGCGGTGCAGGCAGAGACGGAGCGTTCCTTTTTCATGCATCAAAGGAGATCCCGCACCGAGTGCGGGAAGACATCTAGAGTGGCATGCCCAAAGGCGGAGGAAAGTAAATCGGCGAGCTCACTTTCTGGAGCCGTGGGCTTTGCTGCTGGGGCGTTGCAGGGTGTCCCCGCTAGAGAGGGTGGAGAGCAACGAAGTGCGAACCAGGGAGAAACTTCTCCCTATTCATGCATCAAAGGAGGTGCCGGGTCAAGCCCGGCATGACAGCGGGCCGGAGCGTTACGGATCAAGCAACTCGCCACGAATCACTTCGACTTGATCCCCAATCAAACTGATAATGTTGGTCGGGTTTATTTCTATGGGGCCGCAGTCGACCATCATATCAACGGAATGCTCGAAGGTTTTCCAGATATCGTCGGGCTCGTACATGTCTTCTTCGGTGAGCTTGGCGGCCGTGCTCAGAATCGGCTTGTCGAAATGCTGGAAAAGTTCCTTGAAGAACGGGTGCGTCGGCATTCTCACGCCGATTTCGGGGCGCTTGACATCCAGGCGGCGGGCGATGTGCGGGTCAGCCGGCAGAATGAAGGTGTACGGCCCAGGCACGCGAGGCTTCATAATGTTGAATGCAAAGTTGTCTACACGGGCGTAGTCGGTCGCCTTGCGAATGTCCGGAATGATGAGCGCCATGAAGAATTTCTTCATCGGCTTCTTGAGGGCATAAAGCTTGTGGATGGCCTTGGGCGATTCGGCGTTGCAGCCAATCGCGTAACCAGATTCAGTGGGGTAGAGAACAAGACCGTCGTCTTCGAGGGCGGCTGCGGCAAGCTTCACGATTCTCGCTTGCGGATTTACAGGGTGAACTTCAAAACGCATATTAAAAATTTAGAATAATAGTTCTTTTTTTACAAGATTGTTATTATCCTAACCACAAACCACTGTTTACAGCCTACTTCCTACTTCCTACTTTTTCTATCTTTTCAGCGTAAAAATTATCGGAGATATCATGTCCAACTATTGTCCTGTTATCGGTCTTGAAATCCATTGTCAGCTCGCAACTAAAACCAAGATGTTCTGCGGCTGCGAAATCGAAGTGAATACGACCCCGAACAAGCACGTGTGCCCCGTTTGCCTCGGTATGCCGGGTGCCATGCCCGTGCCGAACAAGAAGGCGGTGGAATACGCCATTCGCTTAGGGCTAGCCCTGAACTGCGAAATCGACCTGAACGCGATGTGGACCCGCAAGAACTACTTCTACCCGGACCTGCCGAAGGGCTACCAGATTACCCAGACGGGCGGACTTCCGGTGTACGACCACCCGATTTGCAAGAACGGCTGGCTCGAGATTGTCAAGGAAGACGGCACCAAGAAGCGCGTGGGCATTACCCGTATCCACATGGAAGAAGACGCCGGTAAGCTCATCCACGACATGAGCCCGACCGAATCCCACTTTGACGCGAACCGTTGCGGCACCCCGCTCTGCGAAATCGTGACCGAACCGGATATCCGTAGCCCCGAAGAAGCCGTGCTCGTGCTGAAGAAGATCAAGCAGACGCTCGAATACACGCGCGTTTCCAACGCCAACATGGAAAACGGCAACATGCGCTGCGACGGCAATATCTCGCTCCGTGCTAGCGAAGACGCTCCGTTCGGTATCCGCGCCGAAATCAAGAACCTGAACAGCTTTACGAACCTCGAAAAGGCCCTGTACTGCGAAATGAACTTGCAAGCCTCGACCCTCGATGCCGGTAAGGAAGTGGAACAGTGCACCAAGCGTTACGACCCCAATGCGGACAAGACCATCGTCATCCGCTCTAAGGAAGACGCCCACGACTACAAGTACTTCCCGGAACCGGACATGGTCCGCCTCGTGACCGACCCTGCCTTCGTGGAAGAAATCCGCCGCACGCTTCCGGAACTGCCGGATGCCCGCCGCAAGCGCTTCATGGACGACTTCGGTGTTTCCGAATACGATGCCATGGTGCTGACCGAAGACCGCGACGTGAGCGAATGGTACGATACCGCCGCGAAGAACTGCAAGAACGGCAAGATGCTCGCCAACTGGGTGATTACCGAACTCCTCGCTAAGGTGAAGGAACTGGAAGGCGGCCTCAGCGCCCTCAAGATCAAGCCCGAAGACCTCTGCAAGCTCGTGAACCTCATTGCCGACAATACCATCAACGGTAAGATTGCAAAGACGGTCTTCGCCGAGATGTTCGAAACTGGCAAGGATCCCGAAGCCATCGTGAAGGAAAAGGGCCTTGTGCAGGTGACCGACACCGCTGCCATCGAAGAAGTCGTTAAACAGGTCTGTGCCGAAAACGCTGCCCAGTTCGCCGAATTCAAGGCAGGTAAGGTTGCTTTGAAGGGCTTCCTCGTGGGTATGACCATGCGCAAGTCCGGCGGCAAGGCCAACCCGGGCCTCGTGAACCAGATCCTCGACAAGCTCGCGAAGGAATAATGGATAATTCGGAGTTCGGATTTCGGAATTCGGAATTGATAACAAGGTCGCTGAGCTCGCCGAAGCGCCTTGTTTTTGCTGTTCTCCTCGCCCTATTTCTTGCGATTCCTGCGGTTGCTGCAGACAAGCTCGACAAGTACGACAGCGCCTATGTCAGTACGCTGAACATGACCGACGAAGAAGCGGCGGAACTCTATGGCATTGACTCGACCAAGCTGAATCAGGGTCCGACGCTCCAGGAACTCAATGAAGAAAATCCGACCTACGTTAAGCGCGAATACAACCATCGCCAGCAAGTCATTGTCGGCAGCGTCGTGATGCTCTGTGTCGCTGTTGCGATGGTCTTAATGAACAATTACAATCCGAAGCGATAAAATTTCCCAATCACCAACCACTATTTACTAATCACTATGTCCTACACAGACGAAGCAAAACAGAATTTCAAGGCCCTCTCCAATAACCCTTATCCCGGTCGTGGCATTGTCCTCGGCGAAAGCGCCGACGGCAAGTCCTACGTGCAGGTCTACTGGATTATGGGCCGCAGCGTCAACAGCCGCAACCGCGTGTTCGAAATCGAACCGAAGACCGGCTTCATGAAGACGAAGGCCTTCGATGAATCCAAGCTCACCGACCCGCACCTGATTATCTACTACCCGGCCCGCCACACGGCCGACGTGCAGATCATCACCAACGGTGACCAGACCGATACGATTTATAACGCCATCAAGCTCGGCGGCTCCTTCGAAAGCGCTCTCGCTACGCGCCAGTACGAAGACGACGCCCCGAACTTCACGCCGCGCATCTCGGGCATCCATTACAAGAACGCCCAGCCTGCTGTGTACAAGCTCTCCATTCTCAAGAGCCGCAACAACAGCGAAGAAGCCGGCTGCGAACGCATGACGTTTGAATACGAAAAGGCTCTGCCGGGTCTCGGTCACTTCATCAGCACTTACGAAACCGACGGCAGCCCGATTCCGTCTTTCAACGGCTTTCCGAAACTGATGCCGATTTTTGACAACGCCGAAGACACGCTCAAAAAGTACTGGGCCGCCCTCGACAAGGACAACAAGGTGTCGCTCATGGTCAAGTGGATTGACAAGAAGACCTTCAAGGCCAAGACCCTGATTGTCAATAAGAATAAGTAAAGTAGCAAGGCGAAAATCGCAAACAAGGCTACAGTAGACTGTCAACCACTTACTGTCTACTTCCTACTATTTACTATTTACTTCTCCACCACGTTCCCGAGGATGTGGTGGATTTTTTTGATACCATCGAAGGCCGAGGGGCTGCTGATGTAGTAGAAAATTTGCTCCACGAGCGCGTCGGTATTGAAGTCGTAAGACGGAATGCGCAGCAGGTAGCTTTCCATGGAGTTGTCGAAGGCGATGTAGGTCGGCCCGATGTTTGGCTGCGGGATTTCCATGTTGTTTTCTTCGGCCATTTCCATGAAGATTCCCGCGACTTCGTCGTTTACGCAAATCCAGGGCATGTTGTTGCCGTTTGCCGCCTGGAATTCAAGGGCGCGCTCGGCGAGCGTCTTGAGTTTTTCCTTTTCTAGGCTGCGTGCCATGATTTCTACGGAGAGCTTTTCGACTTTCTTGCGGGCAATTTGTTTGTAATCCCAGGGGCTAGCAAATTCGGCGTCCACGTAGGGGTGTACCACCAGACCCGATTCTTCGAGGCCGGTCAAGCGGTCCTTGGACCAGGAACTGTTGTGGTACGGAGAAAAATACCCGACTTCGGTGACTCCGAGGCCCAGCAGGTAGCGGCCGATTTCTTTGCCGGGGTTCTTGCCGAAGGTGGAGTTGAAGAATATCCAGTTGTCCTTGCGCAAAAAACTCTTGGGCACGGCATCGATGGGGTGTTCCCACCATACGGCCACGGGGAACTTGGCGTCGGCGAAAAACGTCAGAAGCGGCCTGAAGTTCTGCACCAGGAGCGTCGAAAGTACTGCCCCCACAGCGTTCGGATGTTCCGAAAGTTTGCAGGGTTTGCCGCTGCGGTCAATGAGTTTGCCCGTGGCGTCGTTAATGCCGAACAGGGTGAGTTTGTAATGGTTTTTACCGGCTGTCTTGTAAACGAGGCGCAAAAAATCCAGTTCGCGTTCGCTTTCGGCGCTGAATCCGCCCCAGCTGTTGCATCGCGTCACGAAAATGAGTTCGCTGAGGGGAGCCTCGTCTCTTTGCTGCTGCTTGCGGTAAAAGACATACTGGCGGCCTTCCTTTTTCAGGATTCCGCGTGCGACCTTTTCTTCTAGGAACTTGCGGAGCGTGCCCTGCGAAACATTGTAGCGGGCAGAAAGTTCTTTTGAAAGCGGTAGCGGTTGTGAAGGCTTAATAAATCCTTGCGCAAAGTCGCGTTCGAATGCCTTGGACAGCTTTTCCGAAACCGTCTCGTGCACGTACGGAACCATGTTCTTCAGCGGGGTATTTCCCCAAAAACAGCCTTTTCCCTGAATTTTGCAAATTTTTCCGGCGGATTCCAATTCAGAAAGCGCCGCCTGAACAGTGCCAGACGATGCTCCGAAACTCTTGATCATCGAACGAACCGACGGCAATCTGTCGCCATCGTTCAAGTTCATATCGAGCAAAGCCTTGATAATCCGCTGTTTCATGTTGGAAAAGTAATAAATTTACGGCGAATTTGCGGTCTGTGTGAGCCCAAAGCGGCTCGGCGAAAGCGAGCCGTGTTGGCGACCTTTGGACACTTGGCCTTTTATACGACTCTTAGTGCTTTAGCACTTAGTGGAGTTATGCCCTTTGGGTAAGGCCTTAGTGTACATGGCCACCTTTAGGTGGGAGCGAGGCGACGTCACATTTTGATGTACGCAATAGAGCCGAGCAGTCTCTAAACAAAAGACCTGCGCAGGGGAGGTTCCTGCGCAGGTCGGGGTTGTTTGGGGGTTGGATGAATGGTTTCTAGAAATTGAAGTCAACCTGATAGTTGGCCTTGTTGTTCGGGTTCACGCGAGCGCCCTTAGCGTTGACCGTTCCGCGGATTTCCTTGTTCTGGAGCTTGGCGCGCTTCTGGAGAATGCCAGTTTCCTGTTCGCTGCTGGAACTGGGCGGAGTGAACTGGCTGCTGGAACTTGGCGTAACGCTAGAAGAAGAGGCCACGCTCGAGGAACTCGGGGTAACGCTGCTCGAAGACTGGGGATTTTGGCCCTGGCCATTGAATTCTGCATCGCCTGCAGCATCCTGGGGAACCTGGCCGTTGAAGTTTTCCTGACCCTTGCGGGTGAGGGCCAAAATCAGCATGCCGTTCCTGGAATAGATGTTCTTGTCGGTGAGATCTACGCGGTTGCCTTCGAAGGTCCAATCGCCCTTGCCCCAACGGGAGCCGTCAAAATTCTCAAAGTTGTCCGTCCAGTCGAGCGTAAAGTCGCTACCGCCCTGGCCCTGGCCCGGAGTGTACTTATAAACCTTGACCCAGTTGATGAACTGGAAAAGCGGAAGTTTGGATTCGTCAAACTGGCCGACCCAAGCAGCACTTTCGGAAGACCAGAGGTTAAAGCGCAAGCCCTGCGTTCCCTTGAGGTCGTTTACCTGGCCGCCTTCGGTCTTGCGGACTTCGACTCCATCGACAGTCCAACGGACATAATTAGGAGTCCATTCGAGGCCGTAGGTATGGAATGCCTGGTCTGCAGCCGGATTTACGGCATGATGCTTTTCGCTTGTTTTCTGTGCACCGGCCTTGCCGGTAATGATGTTAGATTGGAAACTGCCCGGGTTTTTACCCAAAACTTCGATATCAACTTCCACCCAGGGGCGTCCGTCTGCAATTTCAGAACCGTTCTGGTAGAGGAACATGGAGCTGACAGTACCGGAGGCTGCAGCCATCTTCATACGGGCTTCAAACTTACCATATTCAACTTCTTTCAGAGTGTAGAGTTCTGCGCCAGAATATGCTTTGTTTTGTGCCATGGTTGCTACCGCCGCGATTGCGAGAACGGAAAGAGTCGTTTTAAGATGCATCATGCCTCCAATTAACACATCCTCATCACCAATAATGAATTTATAAAGAAAATGCAGACGTTACAACGCCTGCAGATGTCAAAACATTACAAGTGTATCGATAGAATTGTGCGAAATAGGAAAAAAACAGTCTTCACCACGATAAATGTCTTTCGCTTTATTTGCTTCGCTCTCTACTCAGAAAAAAAAGACGGTAAAACAGCCGGGGCCTAAGTGTCTGATTATTTCCCTTGATTTCTATAAGTTATTTAAATCAAGTCTATCATTTATTACGAGGCTGTCTATCTCATGGTTAATTTGTAGCTGAGGCATTTTGTTTTGTTTGTTGTCAGAATTGCTAGGGGGAAGAGGCATTTTGGTATTGTGATATGTCTGATAATCCCTTCCTTCTTGCACTAATCTAGTTCGATTAGCCGCATTTCCGATTCCATTAGATGCATTGCATCCGCGTGGATCCTGACATGCGCAACTAACAAGAAAAATGACTATAAAGCAAATGAAGTAATTCATGTTATAATTCTACTACTATACCAAAGCCGAATGGGAATCAAGAAGAGGACAAAAGTCGTAGGCGTCTTCCCGAATCCAGAATCGTGCGAGAGGCTCATCGGCTCGCTATTGATGGAACAACACGAGGAATGGATGGAAGAAAAAGCTTACTTAACCGAGAAGGAAATGGAAAAATCTGCTTTTTGTGCATGAATTTACAGAAAAAGACTTGCCTAATCTTAACACTAGGATCGTTCGTGAATTCTTTTAGGTCTTCTAACTTATTTATTGGAGTCATTGTGACTCCATTATCTGTTGATGAGTTTACAGATACTTGAATTCCTCCTTGGAATGGAAATGAAAGTTTGCATCTACAATACTTTTTTTTTATTTTGATCTCCTTCTAGTATATGGTTTGATAAATATACTACATTTGCAAATTATAAATTGGTACAAATGTTCATTTCTATGTTTTTTTTACAATAAATTACATAAAACATGTTGTTTGTAAGTAAATGCATTTTATTTAAGGAATGAAAAAATCGATTTACATAAAAAATACATTAATAGGTCGATTATGACGCTATTGATTCGTTGCATAACTATTCTGCAGAAAAACATATCGACTTGGGAGCACGTCCATAACTGCTATGTGGACAAAAGTTCCCATACAATGGTTTGTTTATGAAGTTTTTAGGTACTCAAAAATTACAAATTCAGCGATTCTTGCGCACTGGATTCGGCTAGTGCTTTCGGAATCGACTTGTGAAGCATCTCGTAGGCGGTGCGCGTGGCGGTACGGCCACGCGGCGTTCTCGCGAGGAGCCCCTTGCGAATCAAATACGGCTCGTAGACTTCTTCGAGGGTGTCTGGCTCCTCGCCGAGCGCAGCCCCGATGGTGCCCAGCCCCACGGGGCCACCGCCGAATTTGTCGATAATCATCGAGAGAATTTTGCGGTCCATGTGGTCGAGGCCTTCGCCGTCGATACCGAGCATTTCAAGAGTCTTGCTCGCCGACATCAAGTCGATAACGCCTGTACCGCGGACCTGCGCCACATCTCGGCAACGCCTTAATACGCGGTTTGCAATTCGGGGCGTTCCACGGCAGCGTCCGCTCAAAAGTCTGGCGGCATCTTCTTCGAGCCCCACGTTCAAAATCTTCGCGCTGCGCATCAGAATACTCTTGATGTCATCTTCATCGTAGAGTTCCAGGCGGTACTGCAAACCGAATCGGTCGCGTAGCGGGCTAGTCAAAAGACCACTGCGGGTTGTCGCCCCCACCAGCGTAAAATGCTTCAGCGGCAAGTTCACGCTGCGAGCCGCCGGCCCGGAATCCAGCATAATGTCAAGCCTGAAATCTTCCATAGCGGGGTAGAGGTATTCCTCGACCACGCGGTTCAGACGGTGAATTTCGTCGATAAACAAGATGTCGTTCTCTTGCAGGCTCGTTAAAAGTCCCGCCAGGTCGCTCGCCTTTTCAAGCACCGGACCGCTTGTAATATGGATATTCACGCCCATTTCTTTAGCGATAATTCCGGCCAAAGTCGTCTTGCCAAGTCCCGGAGGCCCGCAAAAAAGACAATGGTCCAGCGAATCGCCGCGATGCTTGGCGGCTTCAATCGCAATCGAAAGGCTTTCCTTGATGTTCTTCTGTCCGGTAAATTCGTCAAGGCTAGGCGGACGCAGAGTGCGTTCGATATCGCTTTCGTCGCCCGTCCGGCGTTCCGGAGAAATAATACGCTGGTCGTCCATTCTCATCCTCTGTGGATTGCTTCGCTACGCTCGCAATGACGTTTTTAAAGATACTTCAAAGCCTCTGGGATAAGCGTTGCGGCATCCGCAGAATCACCCAAGATTTCTGCAGCCTTCATCACGGCTTTTTCTGCAGCCGGATCCTTCACGCCTAGCGTATGCAAGGCAAGAACCGCCTCCATCTTCGGGCCGGTGAGTGCGCCCATACCTGTAATGCCAGAGCCTTCGACATCGCCCAGGGCCTGCATCATGGCTCCCGCCTTATCCTTGAGTGTTAGCACCATCTGTTCGCAGGTTTTCTTGCCGAGCCCCTTGATCTTGCCGAGGGCGCTCTTGTTGTCGCTGGCGATCATGTTCAAGAGGTCAGCGGGGGAGCTGCCGCTCAAAATGCGTTGGGCAAGCTTCGGACCTACGCCGTTCACTTCGAGCAACATGATAAAGGTATCTTTCTCGGTCTTGTCGGCAAAACCGAACAGCGTCATGGAATCTTCGCGCACTACCAGGTTCGTGTAGAGCGTAACCTCACTTTCCACCTCGGGCAATTTGCCTGCAGTGTAGGCCGAAATATTTACACCGTAGCCCACGCCGTTCACGTCCACAACCACGAAAGTGGGGGACTTTTCAACCAAAATTCCGCGAATTCGTTCAATCATGCCTGTACCATAGCAATAAACATCTGTTCACTGCACAAATATATACTATTTATGGATTCGTGTCAAGCAATTCTTCACTTTTTTTCAAAAATCGTTGTTTTTTAACGAAAGAAAAGACCTTCGCTCGACCGGTCCTAAATTAGCTATTAGAAGTTTTTCAATTTGTCTATTAGAAATTAAACAAGAGGGCCAAGCTAGCGGTTGTTATCACGCTGGGCTTATCGTCCGCATTAACCCAATTGCCAAAAGAAGCCGAGACATCAAGTGAAATACGATGGTTGATATCGTATGTCCCACCAAAATACGGCTCAATATATACTTCGCCACCACCATGAGATACCAGGAAATCGTAATGCTTGAATGCACCAATGCCTACGGCAAGGTTTGTCCCGATGTATGGGGTAAATTGCGGCGAAAGTCTAAAATCAAGTTCAGCTGCGCCAAATACCGATACGGGCGCTTCGTGGTCATCGCCTTTAGTTTCGAAATTGATCCCGAGTTCGGAACCGAAATTGAGCATCTGGCTGAATTCTACGGAATATTGCGCGCCAACGTTGAATCCCCACGCTCCTTTTTCGTTATAGGAATCATCGCCCACGGGAATAAACACGTCTGTAAAAGCGTTCATAGAAGACAAGAACTGGTAACGTGCCGACAATCCGATGTTTCCGAGGCCGTCCATATCTTGTTCGTTTCCGTTGTCTTGGGTCATGATACGGTACGGTACACCGAGTGCAAGCTCTAGCTTCGGAATAACGGTGTATCGGGCACTGGCAGCTGTTTCCAATATGCCGAAATCATGGCGGGTATATTCGTATGTTTGTAATCCGGCGTCAATCTTGGCTTGACCTTTATGATTACCAAGAACGGGGAATAGATCCCATGAAGCAAAAGCTGTACTTGCCACGAGAGCGCTTGCAAGAAAGATTTTCCTAATCATATTTCCAAACTATAAAAAAACACCCGGCAAAGGGTGTTATTTTTTTTAAACAGGATTTTGGATTAGGGGCTCTAATGATTAAAAAGGTGTAAAGAGTACGCCGATTCTATAAGCTAGACACATGATATCTGTAACGCCGACAAACAGTTCGTTGTTATAGACGTATCTTTTACGTTTAGAACGGTGTGAATACTAACCCGACGTGGATGCCTAAAAGACTGATGTCCGAAACACCGACAAACAGTTCATCATCGTAAATTTCGCTCCACTGAGCTTCAATATGAGTCATTAATGTGAAATACTTATTGATGATGAATGACCCTCCGATGAGAAGCGCTGCATCGACAGCAGGTCTTAAGTTATGGTCAACAAAATCAACGGATTTGTATTTATCTTGAATCGGAATGGATATTTTGGAACCGACTTCAAACATCGCCGGGGTAGTTCGTCCCTTTAGCGCAAACAGCAGGGGGAAACTCACGCGCATTTGGGAGATATTTCCATGTTCCGGCTCACGTTTTTTTTCTTCAAACCAAGGACTTTCGTCGGAATCGTTTGTTTTCAGGAAAAAGTCTTCGTTATGAATGAGATTTGTGTATTCAAAGAGGGCTCCGACTTTAATGGCGACGGTAGCTTCGTTCAAGGGAATTGTAGCAATTAGACCCACGTTGACAGGATAACCATGGAATAATGTAACCGGTTCAATTTCCTTGCTTGTTCTATCTCGATCGTAATAGGCGTATCGGTCACTGCCGAATAGCTCTTTTGCACCAATAGAGGCCAATAGGCCGACTTCAAAACGGAAGGGAATCGTAGGCTTTTTATCTTCTTCGATTTGTCTTTCAACTTTTTTGACGCTATCCTTGTACGCCTTGGTTTCCGTTTTCTGGATTCGGATAATGCGGTAACCTTCTAGAGTACGTTCAGGTAATGCTTCGTCAGCGGGGGATAGCTCCGATGCGGTTTCTAGAGTAGCGGTTTGTGCCAAGGCTGAATCTTCAGTAGCCGAGGAATCTGTAGATACGGCCTCTTCGGTAGAAGAATCTTCAAGCTGCGGCTGTTCGGAATTTTCTTGTGCGAATACGAATGTGGTTGCAAAAAGGAGAACGCCAAGTGTAATGTGTTTCATATAATTCTCCTAGTAGCAAAGATTATCGTTGAGGTATTTTTCAAGTTCTTCTTCGGTGAAATAAGCCGAACAACTTTCTTGAAATTCTTCCACGGCCTTTCCGTTGTAGCCCAAATCAACAGTTGTCCCGAAAAGACCTCCTGCTCCTGCTCCTACGCCAACCATTCCCACGATTATTAAGCCAACATTGGCTGCTCCTTCGGAATAAAAGAGGAAAATCGGGGCCGCTGCTAAAGCTCCTAAACCCATAATAGCGCCTCCAACAATAGCACCATAGGTGAATCCGTGAAGTGCATGGTTTCTTGCAAAATCAGAGTTGTTCCTGACGCCGTTTTTGCATAGGGTAACGCTATCCCTAGGGATGGCAATAAAAAGGCCATCCGCGGGGGAAGTCATCTCAAAACCATTACGGTCTTTGAGCGGAACAACGATATTCCTGTTTTGGGGATCGTAACAGAAATGATTAGCGGTATAGAACTTTACGCTGTCTTCGCTGCCGGGAGTTTTGATTTCGTAGGCAAAATCACTTCTGTATCTGGTGTTGATTTTGGCATCTTCGTACTTGACAATTTCGCCCTTGCTATACTCGGGCTTGTCAAACGGATGGTACTTTTGTGTCGGATTCGTACATCCTGTCAAAACAAGAAACAATGAAGCAATAAATAACAGAACTCGCATAAAACGGATTTGTTCTCCTCGAATAACTTGTATGTTGAAAATATACTCAAATTTCACGAATATCGCACAAAAATGAAAAAAAGTGTGATATCTTTAGCGATTATTTAGTTTACATAATCTACATTATCGGCAATAATAAGTCACGGAAAAACTGCGGGGAGGTCTGGATGGATCATAACGTTAAATCCATTTTATTATATTGTCGATATGAAACGAATTTCGTCGACTCAGTTGAAGATTGTTGGAATCTCCATTTTGGCATCGTTGCTCGCCAGTTGTGCAATGACCAAGAAACTGTCGGCGGCAGATATTCTTTCTAAAACGAAGCTCGAGTTTGAATCGCTCTCGCTTGACTCTGCGAGCATCAACCCGGATCTTTTCCCGAAATCTGACGACCTGAAGAAGGGCCTGTTGCCGAACCCGCACGTGATTGCCCTGGTGCAGGATTTTGCCCGCGGAATCCTGGAAAAGGAGATTGGCAAGGCGCATTTGACCGTTGGCCTGAATGCCAAGAACTCGGGCAAAGATACGCTCTGGATTCGTGGCCTGATGGCAAACCTGGTGCTAGATTCCCTGATGGAGCTTCCTGTGGCACTCCGAGACACGGTTAAACTCGTTCCTGGAGACAACACGGTAATTCTGGTGACCGAAATGCCCATTGACCGCCGTATTTTCAGGCTGATGGACGTGAATGTTATCCATATCGTGGGCCGTATGGATGTCTCGCTGGAGGCAGGGGATGAAGCTTTTACGCTCGAATTTGACCAGGATCGTAAAATCAGCCAAGAAGAAAAGCAGGCGCTTGCCGACAAGGCCCGCACCTCGGTTTTGGACAACATTGTAAGCGACTGGGTCGGAGCAATTGGATTTTAAATAAAAGAATTGGTGTTTATGAATAGAAAATTCGTACCTGAAAATTTGAATGTAGACAGTGTAGAAGACGTTACCCGTCTTTTCGAGACTCTTCTCGATGAAAATATCCCGAACTCCCCCGACGCCCTGCGTGCCTGGATCTTGAAGTGGAGTGAACTTGGGTCTGTATTGGCAGAGGTTTCTAGCCGTCGTTACGTGGCCATGACTGTGAATACGCAGGATGAAGCAGCCGCCAAGGCGTACGAAGACTTTGTCGGAAATATCGACCCTGTGATGAGCGAATTCGACGACAAGTTGAACAAGAAATTGATGGCGCACCCGGCCAAGGACCTGCTGAAAGACGAATTCGGCGTATGGTTCAAAAGCGTGCAGGTTTCTTTGGACCTGTTCTCCCCCGCAAACATTCCGCTCGAAACCGAAGAAACCATGGCGGTTCAGGCTTACCAGAAAATTACCGGCGGCATGAGCGTGGAATTTGACGGCGGAATCAAGACCATGCAGCAGCTGGGTGCATACCTTGAAAAGACGGACCGCGACTTGCGCGAACGAGCATTCCGCACCATGTGGGACCGCCGCCTGAAAGATAAAGATGCCTTGGATGCCTCTTTCGACAAGTTGTTCCAGATTCGCAACAAAATTGCAAAAAACGCTCATTGCAAGAACTTTATCGACTACATCTTCTTGGCCAAGCGCCGCTTTGACTACTCCCCTGCAGACTGCAAGGCGTTCCATGAAAGCGTCGAAAAGTTGGTGCTTCCGCTTCTCAAGGAAATCTACAAGAAGCGCGCCGAAAAAATGGGCCTCAAGACGCTTCGCCCGTGGGATTTGAGTGTGGATCCGCTTTCACGCCCTCCCCTCAAACCGTATCAGAACGGCGAAGAATTGATTGAAAAAGTCGATCAGATTTTCGAATCGATTCACCCGCAGGCCGGCAGGTGGGCCCGCGAAATGCAGGCCAAGAAGCTGATTGACCCCGATAGCAGGCTCGGCAAGGCTCCCGGCGGCTACCAGATTGGCTTTGACGAAAGCCGCCTCCCCTTCATTTTCATGAATTCGGCCGAAACCGACCGTGACATTTACACGCTGCTGCACGAATCGGGACATTCTTTCCACCAGTATGCGCTCGCAAACCAGCCGATTTTGGCGTATCGCGACGTGCCTTCGGAATTCGCCGAAGTTGCGAGCATGAGCATGGAACTGATCGGCATGAGCAACCTCAAGCCCTTCTACGGCGACGATTCCGAGGCTATCCGCAGGAGTATCGAGGGCGAACTTGAAGACGTGATTTGGCTGTTCCCCTGGGTGGCAAGCATCGATAGCTTCCAGCATGAACTATACAGCCGCCCGAACCATACGGCCAAGGACCGCGAAGAAATCTGGAAGGGGATCATGGATCGCTACGATGCAGGCGTGGACTATACCGGGTTGGAAAATGTCCGAAACAACATGTGGCAGAAGCAGCTGCACCTGTTCGAATGCCCGTTCTACTATATCGAGTACGGAATTGCGCAGCTTGGCGCGCTCCAGGTGTGGGCAAACTTCAAAAAAGACCCGAAAAAGGCCATTGACGACCTGTTTAGGGCCGAAAGTTTGGGCGACAGCCGCCCCTTGCCGGAGCTTTTTGCCGCCGCAAACATCAAGTTTGACTTCACCGCGAAAACCATTGAGCCGCTCATGCAGGTCGTGTGGGACGAGTTAAACTAGACGAAAGAACGGCTCTTCGAGCCTACAGACGAAAGACGAGAGAAAAAAATGCATTTTTTTCGTAAAAAAGCCCAAAAACGCTTGACAAACGAAAAATAAAATGGTATATTTGGCGCACATCCTGGAGGGATGGCCGAGTGGTTGAAGGCGCACGCTTGGAAAGCGTGTTTACCTCACGGTAACGAGGGTTCGAATCCCTCTCCCTCTTCTAAACATTTTCAGAGGTACCTAGATGGCTGAAGAACAGAGAGTCTATCTTGATGACATTTACGCTAACGAACAATGTCAAGGCTCCGTTTTCCGCGCAGTGGTCATGATGGCCCAGGAAGCCCGCTTTGTGAATAAGCAGGCTACTCAGGGTTATATTACTCTTACCAAGAAGCCGACCACCATCGCCATGTACAAGTTCAAGGAAGGCAAGCTTTCCATTTCCGAAAAGAAGGCTGGTGAACAGTTCGATAACGAAGCCGTTGCTGCCGCTGAACCGGAAATGACTTCCGAAAACGTGGCCCAGGTATCTGCTGCTGCAGACGACGCTTTCGGCGCATAGTCCACGCAATCGTCAAAACATTTCGTTAAAGCAACGAATCCTTGTTGAAAAAGCGACCTCTAATCTTAGAGGTCGCCTTTTTTTCTCCTTTCCTGCTCTCCTTTAGTATGCCAGTTTGCTCGCTCCCTGAGTTTTACTGGCCCCACTGAACTCCCAATCAGCTCAGGACCGCTCGGCTCTATCGCACTATTGAAACCGTGGTATTGCCTCGCTACATTTGGGCACTCTTCGTATAGTACGTCTCCGGGAATGCCTTTGCTGCGCATTGATTGCACAACATGCGGAGCCTTGTTTCGGCAACGGATGTCACGCGGATCTGCGCGCCGCAGTCAGCACACTTTGTAAGAAATACCATGGAAAGTGGTGTGGTCGAGGTATGAGTGCCGCGAGCCTCGCCCACCTTGTGAACCGTATTACGGAATACGATTTCGCCGTCTGCATTCTGGATGATTTCACGAGTGATGCAGCAGTCAAAACTGCGTCCGCGACGGTTGCGCATACGCATGTTGAAGCTTGCATTTACGGTGTCATTGCGGAATGCGTTCCAGTCGCTTGCATGGCGGTACAGGTCGGTTACGTAATGCCACTGCAGTTCCGATGGCTCGAAACCGAACATGCGGCAAAAGCGCCTGTTTCCGCTCAGAAGGCGGCCGTGTTGGTTGACCTCAAAGTAGGCCAATTCGATAGAGTTCTCTGTCATCATTGTGCGCCTCCTTTTAGATAGTGCCGGTACAAGACATCGGCAGAACTGATCGCTTTGTTCCCCAATCGCGCATCTATAATAGAGATATCCAAGTCCTTGTCGCCGAATACGAACGGCGTTTCAATAATGTTGTCGGCGGTAATGTAGTTGATGTCGGCAATCTTGGTAAGAGTCTGTTCGGCAATCAGGAAGCCGTCCTTGTAAAGCATCACGTGCTTGCCGTCCCAAACGCCGGTCACGGTGATTTCTTTACCGACTTCAATCGTTGCCGAAGATGCGACTGCCTTGTCATGGCAAGAGCTGTAGTCGAATCCGTTTCCGATAAAGAATGCTAAAGCGGGTTCCTGGACATAGCATACCGATTTTGTAATGGCGAGGTTGAACAGGCCCTTCTTTCTGAATACGTTCTTGCTGTATCGCAGCGATTCCGGGAACGATGTTACCTTGAAAGTGATTTCGAACGTAAGCTCTTCAAGACCTTCTGCAAAGACGAGAGAATCGTTTACAGTGCTTTCGTTTGCAGGCATATTGGATCCGTTCCAATGATACACGAGACCGTAATCAGGATCGTTCGGCAAGAGGATGACTACGTCGGAATTGTTGTCTGTCGTATCTTGCGGAGGGACAGATGTTGTGGCGGAGTCAGGCAGGGGATCAACCGGATCAGGAGTCGTGCCGGTTACAGGCGGCATCACGACTGTCTGAACGGGTGGAGCTTCAAGATCTTCGGCGTCAACATTGTTGGCCACGCTCGTCGGAACAGGACCTAATACATTGATACGGGAACCATAAGTCAAATAGTAATTGGATTCCGAAACATTTCCCTCAGATGTCACGGACTTCACGATGAATGAATAGGTTCCTTTAGGAACAGCAATTTCAAACATGCCGTCGGAATTGCCCTGCACGTAGAACGTGGTATCGACTAAAGCGATTTCAATAGAATTGTTGGTTTCCAGGTCTTTGGCTACGTAACCCTTGATATTGTAAAAGTGAGTACCTAAAGTGGGTTCGGCCGTGGGGATTTCCGTATTGGCAGAATCTCTATTAATCACCGGATCAATTTTTATGGGGTCATTTATATCAATAGCGGGGCCTTTACTGTCTTGATAACCAACACTGCTGACGCAATAGGTTGAATCGTTTCTCGTGATGCATTTATTTTGGTCAGTATTCTGTTTGATGTCGGTGTTGTTTTCTTCGTTAACTCCGGCGACCGTATTCTGTTCTTCGTCTACCCCGCCAGCCCAAAAAACACCGCATGCAGACAGCGTGAATGCGAAAGAAGCGATAGCCCAATGGCCAAGACCTATTTTATTAAGCCTAGTCATGATGCTCCTCCCCGGGCAAGGTTTTGGTGAGGGGGAACAACTGCACGTTTAGTCTGTAAACGCGTTCTTCGCCGGAATCTTCCATCACGATCGAGCTGATGCGACGACGGAATTCGGCGATTTCTTTAGTAATTTTTTCGTAGGCGGTTTCGGAAATGCCAATGGTAAGGCCGGAGATGTCTCGTTCGGCTACCGGAACCTGGTCGAGGCTTTGAACGCCGAGCTCGCCCATCTGGCGGTGCATTTCGCGGATGGCGAGCGAGGTGACATCGAGATTGCCCGTAGTCACGGAGCGATTGCTCTGGCTGTAATGGCCCTGCTCGTCTTTTTCGAGGAAGCCGTTCTTTTCGAGCAATTTGAGAGAGCTTTTGACGTGAGCCGCATCGCTTCCAAAGACGAGCTCCCCCGCCATCTGGGCGGGTGTTGCGCCGTTCAGGCGCGGGGCCATTTCGCGAAGTACGGGATTCAGCCAGCTGCCATAATAGTCGTACTGGTCTTCGCCCACGAGCGCAAAGGAATTTTCGTTGGCAATGTTGCGCATTTCGGCAAAGATTTTCTTCTTTGCGGCCGAAGACTTTTCTTGATTGAATGCAACCAGGTGCCTGAAGTACTGCAGGTCGACACCGACAAGGCCCATAGCGGATGCGACGCGTTCGATACCCGCTTCGCTCAAGTTCGCCTTGCTGTCGCAAACCAGTTTCAGGAACACCGGAGAGGAATAGCCAGCGGCTTTGGCAAAGTCGCGCCATGTAAAGCCGGAACGCTCCTTGCGTTCGGTATAATAGTCGCGAATATAAATGCGATAGCTGGTATATTCCATTACAGGTTTCATGTCTCTTAATATATAATCTTTTCTTAACAAAGTCAACAGCTTATGATACAAAAAGTTAAAAAAAAACGAAAATTGTCTATTTTTGTTGATTTTGAATCATAATCAACGTTTTCTCATGATACAAGCATGCAAAATTCATTGATATTAGTCATAAATTAATGCAAAAAAGACCCTCGGACATTATCCGAGGGCAAAATTCTGTATCATAATCGAGCGGTTTTGTGCGAGCGGTCTTGTGTGAGCCACAAGCGACTCATCTTAATGAGTCGTGGTGGCGAGAGCGAGCGCTCTGGGTACGTACTTAGTACGATTGGGCGCGAGCGGTCTTGTGTTCTTACCCACGGCTGTGGGCGTAGTTCTCTTTCTTGTCTTCGTACATGAGGGCATCGGCTTCGCGCATCGCCTTACGGACGTCTCCCCCGTTTTCGTCGTGGTAGAACCCGATAGCGAAACTCACGTTGCCCTTGACCTTGGATTTTTTGCGGAGCGTTTCGACTCTAGCTTCAAGGCTTTCCTTGGGAACATCGATTGCCACGACGACAAATTCGTCGCCACCTGCACGGTAGATTTCACAATCCGAGAAGGTCTGCTTCAAGATCTCTGCGGCGCTCTTCAAGAGGGTGTCGCCGGCATTGTGGCCTTCGTTATCGTTAATAGGCTTAAGACCGTTCAAGTCGGCGAAGACCACGGAAATCGTCCTGTAATTGACTTCGCCACTTACAAATTGAAGCACCCTGTTGTTCATGGCGTTACGATTGTTCACGCCAGTCAACAAATCCTCGTTGCTCAAGAATCTAAGGCGTTGCACCAGCTTGTAGCTAGCCACTTCAGATGCGATAAAGAAAGTCACCAATTCGAGGGTTTCTTTAATATGCAGGACTCTGGATGTGTCAAAGTTGGTTGCCCAAATGAATCCGACAAATTCGTTGTTGTGCGTCAACGGTAGCAAAACCAGGCTTTTAACACCGGCTTCCATCATCGTCTTGTGCCAGTTCGGGTTTCTCTGGCGAATAATTTCCATGTCCGCGTCGTTCTGGATAATCAGGCAGTTGCTCCCCTTAAGAGTTTCTATCCAGGATTCTGCGATATAGATATATTCGTTGTTGAATACTCTATCAAGATCCAGCGGAGGCATGTCTTGCCTTCGGGCACAAGTCAAAATGGAGCAGGTTCTCTCCTTGAAGTCGGTCAATAAAACGCTGCAGGTGCTCGCTTTGCAAATAATGCGAACGTCTTCAATCACCTCGTCCATGGTTTTCCTGAAATCCTTTGAACCGCGCAGCTTGATGCATGCCTTGAGTACGTTTTGCGAAATTTCAGAAGAAAGCCTTGTGGAGGTGTCAAGGTCTTCTTCGGGCTGGATTTCAAGGGTAAAGACGCAATAGCCCTTTTCGTCGTCTTCGACATCGACGGGCATCAAGAATTCATTGATGCAAAAATTAAAGCGTTCCGGGCGAATGTAGGCATGAACCGGCTTATGCAGAATGGCGCTCTGGTAAACGAACTTCTCGAAGTTCAGTTCCTTTTCCATGTACCGTTCATAATTGGAGCCCGGAACAAAAGTCTGGGTGAATACGGAATTGCCGTCCTCGTCTTTTCTTTCCATGGACTTGATATAGATTTGGTTACCCGCTTCGATGCGGATAGTCCCGATACTTCCATCGGTACGCTTTTCTACCGATAGAATACTCGTCATAGTCGGAAAAGATTCAACGAATTTTTGCAATTCTTCTTTTTTCATTTTCGTATTAATTCAGGGAATCGATCGTAGTATTGTTTTTTGTCTTCGTACATAAGGGCGTCGGCTTCGCGCATTGCAACACGGATGTCGCCACCCTTGTCATCATAGTAAAATCCTACCGCAAAGCTGACATTTTGGGGGTCCGCCGAGTCCTTCCGGATTTTTTCGACGCGCGATTCAATCTCTTTTCTAGGTTTGTCCAAGGCGATAATCACGAACTCGTCGCCACCGGCTCGGTAAATTTCACACCCTTCGAAAGACAACTTGAGAATCAAGGCGGCTTCTTTCAGCAGGCAATCTCCTGCGTTGTGGCCTTCCTTGTCGTTAACAGGTTTGAGCCCGTTCAAGTCGGCAAAGACAATGCCAATCGATTCAGGCTTGCGCTCGCGACCGGTAACCATACGGAGAACTCGGTTGTTCATAGCGTTACGGTTCAGGACTCCCGTCAACAAGTCTGTCGAACTCAGCATTTCAAGGCGCTGTAGAAGTTGATAGTTGGCAATTTCTGAGGCTATGAAGAATGTCGTAAGTTCAAGAGTTTCTTTAATGCGGTCGGTATCCTTGGTGTCGAAGTTGGTCGCCCAAATGAATCCGACCGTCTCGCCATTATACTGAAGCGGGAACAGAACAAGGCTTTCCACTTCGGCGCTTTTTAACGACCTGTACCAATTGGGATTGCGCAGCTTGACTTCCTTCATGTCGTTTTCGTCTTGAATGACTAGACAATTGCTTCCGTCAATGGTTTTAAGCCAACTTTCGGCGTATTCAATGAAGGAATCGTCCAAAAAATTTTTGAGAGAATGTTGCGGCACGCCTACCGCAATATCTTCGCTTAAAAGACTGCAGGTCCTTTCTTTAAAATCAGTAAGCATGACGCAGCAATAGCTTGCTTCGCAAGCGGTGCGAATATCATGGATGATTTCATCCATCGTTTTCAGGAAATTCGTAGAACTACGAAGCTTGATGCAGGTCTGCAAGACTTGCGATGTTGCCTTGTCAGACAAATTCGTCATCTGTTCTGTATTTGCTTCAGTCGAGAGTTCTTGGGTGTAGGTACAGTAATACTTGTCAGGATCGTCAATATTTAATGGAAGGCTGAAAATGTTGAACCAAATGGGGAAACGGTCCGGGTGGATATAGGCGTGCATTGGTTTTTTGTTGACTGCGCTGGCTACAACAAAATGTTCAAAGTTTAAATCCTTCGGGAGATAGGTCGTGTATTCACATCCGGGAACAAATCCATTCTCGTCTTTCATGGCTATGGGGGCGTTTGCTTTGTCAAAAGAAGCAACATATGCAGGATTTCCCACTTCGATTCGTATTTTCCCGTAAGACCCGTCTGATTTTTTTTCGACAGATATGATACAGGTCATTGAGTCGAAATGATTGACATAATCCTGTAGATCCATATTAACAGCCCTCCATGTGTATTATGTCTGTGACATTATCCTTCTTTGTGTATTATAATAGCACTTTTTCAAAGAAAAAGTGCTTTATTTGTAAAAAAAAATGGGAGTTTTTTTATTTCAAATTGGAATATTCACAGGTGAAACGCTATTTGGACAGGTCCTTTACGACCATGATTCCGCTGCGTTCGATTTTGGGGTACTGGCGCATGCCTTCGCCACCGCGCCCCTTGTCGAGCACCTCCAGAAGCTCACCCTTGGTGGAATACAAATGCAATTCCCAGGGGCCATTCGGGGCGTTAAAATAGCCCGAATTCTTCTGCACATTGCGCTGGAAGGTTCGGTTGAGGCGGTCTTCTACGCTGCGGGCCTGCACAAGCGAAATATCGCTGAGTTCCCAAGAAATCGGTACCCCGCCCATATCGTAAATCAACAAGGCATCGGGGTCCGAATCTTCTTTCATGGTAAACTTCCAGCTAAAGCTCTGCCAGCTGGTACTCAAGTCCAGGATACGGCCGTTGGCGTAGGGCGTATATTCTTCGGAATCTCGCTTGATATTCACATTCAGGGTGCGGGGCTTGTCGGCCTTGGCGCGCATGCTGAAAATGTAGGTGATACCTTCGCGGAGCGAAAGTTTCTGCTTGAACTGCAGGTTCCAGGATTCCTTGCCTGCCTTCTTGATGTCAAAACGGACAACGCCGTTCGTGACCTTGACGTCGGCCTTGCCGCCCCAGAAGTCCACTTGCCAGTTGGTTAGCGGTTCGTCGGCAGAAAAATCGCCGTTTTGGATCAGGTTTGCATCGATTGCCTGGGAGCCTGTATCAAAATTCTTCTCTTGAATGAATGTCGGAATGACGCTCGTGTTCTGGATGCCGTTCGGGTTATCGACGCAGACTTCCTTGCCCCAGCCCACCAGGGTATTGAATGAGCTATGGACTGTCATATCCATTTCGGGGCTGTCGAAGTTACCCGGCCCCCAGCTCCAGGCGAGCCAGCCGATGCTCAGGCGTTCGGCTTCGGCCATAATGAACTTATACGGGATTTCCTTGACATCGCCTGCGGCAACAGGAGCGAATTCGCCTACGATCAGCGGCAAATTCTTTTCAACGGAGGCTTCGAGCACGCCGCGGATTCGGTCTTGAACGGTAGCGTAGCCCGTAGCTTTCGGATCGTGACGTTCCGAGGGCCACCACATATGCAGCGAGAACAAAAGGTTGTGTTCCGGATCGGCCTGCAAAAGCTTGGGGCCAACTTCAAGCAAATTCTTTTCGCTTTGGCCCCACTGGTCGGCGTCAATCATCAGCGGAATGCGGATGTTGGCGGCGCGCATCCTGGTGACAATGGAATTATAGACGGTGAAGAATTCGTCTGCGGACTTGGATTCTGCACCCGGTTCGTTACCGATGTTCAGAATCAAGTACTGCTGATGGTTCGAAATCATCTGCACCGTTTCTTCGCGGAGCCAGAAATCGACAGCATCGCCCAGGCGTTCCCAGTTGCCCGTGGTATCGTGAATTTCGGGAATGGGAATCATTCCGTTAGCAATGCACTGCGCAATAATGTTGTCGAGGTCGCTCACGCGGCCGCGGGTATTCCAAACGATTCTTACGCAATTGGCTCCCGTCTTGGCTATTTCGGGAATGGTTTTTCCTTCGCGGTCTGTCCAAATAAACATATGGTTGATTCCACGAAGAATCACCTTTTCGTTATCTTTACTGTATAAAAAACGATCTTGTACAAAAAAGCCAGGTTTTGCCGAAACCATATTCATAGCAACTATTTCTCCAATATTTCCAAAAGAAAAATACAATTATTTGCAGGAACAGGGGCTTTTTTTTTGAAAAACTGCAAAAAATTGGTTGGAAGAATATCAACAAGAGCTCATTTGTCGTTCTGGCAAGTGGTTCCAATAGCGAACAGGCAGGCATCTCCTTAAAAGTTTGGGGTTTTCGCGCTCCTTGATGGCTATCGATTTGTAATAATCCTGCCAAAGGCGGACCATTTCGTCGGGCGGAGTGGCCTTGGTGACTGCATCTAGGTTCGGAATGGTGATTTCTGCAAGCTGATGGCCCGCGTAATACACGCCGTAACCGCGTTTGGAATCGTAAATCGCCCACTTTTCGTTGGCGAATCGCCCGCGAAAGTGCCCCACAATCATGTCCAAAATGTCATATTTGGGTTCGATTTCGGCGAAATACGTGCCGTCAGATGTCTTGCTGAAGCGAACAAGCCCGAGCATTCCGCCAGCTTCGTGACGCACGGCACGTGCAGTCATGAACAGCGGGAGCATTTCGTCGGAGGTCGGGTTCTTGGCGTATTTCGGATCCTTGCCGTCAAAAACTTTGCGTAGATAGGCAAGAATCTTCATTTCGATGCCCTCTTCTTCGGAGCGGAATGCTACATGCAATAGCTCCAAAATATCGGCGCTGGCATAGTTTTCGATAGCCCGCTTGAGCCTGGCCGCTTCTTCTTCGGATGTTTCGATGCGGAAGGGCTGCATAAACAGGTTGCAAGGCGCTGTACAACGGTCGCCATGAATCTCGCCCACTTCCAGATGCTGGCGGTAAATTTCGAAGACGACACTCAAGAAGCCATCGAAGGTTGAATCGTAAGAAATGGAAAGCATGGGATAAGGATGTGAGATGTGAAATGTGAAGTGTGAGGTGTGAGGTGTGAAGTGTGTAGTGTGAGATTATTCATTACTCATTTCACATTACACATTTAACATTATATGCAATTAACCTGCAGCGGGGAGTGCAAGGGGTTGGTTGGAGAACAAATCTAGCTGCAAGGGCTGGGGCTTGGGGAGCAGCAAAGGTCGGACCATTTCAGGGTAAAGCCTGCGCAAACAGGCGGGAGTGTCCGGGTGGTAAATAAAGTACTGCGCCCGCTTGAGTACAACTCCCATCTTTTTCAGGTGTTCCAGGCGGATTTTAGAGAACCTGCGCCCCGAAGCGATCAATTGCGCTGATTTGACGCCGATTCCAGGCACACGCAAGAGCATTTCGTAGTCGGCAGTTTGGATGTCGATGGGGAAAAATTCCGGGTGTCTAAGTGCCCACGCCGCCTTGGGGTCTAGCTCCAGGTCCAGATTCGGGTGCGCCTGGTCGACCACCTCGTCGTAGCCGAATTTATAGAATCGCATGAGCCAGTCGGCCTGGTAAAGCCTGTGTTCGCGCAGCAGGGGCGGCTTTGTCGTGAGTGCAGGCAGGCGCTTGTCGGCGTTGATCGGTACATAGCCCGAAAAATACACTCGCTTCATTTGCTGCTGCTTGTAGAATCCGTTAGAAAGGGTCAGAATTTGCAAGTCCGACTCCCCCGCTGCTCCTACAATCATCTGCGTACTTTGACCAGCCGGCAAGAACTTGGGCGAATAGCGGGAATGGTCCGTCTTGTATTCCAGCTTGCGTTCGGCTAAAAAATTCATGGGGGCGAGAATCGAGGCATGATTCTTTTCGGGAGCGAGGTATTGTAGCGCCCTGTCGGTCGGAATCTCGATATTCACGCTGCTGCGGTCGGCATAAAGCCCCGCCTGGTACAAAAGCTCGCGACTTGCACCGGGAATTGCCTTCAGGTGAATGTAACCGCCGAATTTGTGGACGGTGCGCAGTTCCTTGGCGACTTGAATCAGCATTTCCATGGTGCGGTCAGGACTGCCCACCACCGCAGAACTCAAGAAAAGGCCCTCTATATAATTATGCCGGTAGAATTCCAGCGTCAAGTTGATGAGTTCCTTGGGCGTGAACGTAGCCCGAGGGATATCGTTACTGCGGCGGTTAATGCAATAGGCGCAATCGTACTTGCAGGCGTTGCTCATGAGCACCTTCAAAAGCGAAATGCATCGCCCGTCCGATGACCAAGTGTGGCAAATTCCTGCACTACAGGCACTCCCGAGCCCACCCTTGGGGGCTTGTCGCTTGGACCCGCTCGAAGAACACGACACGTCGTACTTGGCCGCGGCCGAAAGAATATTCAACTTTTCGCGAATGTCCATAAATGCCTTTTTGTTTAGTTGCACCTTTGTTCACTAAATATAAGTATAACTGCACAAAAAAGCAAGTGGTATTTAGAATTATTTTATTCCATTTTTGCTGTACAAAAAAAATAAGACCCGTAGGGTCTCATTTTATTTATCTTGGCTTGGAATTTGGACTATTTCACCAGAATCTTAGCGGTACGGGCGTAGCGCTCACTTTCAATGCGCACCACGTAGTTCCCCATGTTCAGGTGAGCGAGATTGAAGCTCTTGGAAGAAACCACCGATTCGGCGAAGGTTTCAACCCTGTGGCCCATCATATCGAACACCTGTACGCGAAGCATTGCGGGCTTCGGCAGCACAACCGTCAGTTCGTTGTTGACGAAACCGAATTCGAAACTCGGCACGACAGTAGCGATAATCGCAGTCTTTTCGCTGCTGGACGAAGTTTCCTTGCTGCTAGAAGAAACTGCCTTATCGGAGCTGGAAGAAACAGTCTTTTCAGAACCAGAACTTTCAGGTTTCGTCGTTTCGGAACTGGAGCTTGTAGGCTTAGTCGTTTCGCTACTGGAGGAGGTTTCCTTGCTGCTCGAAGAAACGGTCTTTTCGGAGCTGGAACTCGTTGTTTCAGAACTGGAGCTTGCGGGCTTCGTCGTTTCGCTGCTAGAAGAGGTTTCTTTACTGCTGGAAGAAACGGTTTCTTCAGAGCTAGACGATTTTGCAGAGCTAGAACTTTCGGGATCCGTCTGTTCAGAGCTGGAGCTGACAGAGCTGGAACTTTCAGGATCTTCTCCGGAACTGGAGCTCTGGCTGCTAGAAGATTCGCTCTCTACTTCAACAGATGCTTGAGCTTTAGCGGTGGTTTTGCCATCAGTAACTTCAATTTCGATAGTGTACATTCCATCAGGTGTATTTTTTGCAACAAGGCCCCAAACCTTTACGGTTAAGTCGTCAGCGTCTGCTGATGAAGAAAATTTTCCAGGCGGAACAGTTATGATTTTATAATCATTTGCGCCCGTAAACGAGAACACGACGGGTTTGATGGAGTCGCCGGCAAATACTTTTTGCGTTTTATTTTCGGTAGCGCTCACCGTAACCGGCTTGTCTGTGGAAACATCGAATGTAAGCAGGAGATCAAGCGTGTCTTTTTCGTTTTCGGCCTTTACGCCATAAATATGAAATTTATACACGTTAGGTATGGTGCTTTCCGGGAATTTCCCGCTAACAGTAATGATTTGGTTTTCATTATCCTTATCTACGTTGATTCCTGTAGGCTTACCGCTGTAAATGAATTTTTTGATGCCGTAATATTCAATTTGAATGGTCGAAATGGCTTCACCAGCCTTTACGGACTGATTAGCTTCACCCTTGATAATTTTAAGAGTTGTAGGCCTTGCTGTTAAATTGAATGTGAATTCCGTAATGACAACTTTCCCATATTCATCTTCTATAATGATATAAGGGTTGATTGTTGTGGGAACAACAAGATTCCGTTTGATTTGTCCGGAAACCGTACAGGCAACTGTTTTTTCAGATTCGTTTGCGGTGCAAGAGGCCGTCAAGCCCAACTGGGTGAAGCCATCTGCTTTGTGCAGGCCTTTAGCCTTGGTGTACTCAATCTTTGTTTCTTTAATATTGTCGCCCACCATCACAGTCTGTTTAAGAGCACCCGTCTTGACTGTTTCTGAAATGTCTTGCGAAGGTACATACACTTCTTGCGCAAGAGCAGTGGTGGCAAAGAATAAGGCAATTGCCAATGAAATCAGTTTTTTCATGATTTCCTCCTTCATAATTCCATTTTGATTAAAAAATATAAACTTTTTGATATGGTAACCAGTGCTCCGATTAATATTAGCCCATTGGCCGTATTTTTTTTATTTTATGGGTATGCAATTCGTTGAAAAATTGCGGGAAAAGCCCGCTGTTCAAAAATTAGAGAAGTTTTTTCCGGCTATAGCCTTTTTGGGCGGTTTTGCCTGGGATTCCATTACGCTAGGCCAGATGGTCTATGGCACCGATATTCTGATTTTGCTCGCCTACTATACCGGCGCACTTATTTTGGTGATATTGCTTTCGGCGCAATTGGAACACCCTGAAGGATGGACTAAGGAACGCTTGCAGGCGCTTGCCAAGGCGCAAGCGAAGCCGAAGCCTGCCGCAGTCGCACCGAAGGCGACAAAGGTTGCACCCTCCCCTGCGGAAGAAAAATCTGAATCCGCAGAACCTGTTTCTGAAGATTCCGTTTCCGAAAATCCAGATGTAAAAATCGAAGAATCTCGTTTTAGAAGGGCCGCCGCATTCATCGCAAAAAAAACGCCCGCCCGCGCCAAGGAGGCTGCCAACCGCGCCGCCCAGGAAGCTAAAGAAGCGACAGCCAAGGCCGCAGCCCTTGCATCTGCAAAAGCCAAGGAAGCGGCAAGCCGTGCCGCCATCGAAGCGAAAGATGCCGCTGTCAAGGCGAAGGGGGCTGCCACCAAGTTCGCCAAGAACGTGGGTTACGAATCTACGGCAATCCCCGAAAATGCAATCGTCGTGCGCCACCGTTTTTTGGATCGCGAATGGAGCGAAACCTGGAAACAGCGCTTTACTTGGGCCGTGCAATTCTTCTTTGGCGGTCTGTTTAGCGCCCTGGTGGTATGCTACTTTAAGAGTAGCGGCTCGCTCGCCTCGTTCTTGCTGGTAATTTTGCTTGCCATTTTACTTGTGGGTAACGAATTTTTGCAGAAAAAATACGAAAGCTTCGGCGTGAGCCTTGCGTTCTTCTGCCTTTTGGGCACCATGTTCATGAACTTTGCCATTCCGCACTTGGTTCACCGAATCGGATTCATTTGGTTCTTGATTAGCACGGTGCTTTCGTTTGGCTTGTGCTTGTTTATCTGGAAGATTTCGCACCGCAAGAAGTCTATTCTGGTGGCTCCGGCGCTCATCAGCATTTTCTTGATTGTGGCTTACATTATGAACTGGGTGCCGCCTGTACCGCTGGTGCTCAAGCAAAAGATTGCCTGCCAGAACTTTGACAAGGCAAGCTATAGCTGCGATGTAGATGACCCAAGCTTGCTGCAAATGATTGGCCTCAAGATTCCGAGCGTGCATCGCGTCGACAGCAGCGAAGTCTACTTCTTGACATCGGTCTATGCGCCGGCAAAGCTCAAGGCCGAGCTTGAATATTTGTGGTATTACCAGGACCCCAAAACGGGCAAGTACATGCTTACGGACCGTATTTCTTCTGGCCGCATGATGATTAACGGCGGCCGTGAATCCGGATTCAGGACGTTTACCCGCAAGAAGAACACGCCCCCGGGCAAGTACCGCGTCGAAATCGCTTACAAGAACGGGGCCGTGATTGGTTCGGGAACCTTCGAAGTCTTTGGTGAACCCCCAGAAGACGGCTTTGTCCGCGACACATTGAGGTAGTTATGATCGATCCGGAAAACGACCCGATTCTCAACGCAAGTTCCATCAATAGTGAAGACTATTGGTTCTTGAAATTGAACAATAATAATCTAAATTTGGACCATGAACAAAATCAAGACAGCAACACTGCAGGGCAAGTGGACGGGCAACAGCCAAACCAATAACCAGTGGTACGTGGACCAGGCGCTTGCGCTCAAGGGCAAGGGAATCGACCTGGTCGTTCTCCCCGAGATGTTCCACACGCCGTATTTTCCGTTCGAAGAAAATGCCGACTTTTTTGACATGGCTATCGAAAAGGATAGCGAGATTGTCAGGCAGTGGCAGGGAATCGCCAAAGAAATCAACGCGGTCATCGTTTTCCCGTTCTTCGAGAAACGCGCCCGAGGCATTTACCATAACAGCGCCTTCGTTTTTGAACGCGACGGTTCGATTGCAGGCCTTTACCGCAAGAGCCACATTCCCGACGATCCGGCTTTCTATGAAAAGTATTATTTCATTCCAGGCGACACCGGTTTTGAACCCATCAAGACGAGCGCCGGTACGCTGGGCGTGCTGATTTGCTGGGACCAGTGGTTCCCCGAAGCGGCCCGCATTATGAGCCTGAAGGGCGCAGACATTCTGATCTACCCCACTGCCATCGGCTGGATGAAATCGGAGCCGGCTGAAATCTACCCGCGCCAGCAGGACAGCTGGGTCACGGTGATGCGCGGACACGCCATTGCGAACCGCACCTTCGTGCTTTCGGCAAACCGTATCGGTACCGAAGGCGAACTCACCTTCTGGGGAACGTCGTTCGTGGCCGCTCCCGATGGCTACTTGATTCACAAGTGCGATACCGATTTCTTGGGTGCAAGCATTGTAGAAATTGACCTGAAGGAAACCGAAGAAAATCGCCGCTGGTGGCCGCATTTCAGGGACCGCCGCGTAGACCTTTACGGCGACATTCTCAAGATTTGGTGCGATAAATAGAACGGGCTTCGCCCTACAGACGTGAGATTTTTTATGGCTAAAGCAACTGTAAGATACCCCGCTGAATGGGAAGAACAGGCCGCCACGTGGCTCGCATTCCCGCACAACAAAAAGAACTGGTACGGTGAACGCGGAGAAATGATCCGCAAGTTCTATATCAATTTGATTCGCACGATCAGCGAATTTCAACCTGTGAACGTGCTGATTCCTAAAAAGGATTTTTTGACGACGGAAGAAAAAATTGCCGTTGCCGACCGCCCTTACCCGGCCAGTTTCTTTACCATCAAGACAGATGACATCTGGATTCGCGATTACGGTCCGTTCTTCTTGAAAAAAGGGAAAGAGACTATTGTTTCGGAGACGGTCTTTAACGCCTGGGGCGCAAAGTTTCCGCCTTGGAAAAACGACAACGAAATTCCCGCACGAATCGCCGACATTTTTGAATACAAAAAAGGCGTGAGTGTCCCGTACATTTTTGAAGGCGGCGCTATCGAAGTCAACGGCGACGGTCTCGGCATTACCACGCTGGATTGCCTGACGGGCAAGAACCGCAACGATGCGAAGGACATAAAGAATGTTGTCAAGGCTCTTTGCAAGGCATTCGGGCTCCGCGACATGTTGGTGCTCCCCCACGGTTTGCACGGCGACCACACCGACGGCCACATCGACAATGTGGCGCGTTTTGTGGCGAAGGATCGCATCGTGATGTGTGAGGCTAACGACAAGCGCTCCCCGAACAACGTGATTCTGACCGAAGCGAAGTACTTGATCGAAACCTGGCTCAAGAGCCATTACGGCAAGTCGGCGAAGGTCGATACATTGCCGCTCCCGCCGCAGCGCAAACTCGACGACGGACAAATTCTGCCGGCCAGCTACATGAACTTCATCTACGCAAACGGAGCGCTCATTTTCCCGAAGTACAAGTCACCGAACGACGCTGTCGCCAAGCGCTACTTTGAAAGCGTGTACCCCGACCGCAAGGTCATCGGGCTGGACTGCCGCACCGTGATTGAGGAAGGCGGTAGCCTGCATTGCATGAGTAAGCATGAATCCTTATAAGACCGCTCGCACCCAATCATACTAAGTACGTACCCAAAGCGCTCGCTCTCGCAACCACGCCTCGTCAACACGAGGCGTTTGTTGCTCACAGAGACCGCTCAGTTTAATCTAAATAGTTCACAATGATTTTGCGTTAGCAAAATCGAATCCGTGTGGCGTTTGCAGAAAACTTACATCGTTTCGTCTTCGAGCAATTGTTGCACGTGCTGAGCGAAGGCTTGGAGGCTCGGGTCGCGGGCTCCCATCAAGAGAATCGTGTCGCCGGGCTGGGCGTATTCCACCATCTTTTCGGCGCATTCGTTGCGGTCGGCGATGTAGATGGCTTCGCAGCCTTTGAGCAGGAGGTCATCGGCAAGGTCACCGGCGCTGATGTCGCGGGTGACGGTGCCGCCGGCATAGTAGATTTCGCTGAAGAACATCACGTCGTTTTCACGGTCGTCGTCAAAGTCCTTGGGGCGAAGCGTCTTCGCGATAAATTCCACAAGGTCTTTGCGCAGGAATCGCGTGGGGCCAAAGCCGTGAGGCTGGAACCAGGCGATGACGCGGCCCTCGGTAAAGTCCTGGGCGCTCTTGATGCTGGCGGCAATTTTTGCCGGATTATGGGCGAAGTCATCAACAAGCGTCACGCCGTTGAAGGTTCCGAGAATCTGATGGCGGCGGAACACGCCGGGGAATGTCGCAAGGGCGTCGGCGCAAGTATGCAGCGATACCCCTGCGCGGAGAGCGGCGGCCGTTGCGGCCAAGGCGTTTTCCATATTGTGCTTACCCGGAAGCGGCACGACGAACTTCACCAGTTCTGCCTGGTGGCGCACGCGGAACTGAATGGACGTGCCGACTGACTTGAAGTCCGTGCCCTGCACGCCCACATAGTTTTCGAAGCCAAAATCGAATTCGCGACCGGCGCTGAACTTCTTGGCCAGCGGATGCGCATCGTTTACAATCAGAATCTTGCCGTTATCGAGAATGTTGTGGCTGAACTTGAGAAATATTTCCTGGAGTTCGCTCAATTCCTTATGATCCTTGTCCACATTCAGAATCAGGCCGATTTCGGGTTCGTAGCGCACCAGCGTTCCATCGCTTTCGTCCGCTTCGACCACGAGCCATTCACCCTTACCGGACACGGCGTTACCGATCTTGCCTTCCTTCTGCAAGTTCACGAGGCCCGCCCCCGTCATGACCGACGGCTGGAGGCCCGCATATTGCAAAATGTGGTAAATCATGGCGGTCACGGTGGACTTTCCGCTGGTGCCCGAAACGGCGATGGTCTTTGCTTCCTTAGAAATCTTTGCGAGCATTTCGCTGCGGTGCATCACCGGGATTCCCAGTTCCTTGGCGCGTTTGAGATCCGGGTTCGAATCTTCGATGGCGGTACTCACCACCACCGCAGAGAGACCCGCGACAACGCCCGAGCCGTCTTGCGGAAAGCACTTGACGCCACATTCTTCAAGCTGGCTCATGACGAGCGGCTTTTCTGCCGCACCGAACTGGCGGTCCGAACCGCTAATAGAAACACCCTTGCCAACCAAATACTGGGCGATGGCACTCATGCCCACGCCCGCAACACCGATAAAAAAGTAAGATTCCATGCGAGGAAATGTAGTAAAACCTTGTATCCTGTCGCTCTTTTTTCATTGAAGCAATCATCTTTCAGCAACCAACTACGATAGTAGGTCAATGAAGAGAACTTGTATTTGGGTTGCAAAGGGTCCTTTTTCAAACCATCAATAAAATCGTCAATATACTTTTGAAACTTTTCAACTATAAACATATATCGCTTCATTACTTCCGTATGCTCCCGTGAATCAATATGAGCTGGCATACCGATTTCATCATCATTAAAAATGATAACACTTTTGCTAAAATCTAATCCCGATGAAGTACGCTTTGATTTTTCACTTTCAAATTTATACGCATGCGTATGCTGAATATTTGATCTAAATGGAATAGCAAACCTAAAGGATCGATATTCCACAAGCAACACCAAATAGGGGCGGTTTTTCTTCACAAGAATTTCAGCATTATCTGCATATCGTTCATAGAACAAGGGTGAAAGCAGCATAACCTTAGGCATATTTTCTTTTTTCATAATTTCCTTTTTGGGGCATAACAAAAAAGAAGCCGTTTCTATATAGATATATAAAAACGGCTTCATCTAATGAGCTTTCTTTTTTATCTCAGGTGGTCGCTCTACCACCCTGTCATCATTTTGAGCTTTCTTTTTTATCTCAGGTGGATGCTCTGCCACCCTGTCTATACCAAATATACATTATTGTTCGACAAAAGACAAGTGTAGAAGGAAAAATGCAAAAAATGGGGCAATGATGTTGTTTTTTGTTTAAATAAAAACAGTCGTATAACAGGGATTTTTTAAGGATTTGCACCATATTTGTCTTTTTACAATCATTTTTGACAACCAGATGACTGTCAAATTATATATTCATACCATGAACTTCTCGGATTCAAGATTCACGACGATTGCGCACCGCAACTTGTGGGGGCAGTGGACTTTCGTGTTCGAGAAATCCAGGTTGTGCAGCCTGCGCTATACGGGCGAAGGCGTTCCGAGTTCGGTTCAGGCCTGCGCCTATGCCGAGCCGGATGTGGTTCAGACACTATCTTCGACGGTGGCCCGCGCCTACCGCAAGGCCGTGCAACAACTTAATTTGTATTTAGCGGGTAAACTCCGCGAATTTTCGCTCCCGCTCAAGGTGTACGGCACCGATTTCCAGAAGAAGGTCTGGGAAGCCATCACCGAGATTCCTTACGGAGAAACGCGGACTTACCAGCAGGTGGCCGAAGCGGTTGGAGAGCCCCGCGCCACGCGTGCCGTGGGCGCCGCCCTCCGCGCGAACCCATTACAGATTATACTCCCCTGCCATCGCGTGGTGGGCAAGGGCGGAAGCCTGGTCGGCTACGCCCTGGGGCTCGACCTCAAGCGAAGGCTCCTCGTAATTGAGGGGGCAATCCCGCAGGAACTGCTGCTAGAATAATCATTTTTGCCGAACGTCGACAACGTGCGCTTTTTATAGTTTGTTAAAAACACCCCGGTTTCCCGATGTGCTTTTTAAACGATGCTAACCAAAGAATGAGGAGTTCTCATACTTCTTTGGTCTGTTTATTATGCCGAGCTTTGGTAACAGGTATTAAGCTGTTATCAAAGCGAAGGAAGACCAAAGACAGACTAACCTTTTGGAGTTCTCATACTTCTTTGGTCTGTTTATTTTGTACTTTAGGCTTCTGAGATTGCGGGCGGAGTCTAATGAATTTTTTACCGCTGTGGACCGGGAGCTGTTTTGCACCCTCGCCAGCATGCGACACGCGGACCTCCCCCGCTAGTTCCGTCTGCCCAGTAAATAGGTTATGATTGATAGCCATACTTTTCAATTTACTAAAAAAATTTTTTCTGTCAATAACACAGGTCCTTTTTCGCACCTAAAGGCAATTCTTGGCCAATTCGGAAACGACAGATTACTATATTTCACGCCGTTATTATCGGCTTTACGCCTGCAAAAAAGGAATTAGTATGAGAAACTCGCTCAAGATTGAAGGTCCGGTCAAGACTTACCTTAAAGAAGACGAACTCCCGAAAGCATGGTACAACGTCCGTGCCGACATGAAGAAAAAGCCCGCACCGCTCCTGAATCCGGCAACCGGCAAGCCGGTCACGTTCGAAGACTTGCAGCCGGTGTTCTGCGATGAACTCATCAAGCAGGAACTCGATAACGATACCGCCTATATCGAAATTCCTGAAGAGATCCGCACTTTCTACAAGATGTACCGCCCCTCTCCGCTCGTTCGCGCCTACTTCCTTGAACAGGCACTCGGCACTCCGGCACACATCTACTATAAGTTCGAAGGCAACAACACCTCGGGCAGCCACAAGCTGAACTCCGCTATCGCTCAGGCCTACTACGCCAAGAAGCAGGGCCTCAAGGGTGTCACCACCGAAACGGGTGCCGGCCAGTGGGGCACCGCCCTTTCGATGTCCACCGCCTTCTTCGGACTGGACTGCCAGGTTTACATGGTGAAGGTTTCTTACGAACAGAAGCCGTTCCGCCGCGAAGTCATGCGCACCTACGGTGCAAGCGTCACCCCGTCGCCTTCCATGACCACCGAAATCGGCAAGAAGATCAACGCCGAATTCCCGGGCACCACGGGTAGCCTCGGCTGCGCCATTTCCGAAGCCGTGGAAGCAGCCGTGAAGCAGCCGGGTTACCGCTACGTTCTCGGTTCCGTGCTGAACCAAGTGTTGCTGCACCAGTCCGTGATCGGTCTCGAAACCAAGGCCGCCCTCGACAAGCTCGGCGTGAAGGCCGACCTCATTATCGGTTGCGCCGGTGGTGGTTCTAACCTCGGCGGTCTTATTAGCCCGTTCGTCGGCGAAAAGCTCCGTGGCGAAGCCGACTACGACATTCTCGCTGTGGAACCGGCCAGCTGCCCGAGCTTCACTCGCGGCAAGTACGCCTACGACTTCTGCGATACCGGCAAGGTTTGCCCGCTCGCCAAGATGTACACGCTGGGCTCCAGCTTCATTCCGTCTGCAAACCACGCCGGTGGCCTGCGCTACCACGGCATGAGCAGCATCCTCTCCGAAATCTACGATCAGGGCCTCATGCGCGCAACGTCCGTGGAACAGACCAAGGTGTTCGAAGCCGCCAAGCTCTTCGCCCAGACCGAAGGCATTCTCCCGGCTCCGGAATCTAGCCACGCTATCCGCGCGACGATTGACGAAGCCCTCAAGTGCAAAGAATCTGGAGAGGCCAAGAACATCGTGTTCGGCCTCACCGGCACGGGTTACTTCGACATGGTCGCTTACCAGAAGTTCAACGATGGCGAAATGGCTGACTACATCCCGACCGATGAAGACATCGCCAAGAGCCTCGCTCAGCTTCCGCAGGTGTAACAAGTACACGCTAAGCGCTAGAGGCACGAGGTCGTGCCTTCGGCACTTTGAGGTATGAGCAAATATTAAATGAGCCCCGGATTTAATCCGGGGCTTTTTGCTTATATCTTTAATCGCTCAGTCCTAGTTCTTGCTACCAGTGACGCGGTAACGAAATTCTCGCCCGTTCTTTTTGAAGCGAACGAATAGGGCCTGTTCCTTTTTGTCGTAATAGAGCTTCGGCTGAACAGATTCTACGGCCTGCATGCGCGGCAAGCTGCGGATTGCAATCGTGCTGTCTTGTGCCGTCGAATCTGTTTTGACTGAATCGATTTTAGAAGAATCTTGCTGAGTGGAGTCCGTCTTCACGGTATCTTTTGAGGTCGTGTCAGGCTCGGGTTCTTGCGCCTTCAAAAGTTCCAGCATTTTTTCGGCATAGCGTTCGCCAAACGTCTGGTAACCTTCGCGCGTAAAGTGCAGCGTATAGCTGGCTTCCTTAAGTGCCGGGCACCCCTGGGCAGAAATCAAGTGACCATTCGGAATAAGGTCTGCCGCCTGCTTTACAGCGTCGTTACGCCATCCGAGGTCACCTGTCGGAGCAAGTTCACCGATTAGAATCGGAGTCTTTTCCGGGTCGAGTTCCAGCTCGGCAATCAAGTCGTCGTAGACCTTTTTCACTCGTTTCGGCCAGTCGTTCATCTGGTAATCCGCTTCGCCCTGATGGAAGAGGAACCCCTTGATAACGCCCTTCTGCTTTGCGATTTTACCCATCTCGACAATGCGCTTGTAGGCATCGCCGCCGTATTCATCTAGGTACTGAATCCACCAGGTGTCGCCTTTGTTCTTGGCATTCTGCACGTAGCTCTTGTTGCGGTCCTTATCGAACAGGTCAATGCTCTGCCCACCAATCGCCACGTTCGCGACGGCCACCGTTATGCTATCCGGCAATTCCTTGATCATTTTGCGACCGAAAAAGTCGACAATGCCGACCTTGGATTGGCTATGCCCCATCGGGGGTGCCGCCGGGTAAAACTCTCCCACCTTCTGGTTTGAATGATTTCCGGCGCGCAACACTAGGAAGCGCGGATTCGTTTGACGATCTGAATCGGTCACGGTCGCCTGCCCCGACATATTCGATTGTCCGTAGGCCAGGTAGATATGCAGATTAGGGTCTTGAGCCAAGGCGGCGACACAAAGCGCCGTCGTTAAAAATAGGGATTTTCCAAACATGTAAACCTCCTTTTTTCCACACCAAACAATACCAAGATAACAAATGCAAATGAAAAATGGAGTTTGCATTTGTACAAAAATGCATTTATTCGTTCTTTCTACGCCCCGTTAGCTGGTAGCTGTATGTTTTCCCGTGTTTCTTTAGATGGATAAAGAGAGCTTGCTTCCAGACATCGTAGTACAGTTTCGGTTTCACGAATTCCTTATGGTACATCTTATCAAGAGAATCGGCTACGGTCTGTTCCCTCAGAAGTTCTAGCATTTTTTCAGCGTAGCGTTCACCCAGAATTTTGTAACCTTCGCGGGTATAATGCAATAGGAAGGTTTCATGCGTTACGGGGTCAGTTTCTTTTTGGACGGAGCAACCTTCTGCAGAAATCAAATGCCCGTTCGGAATCATTCCTGCCGCGATTTTTACAGCAATATTCCGCCATCCAAAATCGCCTGTGGGTGCAAGTTCGCCAATCAAAATGGGCGTCTTTTTAGGGTCCAGATTTAAATCGTAAAGAAGGTCGTAATAAACTTTTTTGACCCGTTGCGGCCAATCGGGCATGTTGTAATCCGCTTCGCCCTGGTGGAACAGGATCCCTTTGATGACGCCTTTCTTTCTAGCAATTTTACCCACTTCGACAAGACGCCTGTAAACGTCGCCCCCATATTCGTTCAAAAGCGGAATCCACCACCAGGTTGTTCCGTGACTTCTCATTCTCTCCAGATAAGCCGTATTACGGTCCTTGTCGAACAAGTCAATGCTCTGCCCGCCAATAGCGACATTTGCGACGGCAACGGTGATAGAATCCGGAAGTTCTTCGACCATCTTGCGACCGAAGAAATCCGAAATTCCGACCATGGATTGGCTGTTTCCCATTGGAGGCTTGGCCAGATAAAACTCGCCTACCTTCTGATCCGAAAAATCGGCGGCGCGAAGTACCAAAAAGCGGGGGTTTGTTTCAAAATCAGCGTCGATATACGGGGCAACACCTTGCATGTTGGATTGTCCATACGCGAGATAAATGTGCAGGTTCGGATCCTGCGCAAGACTCGCCGCACTGAACAAGGCCAGTGCTATGAGGGCAGTTTTTAGCATTCGACGCTCCCCTTCTTATGCTAACCATTATTATAACAAAAAATGAACAAAGGGGGAAGTCTCCCCCTCGCTCACACGGCGTTGTTCGCTACCTCCTCTCCTAGGGGACACCCCTAAAACCCCGTTTAACGCAAGTTCACGCGGAGCATTTTATTAGATTCCTTGCCGCGAATAAGGTATGTGCCCGCGTTCAGGCCCGCCTTGCGCAAAGATTCTTGCAGCGAAATTTGACCTTGAGTTCCATTTTTAACGACACCCAGGTGCTTGCCGTTCAAATTGAACACATCGAAAGCATTGTCCTCGAGATTCAAGCGCAGGCGTTGAGTATTGATTAATTTAGAAGGACCCGTTTCAGTCGAATCGTCGGCCACGGCATACCATACGGCCTTGTCGAGGCTTGCGGTCGCATCGGTAGGCGGAGTCGTGAGGTTTGCGCCGTAGTTTGCATTGTTAAGCATTCCGTTGTCGACCATGCCGTAGAAGATCCCCTTCGTGAGTTCCTTGTCGAAGTTGTTTTCGAGGTCGCCGCGCAACTGCGCCGTGCCAGAGAGCTTTTTGCCGTTTAATGCCCACATCACGCCGTAGACTTGAGCGTTGTCGGTCACGGTCGTATTCACGATAATCGAAAGCGCGCCGACTTTCGCCTTGCCGGTAATGCTTCCGCTCACGAGCCACGCGTCTTCTTCGAGCACGGCATCGTCGCCGATGGTACCTGCGGTTACGAGCGCGCGGCCGCGGACAACGGCATTCCCGCTAATGGTTCCGCCGTCTACGACCGCGAAATCCTCGATGCGGGCGTTTCCAGAAACGGTGCCGCCGTTCACGACAGCGTCGGGGCCCACATACACGGAGGCGTCAACCTTCGCCTTGCTGCTCACGAGACCGCCGCCGTTGCTGTGCTTAGTGTATCCGCTGGCGTTTGTGGGCTTCCAGAAGTCCTTATTGTAGCCCTCGGGAGCGCCATTCACGACCTCGATCATGTACGGGTAACGGTAAACGCTGTAGTAGAACTGGTCCCACAAAATCGTCTGCATCTCGGTCGGCGTCGCCGTCACGGCAAGCCACAATGCCTTGTCGCTTGCCTTCGTTTCGATTTCAAGATTGAATCCGGTACCATGCTTCATCTCGCTGTAGCGGGGCGTTCCGTCCGCGCCCTCCGCGACTAGCCCGACCGTCCAGCCCGAGGCCGGGTCCGGCAGCTTGTCGGGCGCGTAATTGCACCAGTTGTATGATTTTCCCATGTAGTGGTCGGTGTTGTCGCCAAAGCATTTATACCCGCTCACAGTCGGCTTGTCCTGCACGATTCCGCGGAACTTGACGGTGACCTTTCCGGCTGAATCCGGATAGATTCGCACCAGGTTGTAGCCCCAGCGCTGCGGAGCCCAATAACTCGGCGAAATGTAGCGGTCCGCGCACTTCTCGCCCGCCGCGCATTCCATCTTGTTCAGCATGGTCACGCGCGTGTGTCTGCGGTAATTGTCGCCCCAGCTAGCGTCACGACGCGTCTTGAATTCATAATCGCCATAGGATTTTTTATACAAAGCCTTCTTTGCGGGTGCATACTCGAGCGTCGCGTTCTTCATCGCGAACTTGCCGAACTGCTGATTCAGGCTATCGAGCGTCCAACCGTAAACCATCATCATGGCGGTAAACGGAGTCTGCTCCATGCGGCCGTCTTCGCCATCGCGGATCGATTCCATCCAAATACGGTTGACTTCGTGGGCACCCTTGTGGCCGCCGCCGAATTCTTCCTTGAGGTGCTCCAAGAACTGCCAATTGCAATAGCGGTCGCGCGTAGAACCGTAATACAGGTACGGATAATTAATCAGGTATTCCGAGCAATGAGCATCGTTCGGATTGTACTGGTGCGCCATCCAGTTCGCGTGGCTTTCGGCGAACCAGCCCGAATGGCTGTTGTTGCCCATCCAACCCGCAACGCCTTGCAGGCCGTGTGCGAACTCGTGCGATGTGCCCCAGTAATCCTTGAGGGAGCCCACGCCAATCCACATACCGGGGCCGAATTCATTGTTCAGGCCCTTCACGTAGTCCTGCCCGCCGTAGAGCGCCGCCATGACGGAATTGTCGAACACATAAATGTTGCTCTTGAGTTTTTTATCGGGGCTACTCGGGAAGGGCAACATCCAGCCGAGCGAATCGATATAGAATGAATAAACTTTTTCAAGCGATGTGAGAACGCCCTGCGCATCCGCATTCGGAATCGAGACGTTGTTCGCCTGGCCGTCGTCCGTCGTCGGCTTCTTGCAAACTTCAAAGTGATCCGATTCCGCAATCAGTGTAAAGCCATTACTGGCACACTGATTTACCCATTCAATGGCGGCGTTCGCGCTTACTGCACCTGCGCAAAATACCGCCATGGCAATATTTATACCATGATTGATTTTCATACATTTTTCCCAAACAACACACCCACACGGGCGATATAAATAAATATAAGCTCGTTTAGCTAAAACGAGCCTTTGTATACGAAATTAAACAATCTGTCGCTGTATTTTGTTCAACAGGCAAAACTACTTTTTTTCGGGCTCTTTTGTCTTTTGGTCTTTGGCAGTCGAATCCTTGGTTTTCTGGTCTTTTGCCTTCGAATCTTCGGCCTTTTTCTTTTCGGGGCGGCCAATATTCTTGTAGTTCGGCGTAATGCTTATGCAGGCCGGAACCTTGGGAGGTTGCCTGTAAAGTGCCAATTCCTTGGTAAAAACGCCCTTTGCTTCGGAATACACGCTCCATTTGGTGCCTGCAGGGCAATTCTCGATAGGCACTCTCGAAATGGCGGTAAAGCGCGCACCAGTCACTTTGTATTCAAAGTAGTCCGAAGACGAAGTATCCGGCAATTGCAAGGCCTTTGGCCCTCCAACAGTCTTTGTCCTGCCAAAATAGGCCTTTTGTGCCTTGATATAGTCCAGGGTATGCTGTTCCAAATCTTCGACTGCAGAATCAACAGAAGCAAGCTTGGCCGATTCCTGGCAACTACGAATCCCTGCGAAACCGCCCACCAAAACGACAATCGCAGCAGCTGGGATAGCAAGTTTTTTAAGCGGAATTTCCCCGATGTTTGCAATTATTTCACGAAAAGAGGTTTCTTCGCCTTCTTCTTCGGTACCGTCAGTTTCCCATTTAAGGAGCTTGAGGGTCACAAGAATATGCACAAAGAACCTAGGTAAAGCAAGCCCCACCACGGCAATAGCCAACAACACGATTGCAATAAACAAGAGAACCGTCAAGGCCGATTCTGCTGAAGGAAGTAACCCTTGAACGTCTTGAAGCATCTTGAACAGCTGACGATCTTCGGCGAAGTTCTGAAGTGCCATACGCCCCGTAAAGCTGTCATAGCGAGTCAAGCCAAGCTGAACGCCTTCGGATGCCATTTGCAGCACGGCAGCAAGCGCCCGTTCCAGGAACAAGAACACCATGCCCATTAGGGCGATTAGCGCCGAAATTACTCGTGCAGTACGTATCGGAGTCAGTCCCTGGATCTCTTTTTCTTCAGTCATAGGCCCTTCTTAGTTTGCAATGTGTAGTGTGAAATGTGTGATGTGTAATTACTCATTCCACATTTCACATTTGTTCGCATTATTTTACTCCTGCCAGTTCCTTGGCGAGTTTTTTCGCGGTGGTAAAGTCAGCCTTACCCGTACCGAGCTTAGGCACTTTTTCGACCTGGAATGCGAGCGACGGCAACATAATCGGCGGGAAGTTGCTTGCACGCAATTCCGAAATCACGTCCTTCGGGTCTTTTTCGCCTTGGTACAAAAGAACAATCTTTTCGCCCTTGGCCGAATCTGGAATGGTCGTCATGAGGTAGTCACAGCCTTCCAGAACCGGGGTGTCTTGAATCTTCTTTTCGACGGCACCGAGGCTCACCATTTCGCCGCCAAGCTTTGCGAATCGGCTGTAGCGGTCCACAATCGTGAGGAAACCGTCTTCGTCCAAGTAACCCTTGTCGCCGGTGCGGTAGTAACGGATTCCGTTGATTTTAACAATCACGCTGTTCGTGCGGTCCGGGTCCTTGAGGTAGCCCTGCATCACCTGGCAGCCGCCAATCAGAATCATACCCGCTTCGCCTGTCGGGAGCGGAATGTTCGTTTCGGGGTCTACAATCAGGAACTGTGTTCCCGGAAGCGCAGGACCCACGGTACCCGGCTTATTATTTATCTGGAGCGTCGTGTAGTCGTTATGCAGAGTGTTTTCGGTATTCACCGAGGCCACCGGAGCCGTTTCGGTGCAGCCGTAACCTTCGTAGATTTCTTTACCGAACTTGAGGCGGAATGCCGTTGCAAGTTCCGGGCGCAAGGCTTCGGCACCGGCAATAATCATGCGCACGTACTTGAACACCAACGGGTGCACATAGCGGCTCACCGTAAAGGCACGCAAGAAGGTCGGGGTCGCCACCAGGCAGGTTACATGGAATTCGGCGCAAACGCGGGCCATGGTTTTAACGTCGGTGGGGTCTGCCACTGCCACAATCGGGCAGCCTTCGGTCAAGTTCAAGAGGGTCGTAACCGTAAGGCCAAAGCTATGGAACAGCGGGAGTTCCGAAAGCATCACGTCGCCGCGGCTTACGTTAATAATGCAGGCTAGCTGCTGAATGTTACCCATCAAGTTCCTGTGGCTGAGCATCACGCCCTTCGGAGTTCCCTCGGAACCGGAACTGAACACAATGACAGCCGTATCGTCGATCTTGGTACGCTTGCAGAAAATAAAGCGGATGAGCCAGCTCGGCATAATAATGCAGAGGAACAGGAGGGCGGCAATCTTTGCCTTCGGAATCTCTTTCATCAAGTCTTCGGCGTAAAGAATGCGAAGTTTGTCCGAGGCAATTTCAGAGTAGTCGTTCCCTCTCCCCTTCAGTTTCTGAATAAATTGCCTGCTCGAAATGACCGTCGTCACGTCGGCGCGTTCGCAACAGTACTTGACGTTTTCGACCGACGAGGTGTAGTTCAAGTTCACATTCGTCTTGCCCATGACCCAGAGTACCAGGTTCACGATGACGCCAGCGGGGCTCGGCGGGAGCATGATACCGATATTCTGTTCATCATTGCCAAGCTTTTTCTTTAAAAGACCGCGGAATGCCATAACGGCACCCATGAGCTTGTAACCCGAAAAGTGCTTGCCGTCGGGGCTGTAAATGGCAGGACCATGCTTCACGTAACGCTTACAGGTACGAATCCAAGACGAGGCAATCGGGTGCACGAACTTGACAGCGTACTTCCAGGCATCAATCGAAATTTTGCGGACAATGGCGCGAATCTCGTTAGGAGGCGTCGTTGCAGGAATGGCCTCGCCAAAGGCAACCGTCACGGAACGGTCCGAAGACGCGCCGTACATGTTGGAGCCGCTATAGCTGTAGTTGGAGCCCCAAAGGCCCTGAATGTAGAACGGGACAATCACTGCATCGGTCTCGTCGACAGCCGAAGAATAGTCAATGGTAAAGGGTTCCACGTGCGGGGACTTGGACACCTCGCCTGTGGGGAATATGACCACGGCTTTACCCTCCAGAAGATCCTGATGGATTTTGTCCATGGCCTCTTTGGGGTTATTGTTGTCAATACGGATCATGCCCAAACGCTTGAGGACTGCGCGCAGGTACCACTTTTCAAAGTGGTCCTTGTTGCTTGCAATGCAAAGCGGACGGGGGGATGCCATCTGCAACATGGCCCAGTCGATAAAGCTGTGGTGGTTACCCACCAAAAGCACGGGACCTTCGTTCGGAATATTCTGCACGCCAAGCACGCGAATGCGGTAGCGGTTGAACACCAGCTTAAGAAGCGTGCGGAGCAACGCCTGCGGCAAGTTCGAAATGGTCCATACAAACACCACCAGCGATACGATGGCGATTCCGAGGAAGTACAGTTGCGGACGGATGTTGGTGTAATGGACCATTAAGGAGAATAGGAACAAGAAGGCGATCAGCACGATTGCCTGGATCATGTTTGCCAAGGCCAGCACCGAACCGGAATTGTTTGGGCGCGTATTGTATTGCAATAAGGCGTTCACCGGCACCAGGAAGAGACCGCCGAACAAACCGGTCAAGGAATAAAGAATCACCAGGGCTATGGGGTTCACAAAGAACGGCACCAGGAACATACAGATGGATACACCAATCATGCCCATGGGGATAAAGCCGGTCTCGATAAAGTCACGGGACTTGGTGGCCGCAATAATGGAACCAATCATAAGGCCAACAAAGGCGAATGCTAGGTAATTCTGAATAGTGTCGATTGCATAGGAGCCTGACACATCCTGATACATAAGCACGAACACCTGAGCCAAGGCCCAGAACATCGAAAGGGCGATAATCGAAGCGCGCAATGTCGGCACTCGCCAACCGAGGCTCAAGTGCTTTTTCACGTTCTCGATATTCACGTTCGGGTTTTCGTACTTGACCTTGGGCACCATAAAGCTAGCCACTGTTCCAAGCACACCGACACCCGCCAAAATCCAGGGAATCACGAGCGATTCCGAAGTAATACGGTGAACGGCCGCATACGACTTGAGCGATTCCAGGTTAATGAGGTTCACCCCCACCACTGCAAGCCAAGACGCACAAATGATGCCGCCAAGGCCAAAAATCTGCAAAAAAGCATTCGCAAAACTCAAGTTGCGAACGCCAAACATCTCTTTAAGAATACCGTATTTTGCGGCACTATGGATAGCGAAACCGCAACTCAAGCCAATAGACAGCCAGAACGCCACACGCGGGGTATTGCAGGTCACAAGAATCGCCTGAGCAATCACAAAGACCGTCATCATGAGTGACGACCAGGCAAGCACCTTGTTCTTGGAAAACCTATTGGTAAAGAACCCCGCAAAGAACACCATTAGAATGTAGGGAGCGAGGAAGAAGATTTGCAGCATGAACGCTTGCCAGGTCTGTCCCGAATCCTCGTTCACAAACGATCCGGACAAAATCTTCTGGGCATAAATAAACACGCCCATTTGTACAAAGGTCATCGCAAGGATCGACAAGAAATATCGAATCGTACCCTTAGTTTTCCACATACAATACCTTCTAAAAAGGATGAAGTTATTACCAGGATAATTTAAAAAAATCCCTAGTTGGATTCACTAGGGGTTTTCCGAAATAATCTATTTAAAAGTTTAGATTGTAACCAAAAGTTTAACAACAACTTACGGCTTGGGCGGCATGCCGATTCCAGCCGATTTGAAGGCTTTTTTGGCGATAAAGGGCATTGCGATAAAAATCATGATATAGCCGAATACAAAACAGGCAATTTGAGAGCCCACGAACATGGGCATAAAGGGCGGCTTATGGTCGGGCGGCATGAGCACAAAGAACGCAAAAGTCACCATGACAGCCGTCATGAGCGGCGTGTAAATCAGGTTAGAAACGAAGGTTTCGATGGCGTGAGTCGTGATTTTATGCGGCGTCAGGTGCAATTTTTGGCCAAGAGCGGCGTTCACCTTGCCCATGGGCACCACAAACCCGATGCCAAAACTGACCACAAAACTGAGCAAAAAACTGCCGAACCAGCCGATAATAATCGGGGCAAGTGGCATTCCGGCAGGGCGTTCCGCCGTCGCGGTACCAAAAATACTGAGTGTAAAGCTCATCCACAGAGCCATCATAAACGAAATTCGGAGGCCGACAGCCTTCATTTGAGCCGGATTCGAGCCGCGATTCTGGTTTTCGGTATTCATAAGGACTCCTTCTTATAACTTTTGTTTACAAAGATATACTCTTTTTTCATGAAAAAGCATTTTTGTTCAAATAATTGTAAAAAAGTCGTTGTATGTTTCAAAACAAAACAACTTTCTAATCTTTGCACTTGGCATGAAAATTGCTAAATATGGCACGGAAAATGTAAAACAGAGCCCCGACATATCAATGTGAGGCATTTTTAAAGGATTATTTAGAAATGGCAGAAGATTTGAATCAGCAGGAACCGACCGCAGAAGAAAAGGCAAAATTCGAAGCAGACGTGCTCAAGGCCGCCGAAGACGCGATGAAGATGGAAGCCGAGGCCAACAAGGCTGATGCCGCAGAACGTCATTGCGAGGAGCAAGGCGACGAAGCAATCCAAAAAGAAGCATCAACCGAATCTGCTGAACAGCCTGCGGAACCCGCTGCCGAAGACCCGACTGCCGCGCTCAAGGCCGCCCTCGCCGATGCAAACGACCGCAACCTGCGCCTGATGGCCGAATTCGACAACTACCGCCGCCGTACCGCCAAGGAACAGCTCGAACTCATCGAGACGGCGAACGGCAAACTCCTTGAAAAGCTCTCTGAAGTGCAGGACAACTTCGAGCGCGCCTTCGCGAGCGAAAACAAGGCCCAGGATTTGGAAGCCTTCGAGAAAGGCATGCAGATGATTTACAACCAGTTCGCAAAGATTCTCACCGATGCAGGCCTCGAGCAAATCGACCCGACTGGCGCGGAATTCGACCCGAACATGCACGAAGCCCTGATGCAGCAGCCCAGCGAGACCGTGCCCGAAGGCCACGTGGTCACCGTGTTCCAGAAGGGCTACAAGCTCAAAAACAAGATTCTCAAAACCGCGAAGGTCATCGTCTCTTCCGGGAAATGACACGAAGTGTCATCCTGAGCGAAGCACAGCGAAGTCGAAGGATCTCCGCGCGACACTCCCCCGCTATTTAGGCACAGTTACGCTTTGTACTGTGCCATTTTTTCGTGCAATTCCAAAAAGTAGTCGAAATCGCTGTGGAAAAGCTTATCTTGAACCACGCGATATTTTTCCCATTCCGTAATGGCGTGGGCCTGGGCCACTTCCATCGAAATCTTACCCGCATTCGTCAAAAGTTCGTGCTCCGTAGCCTCAAGAATGCGGTCAAGGTGCCTCGCCCAGTCTTCCATCGTCATGGGAATGTGCCTTGCGGCCTGCATTTCTGCAAAATCCAGATAACCCGAGACAATCAGCTCCAGGGCCTTGAGTTCATCTTCTTCAAGATAATTCTTTGCGACAATTACGTCGGACTGAAGAATTTTGCCCTTTGGAGATGCAGCCCAGGTCTTTAACCCCATGTGCTCCTTTTGGCTGTCAGCCCGTTCTACAATGAGTTCCGCCGCCGTATGGCCGTGAATCGCCCAATGGAGTTTGTTTTGGACCTTCTTGAAAAAATCCCGGGTGATTTTTGCAGAGGGATCGTAATCTAACGCAGTCGAATAGATATCAGTCACCTTCTGGTAAAAGCGCCGCTCCGACATGCGGATTTCTCGAATGGCTTCCAATTGCCGCTCGAAATAGTCTTCGGTAAGGATTGTCCCGAAATTCTTGAGCCGCTCCTTGTCCATGACCCAGCCCTGGATGGTGTAATCCTTGACAATTTGCCCCGCCCACTTGCGGAACTGCACCGCCCGCTCGTTGTTGACCTTGAACCCCACAGCAATAATCATCTGGAGGTTGTAGTGCATTATTTCACGGGAAACCTGTCGTGAACCTTCTGTTTGAACTATCCGAAAATTTCGGATAGTTGGATTTTTGGGCAATTCACCATCTGCCAGAATTTTTGAAATATGGTCATTAACCGTACGCACATCGACCCCGTACAGTTCTGCCATCATTTTTTGCGTAAGCCATACGTTTTCGTCTTCGTAACGCATTTCGACGCTCTGTTCGGAACCGCCCACGGCAGCCACATAAGTCAAGTATTCGGCAGCAGAACTGCGGATAGACACGGGATTGATTTTTTTACTATTTTTGCTCATTTGAACACTAATATATATAAATTGAACTCCCCTGTCAATAGCCGGAGGGGACAATTGTATAAGACTCAGGGGTTTTCTGTCCGTTGTGTAATGGTTGAATAACCACCACTTTTAAACTGTAAAATTTTAAACAAAAAATCAAAAACTAGGCATTCCGTACAGAATGCCATTGAGGGTTATTATGTCCAAGAAAAGCGTGCTAAACGAGTGTCGCAGAATCAAACTTGTTTGGTTCTATGACCGAGTGACGCCGCGGACGCCGAAGGCGTCAACAACATCAAGAACAACAAGAAAAATTCCGTTCGCAAGAACTACAAAATGGACGCCTAAAGGCGTCTACGGCTGCGTTCGGTCATGCCCAAACGCAAACGTTTTGACGTCTACGACATCCGTAGCTGCGACTTGATAATGCAAAAACAAGTTTTTTGCGCTATCTCGCCTTGCATCCTTTTGTCGCGACACTCACTTGCACGCTACTGAATCTCTCGATAAACTCGATTGTTTTGTTAAATGAACATGGTAAAACAGGTCGGGATATGCTGCACTTGTTCGTTGTGGCCCAGGTCCTTGGTGTATATCAGGTAGCGGTCTTGTATCCGTTCGCTGAATTTTTTACAGAATGCGTCGAGCGAAGCGTGTGT
>NZ_FRBA01000027.1:0-2080 GCF_900142495.1 Fibrobacter sp. UWOV1 | reverse complement strand
TTGTGTTTGATTTGTGGTTATTTCAAATCTAAAAATTGGAACATCCTATTTTTTTACCCCCTTAGTGGAATTTGCGAAAGAAAATATACGTTACCTTTGATGTTCGCGACATATGTCACAAGTGTCGCGAATTTGAGATTTTGGGGCGACTAGTAGAGCCGAAAAAATGTACATTCCGTGCATCGAATGCATTGAAGCAGAAAGCCGTAGAAGCCATCGTTGTTAAATCGCAGCCATATTATGAAGTAACCGCAAAATATGGTATTAGCAGAAAATCACTAATGGACTGGGTTCGCAGGTTTCGTCATGGAGGATACGACGAACTGCTTGCAATAAAACCAAGAGGAAGACCCCGAAAAATGTCAAAAAGCACGTCAAGGATTTCAAAAGGGAAAAGTGAAATCGATCGACTTAAAGAAGAAAATGAATACTTGAAAGCGGAGAACGCCTACTTAAAAAAATTGAAGGCCCTAGACCAAGAAGATGCCGGGATGTTCGGTATAGGGCCGAAATCGTCCGGGAATTAACAAGTGAATATGCCCTCAAGTATCTTCTGAAGGCCAGCGGACTATCGCGTTCTACATACTACTATAACCTCCGTAGAAAACCGGACCGCTATGCGGAAGAACGTATCCGAATCAGGTCTGTTCATGCGGCAAACAAGGGACGTTACGGCTACCGCAGGATAGACGCGCAACTCAGAAATGAGGGCTACACGATCAACCACAAGACTATTTGCAGAATTATGAGAGAAGAAAATCTGAAAAACATCCGTAAACGCTGCAAGTACCGTTCGTACAAGGGCGAAATTGGGAAAACTGCGCCGAATAGGCTCAATCGCAACTTCAACCCAAAGGCTCCCGACAGGAAGTGGACAACCGATGTGACACAGATAAATATTGGCGTGAACAAATGCTATTTATCGCCCATACTAGATATGTACAATGGCGAGATAATCTGCTACACGATTTCCAACCATCCGGATCTCAAGATGGTTATGAATATGCTTGACAAGGCGTACTCCTTAAAACGTAAATGGAAAGGGCTAATTCTACATTCCGACCAAGGGTGGCATTATCAACATGTAAAATACCAGAAATCATTACGAGAGCATGGAATTATTCAAAGTATGAGTCGTAAAGGAAATTGTCTTGATAACGCCATGATGGAGAACTTCTTTGGAATAATGAAAACTGAATTTCTCTATCCGAATACATTTCGTGATATAGGTCATTTCAAGCGGGAATTAAAAAAATACATCGAATACTATAACAATGATCGGATAAAGCTTCGCTTAAATGGAATGAGTCCGGTTCAATACCGAACTCATAACGGAGTTTTATCCTAAATTTTAATTGTCCAATTTTTGGGGTTCACATCAAATGTGCGGGGAACGCCCAAAAGCAAAAGGGCGAACCGTTGCAGAAACCTCCTTGGCTTGGGTCATGGGCAAGCGAGCTTGCCCGCGACTCTCGCCTTGCGGGGTTTTCCCGATTATCCACTGGGAAGATGGGGAAATCTCTACCGTCGATGATGCCGAACTGCCGGTGCTGTTGCCGGAACTCAAGGACTACAAGCCGGGTGACGGCGGACAGTCCCCGCTCGCCAACGCCACCGAATGGCTCCAGGTGACCGACAAGAACGGCCGCAAGGGTATCCGCGAGACGAACACCATGCCGCAGTGGGCTGGCTCCTGCTGGTATTACCTGCGCTACATCGATGCCTGCAACGGCGATGCATTTGTGGCAAAGGAACTTGAAAAGTACTGGATGCCGGTCGACCTTTATGTGGGCGGTGCCGAACACGCCGTGCTCCACCTGCTCTACAGCCGCTTCTGGCACAAGGTGCTCTTCGACCTCGGTCTCGTCTCTACCGACGAACCGTTCCAGAAACTCTTCAACCAGGGCATGATTCTCGCCTTCGCTTACGAAGACGCCGCGGGCTCCAAGGTCCCGACTGACGAAGTCGAAGAGAAGAACGGCAACTTCTTCAAGAAGGGAACTGACATCGAGCTCAAGCAGATTGTGGCGAAGATGAGTAAGTCCCTCAAGAACGTCGTGAACCCGGATGACGTGGTGCG
>NZ_FRBA01000020.1:0-32813 GCF_900142495.1 Fibrobacter sp. UWOV1 | reverse complement strand
GGTCGTATTCCGCGACTCTCTTTATTACCTGTTTTGTCTTCATTGGCACTACTCCTGCTTTTTTGAGTAGTGTCAACTTTTTTCAGTATAAGACAACCCGGCTTTCGCCGGGCTTAAAAAGTCAATTTTAGGGGCCGAAACCGCTACTTGGCCGCCGATTCCGGGCGGGCTTCGCGCAATTCGAGCACTTCCTTCTCAGAAAGGCCCGAGTACTTGACGATTTTTTCGATAGGTTCACCGTCTGCAAGCATGGCCGCGGCCATTTCGCGCTTGGCTTCGGCTTTGCCTTTTTCCTTGCTTTCATAAAGGTCATATTCGAAAGTCATATACTTGTTCCTTATGAGAGTGTCGGCTTTGTAATAAGACACCTGGTTGTTGATGTTTTCGGCTTCACGGGAGTCCGCATCCCTAGTCGCAAAATACTTCATATAAGCTTTAACGACTGGGTCCGTAAAATCCTCGTACCTTGTAAATATATAATAATTCTTATAAGTGAGGTCGTTCAATCAAATGTGTAATGAGGAATGCTAAATGTGAGATTTATTGATTTTTGCCGTTTTGGTTATAGCGCTAAGCATGCGGACAATTGTTTGGCAAGGTGTAATAATACTTTCAAATTCTTTTTGCTTTAAATATCCGGCTTCATGTAGCAGTTCAAGCCAATACTCCGTTTCACCAGCCTCTTTTAATGAGATATACATCTTGGCAATGAAATCGGCCTTGCTTTGCGCGAATTGGGCCTCTCTTATGTTCGCGCCTATACTAGTTCCACTACGGAGTAATTGTTTACTGAGAACGAACTCTCTTTTATTTGACACCATATATCGATGTAGCCGGACAATCCGCAACGCAAACGATTTGCTAAACAAGAGTATTTCGTTCTGTTTCGCAATGTTTTCTTTCATTTGGCACTCCTAAATTTATCATTACACATTTCACATTCCACATTGGCACACCCCCTCTTTACTAACACGCTTTTTTGGAGCATTCGAATACCATTTTTCCGTAAAAACTTTGTAAAAACAGAAAAAACCGGCAAAAGCCGAGTTTCAAAGACAATTTTCAGTAATTTGCAAGCTACTTTAGGGCAAAGCCTTCAGCGATAATCTCTTCCGGAACACCCCTAGAACGAAAGGTTTGCCTCCAGTGCTTTCAAAAACCTTTCGAAGGTTATTTCTCAAGTTTCGCTTTAATCGCAAGGACATCTTCTTCATTTTATTGACAGAATTCGCATCATTTGCTAATTTACGATTTAGTAAATTAAAAGTGAGTAAATTATGTTTTATGGCAGACGAACAGAACTTAACACATTAAACGCCCTCTTTGAATCTGGAAAGTTTGAGTTCGCGGTTGTTTATGGACGCAGGCGGGTCGGAAAGACTATGCTTTTGAACGAGTTCTGTGATGGTAGAAAAGTCATTTTTTTTACAGGAATAGAGGCATCTGTAGCAGAAAATTTATCTCAACTATCGCATTCCGTCATGGAATATTCTGGCGGACCTGATTCAACTTTCGAAAGTTTCGAAAAGATCTTTTCGTACATCGACGATTTGAGCCAGAAGGAACGGCTCGTTTTCGTAATAGATGAATACCCCTATTTAGCAAAGGCGGAGCCTTCCATTCCCTCATTGCTTCAGAAACATATTGATCATGTGTGGAAAAAGTCGAAATTGATGCTTGTTCTTTGCGGTTCTTCCATGAGTTTTATGGAAAACCAAGTACTTGGGTATAAAAGTCCTCTCTATGGTCGCAAAACTTCGCAATTGAAAATACAGCCGTTTGATTTTTTTGAAAGTAGGGCTTTGTGCGCAAATTTTGCCCCTGAACAACAGGCGACTCTTTACGGGGCGCTATGGGGCGTACCCGAATATTACATGCATATAAACTCCAAAAAGGGTTTAAACGAAAATTTAATAGACCTCTTTTTCAGACCCGGGGGCCGTTTATTCGAAGAGCCGCTGAATTTGCTGAAACAGGAAATGCGTGCACTCGCTACCTACAATGCCGTAATAACCGCTATCGCCCAAGGTGCAAGCCGATTGAACGAAATCGCGACCAAGGCCGGACTCGAGACCGGAGCGACAAGTAATGTGTTGTCGTCGCTTATGGAGTTAGGCATTGTACGCCGCGAGATTCCCGCTACGGAAAAAAGCAGCAGAAAATCTATTTACGTCATAAACGATACGATGTACAGATTTTGGTTTACGTTTGTCTGGAATTACCTGACGAGCATAAATCGCGGCGTCGGGGATTTGGTTTATAAAAAATTTGTAGAAGACAAAGTTAACGAATATATGGGCCATGTTTTCGAAGACATCTGCCTACAGTACCTTTATACGGAAAAGGGCTTGACTGCACTCCCATTTTTACCGGAAAATATCGGGCGATGGTGGGGAAACGATCCTAAAAAGAAACGGGAAGAAGAAATCGACATCTTTGGATTTGCCGGAAATCAACAACTATTTGGCGAATGCAAATGGACAAACAAGCTTGTCGATATTGACGTTATGGAAGAACTCTTTGGCAGAGCCGAGCTTCTAGGTGACGGTGAGAAACATTTTATCTTCTTTAGTAAGAGTGGTTTTACCAAGAAATTCATGCAGGCTGTATCAGAAAAGTCCAACGTGAAGTTGATAACATTTAAGGACATGTGCTTATAAATAGTTGTTTAATTTGCTAAAACAGCATCATCCTACATGAAAAATAATCAGTCTAATAGATTGTGGAAAGTTAGTTTACTTGTTATCCGGCTTTGTCCATATTCAAAAAAACTTAATCTTTTTCAAAGATATAGTATAAAAAGCATTTTCTTTCAAAAAATCTTAACAAATTTCAAAAAATGCTCGAGAATTGCTTATTCTTCAAAAAATCGTACACTAGAAACGGCTTATTCAAGGGTAGAAAATCTTTTTAGTGGTTACAGCTTCACGTAGGATGTTGCTAGAAATACTCTAAACAAGGACGTATTGGAAGTGATTCTTTGAAACAACGGCATCTTCCCTATTGACTCTTTACTGCACATTATTTATTTTTAGAGGGTATGAGCGAGAATATGCAAATAACATACATGCAGACCCGACTTGTGCGGCTCGCTGCCGAGCAAGAGCGTATTCCTATTCCCGAAATGGTCAAGGTCTTCGATCGCTTTGGCGTATTCCGCTACATAAAGGACATGTGGGAGTTATTCCATATTGAGGGGGATTTGGCCGTACTTGATGACATAAGACGATATCTTGCGGCTAAAGGGGTTCCAAATGTTCAGTCTGCATGAACCCGTCGTTCTGTACCACGGCAGTTTTTGCGAGGTGACCGCTCCTGACCTGGAGCGCTGCGCCCGCTACAAAGATTTCGGCAAAGGCTTCTATTTGACAACGGACCTTGCCCAGGCAGAAGCTTTTGCAAAAATTACGGTACGAAAGTCCATTGCCAATGGAACCGTCGCGCATGCTCAAAATTATGGTATTGTTTCGCATTTCGAGTACACTCCGCGAGAGCTGAATGTCCACCTGTTTCCAACATCCGATACAAATTGGTTGCACTGCATTGTGGCCCACCGAATGTCGGGGGCCTTTTCGGACCTGATCGGCATATACAGTCAATACGATGTCATTGGTGGAAAAATTGCAAATGATGCGACAAACATCACCTTGACAAACTACATGACCGGGGCGTATGGTGTTATGGGAACAAAAGCTGCGGACAACTTTTGTATTAGCCTGCTTCTTCCGGAGCGGTTGAAAGACCAATACTGCTTCAGAACGACAAAAGCACTTGAACAATTGAAATTCTTAAAGAGTACTCGCGTATGGATGTGAAAAAGGAACAGATTCAGGCGGCAATTGACCAGATTGCAACCCTGGTCGTTGAGTCCATTGCTGAAAAGGAAAAAAAGGATTCGTCGATAGTCCTAGCAGATTTTCTCACGTCACAAACGGGTCGTAAACTTTACGACGAATCTTTGAAGTTCTGGTGCGATGGTCCCTCGTGCATCGAGGAAATGTATCGCAAAGAAAAAGGACTCGAGTCACGTTCGGCATAGAAGTTCTTAGGCATTATCAACAACACACAAGAATCTTCGGTACAAACCACACTAGCGAGAACTTTCGCCTCTCCATTGCCCCGTAACCTACGTGAAGTTGCACCAGGCTTATATTAGTGAAACTGTGAAAATTGACAGGCAGTGAGCTTATGCAACTTCTATGTCAAGTTTGCTTTCGGTATAGCGTTTGACTACGGAATTGAGCAGTGTCTGGTACGGAATGTTTTTGGGGGCGCTTGAATACCATTTTCCCGTAAAAACTTTGTAAAAACAGAAAAACCCGGCAAAAGCCGAGCTTCATAGACATTTTCACGAGTTTGTCAGCTATTTCAAGGCGAAGCCTTCTGCGATAATCGCCTCGGAAACGCCTTTAGAACGGAAAAACTCCGCTCGTTTGGTGTCGCGAGCAGCATTGTCCGCATCATTCTTTTCGCGCTCCTGCTGGGCGCCTTTTTCCATACCCTTTTCCATGCCCCTCGCTTGGCCCTTGAGGTAGGCTTCGGCTTCGAGAGCTTCGTATTCATGATGGTCGAACATGTTTGCCTCCAGTGCTTGTAAAAACCTTTCGAAGGTTATTTCTCAAGTTTCGCTTTAATCGCAAGGACATCTTCTTCAGAAAGCTTAGAAACACGCACGACTTTCTCGACAGAATCTCCATCCAAAAGCATAGCCTCAGCCATTTCGTGTTTGGCTTCAGTTTTTCCTTCTTCCTTGCTTTCATGAAGGTCATATTCGTAAGTCATATACTTGTTCCTTATGAGAGTGTCGGCTTTGTAATGAGACACCTGGTCGTTGATGGTTTTAGTTTCACGGGAGTCCGCGTTCCGGGTCGCAAAATACTTCATGTACGCCTTGACGACCGGGTCCGTAAAATCCTTGTACCTTGTAAATATATAATAATTCTTATAAGTGAGATCGTTCAATCAAATGTGTAATGAGGAATGCTAAATGTGAGATTTATTGATTTTTGCCGTTTTGGTTATAGCGCTAAGCATGCGGACAATTGTTTGGCAAGGTGTAATAATACTTTCAAATTCTTTTTGCTTTAAATATCCGGCTTCATGTAGCAGTTCAAGCCAATACTCCGTTTCACCAGCCTCTTTTAATGAGATATACATCTTGGCAATGAAATCGGCCTTGCTTTGCGCGAATTGGGCCTCTCTTATGTTCGCGCCTATACTAGTTCCACTACGGAGTAATTGTTTACTGAGAACGAACTCTCTTTTATTTGACACCATATATCGATGTAGCCGGACAATCCGCAACGCAAACGATTTGCTAAACAAGAGTATTTCGTTCTGTTTCGCAATGTTTTCTTTCATTTGGCACTCCTAAATTTATCATTACACATTTCACATTCCACATTGGCACACTCCCTCTTTACTAACACGCCATTTTGACGCACTTGAATACCATTTTCCCGTAAAAGCTTTGTAAAAAAAACTGGCGGGCGATTCTTTTTACTACCTTTCGGGGCAGGAACATGGAAGACCCGATGAAAAGATTTCTGTTTTGCTTGCTGGCGTTGGCGGCTTTTGCCGCGGCGAACACTTGCACGAAGGCGTGGTACGAAATCCATGCGTTCAATTTCTTGTCGATAAAAGACGCCCCGCACCTGGATTCCATTTACTACAGGGAACAGCCTGCCCCCGAAGAGGTGCACGAGTGGTACCAGAAATATTACTATAAAGATGGCCTGATCCACCATTCGGTGTTCAAGTTCAGGGACAACGACCCGGTCGACAACCGGATTTATCTCTCGGCCGACGAGGTGACGCTTACCCGGAGCGGGCACGAGCTGTTGCTGTCAGATTCTGTCGCGGGCGACACGGTCTACTTTTTCCAGAAGATGTATAATAGCGGCGAGTTGGTTCAGACGGTCGTCCACAAGTTGACGGACCTCTACGCGTCGGAACAGGACTACGACCCCGCCAGCGGCAGGCGCACCTTCGCCGAATATTTTTTCCGCAACGACACGCTGGTGTCAAGAACCGTTTACGATTACGGATCCGGAATGCGAGATTCGGCGTATTACTATTACGTGGGCGTACCCGGCGACGAGTACAAGTGCGCGGAGTACCGCGGCGACTCGCTTACGAACAACCTAACCTACAAGAAACTGGCCACGGGATTCTCCGTCGCGATTTTTAACGACACGTTCCTGCGCGAATTTGTCATGGAAGTCCCGGAGGTGCATACCACCGCAGTCCAGAGACGGGATGATGCCCAGAAATCGCGCGAACAATCCGCTGCGCAAAGCAGGCGCCGCCCCGCAAAGATCTCGCCGCGCGCCCGCTACTTTGACCTGCTCGGCCGCTACAAACGCGCGAATATAAGGTAGGGTAGACTTTTATTGCAGGAAATCAGGCTTCTGCCTGCCCAGCGACAACAAGATGACCCCCGAACAGCAGGATGCAATCATCCAGACTATAAGGGATTGCTTTAAATAGTCTTTAGTAGTTGCAAGAGGCTTTTATTTGTCGATTTGGTATTTCTTTTGCCAAATTCGACAAAGTGATTCTGTTCGCAATAAAAATCTAATAGGCCTTTCTTCTGCTCGCATTCTAATACACAGAGAATCCCGCCGACCTTGTACTGGATTAGGGATATCTGTTCCATGGCAAGGGCTAGCAGGTCATTTCCTGTAATTGAATCGTTCAGCCCTGATTGAAAATTTTTCCCGAGTTGGGCTATCAGGTATGCGGGAATGTTGTATTCGCCATCATCGTTTAGCACGCTCATTCGAGAAAGCTTTCTTTGAATGGTTTTAGATATATTCTGTGCTTTTACAGAATAAGATTTAGAATCCATATTTTTTTCTGAGAAGAGAAAGTTTCTTTAGTCCAGCAGCTCCGCTTAGAACTTCTGCCTTGACGCGACTCCTTGATGCAGGATTCCTTAATGAACGTTCAACAGCGCTAACGAAGGACTTTACTTGCTTGGTCCCTGCTACTGTGAAACTGTTTTTGATACTTGAAGTCGCCATATTTGAAACCTTCTTTTTAAATATACATTAATACAATCGATATTCAAGTCTTTACTTGATTTAGTTAGGCTAAATCTATCAAATAAAATTGTCAAAAACAAAAAATTGCCTAAAATGGCAAACAGTTGTTTGCTGCTATTAACAGATATTTTTAAATGTCAAACATTGTTTGCAGCTATTCACAAGTTCTGCACGTCTCTTCCCCCCAAAAAATTTTGGGGCTGGCTGGCCGGGGAGCCGCGCTTCGCTCAGCGTCATTCCAGCCAGAGCCTGTCCTGAGCAACGCCGAAGGAAGCCGGAATCTAGCCTCAGTTTCCCGCCTGGCTACGCAGGACAACGACATCTTCGATGGAAAGGCCGGAACATTCGTCCTCGATCTTCTCTAAAGATACATCTTTTACGAACTTTGCGTACGTTTCACCATCGCAAGCACCTGTTCCTTGGTGACAAAGTTCAGCACCGAGAACGCGGTCATCTGATTCCCCAAATCCTTGAACGACGCCCCAACGTGGTAAACCACATCGTCGACGATGACGAAACGGTCGTGGACCTCGCGCATGTTTTCCAGATGGACCGTCGGGAATTGCCTGTTCAGGCGGGCTTCCTCCTCCCTCATGGCATGCGTGATTCTAGCTGAATAGATAGTCGCATTTACCCCTTCGGCACGTTTTGCCATAAGAGACAAAACCATGTCGTTGGCATACGGATCGATAATAACGAGATCTTTTTTTGCGGAACGCACCAGCTGCACAGCGAATTCGTAGCCACTCCATTGGGCGTGCGCGGGCAGCAGGCCCTCGCTCGGCGGCAAGTTCGTCTTTACGAAGAAATCCACCTGCTTTTCGAGGTAGATGACGCGGGAATCGAGGTTTTCAAGCCTATTTTCGTGCGAAACGAGCCTTTGATTGACGCTGAAACTTCGGGATCCCTCAATTTGAACTTGTCGGAATTTCCGACAGGTTGATTCTGCGTCCAACTCATTTTCGTCGTATATATGGCCGATATGCTCGACAATGTTTGTTCGGGAGGTTGAAAACAACTCCGCCCTCCGGCTGGTACACGATAATTTCGTTCTTGTCGGCAACCGGCAGCGCCTCTTTTTTATCCATCTTTCACTCCAATCCGCCTACATGCTAGAAAAGGCGGGGCTTCAGGTTACTTTGCGTCGCGAGCCAAAACAGGCTTAATGCTCGCTTGTGCACTACAATATAATTCCGCGCACAGCCTTTGTCAATGGGTTTCTGAAAAATTTTTGGGCCGGGTGGTCGGGGAGCGGAGGCCGGGTGGCTTCTAGTTCCTCATCAAGGATTCCGGTAAGAATCCTTGTTGATTAAGTGCACGGATAAGGCTCACCATCAACGGGCTGCCTGCGAATTTCAGGTAATACTTCCTGGCGCCTTCGGATATGGGGGCGATAAAACCTGCTTTCAGCATACTACGAATATATCTGGACCTGGTGTAGGCATTGGGCCAGATGTCGGCTATGTCGGAGGCTTGAAATACGGGCTTTTCTAACGACACTTGCAAAGCAGAGTAGATCTCCTTCCCGATTACGCCTGTGTGTAGGGAATCTTGCAATGCGGGTTCCAGAATGTACTTTCTGACATAATTGATATCTGTCAATTTTTCGGTCTTTTGCAGTTCGTCTAAAAGCCCCTGAAGCACAAACGCGCTCCACTGAACCATTGCCTCGTTGTTCTTGGAGTCTGCAACCTTCAGCATTTCGTAGTATTTGTTGCGATCGGAGCAGAATACCGCCGTAGGATTAAACAGCCTGGACTGCCGAACATCAAAAAGGCGTACGATCATGGCGTAAGTCAATAGCCTTGCGGTTCTGCCGTTTCCGTTGCGGAAGGGGTGTATCCATACGAACTGGTGGTGCGCTACAGAGACCTTCAGAAGGTCGAATTGTTGGTCATACGGTTTATTGATGAACTTTACAAGTTCACGCATCAATGCGGGAACATCGTCCGCGGTGGGGGGCTCATGGTTAGAGCCCGCGATGGTAATAGGCGTGTCGCGATAGCGACCTGCATTGGGGTCGCCTTCCTGCGTAAGCCCTTCTACGGCCATTTTCTGTAATTCGCAAATAAATTGCTCGTCTATGGGCGCACTGCTTTCTTCAATGAACTGTAGAGCCTGTTCCAGATTGCCGATTTCTACGAACCCTTCCCTTTCTCTGATTGCGGGCGGCAGATTTTCTTTCGAAACATAGTCCAAGACGGTGGTGTTGTTCCCTTCTATCCTTGAAGAACCGATTGCTTCCAGCAATTGAAAACTGCGCTGCAGCTGGAAAAACCATACCCTTGGAGTGGAACCAGATAGTGCGATACCCCGGAGACGCTCCAGTTTGAAAAGTAGTGTCGTTACCGGAGAGCCGAAACTCACCACAGGCATCATCAATTCTTCTACAATATCTTCCATGACATTTGCTCCATTTCTATAGGGAAATTTGCAAACAATTGCGCTGAGATAATGCGTACAATAGTCAAATTATTGAAAATTTATAAAAATTCCATATTTTTTGTAGATAAAAAGTATAGAAATTTTATAGAAACAATTGACTTTTAATAAAAAGAACAATTGACTTTTGGTGGAGCAATAAAGGATTCTAGTAAGATTTCTGTGATAAATTTGGCTTGATTTGCCCGTGGTTACGGAATAATTACCTATATTTGCGCGCATGACTATGCGTTTCGATAGTAAAGTCTGGCTCAGCAGCCCCACCATGCACGGCGAAGAAATCAAGTATGTGACCGAAGCATACGAGACCAACTGGATGAGCACCGTGGGTGCGAACATCAACGAGGTGGAACGCCTCGCCGCCGAAAAGGTGGGCTGCAAGTACGCCGTGGCGCTCTCCGCCGGTACCGCCGCACTGCACCTTTGCACAAAGCTTGCGGGCGAGGCCCTTTATGGCATGCCCAAGGTGGGCGAGGGGAGCTTGCGCGGCCACAAGGTGTTCTGCAGCGACATGACTTTCGACGCGACGGTGAACCCCATTGCCTACGAGAACGGCGAGGCCGTGTTCATCGACACCGAGTACGACACCTGGAACATGGATCCGGTCGCGCTCGAAAAGGCCTTCGAGATTTACCCCGAAGTGCGACTGGTGGTGCTCGTTCATTTGTACGGAACGCCGGGCAAGGTGGACGAAATCCGCGCCATTTGCAAAAAGCACAACGCGCTCCTCATCGAAGACGCCGCCGAAAGCTTCGGTGCAAGCTACAAGGGCGTGCAGACGGGCAAGTTCGGCGACTACAGCGCCATCAGTTTTAACGGCAACAAGATTATTACCGGTTCGAGCGGCGGCATGTTCCTGACCGACAGCAAGGACGACGCCGACAAGGTGCGCAAGTGGAGCACCCAGAGCCGCGAGGCGGCCGCCTGGTACCAGCACGAAGAGGTGGGCTACAACTACCGCATGAGTAACGTGATTGCGGGCGTAGTCCGCGGCCAAATGCCCTACCTGGAAGAACACATCGCCCAGAAAAAGGCTATCTACATGCGCTACAAGGAAGGCCTGAAGGGCCTCCCGGTGCAGGTGAACCCCTACGACGCCGCCAACAGCGAACCGAACTTCTGGCTCAGCTGCCTGATTATCGACAAAGACGCCATGTGCAAGCAGGTGCGCGGCGAAACCGACGCCCTGTACATCCACGAGGCGGGCAAGAGCTGCCCCACGGAAATCCTGGAACGCATCGCCGCCATGAACGCCGAGGGCCGCCCCATCTGGAAACCCATGCACATGCAGCCCATGTACATGAGCCACGCCTTCGTGACCGCGCAGGGTAACGGCCGCGCCCGCACCAACGCCTACATCGCAGGCGGCATCACCGACGTGGGCGCCGACATCTTCGCCCGCGGTCTGTGCCTGCCCAGCGACAACAAGATGACCCCCGAACAGCAGGATGCAATCATCCAGACCATTCGGGATTGCTTCGAGTAAGTTAGGACTACTTCGTCATCTTGGACTGGAGTTGCCGAATGTGATCTTCGGACAACTTGGTCTCTTTGGCGATGGTAGCTACAGGGGTTCCCTTGGAAAGCAGGTCCAACGCGGTCAGCGTAGAGTCCAAGCCCTGCTGAATACCCTGCTGAATACCTTGCTGAATACCCTGCTGTCTACCTGTAACCACTCCGTCGGCAATGCGCGCGTCTATTTCGTCTTGTGTAACCATTGAGTCTACCTGACTAGAAAGAAGTTCATCGCTGGCGGAACCAATCTCGATTCTTTCCAGGGCCTTTTGCAGAATAGGGTCTGCAAAGTCCATCGAAGCGTTGGCCTTGCCTGCATGGGTCAGCAGGTACAGCCATTGTTCTTCGCGGCTTTCGGCCTTGGCGTGAATCCTGGAGAATTCCCCCAAGTCTATTAAAATATAACTCATTTTGTCGAAAACGGGTACAGGGTTCCCCTGCATTACGGCGTTGTCGCTGTACAGGTGCCAGGTGTCGCGGAAACTTTTCGGCTCGAGCCTAAGAGGGAAATTGCACAGCCAGATAGACACGATTTCGGGCAACTGGTAGCGCCTGCGCTTTCTCTCGTTCTCCTCCAGGGCCTTGAACTCCGGGGACTTGTCCATTTTGATTTTGCCGTCTATGGTAAGGTATGCGCCGTAGAGCAACACACGGTCGGTAAAGAATGGGTGCGACGCTCTCTGGATTTCAATATCCATGCAGCGGTTGTCCTCTGTCCATGCGTGGATGTCGAACTTGATTTCCTTGGCCTCTGGTGCGCGCAAGATGAGCGGCTGGTTGAAGGTGTATTTCATGGACTTTATCTTGCGGCCGTCTTCCAGGTGCAGCAGGCTGTTGATGAAGTCCGCCAGGGCCTCCTCGTCGTCGAGCAGGGCGTAAAACGCCGGGTCGTAGGATGGGTCCAGGTATCGCTTGCCCCGCAGAATTTCGGGGATTTCCTTGCGGGTGGTGGGGGTGTTTGCATTTTGGTTTTGCGTCATGGTATAGTACTCCTTATATGAAAAAAACACTTGATTAATCAAGTGCTTGGAGCCTATTCGGTGACGCTCAGGCAGATAATAGAAAAGGTGTAGAAATTGTAAAGGGCTGGAATGTAAAAGATGTGTAAAACTATCATCCAGACCATCAAGGATTGCTTCGAGTAATTTTTTTGCAGGGCGGCCCGGCGCTGCGCTAGCGCTCCACGCCGTCACGCTCTATTTTACGGGCCCGCGTTGCGGCTCCGCCACCCCGCGCACCTCGTAAAACCAAGCCTCGCTACATTCGCCGGCATTCCGGCCAGCAAGTGAATGGCTCATTCCGCGAGTCTTGTCCCCAAGGGGTCACGATCGTTGCCGCGTTTTTGTCGCAATTTGGCATTCATTTCAAAAAAATGCTTGGCTCTGTTGCGCGAAAAGGATTAATATATTATATTATATATGTTGCGAAAATTTTCGCAACGAAATTTTTCGCAATGGAATTTTGGACGCTGGAGAGACTATGAATCCTTTTAAATTCGGCACAATCGTAGAAGATGAATTCTTCACAGACCGCGTGAATGAACTGGAACAAATCAAGCAAATGCTGGACAGCGAAAACCACCTGGTCTTGATATCTCCTCGCCGATTTGGCAAGAGTAGTCTTGTTGCAAAGGCCCTGCAACAAATCGGTCGTCCGTCCATTACTATTGATTTCATGAAGGTCTTGAATGTGGAAGATCTAGCCGCACAAGTCTTGCGTCAGGTGTTCCGTCTTCATAAGTTCGAGAAGGTAAAACACTTCATGAAACATTTCCGCGTCGTGCCCACGCTCTCTTACAATCCGATGACAGATGGCATGGACGTGAGTTTTGTCCCCTCGGTGGGTAAATCTTCTGCGATGCTGGAAGATTCCTTGGAGTTGCTAGAGAAGGTGTCTTCTGCTGAGAATCGTCTCATCGTGGTGTTCGATGAATTCCAGGAAGTGAATTCCATTGACAAGACGCTGGCGAAACAGCTGCGCGCCATTATGCAACGGCAGAAGGGGCTGAACTATATATTCATGGGGAGCCAGGAGTCCATGATGGAGGAAATTTTTGAGAAGAAAAAGTCCCCGTTCTTCCATTTTGGCGAACGAATGAATCTGAAGAAAATCCCGTACGATGATTTCTATAACTATATCGAAAGCCGATTGCCCAAGATGCCCGCTTCGCAAAAGGCTGCCATCACCGAGGAAATTCTCAAGTTTACGGATGTTCACCCCTACTACACACAACAGCTGGCTGCCGCAGTTTATAACGCCATAGTGTATAGCAAGATAACGGAAAATGTCGTTGCCTATGCTATAAAGAGACAGGTGGAGGAACATTCCTTGGACTACGAGCGTCTTTGGGCGAACATGAACCGTACCGATCGCAAGGTGATGTTGTTGCTTGCCAACAAGAAAAATCCCATAACAGACAGGTCTGTACCCACCAGCACCTCGTTCAGTTCTATCAAACGTCTGTTGAAACAGGGGTACGTAATCAAAACCGTTGGCTACGAACTTGAAGACCCGTTCTTTGGTGAGTGGATATTGGGAAATTAAAAAATATTTGCCAAATAAGGTCTTTTATTATAAATTGAAATAATTGGCCCTAATACAACTGTGAAGTTAATTCAGGTTATCATATTCTCTAGTCAATGATGGAAAAAATAAGTTGTTAAGTATTTCAAGAAAATATGCAACAAAAGCAATTTTGCCAGAACAGATGGAAGATTTCATTCTTGATGCGGCTATTTCTATAAAAAACAACAAAGAATCAACAGAAAATGTACTGAAGTCTCTAACTGAAAATATAAAGAATTCTGTAAAAAACAATCTAGTTGTTTTGCCTGTTTCAGGAATTGTATTAGAAACACCTTTTAAAATCGGAATATTCAACCTTTATCCCCAAAAGACGTTTATTGAGACAACTGTTTTAGATTTAGATGCCCAAAGGTATGGTCGAGGGTCTTTTAGAGAAATTTTGACAAACGAAATGAATTTCAATCAAATTATCTTAGGAAATTCTGATCTGTGGAATCGCGTTAATATAGCCTTTGAATGGCTAGGAAAACAATATGATGAAGAAAATGATGAAAATAAGATGATTTATTCGATATTCGCTTTAGAATGTTTGCTGAATTCGAATACGGAAAATTTTTCTTCTATCACGGCGGCTGTTGCTGAGAAATGCGCTTACTTGTTAGGAACTAACAAAGAAGAAAGGGTCTCTATATTTAACGATGCGAAAAGTTTCTATAGAATCAGATCAGCATTAGTGCATTCTTCTAATAAAGAAGGTGTTAATAAAGAATTGGTTGATAAATCTTATGGAATGGCTATAGGAGTTTTATTTAAGGTTGTCGACCTGATTCTGAACAATCATCTTGACTCGTTGAAGAAAATAGATGATTATATAATGGATTTAAAATTTAAGGATTAGCATTCTTCAGTTTTATTTGAATTACTAATTTTTTTTTGGGGGGGGGCTGTATTGCTTTATTTTACGTCTATATTGTTTTGAAACAACAATCTAAATTTGTACTGATTGTAGAACTCTTGCATCACTTGCTTTTGTGAAAATTGGAAATGAGGATGCTTTCGGTTTGCTGCGTAGGCAAATCGAAATTTAAATAAACGGATGTCGTGGCAATCTCTAAACGAATTTATTGTTGATTCAAGTTGTTTTCTGGCGTCACGCATCCATTCGCTGATTTGTTCTTTCATTTCAACAAAGGCTATCCATGTTTTTTCGTGGTCGTAAAGCATTCCATCGCACATACTGCGTTCGTTCTGACCATCAAAGATCTTAATATTGTGGTCAACAGGAATGAATTGGATTTCCTTGCCTTGAGAGTTATTTATTTCTGCTAACCATCGGTCTTCGTCTTTTGTTGTAGATCGCGCCAACAGTCCGTCATCAATAAGTCCAAATCGAATGTCGTTACGAGTGGACTCGGTTATGTATTGTGAATTGAAAAAATCCATTAAGCTAACGAGTCCTCAATTTCAAGAAGTCTATCGAATAGATCGTTTGTTTCGCCAAGCGCACCATTTAGGATGTTGCTATCTACAGGGAGTCCATCGTATTTGTCTAGAAGGCTTATTTCTCCATTAGACGATATCTGGTACACTGAAACATCTTCTGGCAAAACGGTGCTTTCTAATGGAACGACTTCTTTTAAAGAATCCATATGGGTTGTTCCATACTTGGAAAGTAGCATTCCTGCTTTTATTGCTAAAGTCAGATAGTTTATGATATAAGGACTATGGGTTGTGATGACTAACTGATTGTTGTCTATGGAATTGTTGATTCGCAAAAGTTCGTTGAGAATCGTTCTTTGGGACGTCGGATAAAGATTTTGTTCCGGTTCCTCAACGACATTTAAGAGACATTTGTTGCGAATGGATTTGTTTAGTTCTTTTATCATTAGTACGCGAACTTTTTCGTCTAGATTTTCATTACTCAAGATATCTCGTATTGTCTTTTCAAGCCGAGAACTTTCTGCAAAGCTGGCCTCACTTCGGGATTTAGGTGAATCGGCATGAAGCTTAACTCTAAGCAGCAGATTCTCGGTAACGATAAGCATGGGTACCAAAGACTGGAATCCGCTTGCTGCTTCGGACAATTTTACCTTGAAATCTTTGTCTCCGAACCAGACGGTATTTGTTTTGTCATCGTAAGCAATTTTATATCCGTTTAAAGGAAGCTTAAAGGGATTCTTGTGATTTTTTAAGGCGTTATAATATTCCTCCATAAAAACCGCTATGGGCTTTGGAAGATTCTGTATTTTAGATGCGTCTTCCAAAGCGGCGACTAGATTGCGCTCTGCAGGAATATACATGATTTGCGGACGAACGTAATCAGCTTCTTTTATTACTTGGACGGATAAAATCTGCTTTTCATACAAGAATTCATATTTGTTGCCAATGAATTTTATGTACGTATTGGGCTTGAAATATCCCGTAATGTTATGGAATGAACTTAATTTGAGAAAGAAGTCCTGTTGCGCAATATCTAGAATGGTGTAGTCGTTGCGAACTAAAGCTTTTTCTAACCACGAAAATTGTGATATAAGCTTGGCGACGGAACTTTTGCCGGTTCCTTGCTCTCCACATAGGACCAGAACTTTTGGTAGGGATATTGATGTTCCTTCCTGATTAACAATTGGTCCAAAATTTCGTATTAAGATTTGTTGCATATGCTATAATATAACAAAAGTCAATTTAAATTATCTGTTACATGTATTTTGGGGCGTCTTTTTTAATTCATTTTCGACGTGCTTTTTTATATATCTAGTCTGTTTTCTGTAGGAGAAAAGAAATAGTAAAAAACATAACCCGATAAGAATCCATGAGAAATGATCATTAACAAAGGTGAAATGATTCACTCATGGTTAATCCTTTTTTATCAATGTAAAAATAACCTATAATTGATGTCGTAATTTGTCAGTTTATGAAAATTTACAAACAAAAGGTTGTCTGTTTTCGTAAGCTTTTTGTCATTATTTTTAAAGTAAAATCACATTATATACAGAAGTTTACTAAATTTGGTCTAAATAGGCTTTCAAACTTAACCCCGAGGTCTGCGCTGGTGTATTCCCGCTGTCTAAAAAGAGTCCTTGATTTCTGCTGCGCGCTCCTGGCCATTGTCTGCCTGAACCCGCTCCTCGTGGCTCTCACCCTCGTTGGTGCAGTCAAAATGAAGGGCAACCCCTTCTTTACGCAACCGCGCCCCGGCCTTAACGAAAAGATTTTCAAGCTCGTCAAGTTCCGCACCATGACCAACGAGCGTGACGCGCAGGGGAACCTGCTCCCCGACGACATGCGTCTGAACGCCTACGGCAAGTTCCTCCGCTCCACCAGCCTCGACTTTTTCCTTTTGGGCGGCCCGGCGCTGCGCTAGCGCTCCACGCCGTCACGCTCTATTTTACGGGCCCGCGTTGCGGCTCCGCCACCCCGCGCACCTCGTAAAACCAAGCCTCGCTTGGCGAGTCTTGTCCCCAAGGGGTCACGATCGTTGCCGCAATTCTTAAAAAGCCCCAAAAGGGGCTTTTTAAAATGCTTAGAATTATTGCTTTGATGGAAGAATATCTTTGGGTAAAACGTGGAAGAGTTCAGCTGCCTTCTCAGGAGTCAGAATGCCTTTGTCGACCATGAGTTGGGCGTCTTGGCGTCCGCGGTCGTCAAGACCCTGCTGGTATGAGCCCTGTTTTTCGTAAAGCAAGTCTGTCATTCCATCAACCTCGTTCAAAAGCGTTTCGTCCGTATACCCCTGCAAAGATACATCTTTTGCAAAGTCCTTGTCAAGCAATCTCTGCAACTTTTCAACAGGGATTTCCTTTTCCTCGAGAACATCTCGGAATATGCGGAGCATTTCGGCTCTGTCGGTCATTTCTCGATTCTCGGGCTTGGTGCGGTCATCGATTGCAAAGAGCTTTTCGATTTCAATAAGATAAATGTCCAATTTTTCGTAGAACAGGCGGCGGTTGCGCACGAGCTGTGCATGGTGAAGATAGGTGCTGCGCTCTAGTGGAAATTGGTTCTCGGTTAACAGTGAAAGTACATAGATGTGTGGCAGGTTGTAATCCTTTGACTTTTTGACCGTACGCGAAATAACTCGGGATGTGTAGTAAATAAGCCTGTCGATAAATAGCGTGTTAAAATTCTGCTGTACTTCGATAAGAACGGGATTGCCTGCTTCCGTTATGCCGTAGATGTCAAAAATGGCGGACTTGTCGTCTAGAACGCCTGGATTCTCAGGAACCCCCAACGAGAAAGTCTTGATTGCGTTCGTACCGGAAAGCATGAGCATTGCGTTCAAAAACTTCACGGTACGCTCGGGCTTGGCCTCGTTTGCCATAAGCATTTTGAATATCCCGTCACTGAACGGATAAACGTTCTTGTAGGTTTTGCGGTATTCGGCCAGTCGTTCAGGATGTTTGTGAACATCCTTAACCATGGCAAAAAAATCACTGCGGTTCATAAAGCCTCCATAAAAGCTGGAGGAGAAATCTATCAAATGAAATCGTAAAAAACGAAAAAAAGCCTAAATTGGCAATCAGTTGTTTGCAGCTATCAACAGATTTTTTTTGAATGTCAAACATTGTTTGCAGCTATTCACAAGTTCTGCACGTCTCTTCCCCCCAAAAATTTTTTGGGGGGTGGTTGGGGAGTGGTGGCCGGGGGAAAATCTTGTTTTTACAAAAGTTTTACAAAAAATTGGTATTCAAACGCCTGAAAAAAGCGTGCGAAATGAGTGTCGCAGAAAAATGCTTGCATTTTTCTGCGACCGAATGAAGCCGCGGACGCCGAAGGCGTCAAAAGCGTGTTAGGAAAGAGGGAGTGCTCCACAACTTAACGCAAAAGGAAAATACCAATGAATATCAAGTCTTTTGACGACCTTGACATTACAGATCCGATTATGTTCGGACTCGTTTGATTTGGAAATGCAGTAGCGTGCAAAACGAGCGTCGCAAAATTATGCTTGCATAATTTTCCCCAAAGAGGATAACTCAACTACGAAACTAAAGTTTCAAGTTTCGTATATATGACCGAGTGCAGCCGCAGACGCCGAAGGCGTCAAATGATTGATACCAAGGAGCTCCCGCAGCGCGCTAGATACTATCAGAGCGTAGGTGATGGCGTGGCTCTTTCAAAGGGTGGCTATTATACTAGTCTCAAGGAGCAATACATCATCTTCCTTTGCCCGATGGATATTTTTGGACGTGGGTTCCCCGCTTATCATTTCGAAAACAGGGCGCGCGAAGATTTTAGTGTCACATTGAATGACCGCACCTTCAAAAACTTTTATATATTTAAAAAGTACGAGGATTTCAAAGACCCGGCCGTTAAGGCTTATATGAAGTATTTTGCGACCCGGAATGTGGACTCCCGTGAAACTAAAACCATCAACGACCAGGTGTCTTATTACAAAGCCGACACTCTCATAAGGAACAAGTACATGACTTACGAATATGACCTTCATGAAAGCGAGGAAAAAGGTATAGCAAAAGCCAAGCTAGAAATGGCTGCGGCTATGCTTGCGGACGGAGATTCCGTTGAAAAGGTTGTGCGCATTTCCAAGCTTTCGGAAGAGGATGTCCTTGCGATTAAAGAGAAACTTGGAAAATAACTACTAAATATTTCTTGATGGCCCGGCGATGTAGCCGGGCTTTTTATGTTGAAGTCTGTTTTCGTAAGTTTTTTGTCATTATTTTTAAAGTAAAATCACATTATATACAGAAGTTTACTAAATTTGGTCTAAATAGGCTTTCAAACTTAACCCCGAGGTCTGCGCAGGTGTATTCTCGCTGCCTAAAAAGAGTCCTTGATTTCTGCTGCGCGTTGGCCGCGATTCTCGCCCTGAGCCCGCTACTTATTGTTCTCACGCTTGTGGGTGCCGTCAAAATGCACGGTAACCCCTTCTTTACTCAACCGCGCCCGGGCCTTAACGAAAAAATTTTCAAACTCGTCAAGTTCCGCACCATGTCCAACGAGCGTGACGCGCAGGGGAACCTGCTCCCCGACGACGTGCGCCTGAACGCCTACGGCAAGTTCCTCCGCTCCACCAGCCTCGACGAACTCCCCGAACTCTTCAACATCCTCAAGGGCGACATGGCCGTAATCGGGCCAAGGCCCCAGCTCGTGCGCGACATGGTATTCATGACCGCCGAACAGCGCAGGCGGCACACCGTGCGGCAGGGACTCAGCGGGCTTGCGCAGGTGAGCGGGCGCAACGCCGTCACCTGGGAAGCTAAAATCGGCTACGATCTTGAATACATCAAGAAAATCACCTTCCTTGGCGACGTGAAAATCATTCTCACTACGCTTGGCAAAGTGTTCAAGCGCGACGGAATTACCGAAGAAGGCTGCGACACCGCCACCGACCTCGGCGACTACCTGCTCGCAAGCGGCAAGATCACCCGCGAACAGTACGACCGCGGACAAGTCGAAGCGAAAAAGCTTATTGCGGAGGCTTTCTGATGCTCTACAAGTTGGCACACATTCTCCGCGACAGGTTCGGGTTCCTTTGGAACATCGTCGAATGGTGCAACGCCTTCGTGTTCGCGCTCACCCACGGGAGCGCCCTCCGGAAAATCCCCGCAATCCTGGAAGAATGCTCCGGACAGTTCACGCTCCGCGTGGCAGCCCCCGCCGACGCAGCCCCCCTCGCCGCCTTCTTCGCCGAACAGCCCGAAGAAGCCTTCAAGTTCTTCAAGCCCCACGCCTTCGACGAGAAGACCCTCTCGAAAATCATCAGGAATAGGGCTTTTCTCACGTTCCTCGTGCTGGACGGCGAAAAGATTGTCGGATACTTCTTTTTGCGTTGTTTTGTGAACGGGAAATGCTTCAAGGGCTATATGGTCGGTAACTCTTACAGGGGTAAGGGAATTGCGAAACTCGAGGGAATCGCCATGAACAAGGTCAACGAAGCCCTCGGGCTCCGCATGTTCGGCTCGATATCGCCCGAAAATTCCGCCTCTATGGCGGCCGCCAAGTCCGTAAACGAAGTTAAGATACTCAAAACGCTGGAAAATGGCGATTTTTACGTTGAATTTTTGCCGAAGGCTGCGAACGTATAATGAAAATTCTTTATGTAACAACGGTTTCTATGACGATGGGCTTTTTTCCTGAGCATATAAAAATGCTCCTAAACGAAGGTCATTCCGTCGAAATTGCGACAAATTGCGAACAGCCCGTTCCCGAAATTTACAACACCCTCGGCTGCAAGGTTCACGACATTCCGTTTTCGCGCTCTCCATTTTGTAAGGACAATCTTAAAGCCTATAAGATGCTCAAGCAGCTTGTTGAAACGGAACATTATGATATTGTCCATACGCATACGCCAAATGCTTCGATGATTGCGCGATTGGCATGCCGCAAAGTCCGCAAGCAGGGAACGCGGGTCTTTTACACCGCCCACGGATTCCACTTTTTCAAGGGTGCTCCGCTTAAGAATTGGTTGATGTATTACCCGATAGAACGGTTTTGTGCCCGCTTTACGGATGTCTTGATAACCATCAATAAAGAAGACTACGCCCTGGCCCAAAAGAAAATGCATGCCAAGAAGGTTTGTTATGTGCCTGGGGTAGGGATAGACCTTTCGAAAATCCAGAACATAGAGTGCGACCGGAATGAAGTCCGGAAGTCTATGGGTGTTCCCGAAGATTGCGTTTTGCTGCTCTCGATTGGCGAACTCAATGTAAACAAGAATCATCAGGTTGTCGTAAGGGCGTTGGCGAAACTCAACAACCCAAATGTTCATTATGCAGTTGCTGGCTTGGGCGACCAAAAGGTAAACCTGCTAAATCTGGCAAAAGAATTAGGCGTGGAAAATCAGTTCCATTTGCTCGGATATAGGACGGATGCCCTTAAACTTTACAGGGCTGCGGACATTTTTGTATTCCCATCTTTCCGCGAAGGACTTTCTGTTTCAATGATGGAAGCGATGGCTAGCGGATGTCCTATTGTGTGTTCTAAAATTCGTGGAAATACAGATTTAGTTGTAGATAATGTTGGTGGGTGCCATTTTGAACCAAATGATGAAGATTCTTTAATGTGTCGAATCAAGTCCTTAATAGAAAATGAGTCTAGACGGGATGAAATGGGTGACGCAAATGGCAGAATGGTGAAAGATTTTGGTTTGGAAAATGTTTTGAATAAGATGAAGGATGTTTATGGAAAATAAAAAGGACTTTTTATCAAGACTTCATTCTGTTGAAATTGAAATTTTGAAAGTTGTTGATGATTTTTGTAGAAAAAATGATATTAAATATTCATTGTATTGCGGGACGATGTTGGGTGCCGTAAGGCATAAGGGTTTTATTCCTTGGGATGATGACATTGATTTGTGCATGGAACGGCAGGATTACGATAGGTTCATCAAACTATGGAATGAATCGAATAATAAAGATTTCATTCTTCAGAATAAAGATACAGATGAGGATTTTACACAGTCTTTTACAAAAATTAGAAAAAATAATACGTGTTTCTTGCAGAGGGACGAACAGGATAAATTGTACCACAAAGGAATCTTTGTTGATATCCTTCCCTTAGATCGCTTTCCAAATAATAAATTAAGTCAAGTCTTTTTTAAATTAGATACGATGATTTATCAGTTGTTTACGAGGGAATTTGTTCCTAAAAATTCTTCAGTTGTTGTAACAATGATTTCTAATTTGATGCTTAAGTTATTTAGGGGCGGATTAAGAAGGAAAATAAGAAAGTTCTTTTTGAAGAAAATGATGAAATATCAGAATGATTTAAACTGCTCTTTAGTAAGTGCCAATTCTATGGATGGCTTTAATCATATTATGCCCGCGGATATGCCTCAAAGAATGAACGAGTACTTGTTTGAAAATGCGTATTTTATGGGTTACTCTGATTATGATGGAATGTTAAAGTCTTGGTATAGAAATTATATGCAATTGCCACCAATTGAAGAACAAGTATGGAAACATCAACCTGAGGTAATAGATTTCGAAAATAACTATAAGGAGGTGTTATGAAAAAATATAGAGTCGGGTACACAGCAGGTGTTTTTGATTTGTTCCATGTGGGGCATCTGAACTTGCTAGAACGGTGCAAGGAAATGTGCGATGTACTTATCGTCGGTGTGTGTGATGATGATTATGTCATAAACATCAAACATAAAAAACCTGTTTTTGCCGAGAATGAACGAGTTCGTATATTAAATGCTCTTAAATGTGTTGATCGTGCAGAACTGGTTGATTTTAAAATTACAGATGATAAAATGTTAGCTTTAGAAAAGTTTCATTTTGATGTGTTGTTTTCTGGCGATGATTGGAAGGGCTCTGAACGGTATAATAAAACAGAGGAACAGTTTTCGAAAGTTGGTGTGTCAATAGAATATTTGCCGTATACTAAAGGAATTTCATCAACTGATATAAAAAATAAGATTTAGACTTTATGATTCGAAGTTTTCGTTTTTTTTTGTCATAAATTATGGTGGCACAGAGACTACGATTATGGATTTATTTGTCATGTTGAATAATTGAATATTCGATTTATTGATAGAACGGGTTTTAATAATACAGGTTTGATTATGTTGATAAGCGTTATTGTGCCGATATATAATGTTGAAAAGTATATAAAAAAATGTATTGATAGTATTATATGTCAGTCGTATAATGATCTTGAAATTATTTTAGTAGATGATGGTTCTTCCGACGCTTGTGTATGGATTGTTGATGACTATGCAAAAAAAGATGATAGAATCAAAGTGATTCATAAAAAAAATGGGGGACTCGTTTCTGCTCGTCAGACAGGATTAATTGCGTCAAAGGGAGAATATGTTTTTTATGTTGATGGTGATGATTGGATTTGTGAAAATTGTATTGAAAAATTTTATTCAGTTGTATCCTTATATGATGTAGATTTAGTTTGTTGTTCGGCTTTATACTATATGAAGAATAGAATTGTAGAACATAAAATTCCGTATAGAATAGGACTGTATGAAAAAAAAGATTTGCTTGCCGATATATATCCATCTTTAATTGAAAGCCCTAAAGCAAAGTCTTTTCCTTCTAGTGCATGGGGAAAATTTTTTAGGCGTGAAAAGCTTGTGCCTCATCAAATGAATGTTGATAGATGTATTGTGATGGGAGAAGACTTAGCTTTTACCAAGCCGTATATTGCATCAATTTCGTCAATGTATATTATTAATGATTGTTTGTATTGTTATAATTGTTTGAATGTGGAATCAATAACGCATGCAAAAAAATGTTTGTCATGGAAAGGTCCTGCAATGATTTCTTCCGTTCTTAAGGAAAATCTTCCTTCAGATGAATACGATTTCACACCACAAATAAACAGATATTTGACACATTCATTATTCAATGTTGCAGTTTCTCAATTTAATAGTGGTAAGAAATACCGTGAAGTTTCTTTTGAAATAAGAACCCAAATAAAGAAAAAGGAATTTTCTAGGGCAATCAAGGATTCTTCCTTTAGGTGTTGGAGTGGGTTTCTGGCAAAATATTCGCTTTTATTAGATTTGAATTTTTTGATTTTCTTGTACTGGAAAAAGAAATTTAATCATTAATTTATGAGAAAAGGTGTTGTGAGATATGTCGGTTGTTAGAATTCTACAGGTTGTCGGAAATCTGCAAATGGGCGGAGCCGAAACGATGATAATAAATGTATACAGACAAATTGATAAAAAGAAAATTCAATTTGATTTTTTAGTGTATGGTGATGTAAAATCCCCATATGCGGAAATTGTAAAGCAAAATGGGGGTAGAGTTATTGTTTTGGGGAAAAAATATGCTAGGAATCCAATTGCTTACTTCATTAAACTTAGGAATATTGTAAAAAAATATGGTCCATATAAGGGGATTCATGCTCATATGGATTCTCATAATGCCATTTCGTTAAGTATAGCGAGATTGTTGAAAATTCCGATTCGCATAAGTCATTCTCATACAACCTTAAGAAGTAATTCAAAAGGTTTTTTTAGGAAGATCTATTATGCGTTAACTGGTTTTTTTATTACACATAATGCCACTCTCCTCTTGAGTTGTGGTCGCTCTGCTGGGATGGCTCTTTATGGCAAAAAAAAGTATGATATAGTTTATAATCCGATAAATATTGATTCGTTTGTGAATGTTGATTGTAGCTTAGTTGAACGTTTAAAAGAACAATTAAACATATCGCAAAAAAAAATAATTATAGGGATGGTTGGTCGATTAAATGAAGTAAAAAATCATTTGTTTGCTATTGAAATTGCGACTAAATTGAAGAAGTATGATAAAGATTTTGTTCTCCTTTTGGCCGGAGAAGGACCTCTAAGAAGTACGTTGGAATTTCAAATACAAAAAAACTCTTTGGAAAACAATGTGCTTCTTTTGGGTAATCGGAAAGATGTCCCGGTTCTTTTTAAATGTATAAATGTTCTTTTAATGCCGTCAAAATATGAAGGATTTCCTGTGACATTAATAGAAGCTCAAGCGGCTGGTGTCCCTGCTTTGATTTCGGATAATATTACCGATGAAGCAGACCTTGGTTTTGGCTTATTGCATCGATGTTCGTTAAAGAAATCTGCAGAAGTATGGGCCGATATAATATTGAATTTAACGACGGAGAAAAATGTAAGTGACTTGCAGCGAATAAGAGTGCTTAAGGAAAAAGGCTTTGATTCGAAAGAGTCTGTACATACATTTGAAAAATTTTATGCTATCTGATGGAATCATAAATAGAATTCGCATAGACAAGAATTTAACTGTAGCGATTGCTCTTGCAATCCTGATGGTGTTTTTTTTGTTAATGTTTGTGGACATAGGGGACTCTTTTTTTTCGTTTGTCATGTCTTTGGATATCGATTTCCTGATTGTTTATGGTTATTTGTATTTTGTAAAAAAAGAAAAAAATTGGTTTAATCCATATTCCTTTTGTTGGCTTTCAATTTCTTTGTTTTCTTTTGGACATGTTATTCTTTATTCTCTGGGTTTAGAGGCTCCGAAGTTTTTTTTGTTTGATTCTTATCCATTGGAATTAGTAAATGAATATTTGATTTTTGGATTTCTATCTCTAATTGCTTTGCTATTTTCAGGAGTATTTGTGATTAATTCGCAAATTGAATGTTGCATGCCGAAATTGCAATTAGATACAGATGTGAACGCGAAAAGAATTTTTTTAATTATACTTCTGATTTCTATGCCTTTTTATTTGTATAGAATATTTACATTAATGAAAATGGCAATGATGTATGGTTATGGAGATGTGTTTGAGATGAAAGGAAGTGTTGTTGTTGCCATATTTGCAATGTGGTTTGTTCCAGCGTTGTTTGGCTTGATATATTTGTACAAAGATTCTTTTTTAAGATATTTTTTTCTTGGGCTTTCTCTTATCCCCATTGTTTGTCCTTTGATTATCGGAACAAGAAGTAAACCTTTTGCAATAGTTCTCTGTTTATTATTTTTATGGAATTCTGGCATAAAAAAGTTGACTAAATTGCAGGTTTTTTGTGTGTCCTTTATTGGATTCCTTTTTTTGTTTTTGACTCCTTCAATTGCGGAGTATAGGACAAGCACGAATTCGTTATCTTTTTTTGATATTTTAACCGACAATTTTACGTTGGGATTGACTGATGTTTCGTCAAAGTTTCTTGGCGAGTTTGGCGGCTCTGCAAATATATGGATGCGCCTTCGTGATCATCTTCTTGATATCTATGGATATAATTACGGCTTGTCATATCTTTCATCTGTGTTGTGTATTTTTCCTTCAATACTTTTTGGTGGTTTTTCATTTGCGAAATATGCAAATTTAAGTACCTGGATCACTGAAGCAGAAAAAACCTCGTATGGTCTAGGATTTTCAATGCTTGGTGAATCCTTTTATAATTTTGGATGGCTTGGTGTTGTAGGCATTTTTTTTGTGGGCTTTTTTATTTTTTACTCGATTTCTTGCTTTTGGCTTCCTCAAATTTTAGTTAGATATAAATATGTTTTTTCATCCATAGCTCTATATATTTTTTCAACAACAGGTCGGGACTCCATGTATTTGAGTGTTCGTCATGTTTTTTATTGCATTGTCATACCGGCATTACTTATTTATTTGACAAGGGAAAAACATTAATTCGTGGGGCCAAATGGTTGATATTAGTATAATCGTTGCTGCTTATCAAGCAGAGAAATATATTTGTCGCTCTTTAGATAGTATTAAAAATCAAACGTTTAAGAATTATGAAGTAATTCTTGTTGATGATGGGTCTTTTGATAAAACAGGAAAAATTTGTGATGAGTATGCTGTGGCTGATTCTCGTTTTCGTGTTATTCATAAAAAAAATGGGGGGGTTAGTTCTGCTCGACAAGCGGGGATTGATAGTGCATTAGGCGAATTTGTGATACATGTCGATCCTGATGATTGGATTGAGCCTGCTATGTTAGAAGAAATGTATGAATGTGCAAAAAATACAGAAGCAGATGTTGTGATTAGTGATTTTTTTGTTGAAACACGAAAAAAACGAATGTATGTGAAACAGAAACCGACATCGTTAGATTATAAATCATATTTTTATGATTTAATAGATAAATTACATGGATGTTGTTGGAATAAGTTGATTCGACGAGAATGTTTTTGTAAGTATGATGTTAAATTTCCGCAAAATATCGTAATGTGTGAGGATAGCTATGTGAATCTTAAATTAGCGCTTAATCCTATAAAATTGGCGTATTTGCCGAAAGCGTTTTATCATTATGATCGAATTGTAAATGGGGCATCTGCAGTTTTTACGGTTTCTGGGAAAAAATTAATGTCTCAAGTTTTTATAATTGATTGGTTGCAGAAACAAATTGGGGATAGTTCTTTTTTGATAGAACGAAAAAAACAAGCGAAATACACTGCTTTAAATCTTGAATCAATATCTGCAAGCGAATTTAAAAAATTATATTCAGAGATAAATTATTTATTTAAACTAGAATTGAAATCAATTGGTCGATTAGATTTTTTTGTTTTTATTGCGTTGCATTTTTCCCTCTCGCTCGCAAGATTTATGTATAGATGTAAAGTTCTTTTTTTTAAATTGTAATATAATGAAAAAAGAAAAAATCGCTATTATCACTCAACCATTGCAAAATAATTATGGAGGACTGCTCCAAAATTTTGCGATGCAAAAGGTTATTTTGGATCTTGGCTACGAACCGATAACTATAGACTATATGAAGGTGGTTTGCCCACCATTTTGGCGGTATATTCTTTCATCTTTAAAAACAATTTTTTTGCGATTAAGGGGAAAAAAAAGAAGGCTGTTTTGGTTTTCGCACAAAGGACGTCGGAATAAGCAGAATGAACTTTTTGTGGCGACTCATTTAAAAAAAACTAAAACATTGTATAAATATAGCTTTCAAATTTTAAGAAATTACGGCATTGATGTGGTACTAGTTGGTTCTGATCAAGTTTGGCGCCCTAAATATAGTTATAAATTGATTGACATGTTTCTTGATTTTTGCAAAGACGAGAGTAATCTTAAACGTATTGCATATGCGGCCTCTTTTGGTGTTGATAAGTGGGAATATTCGCCTAAAGAAGAAAAGAGATGCTCTACACTTGCAAAAAAATTTAATGCAATAAGTGTTCGAGAGAATTCTGGCGTAAAATTATGCCATGATTATTTAGGTGTTGATGCCTCGTGGGTCCTTGATCCGACTTTTTTACTTGACAAGACGGTCTATTGTAATCTTTGTAAAGATATTCCTGCTTCTTGTGAAAAAATCCTTGTTGCATATGTGTTGGATAGGAATGATTCCATAAGGTCGATGTGCGAAACAATAGCTTCTGAACGAGGGTGCGTTCTGAAATATTTTGAAGCAGATCGAAATGCGGTATTGAGTATTCCAGAATGGCTTGCAATGTTTCGCGATGCGTCTTATGTAGTTACGGATTCCTTCCATGGTACGATATTTTCTATTATATTCGAAAAAGAATTTAAATGCATTTACAATGAATCTCGAGGGTCGGCGCGTTTTGAATCACTTTTGAAAATGTATAAATCAGGAAGTCTCGCTGAAATGAAGGATTTTTCTTTGAACTGGTTAAAGAAAGCTTTGGAATCGTAAATGCAGGTATCTCAGTTAAAAACTGGCGCTTTACTTTCATATGTGGTATTGGCCCTCCAAAATCTTGTTGGGCTTCTCTACACGCCCTTCATGTTGCGTATGATGGGTAAATCAGAATATGGTCTTTACTCAATTGCGGCGTCTATTGTTGCATATTTGACAGTTCTTGATTTGGGTTTTGGCAACGCTGTAGTCCGTTATACTGCAAAATTTAGGGCCGAAGATAAACAAGAGGAACAATATGAAATGTTCGGAATGTTCTTCTTGTTGTACTGCGGAATAGGATTGGTTGCTCTATTGGCTGGTGGTATTCTGTATTTGAACGCTGAGAATATCTTTGATGCGTCCATGACGACGAATGAACTTTCACGTACAAAGATTATCCTTGCCTTGATGGTGCTCAATTTGGCGATTACGTTCCCATTCAGTTTGTTTGGTTCAATTATTACGGCGTATGAGCAGTTTGTTTTCCAGAAGGTCGTTGCAATTGTACGTATCATATTGAATACGGCGACGATGATTGTTCTTTTGACCTTTGGCTACAAAGCTATCGCCATGGTAGTCGTTACAACTATTTTCAATGTTTTGACGCTTGGCCTGAATTTTTGGTATTGTAAGCATTATTTGAAGATAAAACTAAAATTTGTAAGATTCCAGTGGGACTTTTTGAAAGAAGTTTCTGTTTACTCATTTTGGATTTTCTTGAATGCCATAATGGATCGTATTTATTGGAGTACGGGGCAATTTGTGCTGGGGGCTTTCGCCGGTACAGCTGTTGTTGCTGTCTTTGCGGTGGCAATACAACTTGAACACATGTATATGAGTTTTTCTACAGCAATTAGTGGTGTTTTCTTGCCAAAAGTTACTGCTATGGCTGTGCGTGATTCCGATGGAAAATCGATTTCGGATTTGTTCATCAAGACGGGACGAATTCAGTATTGCGTGATGATCCTGGTCCTTACGGGATTTTTCCTTTTTGGTCGTCAGTTTATCCACCTTTGGGCAGGGGAGGGGTACGATGACGCCTATATTATTTCGATGCTGTTCTTTGTTCCTCTGACAATTCCGCTGATTCAGAATTTGGGAATCACAATTTTGCAGGCCCGCAATCAGATGAAGTTCCGGTCACTCCTGTATTTGGTTATCTCCCTTATTAGCCTGGGCGCGCAGATTCCTCTGTCCAAATATTATGGCGGAATCGGTTGTGCTTGTGCTATTGCCGGTGCCCTTGTCTTGGGACAAATCTTGGTGATGAATGTATATTATCAAATCAAGCAGAAGATTGATATAGTAGGCTTCTGGATTGAAATCATAAAGATGTCTATTGTTCCTGGTGTATTGACCGTGCTGACTTACTACGTTTTGCAGCAATGTGCCCTTGATTCTGTAGTGAAACTCGTTGCGGGTATAGCCCTATATCTTGTGGTTTATTTGCCGCTATTCTTTACGCTCTCGATGAACGCCTACGAACGCGACTTGATTTTAAAACCGTTTAAGAAAATTTTGAAGAGTCGATAGGAATTTGTCTCATATGGAACAAAAACGCGAGACGTATTATGACTTTTTAAGAGGATGTGCAATCATCTTTGTCATCTTAATACATTCATTTGGAGTTTCTTTTGCTGGTGGAAATTTCCCAATTACGTCTGTAATTTTACGAAATTTTTTTAATGTTGCTGTTCCTGTTTTTCTTGCATGTAGTGGATTCTTTATGGCTTGTAAACGGGTTGAAGGAATGTTTTTTTTTCCATTTTTTAAGAAGCGATTTTTTAGAGTTTATTTGCCTGTTCTATTTTGTTCTTTTCCGTTATTTGTGGTGGACATTGCAACAGGTCAAAATGTTTTAAAAAGTGTATTTCGCTTAATTTTTTGTGGCTACTCTGTTTATTATTTTGTGGCTGTAGTTATTCAATGTTATTTGCTGTTACCATTTTTGAATTACGTATATAATAAAGGCAAGAATACTTTTCCTATTGTTATATTTTTTTCTTTGATACTAGCAGTTTGTGGTTGGGCTGTTAAGTCTTATTTTCTGCCCAAATTAGGAATGTCGCTTCCGCTAATTGTTTATGCGGGAGGTTTTTGGATGTGGAGTGTTTTCTTTATATTTGGTTATTATTTGGGACGAAAAAAAGAACGGAATTACTCTATCAAACCATGGACTTTACTGTCATCTTTGGCTTTTGTTTTGTGCTTTGCAGAAAGTTTGTTTTTAGATAAATTGGGTTATGGTATTGGTGTGGGGCAGAAACCCTCGGCAATGCTATTTTCATTTTGTTTCATTCCTTTTTTGTTTTCGGAAGAAGTTAAGAATGCGTTTGATAAATTAAATTGTAAAGGAATTGTTTTTCTAAGTTCCGTTGGATTTTACTCTTTTGGGATATACTTAATTCATTGCTATGTTCTTTTGGCTTATCGCATTGCTGTAAAAAAAATGTTACACATCTCTTTGAACGGATATTTGCAATGGGCTTGCCTGACATCAATCGTTTTCATGATTTCGTATGCGTTTTTATGGGGAATGAAAAAACTTTTCCCGCGGTTGACTCGGGTTTGTTTAGGAGTTTAGCATGAATATTCCCGTCCAGAATTGTTCTTCTTGCGCGGCTTGTGCCAATGTCTGCGCCCGTAGCGCAATTTCGATGCAACTGGATGCCGAGGGGTTTTATCGTCCGGTTATTGATGCGGAAAAATGCGTGCAATGCGGTGCTTGCGAACGGATATGCCCATGGAACAAGCCTGTTGAAAACCCGAATGTCGCGGATGTTTCGCCGAAAACGGTGGCCGCCTGTGCGAAGGACGAGTCTGTCCGTCTGCAGTCTTCCAGCGGCGGAATCTTCACTGTCTTGGCGGAACGCGTTTTGGATGACGGTGGGGTAGTGGTCGGTGTCGCCCAGACTGCTCCGACCCGTTTCGGGCATATCGTTGTTGACAACAAGGCGGACCTGGCAAAACTGCGCGGATCCAAGTATGTGCAGGCCGATGTCGGGCTCGTGTATCGCGAAGTCCGTAACCTGCTCAAGGCGGGGCGCAAGGTGCTGTTCTCCGGGACGCCCTGCCAGGTGGCTGGGCTTTATGCGGTGCTTGGCAATGCAGTCTCTGCCGACCTGTTTACGGTGGATATCGTGTGCCACGGTACGCCTAGTGTGAAAGTTTTTGAGAAATATGTTCGGGAAATGGAGATGACGGACAATTCCTCCTTGGACGTCATCAATTTCCGCGACAAGTCGGTAGGTTGGAGTGGCTATGCTCTGCTACATCGGTTCAAGTCCGGGAAATTCGTTTCGGTGCATCATGGCCGCTCGAAATACATGCGCCTTTTCTTGAGCCGCATTTGTCAGAATGTCTCCTGCGATGACTGCCACTACCGCAAACTCCCCCGGATTGCCGACATCACCCTGGGCGACTATTGGGGAATCTCCAAGTATCATCCCGAAATGAACGACAACAAGGGAGCATCGGTTGTTTTGCTGAATACTACTCCAGGTAGTATGCTGTTCGAATCCGTCGCCGACAAGGTCGCCCAATGCGACTCCAAGGTCGAATACGCCATCGCCGGCAACCCCTGCATCGTCCGCTCTAGTACACCGCACCCCAAGCGCGCCGAATTCTTCGCCAACCTGGACAAATACTCCCTCGACCAGCTGATAAAAATGTATTGCCCCTTCCCGTCACCCCTCAAGCGGGCGTATATCCGTGTGCGGGGACTGCTCGGGCGGATCAAGCGGAAGGTTACGGGGTAGGAACTGCTGATTTTGGACTGAAAAGACGTAAAAGAGGGGCTAACGCCCCTCTTTTGGTGTTTTTAGGCCCAAATTGACCAAATTCGCTCAAAAAGGGCAAAAGTATGCTCTTTGGGAGCATTTCTTACGTCGATTGCGTAGCATCTCTGCTGGTAGTGTCAAGGGTTTTTCGCAAAAATAGTTTGTCCCAACATCAGATCTAGGCTACATTTCCGTCCTTTTCCTGTTCCCGTTTCAGTTCGTTTTCCTTTTCCTGCTCGTATAGGTGTTTCATGTTCAGGTACCTCTTGGTGCCCCATTCCTTCGAAGCGACATGCCTTAGCCTTGCGCAGACAAGCATAAGGGCCGATTCCCCGTCCGGGAAGCAGCCGACAACACGAGTCCTTCTGCGTATCTCGCGATTCAGCCGTTCGATGATTATTCCGGAGCGGCGGAGCCGCCAGTCCGGAGAAGTGAGAGCCACTAGTCCGGCCTGACGGAGCCACCTGTTTTTTGCCCTACTGGGCTTC
>NZ_FRBA01000022.1:0-16776 GCF_900142495.1 Fibrobacter sp. UWOV1 | reverse complement strand
TTCAACACCGCGATTAGCCAGCTGATGATCTTCAACAACGAAATGATGAAGATGGACAAGCGCTACCGCGAACCGTGCGAAACCTTCGTCAAGCTCTTGCACCCGTTTGCCCCGCACATCGCCGAAGAAATGTGGAGCATCCTCGGCCACAACGAATCGCTCACGAACGTCGCCTGGCCCGAAGCCGACCACTCCAAGGCCGTGGAAAACACCGTGGAAGTCGTGTTCCAGGTGAACGGCAAGGTCCGCGCAAAGGCATCTGTCGCGAAGGACATGGACAAGGCCGCCCTCGAAAAGCTCGCCATGGACAACGACCGCGTGAAGGAGTTTATGAACGGCAAGACCGTCGTGAAGTCCATCGTCGTGCCGGGCAAGCTTGTGAATATTGTGGTTAAGTAAGTTGTTGGGAGGGGAAGGCCTTCCCCTCGCTACAGCCCCGATCCCGCCCTTATAATCACGCCCACTCAAGTAAGAGTGGGCGTCTTTTATATAACCCGCCCCAGTCAGGTCTTCTGCTACCCCTTCGCCTAGTGGCTCCGCCCCTAAAACCCCGAATAGTGGTTGATGCAGGACTCTTTTTATTTAGCTGACGTTGTTAGGTGTTGAACAAATCATCGAGCGTGATAGTATTCATGAAATCGCTAGAATAGGCATTATAGGTGAGTCCGTAAGTTGTCACGAGTGTACTGTGGACGGCTGTTTTGCGAGATACCTGTTGCTGCAAGAGATTGGTTCTGTGGACAAGAGTCTTGTGATAGTCGCTAGATATGGTGAATTCTTCGCTGTAGAATTTCATTTCGCACAGGTTTATTACGTTGTCCTTGCGAGATATGATAAGGTCTATTTGTGCTCCGACCTGTTTGTCGTCGCCCTGTAACGACCATGCGGATTGTGTCGTTGTAACCCCTGCAATCTGCAAAGCATGCTTTATTTGACTTATGTGTCTAAAGCACAAATCTTCAAAGGCGTAGCCTCGCCAGGCGTTTATCTTGGCAGAGTCGACGTTATTCATCCAAAATTGCGGGTCTATGTTTTTTTGACCTTCTACGAAGCGTAGGTAGAATAGGCAGAAAGGATCGATTAGTTTGTAATGAGGCTTTCGTTTGCTTTCGCCAAAGGGAAAGTATTTCTCGATAAAGTCGCTAGCGGTAAGGGCGTTGAGTTGTTTGGATAAGTCTCCATTGTTGGACAATTGTGTATTTTGAGCAATGTCATCACGTGTGAAACCGTTTCGACGAGACGATAGGAATCGGACAATACGAATCATATCTTCTGGTCTAGTGAAGACGGATGCGAATAGACGAGAAAACTCGTTTTTCAGTTTGGCGTTAGAATCAAAAAATAACGTATCGATATTCTGGGCGAGGCTTTTGCCTTTTGCCAAGTAGGTCATGTAGTAGGGAATGCCGCCAAGGATCATGTTCGCCTGGGCTATATCGTATCTCGACATCTGAATACCCTGACTTTTATAGAAAGCCTCACATTCGGATAGAGTGAACGGCATCAACTTGATTTCGTAAGTGGTTCTTCCATATAAACCACCATGGTTATTGACGAGATTGTCTAGCATCCATGAATTGGCGCTGCCACAAACAATAAGCATCTGGTTTTGTTTATGGCATGCCCAAGTGTTCCAGAAACTTTCCAAAGCGGTTATGAAGCCGCTTTTGGGAGTATCCATCCAGGGGAGTTCATCTAAAAAGATGACCTGTCTTTTACCATCATCCCTTTGTTGGAGAAACTGTTCCAGCATAAAGAACGCTTCAAGCCAGTTCTTGGGACAATGGCTTTTTTTCATCCCCTGCAATTGGAGCGACTGGTAGAAATGCTGAAGCTGTTGCTTGGAGTTGTTCGATGCTCCTGATTCGTCTACAGGGCTGAGTCCGGCGTGGCGGAATGTAATCAATCCTTTTAGAGCTTCGTCTATAAGGAATGTCTTGCCTACGCGACGGCGACCATAAACGGCGACAAATTCGGCCTTGTCGCTGGAATACAGCTGCTTCAGTTCGTCAATTTCTTTTTTTCGACCAAGAATTGCCATAAAAACCTCGTATAATTCGCTACGAAACAACTTTTTTGCTTTTCGTAGCGCTTTATCTTGATGTTTTGAATATAGATTATTTTCTGAGAAATCTTGTAAATTTCGCTGTTTTACGAGTTCATTACGAGCATTTTACGAGGTTTTAGGACCCAAAATGTCGAAATTTGCGTAAAAAAGCCGTTTTGACCTCGTAATTATTGAACAAAAAGGATTACTAGAAAATCACCCTCCACAAAACATAAGCGATGCCACAATTCCCACGATAATCAGGAACGGCACAATCTTCAAAAGCAATGTGATGGCGCATGCATCCCCTGCGTCGCCAGCCCCGAAAAGGGCCAATATATAAGAAATGTCGTCAGCATGGAACCTCACTGGATCAAATATATAAACGCCCAATGTCAGATTATGACAATTTGAGAAGTTTTGAGAAAAGTCTTCCTGAAATTGCTGTTTTTGGCGAGAAAACGCCAATTTTGCTGCAAAATGACGTTCTCACGAAGTTGATTTTCCCTCTCTCGTCCATATTTATGTAATTTTAAAGAAAATAGAGTTTAGCTCTTGCTCTCTATGCGAAATAGGGAAATTTCACGTAAGTGAGAGTGAGGCGAGGCTCACGCAGCCATGCCGTATTTACGGCGTGGTTCGATGTGCTATACCTACAGCAATGTAGGTCTGTGGTGCATTGCCCTTTTGGGGCGTGGGTTGCTCGCGTTTTCACTTACAGGCTTTCCCTAGCCCCGCATAGTAAACGCAGCGACCTGCGCCTTTTCTTATTTTCAGAGAACAGCGCAATCAAACTGCCAGTGCAAGAGCGACTGACGAGGTTTGATTGACGAAAAAGTGGCAAAAGGCTTTGGATGAATTGCGTTGCAGTGATGTTGAACTGCAACGAGAGTTGAAAACGTTCTCTTTTAACGAAAATGTTGTTGTGACGGGAACTAAACCGTTGCTTTTTGAATTGAATGGCGAAATTTTTGATGTTCCATTGCAAACTTGGCGAAGCCTTTATATCATTTTTATCGCAACTTTATACGCGAACAAAAAGTATGCGAATAAAGAAACCCAAAGTGCAGTTAAATCGGTTGTTCGTTGGAGTTCAAAAGGAGAATATCTTCACAACAGCCCGCAAAAAATAAGCCGCAGTTTTTTTATTGAAACAAAACTAAGCGCAGCCCAAATATATGCTCATGTGAAAAAGATTCTCGAATTCTGCGACATCTCATTAGAGAAAGTTCATGTGGCGTATATAGGTAAAGATGCTGTTGCGCAGGAAAAACTTGTAGAAATTCTTGATTCTACAGAGACGAAAGAGATATTGATCTCTTCTCAAGAAAATCGAGAAACTTCACAGAAAAAAGAGACATGTTCAAAGGATTCATCACAAGAAGATTTTCTTTTAGTTCCATACAAAAATATCCTTATTGAGAAGTTTTCAAGTGGATACATTCTAGGAAATATTATTCAACGAAATCGTTTTCGGCACTTCTATGAAGAGTTAAATGGCTCTCAGATAAATTTAAGTGACATGGAGCTAGATAACACTATAGAAATGTGTGGTATGGTTCATGATGGTCGCTTGTATGTGATTGAGAACTTACTTGATGAATCTACTAAAGTAAAGTTGCTGGAATATATTGAAGAGCAATTGAATTTGCATCCCCGTCTTTATTTGGAAATCCTTTTTGAACGTTTTGCGGATGATTTTCGTGGCACGGCTATAGAAAGTACGGATATTCTAAAAACATACTTGCAGGCTTTACCCGGTTTCAATTACTACATCAACAAAGATAGAGTTTTTAGGGATGAAAGTTTTCGTCATGTAGGAAGTCCTAAAGATGAAGTAAAACGATTGCTTGAAGAAGAACGTCGTCCTATGAGCGATGATGAAATATTCAAGAAATTGAATTGGATTCCACAACAGAAAATATTAAATGCCTTTACCAATTGCTCAAATACACAAGAAATATTAAGTAATGGCGATCGCTCTCGCTTTATTTTAGAGACTTTCGATATAGCGGGAGATGAAATAGAGTGGTTATCCGAATGGATAAAGCAGGAATTAGATAATTCTGATTTTATTGGAAGTATGGACGCTGTCAAGGCTTTGAAGAGTAGGTATTCTGACATTGCCGAAAGAAATAGCGGATTTAGAGATTTAGGCATCCGTAACGCAATTGCTGTTTTGTTAGGCGATGATTTTGACTTTAAGGGAAATTTGATTGTTAAAAAAGGCAAAGTCATCAGTAATGAGGTCTTGTTCAAAGATTTCTGCGAAAGTAGAGAATCGTTTACGGTTGACGACATCGATTTGTTGGCGGATTCATTAGGTGTTCCGGCATTTTATGATGTGATTTATGGTAATTCATTTCGGTTGAATGAACGGGATTTTGTTCAAAGTGTTCCTAAAATGGATGTTGATGCCATTGATGACGTAATTGAAACTTTTGTACGAGATAAAGATTTTATTCCACTGAAGAAAATTGATTTTTGGGGAGGATTTCCTGTTGTCAGAGGAAACTGGAACCACTTTATGTTAGAAAGTTTTTTATGGCGATGCAGTAAAAAGTTTAAGCTTGTTCATAGTAATTTTTCAAAAACCACTTACGCCGGAGCCATTGTGCGAAATAACGTAACGATGAATTTTGAAGATGTTCTAGTTCATGCTCTTTCAGAAGAGAATTTTGATGCCGGTCGGGCAAAGAAATTTTTGAAGGAAGAAGGCTACCTCGCTCGTGAAAAATGTTCAAATATTGATTCTTTGCTGGAAAAGTCTCTGCAATTGCGGACTTCTAGAAAATAAGGAGATTTGATGTACTCTTATACTTGGGATGAAGAAACTGGCGGTTTGTTGTTGAATACAACTCCTTTGGAGTTCAGCAAGGAGCCTCGTCCTGTGTATTATCGAGAATTAGACTTACTCGGTTTTGATAAACATTGGAAATATCCCAAAAATGACGATGCCCCGATTATGTGGGCGGAACATACCAAATATTTCTATCGCGGGAAATTGGTTGCTCAGACAAAGGGCGGTTCGCTTTACCATGCACCAGAAATCATTTTGCTTGAAGAACCAGAACCAAATGGCAGTGAGTTAAAGCCTGTAGATATAGATGCGATGGTAGAAAAAAATCGCGAATTACTAGGCCTTTTGACGCAAGAAACCATCAAGAAGGTTTATAATACATATCTCAAATATCGCAAAAAAATTGATGTTTTTTATGTTGCCTTTAGTGGAGGAAAAGATAGTGTCGTGACATTAGATATAGTGCAAAGAGCCTTGCCGCACAATGAATTTAGGGTTCTTTTTGGCGATACTAAGATGGAATTTCCTGATACCTATAAAACGGTAGATAAGATAGAACAGCTTTGCAAAGATATGGATGTGGATTTTTTACGGACAACGTCCGAATTTGACCCGGATTATACATGGTCAAAATTCGGACCTCCTGCAACGGTAACGCGTTGGTGCTGTAGTGTTCATAAAACATCGCCTCAAATCATCTTGCTGCGAAATTTAACAGGTAAACCGAATTTTACGGGTATGGCGTTTATTGGTGTTCGTGCAGATGAAAGTGAATCAAGAAGTAAATACGATTATGTAAGCCTTGGTGAAAAACATAAAGGGCAATATAGTTGTAATCCAATCTTGGAATGGAATTCTGCGGAGCTCTTTCTTTATATGTTCCAAGAACATCTTGTACTTAATGAAAGTTATAAAAAAGGAAATCGTAGGGCGGGGTGTCTTTTATGTCCCCGTTCTACGGAATATAGTGAATTTGTTGCAAAAGAATGCTATGCAAAAGAGTTTTCTTTGCTCTTGAATTCAATTAAAATTCCGTACCAAAAAAGTTTAGGAACGGATTCTGCTAAATTTAATGATTTTCTGGATAATGGCGGATGGAAAGCAAGGAAAAATGGACGCGATTTGGATATTCCCTTAAACTATGAGGAGATTTCCTTGTCGGGTAAGGCTTTTGACGCCATAAAAATTAGTTCGCCGACAACTGACTGGAAGGAATGGATTAAAACCATTGGGGTCGTCCAAAACAACGAATCGCCCTACAAAATTAATTTCAGAAATAAGATTCTTGAATTTGAAGTTCTTCAAGAAGAAAGTTCCGTTGAAGTTCGGTATAATAAAGAACTTGCCAAAAGTGACCCAGAATTTGTCAAGTTGTTGAAGAATGTGTTTCGTAAATCTGCTTGTTGCATTGGATGTCATGAGTGCGAGGCTGATTGCCGACATGGGTGCATATCAATGAACCGAGGCAAATTGTCTATCAGTGAGAACTGCAAACATTGTAGTGAATGCCATAAAGTAGACAAAGGATGTTTAATTTACAAATCCTTAGAACAGCCTAAGGGAGGGTTAATTATGCTAGAAAATAAGAGCTTGAATAGCTATTCTCATCATGCTCCCAAAATGGATTGGTTTGAACAATATTTCAAATTTAAAAATGAATTTGGAGAAAAGAACCGTCTAGGCAGCCAAATGTTGAGTTTCTTCAAGCGTTTTTTACGCGATGCAAACTTGCTGGATAAATCAGGTTTTACAAAATTTGCTGAAAAAATTGAAGTTTGTGGCTTAGATTCGGAAAAAAGTTGGGCTCTTATGCTGGTAAATCTAGTGTATGCGCCACAGATTAATTGGTTTGTGAAGAAATTAGGTTTTAAAGAGCCTTATACGAGAGAATATGTCTCGTCAATGATGATTTCTGACGGCGTAAAGGAAAGCTGGGTCGGAGATATTTGGGCGTCTTTCTCTCGTTTCGTTGAGTTGCCTTTCAATAAGGTCGGGATGGGAGAAGGTTTCAAAGAGAAAAAATCTCTCACTTCCATTACTCGCACCCCATGGGAAGATCCTGACTCTCTTGTAGTTCTTTATTCCCTTTACAAATTTGCAGAAGCATGTGATGGATTTTATCAGTTTACGCTTTCGAGGCTGCTGAATCATGAAATTGAAAGTGCTGGAGTTTCGCCTACAGAAATTTTTGGATTAAATGAAGATGAAATGAAAAAGATTCTTACAGGTCTTTCCGTAAATTACCCTGAATTTATCTCTGTTTCGTTCACTCTTGATCTTGACAACATTAATCTCCGTAGTGATAAGACTTCTGCGGATGTTTTGGATTTAGTTTAAGGAGTTTGCCATGTCCCTCACAAGTAAATATCAAGAATACTTTGACATAGACCCGAAATACTTCCCCGTGGTTGATGAAAATGTCATCAAGCAAAATCCTGAAGTGTGGAAGAGCTATTACCCGCATGATACCTTTAAGAAATTGCTTGCCGACATAGAAGCGGTCTTGTCTAGAAATAAAAGGCTCTCTATTTGGGTTCAAGGTGCGTATGGTACAGGTAAATCTCACGCTGTTTTGACCTTAAAGAAGCTGCTTGATGCCAGTGAAGATGACGCTAAAGCTTATTTCAATGATTTTGGAATAGATAAAGATTTCCAGAAAAAATTCTTAAAGCATAAGGCTGAAGGAAAAATTCTTACTGTTCATCGCTATGGATCCTCTAAAATCAAGGGCGATGCACAACTTGCTTTTGCAATCCAAGAAAGCATTGATAAAGCTCTCAAAGAAGCTGGTATTGCAAATAGTGGGGCAGGGGCTTTAAAAGATGGCGTGTTAAAATGGCTAGAAAACAATGCCAATAAAAACTATTTAACACAAATCATTGAAGAAAAAAGCGTCCTTTTTGGAGGCGACTCTATTGATGATGTTATTCAAAAATTGCAGACATTAGATGGCGTTGCTTTGTCAGAATTGATGGATAAGCTTTTTCAAGTTGCAGATGAGAGACAAATCAAGGTTTTGGACATAGACGCCGATAAACTTTGTGAATGGATAAAAGTAGTTATAGAAAAGAACTCTCTTAAAGCAATAGTTTTTATTTGGGATGAATTTACGGAATTTTTCCAGAGTAATATGGGGCACCTGACAGGGTTTCAAAGAATTGTGGAACTGAGTGCATCTGCTCCTTTCTGTATGGTTATTGTCACCCATAAGGGTGAAGCCATGTTCGGTGATAATAATACTGAATGGAAAAAGATTCGTGACCGCTTTGTTGATCCGATTTGCAACATTGAATTGCCTGAAAATATGGCATTAAAGTTGATTGGCCAGGCATTGAAGAAAAAAACGGATGAGTCTATTCGAAAAGAATATGAACAATATGTTCAGTCAATTGCTGATTCAACAAAGCCTGCCCGTAGTGAACTTGCCAAAAAAATGAAATTGGATGATGAAGATCTTGTTAAGGTTCTCCCAATTCATCCTTATTCCGCAATTCTTTTGAAATTTATTTCTTCCGCATTTGAGTCGAATCAGCGCAGTATGTTCCAATTCATCAAAGATGGTGCAAATGGTGCGGATTTCATGGGATTCCAGTGGTTTATTAAGGAATTTGGCCCAAATGATGACAAGAATGTGTTGACGATTGACCTTTTGTGGGATTTCTTCTACGAAAAAGGCAAAGATGGGTTGTCACAAGATGTTCGGACTGTTTTGGATAGCTACAATAATGTATCTAATAAAAAGTTGCATGAAAAAGAACAGCGCGTTCTAAAAACGGCTTTGCTGTTGCAAGCAATTTCTGAACGGACTGGCAATTCTGTAGATGCATTGCTCCCCACAGCTGAAAATATTCGATATAGTTTTAGTGGCGATAATGAAATCTCTGGTGTTGAAAACAGTTTGAAAGCCCTTGAAAATGAAAAAATTCTTTTCAAGAAGAATATAGGGAATGGAAAAGATGTCTATTCTGCGATGAAAAATGCGGTTGATTTAGATGAGTTGGAAAAATACAAGAAAGAAGTTGAAAAAATATCAACGACATCGCAATTGCTGGCTGAAGCAGAATTTACCCCTGAAATTCTGAATTTGACTTCAGATATGCAACTTCGTTATGACATAGATATTGCTTGTTTTGAAAATCTAGAGATTACGAAGAATAAAAAGAAAAATAAGTATGTTAATGGAGAACTGGGTAATAAAATTCCCTTGATTGTCGCTTTTGCGAAAAACGATGTAGAACAGAATAACGTTACGCAGAAAATACAGTCCTATATGGTTGACCCGAGTTTAGAGGGCTTTGTTTTTGTTGATGCTTCGATAACCCCGCTTGGAATGGATGCATGGAAACAATATGTCGAAAATAAAGCGCAGATGAAGTGCTTCGCTCAAAAGGATCGTAAACAGTCGGAACAGCATGATAAAAACGCGAAGGGAGTTCTTTCTCAATGGAAGAATCGTATTTGTGCTGGAGATTTTTACGTATATTCAAAATATGACAAGAGTGGTGATCGGATTGTAAAAATTGAAAGTCTCCAAACGAAATTAAAGGAAATTGACAAGTGGGAGTACCCTGACAGCCTGGAAATTAATTTCAATGTCACGGACCATATGTGGAAAGGCTCTTCTTTTGGTCAAGGCGTTGAAGTTGGCGCAAAAGAAGAAGTTGTAAGTTCGTTTAGAAGTAGTAATGATGCGACGAAATTGGAAAAGAACCTTGATGGTGCATGGAAAGTTGAAAACTATTGGGAAAAGAATCCCACTTTGACTATTTCTAAAATCAAAATAAAGGTTGACGAATATATCAAGGAACGATTCAAAAAAGGTGATAGAGTTGCTATTGGTGAAATATACGACTTGCTTGAACAAAAACCTTTTGGCTTCATGCCCTGTAATTTGACTGCTTTTGTTTTGGGCTTTGTCTTAAAAGAATATGTAGATAAACTTAGTTATAGCGATGACACTGCTAGCGATTCTCTATCTATCCAGAAACTCAAGGAATGTGTTGCGGAATATCTGAAACATAAGCAGACGGAAAATCCGAAATACAAACCTAAATATATCGTGCAGATGTCGGAACAAATGAAGTTGTTCTTTGAAACGACTTCGATTGCTTTTGGCATTTCTAAGATGTATTTGAGTTCCTTGGAAACGGCTAGAGATAGAATTCGCAGTGAAATAAAAAAACTGCCATTTCCTATTGTGGTGCTAAAATCGTTGCCTGAATGTGACAATGCTTTGTCGGCTATGATTGACGATTATACAGGTATTGCCAATAACAACAATATTGGGGGTGGTTCTGAAAATGCCTGTGCTCTGAATATTGGTAAAGAATCAAAGAATAACAAGTCTATAGCACAATCTTTGAAGAATCTTTTGACAAAGGAAAAGTCTGTTGATGCAATGAAGTTGTATTTGCAATCATACGACAATGGTTCTTTGATTGTACTAGCAGAAAAAATTGGAGATTCAAGTTGCGAATATCTTAATATTTTAAGAAACAAGTTTGACGCTGAATCGGCTAGTTGGCTTTGGACCGAAGAAACTATTCGGCAGCGAATAGATGAAGTGATTTTGGACTATCAGATTGTTGAGGCCAGCAATGAGTATTTGACAAAGAATAATTCTATTGAAGCGACCCTTAAAGATTGGCGTGGGCAGAGTGATCGAATCAAAGTTTCCTATGCTGCTGCAAAAAATGATCTTGGAAATGTTGCTCATATAATGGATTCGATGGTTGAAATCCGGCAAAACCTAAATCTTCAGATATCGCAAAAGAAACGACTTCTGGATTCCATAAAGGCTGAAGGGGCCGCTTTTGTTGAGTTTCGTAATAATCAGGTGTCAACATTCAAGAATGTGTGCAAATCGTATTTAGATGGCTTGACAGACGATAATATCAGAGCCGTGTTTGACCGAATTCCAGACCGTGTATTTGATGATGATAAGCCGACATATCTCAGTAGAATTGATGATATTGTGACGCAATTTAGGCAAAATCTTGGTGCTGAAAAGTTAAAGGCGTTGTGGAAAGAAAAAACGGGAACGCATAGCCCCAAAGAATGGTCGTCGCGTTATTCGATGCCGATTCTTTCAATGATGGGTGAGAAAGAGTATGACGATGCTCGAAGTGCTTTTGACACCATTAATGATAAGGTTTCTGATGAAAAGAAAGTCAATGCCGCATTGAAGTTTTTAAGTGATGCTGATTTCTTTGAAAAACTGGGTGATTCGTCTGCAAGAGATGATGCCTTCCGTAATACAATTCTCAAAGAATACTCTGAGTTGTTGGATCAGGTTGAAAATGTTAAGGAAAAATTAAAAGCTGATGTTACCGCTGAGCCATATAACTGGCTGCGACATCCTGAAGTTGAAAACCGTGTAAAGATGTATGCTGAAAAAACATACAACCAGGGTGGCTTTAAAAAGGCTTTTGATAAGATTGAAAAAATGGATGCTGCGAAGGTTAAGGAATATTTGAAAAATTTGATTAAGGATAATATGATTGTTGGCCTTGAAATTATCAAGGAGTAAAAAATGAATTTAGAAAGCTGTGTATTAGAGGCAAAAAGCTATCGTAAATCGGCACAAAGTTATCCTTTGTGGATTGATTTTGCAAATGCAGAAGACATGCGTTCTTTTATGGAGAATTTTCTTGCAGATAAAAAAATTTCTGTAGAAAAATACTGCAACGAAGATTCAATGCCTCGTTTTGAGAACCTGTATTCTGATTTTAGGATGGAGGACTTTGCCTTTATATGCAACCTTTCTGGATTCCTGAAACTTCTTGGTTCGCGAAAAACCGCCGAAGTTTTGTCAACATTGCTCTCTATTGGTTCAAAGAAAATTATTTTGACAGTGCAGTGTGGTGTTGATTTTCGCATAACGGATCCTCGACTGAAAGAAAAATGTCAGATTCTTTCTGTTGAAGGAATGCCCCAAAAGTATTTAGATGTCTGTTTTGTCCCTGCTCCGGAATATTTGCCTCAGGGAATTCGACCATATGGAGGTGTTCATTTATTCGGATCTATGTTTGAGCAGCAGGATGATGCCGTTGCCTACATATTGACGTCAAAAAAGAAAAGGGATTTTCCTGATGCTAAGATAAATATTCGAGAACTGAACAATGCTTATGAAGTCCTTTGTAGCAGAATTCCGCAAACTGCAAATATTTCTATAGATAAAGGATCTAGCGAACAATGGGAATACGCTTTAGGTCTGTTAAAGGAAAACACAAGTTGGGAGCCTGTAATTGATTCCGTATTCGGATCGCACAAGTCTTTAGAAGATAGTCTCCATGATTTTACTTCAATGGATGACGATAAAAAATGGCTGTTTTATATTGGTCTAAGATTGTTTGAGTCAAAAAATGCTTGTTTAAAACATGTCATTTCTAAAATAGCATCTGCACAAGAAATTGTTCGAGGTATTTTTAGGAGTATTTTTGATTTTGGCGCCAATGATTACAGATATTGGGATTTCTATGATGCTCGTTTGAAACTTTTAAAATTAATGAAAGGTGAACAGGCGGAATTCTCAGATTTCTGTGATGTTGTTCGTGCAAAAGACGGAAATATATTGCCATATTTGACAAATATTTCGCAACAAGAAAAAGAGCTTATTTTTGAGTATTTGGACGAAAATGGAGCTTCTCTGGAGAAAAAAGAACTAACTGCAGTTCTTTCGCATGTTTATCCGGAACTAAGCAATTATTTGATTGATTTCGATTTTAGGAATGACTTTCTGAACAATTATTTCAGCGCATATAAATATGAGAAATTGACCAATCATATTCAACCAGATTTTCTGAAAATAGTAGAGGAACAGGCCAAAGAACGCGATTACAACAGTTTGTTACCGTCTCGTTCTTCTTTGCTTGAAAAACTGAATTTAGAAAAGTCATCGCTTTATTTTATGGATGCGATGGGAGTTGAATATTTAGGATTTATTCAGCAAGAGTGCAATAAGAAAAGACTAATGGCTGACATAAAGGTATGCCGATCAGAACTTCCTTCACTCACATTATATAACAAAGACTTTGTTGATTTTTTCAAGAGTCACGGAATTGAAGCAAAGAATGTCAAGGGAATTGATGAAATTAAACATGACGGAACTTTGGATTATAGTTATGAGAAAACAAAGTTGCCTATACACTTGATTCAGGAGCTTGTGATTATTGAAGAAACTTTGAGCAGAATACAAAGTGAACTGAAATCGAGAAATGTTGATAGGTGCTTTATGATTGCTGATCATGGTGCAACTCGATTGGCTGTTGTTGCTCAGAAAGATTATGATTATTCGATAAGCGAATTTGAGGTGGCCGCTGATGTCAGTCATGGCGGTCGCGTGTGCAAGTATTCTGAGGATGCAGCAAATCTTGAAGAAACAACATGCGTTGATACTATGGACGGAAAATTCTGTGTAGTGGCGGGTTATAAGCGTTTTAAGGGCGGAAGAAGGCCTACTGTAGAAGTTCATGGAGGCGCAACTTTGGAAGAGGTTGCTGTTCCCATAATAGAAATATGTTTGAAACAAACGAATGTTGAGATATGGATTGAAACTCCTGAAGTAACTGTCGGTTTTGGCATAAATGCGAAAATTAAGATAGCTTCTAAAACGGTATTGAAAAACGTATTTATGGAAATAAATGGTAAAAAAATACCGGCGATAGAAATGTCTGGTCAGAAATTTAGCTTTGATGTTCCGAAAAGCATCAAGGCTGGGATGTATGATGTGAGAGTATTTGAAAACGGAAATCTCCTAAAATCTGATTTAAAATGCGAGATTAAGAAAAAGATGGCACAAGAACGCAATTTGCTGTGAGGTAAGGAATGTCTAATAAATTAAGAGAATGCTTTGATGAAATGGTGGTCTATAAGGACCTTCAAAAAACGAATTTCTTTTCATCGTTGAGTCTCCCGTCGTTCTTGCGCGACTGGATTCTAAAAAAGTTTGAAGATGACGAGGGTAACTATAGCACCGAAGAAATAAGCGATTTTATTCGTACATATTATCCTCGCAAAGAGGAATGGGTTAGCATCAAAGATCGGTTAATTACCGATAATGAGCATGTAAAAATTCTAGCAAAAATTTCAGTTGATGTTGACATTAGAACTAGTGAAAAATCTTTTGCCTTGCCTGAATTTGGTTTGTCTAGCCGAGAAACATATATTGATGAAAATGTATGGGAAGAATGTAAAGATGATTTGCTGAAAGCACGGGAACAGTGGGGCGTTGTCGAAATGGGATATCGTTATCCCGATGAGAAGGTCCCCGGTAAAATAAAACTTGTGAGTTTTTCAAATTTCTGCCCTTACGAGGTAGATTTGGATTTCTATAAGGACATCCGAAAGGAATTTACAATTGACGAGTGGATCGATGTCTTGTTGGGTGCGATAGATTATAATCCCAACGGTTATGAAAATCATCTTCAGAAGATGACTATGCTTACTCGATTATTGCCATTTATAGAAAAAAGATTGAATTTGATAGAATTAGCTCCTAAAGGGACCGGAAAATCATATTTGTTTGGTCGTGTGAGTAAGTATAGCTGGCTTTCTACTGGTGGCACGATGACTAGAGCAAAAATGTTCTATGACGTAAGTAAACGTGCCGAGGGGCTTGTTTGCAATAACGATTATGTGGCTCTTGATGAAATTCAAACTATTGATTTTGGTAATGTGAGTGAAATGCAAGGTGCCATGAAAGGGTACATGGAACAAGGTGAATTTACCGTTGGGACTTATAAAGGCGTTGGTGATGCAGGTATCATTCTTCTTGGAAACATTCTCCAAGATTATATGGATGAATGTGGATTTATGCTAAAAGAATTGCCTGATTTGTTCAAGGAAAGTGCTTTGATGGATCGATTCCATGGATTTATTAAAGGTTGGGATATTCCGAGAATGCATGATGGTTTGAAAATTTCAGATTGGGCTCTAAATTCCGAATATTTCTGCTCTATTATGCATCTGCTGCGTAATGATGGAACCTACAGAGCTATTGTCGATGAATTGATTGATGTGCCAGAAAGGGCTGATGTTCGCGATACAGAAGCGGTCAAGCGTATTGCAACTGCGTATCTAAAGCTGTTATTCCCGAATGTCCGCAATAAAAAAGATGTTGATTTGGGAATGTTCAATCATTACTGCTTAAAACCAGCAAAGAGTATGCGCCAAATAATACGCAATCAATTAGGTCATCTTGATCCTAAGGAATATGGCGGCAAGGATGTTCCGCAATTTAAAATAAAGGCGGAAAATGCAAATTAAGTGTGTGTCGTGCTTGAAGTTTGATTTGCAGAAAGATGAAATCGCTGTTTGCAAAAAACTTCTTGGACGAAATGTGAAAAACTTCTATTGCCTAGATTGTCTTGCTGCGTATTTAGGTACGACTGTTGAAGATATTAAAGATAAAATTGAAGAATTTAAAGCAGAAGGCTGTGTGCTATTCAAATAAGTCTTATGATATACGCTGATAATGCTGCAACGACGAAATTAGATGATGATGCTTTGAATGCAATGCTCCCCTTCTTAAGGGATCAATATGGCAATGCGTCGCAGCCGTATTCTTTTTCTCGGTCTGCGAAGAAAGCGTTAAAGGAAGCTCGTGAAACTATAGCTTCTTGCATTAGTGCAAATCCTGAACAGATACTGTTTACTTCATGTGGCACTGAAAGTGATAATTGGGTAATTAAGGAACTTGCTTTGTCGCATTCAGCTTCTTGGAGAGTTGCTGTTAGTGAAATCGAACATCACGCAATATTGAATCCTTGTAAGCAACTTGAAGGACTTGGATACAAGGTTGATTATTTAGGCGTTGATGATAAAGGAATTGTTGATTGCGCGGAAATCATAAAATTAGAGACTGCTCCAAATCTAGTTTCTATTATGTTCGCCAATAACGAAATAGGCTCTATAGAACCTATAAAAGATTTATGTCGAGTTGCTCATAAGAGAGAATCCTTGTTTCATTCGGATGCTGTTCAGGCGATAGGTCATTTGAAAATTGATGTTCAGGATTTAGATGTTGATTTCCTTTCTGCTTCAGCGCATAAATTTAATGGCCCGAAGGGAGTAGGATTTCTATATGCAAAAAATCCAAATCTATTAAGTCCTTTTATTTGTGGTGGTGCACAGGAATACGGATTACGTGCAGGAACTGAAAATATTGCTTCTATTGTGGGAATGTCTGTAGCGTTGAAGAAGAATTGTGAAGAAATTGAAAAGAATAAATGCCATTTGCAGGATTTGGAGCATGCTTTGTTGCATGAATTGTATAATGCTGGTTTAAATTTTGTCCGAAATGGAGCGGAAAATCATATTCCGGGAAATATCAGTCTTTCTTTCAAGGATTTTGAAGGCGAAGCTTTGCTGCATCGTTTGGATTTGATGGGAATAAGTGTTTCAACAGGCTCTGCATGCGATAGCAAAAATATTCAAGTATCTCATGTTTTAAAAGCGATTGGTTTAGATAAAGAATATACTAAAGGGACGATAAGGATTACCTTTGGGAAAGGTAATACTATTGATGAAGCAATGGCTATTGCGGATGCGTTAAAGAAAATACATGATGTTTGATATCTGCTTCCGCGTTAGGGATAGTGACCCCTTGGGGCCGAGACCTTGGGCTCGGTTTTATGAGGTTGGGCGGGAACGGAGTGAACCGGGCGACCCATAAAATATAGCCCGACCCGCACGAATGTGAACTGAACCCCAAAAGTTGGACACAACTATGAGGTTCTCATGAACGATAAACTATTAGAATGGCAAAAGGTCATTGACCTATATAAAGAAGGTCTTACTCCAAAAGAAATATCCAGAAAAGTGTCGTTTGATGTGGTAGTGTCAAGGGTTTTTCGCAAAAATAGTTTGTCCCAACATCAGATCTAGGCTACATTTCCGTCCTTTTCCTGTTCCCGTTTCAGTTCGTTTT
>NZ_FRBA01000026.1:0-5066 GCF_900142495.1 Fibrobacter sp. UWOV1 | reverse complement strand
GAATCCAGCGGCGACCTACTCTCCCGGGCCCGTGGGCCAGGTACCATCGGCGATGAGGGGCTTGACTTCCGTGTTCGGAAAGGGAACGGGTATGACCCCCTCTCGGTAACCACTGAAACAAATTCCAGGCGACAATGTCGAAAAAGTCATGCGCACAGCCTTGAAGCTGGCGGGTCCGGGCTGCCCACGCGGCAGATGGAACCGAATCGTTGAAAGAAAGGAAAAGCTCTACCGGGCTATTAGTACCGCTCGGCTCAACGTGTCGCCACGCTCACACCTGCGGCCTATCGACGTCGTAGTCTACGACGGCCCTACATGGGGTTGCCCCCGCGAGACCTGATCTTGGGAACGGCTTCACGCTTAGATGCCTTCAGCGTTTCTCCGATCCGTACACGGCTACCCGGCAATGCCGCTGGCGCGACAGCCGGTACACCGGAGGTACGTCCGTCCCGGTCCTCTCGTACTAAGGACAGCTTCCCTCAAGTCTCGAACGCCCACACCGGATAGGGACCGAACTGTCTCACGACGTTCTGAACCCAGCTCGCGTGCCGCTTTAATTGGCGAACAGCCAAACCCTTGGGACCTTCTCCAGCCCCAGGATGCGACGAGCCGACATCGAGGTGCCAAACCTCCCCGTCGCTATGAACGCTTGGGGGAGATCAGCCTGTTATCCCCAGAGTACCTTTTATCCATTGAGCAACGGCCTTTCCACGCTGTACCGCGGGATCACTAAGCCCTACTTTCGTACCTGCCCGGCGTGTCCGCCTCGCAGTCAAGCTCCCTTATGCCTTTATGCTCTTCGCGCGATTGCCGACCGCGCTGAGGGAACCGTTGGATGCCTCCGTTACCTTTTAGGAGGCGACCGCCCCAGTCAAACTGACCATCAGACACGGTCCCTGTCCCGGATGACGGGACGAGGTTAGATCTCAAAGCGCGCAAGGGTGGTATTTCAAGGGCGGCTCCGCGACGACTGGCGTCGCCGTTTCAAAGCCTCCCACCTATCCTACACATGCGGGCCCTAAAACCAATGTCAAAATACAGTGAAGGTTCATGGGGTCTTTCCGTCCAGGTGCGGGTTGCCGGCATCTTCACCGGCACTGCAATTTCGCCGAGTCCCGGGAGGAGACAGTGCAGAAGTCGTTACACGATTCGTGCAGGTCGGAACTTACCCGACAAGGAATTTCGCTACCTTAGGACCGTTATAGTTACGGCCGCCGTTTACCGGGGCTTCGATTCAGGGCTTCGCTTGCGCTGACCCCTCCTGTTAACCTTCCGGCACCGGGCACGTGTCAGACCATATACGTCCACTTGCGTGTTAGCATGGCCCTGTGTTTTTGGTAAACAGTCGCTTCTGCCGTTTCCCTGCGACCTCCAATAGCTTCGCGCTGTTCACGCTGACCGTCGGAGGCTCCCCTTATCCCGAAGTTACGGGGTTGATTTGCCGAGTTCCTTCTCCCGAGTTGTCTCGAGCACCTTAGGCTATTCGCCTCGTCCACCTGTGTCGGTTTACGGTACGGGCCCACATTCGCTCCCTTAGGGGTTTTTCCTGGCACGGGCCCACGCGACTCCCGTTCCGGCCGAAGCCTTCGCGAGGTCCGGAGCCTGGGGCGTGTACCGGGGGGATTTGCCTCCCCGGAGCCTTGCACTCCATCCGCGGCATCCGTCAGCCGCTACGCGCTGTCCCATGCGTCGCCCCGTCGGTAGTGACGCTTACTGTGGGGTTCCGGAATGTTGACCGGATTGTCATCGGCTACGCCTCTCGGCCTCGCCTTAGATCCCGACTGACCCCGGGAGGATTATCCTTGCCCGGGAACCCTTGGACTTACGGTGTGCGGGTTTTTCACCCGCATTTTCGCATACTCATGCCAGCATTCTCGTTTCCGGTACCTCCAGCGGGCATCGCCACCCGCCTTCCCAGGCCTGCGGAACGCTCTCCTACCACTCCCTTGCGGGAGTCCACGACTTCGGTGACGTGCTTAGTCCCGATCATTTTCGGCGCGGGGTCGCTTGACCAGTGAGCTATTACGCTTTCTTTAAAGGGTAGCTGCTTCTAAGCTAACCTCCTGGCTGTCTGTGCAACCCCACATCCTTTTCCACTCGGCACGTACTTGGGGACGCTTAGTCGATGGTCCGGGTTGTTTCCCTTTCGTCCGCTGATCTTATCACCCGCGGGCTGTCTGCCATGCACCACGTTCACGGTATTCGGAGTTTGATAGGGTTTGGTAAGCGGGTGTGCCCCCTAGTCCTTCCAGTGCTCTACCCCCGTGAAGCTGTTCATGACGCCATACCTAAATATGTTTCGGAGAGAACAAGCTATCGCCCAGTTTGATTGGTCTTTCGCTCCTACCCACAGCTCATCCGGACACGTTTCAATGTATATCGGTTGGGCCCTCCACGGAATGTTACTTCCGCTTCAGCCGGGCCATGGGTAGATCACTAAGGCTTCGTGTCTGCCGCGTACGACTGGTCGCCCAGTTGAGACTCGCTTTCGCTTCGGCTCCGCGCCTGAGGCGCTTAACCTCGCCGTACGCGAGCAACTCGCTGGCTCATTAAACAAAAGGCACGCCGTCAGGAGGATGAATCCCCCCTCCGACAGAATGTATGCACGCGGTTTCAGGCGCTCTTTCACTCCCCTCTCGGGGTGCTTTTCACCTTTCCCTCACGGTACTGTGCACTATCGGTCATCAGCTCGTATTTAGCCTTGGAGGGTGGTCCCCCCGTCTTCAGGCAGGATTTCACGTGTCCCGCCCTACTCTCCGACGGCCGGACATTTCCTTCGACCTACAGGGCTGTCACCTGCTGTGGCGGGGCTTTCCATCCCGCTTCGGTCGATTTCCATGCCACGGAACCCGTCTGGGCTCCTCCCCTTTCGCTCACCACTACTCAGGGAATCTCGGTTGATTTCTTTTCCTCCGGGTACTTAGATGTTTCAGTTCCCCGGGTTTGCCTCCGCAGGCCTATGTATTCGGCCTGAGGATACGCATATGCGTGGGTTTCCCCATTCGGAATCGCCATGGTCAAAGACCCTTTGCGTCTCGCATGGCACTTTCGGGGCTTGGCCCGTCCTTCGTCGCCGGCTGATGCCAAGGCATCCCCCGCGTGCATTCCTTCGCTTAAATCCTGTTTTCCAGCGATTCAGCTCGATCTATTGCTGCATGAGCAGCTCGAATCCACCATTCTTGATTAGGTGCTTCAAGTCACTCTGTGCTTGTTGCTTTTTCGTATGTTGTCGCCAATGTTTTCAATATGCTCGCCATCGCTCGGATGGTGCTTCCTGCGCCCGGGGGCGCTTGAACTGGAGCTAAGGAGACTCGAACTCCTAACATCCAGCTTGCAAAGCTGGCGCTCTACCAGTTGAGCTATAACCCCGATAGGTATGGGCCTGAATGGACTTGAACCATTGACCCCCGCCTTATCAGAGCGGTGCTCTAACCAGCTGAGCTACAGACCCGGGCCCTAAAGGAACCGGAGATGTGCTTCGGTGACGGTATCGTCTCGAACATGAGTAACAGGCGGTAGGACGTCTAGTCCTATGTTTACTCCTTAAAGGAGGTAATCCAGCCGCACCTTCCGGTACGGCTACCTTGTTACGACTTAGCCCCAGTCAGAGGTCTCGCTTTAGGCGCTGGCCCCCCTTGCGGGTCGGCATCGCGACTTTGAGCGCTCCCTCCTTCCATGGCTTGACGGGCGGTGTGTACAAGGCCCGGGAACGTATTCACCGTGGTGTGCTGACCCACGATTACTAGCGATTCCAGCTTCACGGAGTCGAGTTGCAGACTCCGATCCGAACTGAGGACGGCTTTAAGGATTGGCTCCGCCTCGCGGCGTTGCGACCCATTGTACCGCCCATTGTAGCACGTGTGTAGCCCAGGATGTAAGGGCCATGAGGACTTGACGTCATCCACACCTTCCTCCGGGTTGTCCCCGGCAGTCTCTCCAGAGGGCCCCCTCGCGGGTGGCAACTGGAAACGTGGGTTGCGCTCGTTGCGGGACTTAACCCAACATCTCACGACACGAGCTGACGACAGCCATGCAGCACCTGTGCGGAACGTGTATTGCTACAAACGGCGATCTCTCGCCGCGGCGTTCCCATGTCAAACCCTGGTAAGGTTCTGCGCGTTGCTTCGAATTAAACCACATGCTCCACCGCTTGTGCGGGCCCCCGTCAATTCCTTTGAGTTTCATACTTGCGTACGTACTCCCCAGGCGGCATACTTAACGCGTTGGCTACGGTACCCGCGGCGAACCGCGGACACCCAGTATGCATCGTTTACGGTGCGGACTACCAGGGTATCTAATCCTGTTTGCTACCCGCACTTTCGAGCATGAGCGTCGATAAGTCCCCAGCAAGCTGCCTTCGCCATCGGTGTTCTTCCTGATCTCTACGCATTCCACCGCTACACCAGGAATTCCGCTTGCCCCTGAACTATCCAAGAAACCCAGTTCGGACTGCAGGTCCGGGGTTGGGCCCCGGTATTGTACAATCCGCTTGAGCTTCCGCCTGCGCTCCCTTTACGCCCAGTGATTCCGAACAACGCTTGCACCCCTCGTATTACCGCGGCTGCTGGCACGAAGTTTGCCGGTGCTTCCTCTCGAGGTACATTCAACTGAGCCGAAACTCAGCCTTATTCCCTCACGACAGTGGTTTACACACCGAAATGCTTCTTCCCACACGTGGCGTTGCTGCATCAGGGTTTCCCCCATTGTGCAATATTCCCTACTGCTGCCTCCCGTAGGAGTCTGGGCCGTATCTCAGTCCCAATGTGGCCGATCACCCTCTCAGGCCGGCTACCGATCGTCGCCTTGGTGGGCCGTTGCCCCGCCAACTAGCTAATCGGACGCAAGCTCATCCCATGCCGATAAATCTTTCGTCAACTCCCTATGCAGGGAGCCACTATATCCGGTATTACCCGCGCGTTGGCACGGCTATTCCCGGGCATGGGGCAGATTGCTTACGCGTTACTCACCCGTTCGCCGCTATGCATTGCTGCACCGCTCGACTTGCATGTATAAGACACGCCACCAGCGTTCGTTCTGAGCCAGGATCAAACTCTTCATTAATTTTT
>NZ_FRBA01000016.1:0-45650 GCF_900142495.1 Fibrobacter sp. UWOV1 | reverse complement strand
GGGACGGCGATGTCGAGCTCTCCCGCACCCGTGAGCAGTTTCCTGTGGTAGTGGCCGCTGCGGTAGTTCCTGCGGCCTTCGGAGCGTTCGTGCTTCTCGGCATTGCAGAGGTCTGCCGCCTCCTCGTCTAGCATCGCGTTGAGCGTGTCCTCGACCGTGCCCCGGATGAGCGTTTTCAGGTCGTCCTTGAGTCCGGCTTCGTCGATTTTGATTATATTTCTTTCCATAGGATGGTCCTTTTTAGTTTGATTTGTGGTTATTTCAAATCTAAAAATTGGAACATCCTATTTTTTTACCCCCTTAGTGGAATTTGCGAAAGAAAATATACGTTACCAAAGCAGGCAACTGATCTTTGGGCATTCCCTTAAGAACCACATAGTAGTTAATCGAAAGCTGTTCCCAATTTCTTCCTTTTAACGGATCTAGCAATGAATCCCTTTCAGAAAGAATTTTCATATAGTCACTAGCAACAAGGTGTAATGTGTCGGAAAGTTTTTCCGCTATAGAAGGAAGAAAATTTTTATTAATGTCGTCACTGCTTTGCGGAATGGAACTCTTTGCTTCTAAAAAGATGGCTTTTTTTCCACGAAACAAGACGAATTCAACACTTTTACTAACAAGGTGCTTCTTTTGGGAAAATTTTTCTGCAGCAAAGACATCCTTATTTTCGAAGGGACCAAACTGCATTCCCGATTCTTCAAAAGTTACCGTACTCACAGGTCAATCTCTTCTTCGTAAAGGCGAATCGATTCGGCTATAATCTGGTTGTCTTCTGGGATGCCATCCAGCAAATCATCTACCCTATAGCCCCCATCAAGGGAAATAATAGGAATTGACTGACGATTTTTCTGGGCAAGCAGGTATAGTTTTTTTACGACAAAATAGGAATGCGAAGAAATAATGAACTGCACCCCGCATGCAGAAAGTTCATAGACAATATCCAAAAACTTGGAGATTGCCGTAGGGTGCAGGGACGATTCAAGTTCGTCAATAAAAACAACGGAGGACTTTGTCAAGAATCTGTTCCCAAGCAGGGTGTCAAGAATACCGATTTTCTTGATGCCGTCGGATGCAAGTTCTATGGGGAATGTATGTCCATCCTTCTTAAGGAACCAGCGGTTTTCCTTGGCGTCAAAACTGACCACTCCACCGGTAATATCTTTCAACATCTTTCGGCTATTGGCAAAACCGCCCGGATTCTTGCCCTTTGTCGTTGGCGAGTTCAGCGCCATCGCCAAATCATAATAGGTTTCGTCAAAGCCAAACTCCATATCCAAATCATGGGTCTTGATGACAAGTTTTTGGAGAGAGAGAATTTCCTTGGCGGGGAGAAAAACAGAATTGACCGGAGTCGGTTTCACCTTATTAAAGAACGGCGAACACACCGGGGCCTCTTTCTTCTTAGCAATGCTAAAATTCACCTCGGCCTTATCCGCCTTGAACTGCACATTGGCCGACAGCGAGGCATCTCTCTTTATCAGCGACTGGAGCGAATCCACCTGAAAAGTCCACCGAAGCTTCTTGTGCAAAAGCCTCTGGTAACTTTCATCGTTCTTTCCGCGCTGGAAAAGTTCGGCAGAACGCTTGGCCGCATACAGGACCTTGAGCAATGTCGATTTTCCGCAAGAATTCGGGCCGACAATCAAGTTAATGCCTTTCAGGTTTTCAACCCTAATCGAGTCGATACAGCCAAAATTTTGAACTTGAAATTCTTTAATCATCTTGGTCCTTTATTTAGTTGCCAAAATTAGTAAAAACTACCCGATAGAAATGACGGCGGTGCCTGCGGTGAGTGCAGTCACGCGGATTTCGTAGCGGTTATCGCCATTGGGAGTGTCGGGAATATCGACAGCGAAGTAGTAGCCCGATTGCGTCGAGGCCGTCATGGTTGTGCCGTTCACGTCCCATTCCCATGCAAGGGCGGGGACGCTATGGCCCTGACCATCAGAAATCAACACGATGTTCGGGTTCCACCACGGATTGTCCTTGCCTGGCCAGGTGTCGCTTACCAGCAACATCGTCTCGCCCTCGGCAAAGGTAATCACCTGCGCACTGGAAACATCCACAATGCGCGAAATCTTGCCAGGGGTCGCCTCCTGCTGCAGGACCCAATCCTTGTTCGTGACATCCGCGTAAAAATCGGTATCCCCATTCGCAGATGTTTCCGGGGTGACTCCCGGCACTCCCCCGTTCTCGAACTTGTCTTGGATATCCCCGGCATCGGTATCGTTGTTGCCCAGGAATACCTCAGGCGTCGATGTCGTCACCGTATGCTGTTCCAGCATGATTTCCACGCTCGGTGCAAACACGCCCACGGGGTTGTTGTGTTCGAGGATCAACGAGGCATTGTCGCCAAGGGCCACATCGTCGCCGTCGCCCATGGTAATCGTATCGCCGAAGTCGCCACCGACAATCACGTCGCGGTCCTTGCCCGTCAAGATGGTGTCGCCCGTCTCGACAGGTTCGTCGTTCTCGTCCAGCGGGATTTCCACGGCTGCGCCGTCGAAATGCATACTCTCGGCCTCGATGGCTCGGTTCGCGTAGTCGGCCAGGTTCTCGTTGCGGGCGAACGGAGCGTCGATATCGAATGTCACGCGGGCGTCGTCACCAAAGACCAGGTCCTTGTCGTGGTCGCCGCCCACGGCGATATCCTCTTCGCGGTTCGTGCCCGCCACCACCTGCACGGCGGTTATCACGGGCAGGTTCAGCGGCCACTGGTTCGTGTCGGTGAACAGGTTCCTGATTCGCACCTCGAAGGTAGCGGAGCTCACACCGTGGAACACCACGTAGTTGCCAACCAGGCGCATGTCGGGCGCAACCTGCGAAAGCAGTTCATCGGCAGTCGGGGCGGTCGCGCATTCCACAAGGCGGTAGTCGCCGTCGAAATGGCTACCCGTCCAGTCGTTCAGATAGTAGTGCTGGTCAGGCGTATTGCCGCTAGACTGGTGACCCCAGATATCGAACAGGTAGTTGTAGGTGTCCGTGTTCTGCTGGTCGCCGCCGAGGTACACATACACGTCGCAGGGTGCACCGTCCGCGAAGGAATCAAGGTTCGTAAGCGTGAGCTTGATTTCCTGCTGCTGTTGGGCAGCATAGTAGGCGTTGAACAGCTTGGAATTCGAGGTGTCGCCGTCAAGCTGGGCGTCGTCCTTCGGCATCAGGCTCGAATTCTGCGTCCCGTCGCCCACGGCGGTATCGTAGGCAACAAGCGAAATGCCTATGCCGTCGTGCGTCACGGGGGCGTTGGTGTAGTTCTCGCCAACGACATGCAGGCCGTTGTTCTTTATGTAGAGGTTCGTCCAGTCGTTATCCGCGACAACACCCGCCGTCTCCCCAACCATCTCGCTTGCGGTCGCGTTCTCGCGGGTAAAGTTGAACGAAGCAACCTGGATTCCGTCGAGCATCGCTTCGGCTGCGGCGGTCGCGCCGGATTCGATGTGGTCGGCCCCCTGGCCGCCCACGACGACATCGTTGCCATCGCCCGTGTAAATATGGTCGTTGTAGTCGCCCGCCACCGTGCGTGAATCAAGCGACTCGGCAAGCGAGAGCGTGGAGGCCGTGGCCTCGGAGCTGTCGCGGTCGGTGAACACCATCTTGGCATTGTCGCCGAACACAACATCGTTGTCGTAAATGCCGTAGCGTTCGTCGCCGTAGGTCGTCAAGGTGTCGCCACCCGTGCCGCCCACCACGATGTCGTCGCCACCGGAAGTGTAAACCGTGTCGGCTCCGCCATGAGCAATGTCGGTAGAGGCGGCCACATCCTGCGCGTGGAGGGTTCCCTTCACCTGGATGGCGGCTATGCCCGGAATGTCCTTGCCGTTGATGTTGTCGAGCGTGTAGCCGTCCTCGATAATCACGCGGAAGTTGTCGGCGGCAACACCCGCTGGAACCTCGAACACCACGTAGTTGCCCGTGGTGTCTATCAGCACGGCATCTTCGCCAGTCAATTCACCTGAGAGAACCGCCGCATTGTGCGCAAGGTCTGCCAAAATCGCCTCGGCGCTGGTGTATTCGGAACGCTTGTAGGTGCCGTTGAAGTTGGAACCGGCGCAGTCGTTCACGTAGTAGCTTGCGTACGCCGTGGCCGAACTGCCTATGTAGAGGCTCACCTTGCGGATGCTCTGGCCTTCCCAGGAGTTCGCGTCGGGCATGTCAAGGTAAACGGCCACGTGATAGTCGGTAAAGTACTGCGCAAGGCCATCCACGGCGACTTCGAGCTTGTTGTCGCACTGGTTGCCCGGGGCGGTAGTCATGTAGCCGCTGTTCATGAGCGCCGCATCGGCATCGGTAGAGGCGTTCGAGAGGTTATGGCCGTAGGCCTGCAGGTTGATACGGTTGTCGGTGCTCGTATTGCGGTGGCTCTCGATGCCGCCGTAGCTCACGCTCACGGCGCTTGCGCGGGTGTTGTCGTCAAAGCGCACAATCTCGCGGTCATCATTGCCGTAAGTCCCGGCAAGGCTCCCGCCCACATTGTTCCAGTTCGCCTTCGCGAAATCTGCCGCACCCGCAACATCTTCCGACGAAAGCCCCGTCTGCGATGCACCCATGAAGTTGAACGAGAGCGTCGCCTCGGTGCGGGTCTCGGGAATGCTCTGCGTATCGGTCACCTGTTCTTCCGCTTCAGCGGCGTTGCCCCTGAAGGTCGCAAAGCCATTGTCGCCGAACACGACATCCTTCCCTGTCCCGGTACGGATATCGTCACCATCAAGGCCGCCGAACACCACATTGTCACCGTTGCCAGCGTCAATGTCATCGGCACCGGCCGTTCCCAGGTCGGTTCCAACATTGTAACCCTCGTTGGAGACCATCAGCGCATTGCGGTCGGTGTCCATAATGACCTTGCCACCATCGCCAACAATGGCATCGTTACCCGCACCCGTGCGGATTACGTCATTGGCGGTTCCACCGATGACGGCATTCTTGCCGTCACCCGTGCTGATAAAGTCCTGACCACCATGCTGTTCGCTCTTGCTTTCGGCATACAGACGAGTTTCCTCGATTGTATAGCGGCCACCATCGCCGATAGCCACATTGTCTGCACCCGTGATGCGGATAGAATCACCCTCGGCACCACCCATGGCAACATTCTTGTCGCCCGCAATAACGATGTTATCTACCCCGCCAATACTGTCGTTGGTCGTTTCGACAATATGCATGCCGAGGCCAAGCTTGTCGCCATAAACGGCTTCGTCATTTCCGGCGTTATTGTATTTCACGCGGCCATTGTCGCCCAGGGCAACGTTCTTGTCGCCACCGATAACTATTACATCATTCTCAGCACCGCCGACAACGACACTATTCGTGCCACCGACCTTAATCATGTCGGTGCCACCATTTTCGGCATCTACCGACTGAATCCTGTAGGCATCGCGGTTCACGCCGTCCGTCTGCAGACGGTGCACGGGATTTCCCTTCTCGTCGGCCGTGCGTCCCGGAGTCTTGCCGATTCCAGTAGTATAGTCGTCAATGAACGCGGGATTTTCGGTATCAATGTTGTTAACCGTAGAGCCGAGCACCGTATCACCAACATCTACGCCGTTCACCTGGCCATTATCGTAAAGTACCTGGCCACGATCGCCGAAAGCTATACCGCCCTTGTTCATGGTAATGTGGTCATCACCGAGGCCGCCAAATGCGACCATATCGTTGCGGGTCACATCCGTACTCGAAGCGTCAATCCTGTCGTGGCCCGACTGCGCGTTGATGACCAGCTGGCCGTCGCCCTCGTAGCCATAGGCGAACTTGAGCGATACAATCGAAATTCCCGCTGTCAAGGTAAAGTCGCGTGAAATCGAGAACGAACTACTGGTCAGTTCAGAAACGGCACGGCGCTGAACGCTGCCGTCGCTCAGCGTGGCATCCACGAACATGGTGAACTCGTAGCCGTTCGGCGCATCCTTGTGGATGTTGTCGGCTGTAGCCTTGTGCGAATCAAACGCATCCTTCCGAGACACGAACAAACTCGAATCATCCGAATCTATTATATAGCTGTATGTAACAACACCCTGGTTCAGCTCAGGCTGCTGTGAAGAAATTGTCCCGGAACAAATCAAGCTTCCTGTATGGTCCGCCTGGTAGCTATTCACCTTGATATCGTCATCGAACTCCGCCTGATAGAAACGGAAACCGTCTATATATTCACCTTCGGCAAGGATAAAATCATATTCGATATCGAAACCATACTGGTTCGAGAACGAGCCCTTTACCTCGCGACGCTGGGTAACAAAATTATCGGCTTCAGCAGGGGGAACATCTTGCTTCTTGATTATCGCTTCGACATAGTAAACTTTGGTGTCAGATTCTTCGCGAACAACATTAACACCATTGTTTGCAATAGGCGTCAAGCCGTAATGGTAAACGCCATCATTGAACAAAGCACCGTTAGCGGCATTTTCAGCAGCGATTCCCGCATCACCAAGATGAGCCCCAAACCCGGCAGTCGAATCTTCTGCAACATTACCCGTATTCACTACCGTGTATGTCCTGTAAGCATCTTCTCGGTAGAGCGTCTTGTTGATATCAACAGTATCCTTGCCCTTACCCAGATTGTATTCGGCATATTCCATCTGCGCCGCAGTGATGCCGCTCTGCATCATCAGAGGATCATCATTTTCGGCAAGTTGCTTTTCGGGGAACGCTTCAAGTTCCGTATGGGTAAAGCGAACAGCATGCGAGTCATAGGCATCAACATTCTTTTCGGCTTCATTCCTATTGTTATTCACAAACCCAGTAAGCGATGCACGGGCATCAACACTATCCTGCTGGTTATTTACAAACAAGCGGTCCACAGACGCCATCTCGTCAACAAACAGGGAATCCCTATTGCCCGAAATCAGGGCAAAGTTAACACCACCAGTAGGCAAAACAACAGGCTCGTTCAAGACAAGGGTTAATATATGCGAACTTGAATCGTAAGAAGCATTCTCAATTCTAAACCACTTGTCTGCAACCGTGGACTCAATTTGATTAACGGGCTCCTTAGTTGTTCCGACATTCTTTGTCGTCTGGTTGACCCACTTGAAAGTCTTGTGGTAGAACAGGGACAATATCTGCGAATCAGACAAGTTTTCATTCCATTCTGTCTCAATGACACTATTCAAGACAGCGGCCTGTTCTTCGGATAACGAAGAGAAGTCTATCTTTGCAACGCCATCGACAACCTGGAGACTGAACAACTTACCTTCGTCAAAATTGTTCAGTTCATTAAAGTTCGAGGCCTGCTGCATGCCGCTTTGCCCCTCAACAACATGCTTGTAATTAAGCATGGCCGGGTTGCCGGTATCAAGCATCATGCTCTTGCCGTAACCATAAGCGTATACGGCACCATCAATGTCATTGATTTTTTTGTCTTTTTCACCCACTTTGGTGACTCCATAATCATCCAAAGCGTTATCGGGAACTGCAGTTACGGTAATGGAACGACTCTTATTCTCACTATCGAAACTTACAATAATGGAGCCATCAGCCTGGGAACTAAAGCCGGAACATGAAACGACCAGACGCTTGCTTTCCGTAACGGCTTCCGAATTTGCCAACAGCTGGGTCGGAGTAATTTTTACATATACGGTTTGACCATCAGACAACTGGCCTTTGTATTCAACATTGTAAGAAGTGCTTGTAAAATCACTCCTTCCAGATTCGGACAATACAGAATTGTGCTCAAAAATATTCAGCAAGTCGCTCGACAAACTAGACGCATTCGGGGTTGTTTGTTCAAAGTTTTCCCAATCGTAGCAATTCGGCAAACTCGCATTCACAATCACTGCATCATGAACTGTCATCGGTTGTCTTGTAATGCCGTTGTAGAACGTAATTACATTGCCATTGAGTTCATAGTATCTATCACAACCTTCTGTATATTCACAAACAGTTTTTTTGCCGATTGTAATCGAATCTATATCCATGTCCTCGTAAGCAAGGTACACCTTGGAATCGTCAACACGGAGAACATTTGAACGCACACATATTGTAAGTGTTTTTTCAGCTTGTAAAAGATTCGGGTTGATCGTTACTACATTGCCGGATAAATTATAATCACTAGTTGACCAATTTTGCTTTACTCCGTCCACATAGAAAGAAAGGACCTGGTTTGCAGCAGCTTCATTTGAATCGGGCTGTGGCACATAGATGGAATTCACCTTGAACTCGTTGCTTGCGCCAATAATGAATTCTTCGGTACGGACTAGCGGTCTTCCCGCGACAACATCGCCGTCTCTGTTTTCTCCAGCAAATACAAGTCCCACGGAAGTCACGGATTTCGTCAAGACATTCTTGGCGGAACCATTGTTCCATGTACTCGAAATTGCGATAGCCTTACGAACGCCTTCTTCGATTAAATCATCTTGAAGAGCCTTTACAAAGACTTCTACAGGGGTATTATTTGTCGGATGGACCGTTATGGTCTCTCCCCACTCAATGCCACCTCCCGCATTTTTCCTATATCCTACAAGGAAGCCCCTGTCTCCACGATTGGAGTCCACCGTTGAGGGAACAGGCGCGCTTATCGTCACATCAAGAGTTTGGTTATTTTGAAGTCCGGCACACCCAACAAAGAAGGACACCGGAGCAGCATTTTCACTTGAAAGAAACACTTCATAGGATTCTTGTATTTCAAAGTCAGGTTGGTTTTGAGTTCCTTTGTTTTCAACGATGAAAACGGCAGGCGCACTATCGGAATCAACGACAGTAAAACTTTCCGTCAAGGATTCCTTGCTCGTATCGGCTACACCATTTGCATCAACGAATTCATACTTGACATCAACAGTCTGACCGTCAGTATTGGCGCTTCGGAGTGTGTATTCCTTGTCGAGACCGCCCATGCTAAAGGTATCGTTGCCCTTACCGCCATTAAGTTCTGTCACATCGGTAGACTTGTTGCCCACGACATAGAACATATCGTCACCGGCAGCGGCATCGAACTGAGTACTTTCGACACCGGCAGCCTTGATGGCAACAAGGTCGCTCAGCATGCCCTCCTTAGTCACGACGAATACATCCTCGGCATCGGTTCCACGAACATTCAGCGTATCCGTATCTTTTCCGCCGTCAATGGTCATTGCACCACGGTCAAACGGAGTTACCCCATCTTCCTTGCGGAAAGAGTATACACTGAAGGTGTCGTCGCCACGGCCACCGGACATACTAAGCGCGCCCACATTGTTCAGTGCAACAAATTCATCGGCACCGGAGCCACCTTCAATATTGAGTTTTGTTCCACTGGATACACCATCGCTTAGGTACGACTCTTCGTTCGTCTTTGTCGCATTGAATTCATCAACAGGTTGGATATTGGCCGAAGTGCCGGTAACCCTGTCAGAATTGTAGAGTTGTCCAACATAGAATTTATCGGCCCCTGCACCGCCATCAACATTGGTCGTTTGCGCGGTTCCATCGATATACACCTGGTCATCGCCGCCATTTGCGTTAACATTCAGGACATCGACTCCCTGGGTGTAGTTCACGCGTTCAATGTTGGAATTGAGATTCTTTTTTACAGTCTCGCTAATTTCAGAGTCAAAATCATTTTCTGTAATTGGCAGAAGTGCAACAAAGCCCAAGTCTTGTTTTTCATTCTGACGCAACAGCAAGCGGTCAATACTTTCCGTGCCTTCAACAACAAGTGTATCGGAACCATCCAACCCCGAATCAGTCACATTGGTGTAATTCGTGGTACTGTCGCCCATCAACTTAACGGTAATCTTGTCGCTACCGCCCTGACCATCAACGAAGTCCATGCCCGGGCCAGTAGTTATTTTGTCATTACCCCCATTGGCATTGGGTTTTAGCTTTGCATTGGCATATAATTCGCCATGCAAGCCAAGATTATCGCCGAAAACAACCTTATCGACATTATCCGATTTACCAGATAATTTATTTTCAAGAGTTAATGTACTTGAATCGTAATCGGCCACACCATTGTCGCCGTACAGCATATCGTTGCCGGCACCACCGTCAATGATATCGTCATCGGCACCACCATAAATCAAGTCGTTGTCAATGCCGCCGCTGATGGTATCGTTTCCACCATCGCCGTCGATAATGTCATTGCCTATGCCACCGTAAATCTTATCGGCTCCGCCATCAGTGTTATCAGCACCATCATCACCGAAGAGCAGGTCATTACCGTCATCGCCGTAGATTGTATCAGAACCATTCGTTTTTAAATCGGAAGAATAATCAGCAAAATCATCATTATTATCATCGTTTATAGCCGCTTTAATTTCTTGGGCATATTTTACTGGATTATTCAATTCGTCAACTAACTTTATCTTAAACTCATCCTCAGAAGCGGACGTTCCGTTCTTGAACTGAGCATCAATAAATTCCTGACTGAATGCAGCAGTCTTTTTATCAGCAGACATGTCAACGGCAAAGGGCGCAGCAAGGTCCATCGGGGTACTATTTATTCTGTCGCCAAAGACAATATCCATCCCATCGCCACCATGGATGGTGTCATCGTCCGAGCCACCCATAATGCGGTCATGGCCTCTTTCGCCATAAATTTCATCATTCCCGGCACCGCCATCAACATGGTCGTCACCACCACCGCCATAAATAGCATCATTGCCATCGCCACCGATTAGCGTATCGTTACCGCCATCGAGGCTGATATCGGTCCTATCAATTTGGGGAATGGAGCCCGTTTCATCGTAACGGCCACCATCGCCGAAAATAAAATCAGCGCCAGCACCGCCATCAATTTGGTCATCTCCGGCGCCACCGAAGATAATATCCTTCTTGGAGCCCCCTAAAATTATATCGTTCCCGGCAACACCAGGGTCAACATTCGCTTCAATAATATATTTATCGTCATTCTTGCGAACTGTCCCAATATCGCCAAAAATTATGTTCAAGCCATCAGCACCGATGATAGTGTCGTTGCCGGCACCACCCCATATAAATACGGTGCGATTACTTGCCATTTGCAATCCAGAAAGGTCAATGTAATCGTCCCCATCGCCGCCATTGATTTCGATATCAAAATCTGCTGCTTCAACATCATCTTCTTCAGCTAACTTAATATATATCTTATCATTCCCCTTTTCGGCATTGATGATAAGCCTTCCATCAACCTTTTCTGAATGCCCATATTTATCAAAGACTTCGCTACCATTAACATCTAATTCTAGTATTTCATCACCATCATCCAGAGTCTTATTCAAATCATTGGTCGCTACACGGCTCGATGCATTAGAACCAATATTCGCAACGACATCATCACCCGACTTTGAAATCATTACAGGGCTTAAATGATGTTCATAATTAAATTCAAATAGGGTGATGTCGTCCGTAATGTTCCACTTCTTGGTATAGAACAATAAATCAAGGTAGGCATACAACTTGGCTGTAATGGCTCCATTTACATCGAACATGCCAAAAAGGCCTTCTTCCTTGAATACTCGTTCAATTTCGTTCAGGCGAAGTTTACCATCCTTGTTCGGATCAAATAAATTGAAGCCTACATTGATGCCTACACCACCACCTACACCAGCACTCACGCCAGCATTTAGTTCGGCAGAGGCTTTTAACCCACCATAGAAAGAGAGCTCATTTTTATCATTACCCTTTCCATCAAGGTCATCTACGTAGAAACCATTTAACAATCGGCTAAAGTCCTTATAGTCGCTACCCACCCACTGTCGAATACCTAAGGTATCATAGCCAAAGGCAAGGTCTATATTCGCATTGAAAGACACTCCTAAACGAACGCCAAGCGGAGCCCAAATACGAATGAATGTATCCCAGTCAAAGTCAAAACTGAGCTTGGGCATATCATAATGGACCAAGTCAATATCTTGACCGAGCAGCAGTTTGAAAATGTCAGTCGGTTTGTCCCAGATAAATCGCCAAGAACCATCACCCACTTGCAATCCATTACCAGAAAGGGCCGATGACGCATCCTTAGAGGCGTTTTCATATCCTGATAGGAAATTATTTTTCTTATCATCAAGCATCTTTGCAAAATCAGACGCAGCTGTTTGCCCTTTTAAGAAGGCCTCACTTTTTTCCTTGTTTCCGCCCATACCTCCTATTAACGGCATGCTTCCTAAAGAAATTAAAAGACTCTTATTATTTCCAAATGCAGCAATTTTTTCACTCAAATCAATTAAATCTTTGATGGCATAGACCATGCTATCATCAAATTTGCCTTTACTAAATTCCTTGGCTAGGCTAAGCGGAGTAATAATAATATCTAAGTCTTTAAGTACAGGGAATGGCGTTGTCAAGAAATCAATTAGTGGTTTTAACGGTTCAACAACTTTTTGAATCTTGGATACAATCGGCGCTAGAACTCCACTAATAAATGATCCCATATCGAGTTTCATCTCACTGAATCCCAATTGGGTTATATTTCCATCTGTCCAATGGAAGACAAAATCTCCACTTACATTAGGAAATTTAGGTGTATCAGACGACTTGACATCTTTCAAAACGCCAACAGTAATTTTTGTTTCAATATCTGCGTTGGCGGTAAAACTAAATTGAGGAAGCACTCCCATTGCCTGGGAAAGGTCAACCCCAACAAGTTTCTTTGATGTATCAGCTATTACCATTGTGCCAAAGGCCGATTCATAGGCACTGTAATTTGACACTCCATCTTCGAAATTCAGGCCAAAATTAATCTCAACGCCATCATCCGAATCAAGTTCCAGCATCATGCCCAATCCGGCCATTTTGCCGAGAACATTCGATTCATCTTCAAAAAGACCCGAAACCTTGGCACTTACTTCGTCACCTTCGCCGAAGATGAAATAGAAACCTTTCTCCTTTGACACTCCAAAGCCAAATTCAAGCGACCAGGACAAACTAAGGTTTAATCCACCTTCCGCTTCCAATCCAAGTCCAGGATATCCAAGGTCAAATCCAATATTGGAGCCAAAGGAGTAATCTCCGCCTAACCTAAAGAACCATTCCGCAAATTCATTTCCCTGTCGGTATAGAAGATTGTTACTAATGTCATTTTTCCATAACTCTTCACCAGAAGACACATTAATAGAAGGTACACTTGCTCCTGGAATGATTAAATAGCCATCTAAAAGCTCACTCAATTTTTGAGCAACCATTTGAGCCGTCATGCCGGTTGATTCATAAACAAAATTCGAGAATGGCTCAAGAATTTTCTGTTTAAGATCACTCAAGAAATCGACTCCAGAGCTCAATGTTCCGCCAACTACAGGCACATTGACCAAATCGCTCATCATGCCACCGTTAATGCTTGATTCCATGGTGTCTAGCAGACGATTCAGGCCCGTCACAGCTAATTTTATCTTGTCAAACCAATCAAAATCACCACTTAAGATTTCCTCCATCTTAGAATACACACTGCTAAAATCAACGACAAAATCGCCATTATTTGCAGAGTCAGATTCTTTCAGTCTTAAGGAACATCCTGAATCATTTTGATTACTCGTCCTAGAAGAATCATAAACTACTTTTACAGCCTCTCCGATAGCGACAGGTGTTATTCCTGATAACCAATCGCTACAATACTGCTCTATCTGGGACTTATAGGCTTTTGCCGATTCAACATTTGCGGCATTGACAATACCACCGTTCATCCACTTGCCAAACAACACATCGCCAAGAGAATAACCACAAACACTTATGGGCAATTTGCTACAAACGACCATTGGAATGACGCAATTAGGATTTAAATCAGCAGCAGTTCCATTTTTCTTCCATGTTGTTAGAGACACTCCTTCATCACCAAATTTTCCAATCAATGCGGCATTTCCAAAAATAAACGCATCGTTATTGTTGGAACCAACCGTAATTAAGTCTTTCAGCAGAACTGCTATTTCTGATTGAGTTGCAGAATCACCCGCAGCATCAATTCCCAAATTAAACGAAAGTTTTTCTCCAACTATATCAATATCAGCGCCAAATTTTATTACATCACCCAAAACAAAGTCAAAGGAGGAATCCATATTCGCAGAAAGTTCAAACCAAAACCCTCCTGAGACCTTCAAATCAGCATTACCGCTTATACCTGTTGAGCCATTACCGAAATTAAATTTATGAACAGAACTAAAAGCTTTTCGAACATTGAATTCTATGCCTATTTGCTGAAGTTCATTGTTGTATTTTAACTTAAAAATTTCCTTACCCTGTGTACTTGTCAAACCAAAATCATTAAGATATTTGATTAATCGATTATTCAATCCCTGCAAGCTAACAATATTGTCCTTACGCAAATTGTTCACGATTTTTCGAATATCGTTTGCGACATTCACCAAATCGCCAACCGATTTATTGATAACAGGAATTTTGATGTCGCTATTCTTAGCAATGGCGGTCAAACGATCTACAAGCCCATCAAGCAAGGCATAGACATCTTGCACTGAGAAATTTGACAAATCAGAAAGTTTATCATGTATTGCAGTCTCTAGGCCTGAGAAGTCAGATTTTATTGATGGAAGACCATTCTTTTCCTCTAGTTCAATCTTGTTTTCGCCGATATAGAATGTGTCAAAACCAGGAACCGCAACAGCGCCGCCAAATTCGAACTTATTTGAAGATTCAGATTGTTGATTGGCCGATGTATACACAAATTGAGGATTCTGGAATTCCCAGTTACTCAAGAACGAATCGTTAGCATTATTGGCATCCGTCTTCTTGTTTGCAGTAAAAGTCGCCTCAACATGCACTGAACCGTCAGCGACAAGATTCACATCAACAAAATTGAAAGTGGCCTCAATGGCGGCGACATATCTTAAAGATATATTCGGATCATTCCAATTGACTGTAGTCGAGGCATTTTCCTTGATAACAATCCAATCATTTTTTGAAACTGTAATGGAATCGACGTTCCCTTCCGAATTTACATCAAGATTATGAATCTTAAAGTAAACATCTCCAAACTTAACATATCCACCAACAGCAAACGAGCTCTTATTTGCATTTTCATCCAACGAGATTACAATTAATTCCTGATCGCTAGTATCAACCTCTTTAACCTCTATAGCTTTACCAATAGAGAAATCGACCTTCGCATACAATTCTACCTTGGCATCGGCACTTTCATCAAGGCTAAATAATTTAGACCAATCAACGCCAAGCAAGGTCTTGCCAACAATGCGGTAATCGCCATCGCCACAGCAGTTTGCCCTCATTGTAGTAAATCCCAATTTTTCGAGGATTTTACTTGCGCCGACGTTTTCAAGGGAGAAGGGACTATTTGACCGGAATTCAAAATGGTCCCAGTATGTAGTAGTATGCGATTCTGGATCCGTTTCTGAATAACACAGATACACCCCCGTTCCATTCAATTGTGTGTTAATTGTGGTAACAAAGGACTGAACCGTTGTATTCTCATCAAAATTCAAACTTTCAAAATCTATCGAAGCGGAAGAACCCTTTATTTTGAAATCATCTGAGCCCAAAGATGATAATTGATGTAAATAGCCAAACCAACTTAAAGAAGTATTTTCGTCAACCGTGAAAACTATCCGATTATTTTGAGCAACAACCGACTTTACACCTTGAATTGTATTCGCATCCAACGAATCCTTAATTGCACGGGAAAGATCATTTAGGTCGGAGCAATTTTTTGTGTCAACATGAACGCTATCATTACCGACAACGACCGCTAAAAAATTATCCGAAATCGTAACCCTATAAATTTCAGAAACATCAGCATCACTTGCTAATTTGCTAAAGTCTTGCCAATAACTCACATAACGAGAGTCAACAAGTCCGATACCAACACCATTATTCTCAATTTCTTTTGCAACAAACGCTCCAGCCGCAAATCCATCTAAATTTTCCTGAAGAGCGTCCACGTCTGTCGTACCTGAACTCAAGTCTATATATTCACTTGCATACCCCAAACTTTCAGAGTATTTCTCTATCAAAACACCTTTTTGGCTTCCTATTGCACCTGAAGCATTCAGTACGCCTGATATGCGCATATACTTGAATCCAGAGTTCGATTCAAGCGTATAATAATCCGAATCGATTTTAATTCCATTGCCTTCTCTTTTTGTTTTATACCCTTTTATTAGAGACGGGTCACATCCGAATAGAATTTCATCCGTACCTTCATTAATGTCAACAACATACAGCCCATAGGTATTCTTGATGGAGCGACCTTCTGCCAAAGCACCTGTTGATAATACATCATCCAAGCCAAATTGATTTTCATCTGACTTTTGCAAAGACAAATACTTATCCAAGCATTTTTTCCAATCAGGCGAATCCAACAAGCCTTTATCGTTAAGATCTGTCGCAAAGGTTTGTATCAAACCAAGATCAAGCGTTATATCCACATCATCAGCATTGCCTACTCCTTTTAAACTTATGACAATTGAATTATTTGAATCAAATGTTGTTGAGAAGCAGGTTTGCGGCACAGTATTGATTAACTTAAGTTCACTAAAAGCGTCTGCGCTGCCGGAATTTGATATGTCAAACTTTGTTCCTGACTTGATAATGAGTTTCTTAATATTTTTGTTATACTCTATCTCCGGCAATCCAGTAGTATTCACAGATGTGAATTCGTTTTCCTTGCCTTGAACCGTTTCAACACACTCAAAACTAGATGAATCAATTTGACCACTATGAACTAATACAATTTGGTCATCCACCTTAAAGGTAAAGGCAAAATTTGCAGTCGATCCATCTAGCTTTACATCCGTTCTTGTTTCATTAAAACTCAATTTGTCAAACGGGGTCGACTCGTAGTAAGTTTCGTTTAGCGCTATATTATCTTCACCAAGAATAACCCCCAATGTAGTAGCCGGGTCTTCACCGTTCCCGTCATTTATCGTCTGATAATCAAATTTCACATCCAAACTAAAAGAAATTCCAGCACTACACCCCGCAGACACGTTGCCGTATGTAGCGACATTTGCGAATCCATCACCAAGCGACTTTGCTAAATTCAAATCAAAATCTTTACTTTCGGTAAAGCGCAAACTGAAAACCAATCTGAAGTTTTGAAATTCAAAATTTTCCGGCAATCCAGTTGGCAAGCTAGTTTCGAGTTCTTTAGAGACTGGATTTCTCGACACCAGCATGCTTATGGGATTTTGAGCATTATCCCCTAATAGGAATAAGCTACAGGCATTCGATTCACCAAACACACTTTCCCAAGCCTCATTGAAGATAAGAACAAATTCTTCGACACTTGAGAAGTTAGCCTTATACTTACTGCCTTCAACGACTTTTAGCAAGCCATCTTCTGCATTTTCACTGGAACCAAAAACAACCTTATCAACTTTATTTACAATATCAACAACATCACCGACAGAACCTCCCAGAAAATCCAATTTTACATTGTCTTCCAACTGTTTGCGGAGAGCGGTTTGCATCGACTGGAGATACGCCACAACCTGGTGTGAAAGGGTTTCACCCGAAAGCGAAGCAAACGCCTTAATCTCATCGGGCACGATCCAGTTTTCGGTCAGCGAATCATAACCGAATCCATAAGGTCCTTCGGAAGAATCTAGTTTTGCAACTGTCACAGAGCCAGACCTTAATGTTGCTGATTCCACCGAGAATTCTGGTATTGCAGTAAATACACTTCCATTATTTGCGTCATAACTTGCCGTTAGGCTAAATATTCCGTTTGTAACAGTCGCGCTAAACAAGCCTAAAGAAATGGTTTCATTGATATTGTTCTTTGAAATCAATAAATCAAACCGGTCAAGATTAAAGCTATCAAAGCAGAGTTTTCCTGTCGCAGAATTTATATGGACATCTAATTTAATCCTAACCGAGCAGTCAACATTGAGATCACCTAGTTTAAGCAATCCAAGATTCACCAATTCATCAGTTCCCGTTGCCATATTGGCGATAGTTGGTGTAATGTTTAAATAAAGCGATGTCGGAGCTTCATACGATGTGGAAAGGGCGACATTTTGCAAAACATTTTGCCCATCTCCGACTAGGTTCACGACATGTCCGTTTCCATCATCCAAAGACAAGTGTTCCAGCAAAGAACCAAGAATCGATTGTTTTTCTTCAACAAGTTTTTCGAAATATGTTCCGATTTTTTCAAGATTCAAAACACCATTTTCAACTGCGCCATTAATCGCAAAAGACGCTCTGGCCCAATACTCTTGTATGTTTCCGACAATGTCAGAAATTTTAACTTCTTCATAATCGCAATTGTGAATAAAGGGAATCTGCGAAAAATCAACCTTGTTGTCGAAAATATGTTCTAGGGAGAAATTGCCTATGCCCTGTTTAGGCTGTAAACTAGGCATATTCACAGAGAATTCGCCATTTTCCGGGCCTTTCACCTTGATAACATCATTAACATCTACAAATTCAAAAGGAAAGTCATCATTTGCATCAAGAGAGAACTCCAAATCTAGTCCAACATCAGTCGTTGCATTCCGATATGTAGCAACAATGTCGGCACTATCTAGCGTAGTGTCTGACAAACTAGTTTCAACTACAGCCAGTCCCATAAACGAAGACGATGCACCAACATTCGGTACAGAAACACCTATCGATTCTACACTTGCAGACAATTCAACATCTGTTGCATTTTCGAACCATTCTCCGTCATCATCGGCATCTAAATCAATTTCAATAGACAGGCTCCCCGTTGCCAAAAGACTAATTGAAGCATTGTCTACACCCAATCCAATTTCATCTAATTCAAGTTCACTAGCGTTCAATGTATTCTGAACATCAAAATCTAGCTTGAGTGTATCATTATTTGGGGCACTAAAAACGGGATTTCCAATATTTGACGGTAACTGATCTGGGAGATTCGTGTTCAATCCAGAAACAAGTGCAGCCAAGGGGACAGATGTTGTCCCATCGGGCAATGCATCTCTATAGTTCTCGAATGCCGTAGATACCAAAGACCGTATATTTGAGCCGACACCAGAAAAATATGCAGAAGCAGAATCAAGAGACTCACTCAAGCCAAGTCCGGACAACTGCAAATCATCAACTTCATTCAGGGCACTTTCAACTGTAGTTGAAACATTGGATATATTGTCCTCAAAGTCCTCCAAGACAACATCCGCATTCATCATCATGCGAGGTTCTAAAGATTCGATTTTGTAGTTCAACTCGCCGATTCTTTTTTTATTATTCTTTTTAGACATATTACAAGCCCTTTAACATATTGAGATTTAACGATTCACCTGCTTTTTCACTTGTACACAACGCACAGAAAAACCATATGTCTTATATTGATCGGATCGAGAATTTCCCGTAGATGATTTCCCCTGTGATCCGGCAACAGCACCTTCTTCGGCATAATTCTTTGATTCTTCAGGATAAAACCAATATGTGTAATCATTAAGATCCGAAAACTCATATGCCCAATTATATCCAGCGGCAATTAAACTATACCCTGTATAGTTAAGGCCGCCAAAAGAGGTCGACCTTACACCTTTCACGCCCGCATCATTTCCATCTGCGTGAACTACAATATAAAAATCATTGTATGTAAGCAAACGCCAACCATCTGGGCAAATTCCCTGATGATTCTCTTGAATCAAATGGGCACAACTCTTGGTATTACAACTATCGTTGAAGCCCATCATTTCAGCCCATTGGTAAAGTCCACCATAATTTAGGCATTTTGTGGTATCATTGTTATAGCAGTAGCGTTCAACTTTAGAGTTGTCAGATTGATTCTCAGAACCATCAACCATTATACCAACATTCAAGTTCTCTGCCATAACATTGATTGTTGCCGCTTTATTATTAGTATCTTTTCCTGTCACAGTCAGATACTTGTATATACGCTGTTCATATTCAAATTCACCATACGAAAAATTCGGGGGAAGATCGCCCCATCTTACAAAACTACTACTTGAAGCTACTGACGAAGATGATTGTTTCACGGAAGAACTGGAAGACTTTACGGAACTACTACTTTGCTTTTCACTCGAAGACGAACTCACTGACGAACTGGACTTACCCTTGTTACTACTAGAAGAATCATCTGTCTTTACGGAACTGGAGCTCTTGGAGTCAGATGAATTCTTTGTTTCTTTCGCGGAACTACTAGACATATTCTCACTACTCGAAGACTTGTCTTTTTCCGTAGATTCATTGCCAGACGACTTTTTATCTATCGAAGAGGATGACTCTTCGGTGGAATCAGAGTCCTTTACGCTTGAAGACGATTCAACAGCGGATGTTTCGTTGTTGTCTTCACTTGCCGACGACGAATCGTCACAGCCCCAAAGGCCTATTCCGCCAAACACGGCTAAGAAAAGTAGTGTCTTGAACTTGTTCATCTTTTGGTACTCCTGTTATTAAACTTTTTTCGAAATCAGAATCCCGATGGACAGGGCATCCACCATAAATCGCGGTTTCAACCGCTCAATCGAATAGGGACCAGGCCCTTTTACTTTTACATCCGATTCATTCATAGGAACAAAATCTGTTCTTATTTTTAAGAAAAAGATAATAAAGAAAGCTATTTGACCAGCCACAAACACCCCAAATGGGGGTAAAAAGCCCCCATATTCACCCCACACCCCGCCCCGCAGTCCGATTTTTTTTGTATACCGCTGGAACGTGGGCGTATTATAACCGTATTCATTTTTCAATTAGCATGACACACGTCACACCGTAAAGTTTTTTCGAATAAAGTTATTGGATTTTCATCAAGAAAAAGACATCTTTAGTCTATAAACTAAACTCAGCAACAAGGAGTATTTATGGCTGAAAAAGTAAGGATGGTTATTACACTTGATTCCGATTCAGATTCTTCAACAACGGATCAAAGGGAAGAAATTCTCGCAAGACATGGCTTTTTTAAATTAACTCCAGAAAAGAATATCCGTCTACCTGAATCAACCTATATAGGTTTAGTTCCTTCGACGGAAGCAGGAAAAAAGAAAGTTTATGCTGTATGGAAAGAGCTAAATGATTTCGGTCTCGAGCCCCGGAGAATTTTCGGGGCAAACATTGGAGAATGGCAAGTATATCGAAGTGAAAAAGACAAAGATTAGTTTTTTCTAAGGCCCTGCTATAGCAGGGTTCTTTTTTCTACCCCCTTGCCATCATACCTGTTTTTTTCTATTATGCGGTAGGCTAGTGAGCTGATTGTAATACCACGAAATTGTGGAACAGGGCCCACTCCATTAACAGAAAACTATACCTAAATTTATTAGAGAGGTAAAACATGTTTTATGGTATTGGAGCCGCATATTCTAGCGGCACAGAAGACCACGCATCAACATTCATCAGCAAAGGCATCGCCTGTATTGGCTGGAACAGCAAGGACGCTCCGGCGTTTCACGAAATGCTCCGCCAGATAAATATAGGGGACATAGTCTTCCTTAAGTCGTTCAGTCCAAAGGCTGGGCTTTATATCAAGGCCATCGGCCTCGTAACATCTTCTAGGATTCTACAACCTAGCGAAACCGATAATCTTGGCTACGCAAGGGAAGTTGCCTGGAAATTTCACGCAACAAGGCAAAGTAACTGGCTATGGCTTGGCCGACTTCAGGACAAATACGATTTCATGCGCGGTGGCACCATGTACATCGAAATGAATCCCAATGTTCAAGCAAGAATCATCGCAGAACTACTGAAATAAGCAAAAACAACCCCTGCCGGTAGAGAGCCGACAGGGGTTTCTCAGTGCATAATTTATCTAGCGTTTACCTTGGAACAACAGCTTAAGGATATCCCAAGTCCACTTATAAATCGTATCCGATGCTAGTGCATGGTTTGGCTTCTTACAAACCTTGTCTGGGTGGCCCTTCAACAGGAAATACGGGATTTTTTCTTCTTGCGCAATGGTTAGTTCAGCTGTAACTCCGGTCGCCGTATCCGTATGTTCTCCACAAATAACTACAACAACATCGCAGCCTTTTATTCTATTGCGGGCTTTCTTTTTCCAGTTGTCATCTATCTTTTCTTTGATAGACATATCCGTTATTTCAAACGGGCTGTCGGGATTCCTTGCTTGACCAACAAGGCACTCCTTGAGTTCCTTGTCATGGTCGTAGTCGAAACTAATGAATGTGCGTTTCTTTTCCATGGCGTTCTCCTTATATTCTATCTTTTTGAGCCAAATGCAAGTAATACTTACCCAACGGGGTCAGGCGGCATCCCTTGGAATGCATCGCCGCAAAATACATGTGTTCTTCGCCAACCGGTTCAACTAACCCGACAGAAACCATTTTCTGCAAGAACTTGAACTTCTTGACATTTTCCGACTTAGCAAACGGCTGTATCAATTCGTGATCCACTTTCGGCGTATTCGTAAACTCGAACGACGGGTCTAGCGAGAATTCTTCTTCCGGCCTGCTAAAGAAATTCTTCAACTGTTTCAGTTCGCTACAAGAAACGGGCGGCGAGACCTTCCTCAGGCAGACAAATTCCCGCACATTGGTCTTGAATATCGGGCGTTGGTCCCAGGCACTCAGGGCCTTGTCCACATACGCATATATCGAACCGGGCGATACATTCCCAAGCAGGTCGGCGGCCTCGCCTTTCAGCGCATTCACAAGCAGGCTGGTAAATACCCCACTATCCGCCCCTTCCATAGCGCACTCGTTCTTATCACAAGCAGACAAGAATGTCACGCCCGAATCAAGTGCGGCCTTGTCGTTCGAAAGCAGGGGCATATTCCCGGCCCCGCCCGAAAAACAACTGTCAAGGATAACCACCTTGTTGTGGCACTTCGACCTTCCGATAATCTCTGTTATTTCGGTCAATTTGATACCCGGACTCATTTCGGTTCCGTCCGGCGTGCAGATGTACTCTCCAAGCATATCCGATTTGCATCCGTGCCCCGAAAAATAGAGCAGGGCGATTTCGCTTTCGCCCGCGAAAAGTTGCTGGATGTCCCTTAGCAACTTGTCCTTTGGTACGGCATCCGTTCTCAATATCACATCAAAATTTTTGTCGCCGTTTGCATGCGTTTTCAGCAACTCGGCGACATTGCAAGCGTCGTTTACACAACCGTGCAAAGGGCAACCGGAATAATTGTCAATTCCGACAACTAGAGCCTTTCTACTCATAATTCTCTCCTTTATATTGAATAATACCTAATAGCATCAACAACTGAATCGCTAGTCCAGCCTACAATATCGATAGCATTGTCTCGAACGATAGACGAAACCCGCTCCGCACCGCGCAGACGAACGCCAATTATAGGCTTGTCCATCTCCAGGGCAATGCCTATTTCCTCTTCAATCCAGTCAGAATAAGTGCAATAGACTCCCGCCGGAACAATCACGCAACTCGCATGGCGTATTTTCTCTTGCAAGGCGGCTCGCAACGCCGCCCTGCTACGAGCATTGTGAATAGGGTCATCCTTCGGCACGGAATAATCCCGCCATGAGAAATTCGGATGCCCGTCAAGAAAGCCGGTCAGGGTTTCATAGTCTTCCCCATAGCCCCAGGAATGGCTAATAAAGATGTTATAGGTCCTTGTCATAGGAACTCCTCTCCTCATAAAAAAGGCTGATTTTCTGATAATGCTGGCATTTATGCAAATACCGTGCCAACCGCAAAAACAGGCTTTTGGGGGCATTGGGGCGACCGCAGATGTTTCAAAATGCTTCAGATATTCTTACGCGCCTTTGGACTGTAGCATTTCTAAACGGTTTCTGCATGTCGGCATATTTTTACTATTATTTCCACCCAAACCACACCCTAACCGACAGTCCAATGACCGCACAGAACCAGGAAAAGCCGCAGTTCGACCAGGGCGCCATCATCAAGGCGCTGCAGAACGCGTTGCGCACCACCAGTTCCAAGATAGGGCAGATGAACGAGGTTCTGGACATCGTGCGGGTTGTCGGCGAGGCGAAGACCTTCAAGACGGCGGCACTTGCACTCGCGGGCGAAATCGCCGACCGCCACCACGCCGAAAGGGTGAGCATCGGCATGGTCAAGCACGACTACGTGGTGCTCGCGGCCATAAGCCACACCGACCATTTCGAGGGCAAGATGCAGGTGGTGCGCGACCTGGAGAGCGCCATGGAAGAGGCCTACGAACAGGACGCCAGCATAGCCTACCCGCCCCCGGACGGCGGCACCCCGCTCGCCACCCGGATCCACGAGTACTACAGCAAGACTTACGGCGTGGGGCACATGCTCTCGGTCCCGGTAAGGCGGGGCGAAGAGACCATCGCGGTAATCACCTGCGAACGCGGGGCACACCCCTTTGACGACGAGGAGTCCGCCCAGATCCACCTGGTAGCAACGCTCACTAGCGCAAGGATAGACGAACTCTACCGCAAGAGCGGCTGGTTCGGCAAGAGGTTCGCCCGTGCCGCGCGGGAGGGGTTAGCCAAGCTGCTGGGCCACGAACACACCTGGGCAAAACTGCTGGGCATCCTGCTTACGGCGTTCGTGCTTTTCGCGGCACTGGTGCCCATCCCCTACAGGGTAAGCGCCCCGGCCATGCTCAAGACCGACCACATCACCTACCTGAGCGCCCCCTTCGACGGGTTCATCCAGAGCGTGAAGGTGAAGCCGGGCGACATCGTGTACAAGGGCGACGAGCTCCTGCGACTCGACCAGAAGGAACTCAAGCTAGAAGAGGCCGACCTGATGGCCCAGGAGCAGGACAACCGCCGCGAAATACAGAAGGCCCAGGCGAACAGGCAGCTGGCCGACCTGCGCATACAGCAGGCCAAGCTCTCGCAGACACTGGCGAAATTAAAGACGGTGCGCTACAAGCTCTCTCGCTCGGTGGTGCGCTGCGAATCGGACAGCGCGGTGGTCATCGAGGGCGACCTGCAAAAGCGCGTGGGGTCGCATGTGAACCAGGGCGGCGAGCTGTTCCAGCTGGCATCCATCGAAGAAATCTACATGGAGGCCGACGTGAGCGAACTGGAAGTGAACAACGTGCGGCTTGGCGGCGAGGGCTTCATGGCCATCAAGAGCCGTCCCGATTACGTGTACAGGTTCCGCACCACGCTCATGAACCCGACGGCAAGTGTCAAGGACCAGGAGAACACCTTCGCCGTGCGCGGCGAGTTCGTGCGGGCGACTCCCCCGTGGTTCCGCCCCGGCATGACAGGGATAGCGAAGATTTTCGCGGGCAAGCGCACACTCTGGTGGATTCTCTCGCACCAGGCCATCGACTACTTGCGCCTGAAACTCTGGTGGTAAGGGGGGCAAAAGCCCCGAAAAGCAGCCCAAAAATGTGGTTGGAAGTCCTGCAAATGTCCTGGCATCAATGTCACCTTGTAAATGCTGCTTCCGCAAAAGTTCAAGTGTCTTTGCATAAGTGATGAAGGTGCTCCAGCAAATGCCCCAGCCCCATCACCTAAACGGTGAAGGTGCTCGGCCAAATGTTCAGGCACCTTTGCATAAGTAGTGTTGCCCCTCGGACATTTGCCCGGGCCCCTTTACACAAGAATGCAACACGCCCCGGCAAAAGTCCAGGCACCTACTTCACCTTGTAAAAACTACTCCCTCAAATGTCCAAACGCCTTTGCACAAGTGGTGAAACCACTCGCGCAAAAGCCCAAGCAACTTCATCACCGTGGTAACGCCGCTCCAGCAAATACCCCAGCACCATCACCTAAGCGGTGAAGGTGCTCGGCCAAATGTTCAGGCTCCTTCGCATAAGTGTAAAAGACACTCCGGCAAAAGACCGGGCCGTTTTGCACAAGTGACAAAACCGCCCGGACATTTGCCCCCGCAGTTCAACACAAGTGACATTGTAACAAAAGCAAAAGTTCAGGCAACACCCCCACAATGTAAAAGCCGCTCCCGCAAATGCGGAAGCGACTTTACACAATTGCGGGCGCATTTTCGCCAACAAAATGTGATTTACATCACACTTTGTTCTATTTATCACTTAAAAATCGCAAAGAAATGATACTTCGATATAATTTCCCTACCAAAGGAAACCGATTGAAAATCGGAAGAAGGTTAAAATGAAAAATGTAATCCTAAACGCGCTATTCGACAATCTGCTCATGCTACAGCCTTGCAGAGAGAATTTCACACTTTGCTGCAAATCCGACATACCTCCAATATACACATATAGCAGTCCATTTGCACCACCAAATTTTGCAGACAGATTGCTCACAAGAAATCCCGGCTATCCGCATATATCTCACATTCTACCGGGTACTTTCTGCCACATAGCAAATTCTAATAACGGCTGGGCGTGGGTGTACAATAGTAGTTGTCAAGGGATCAACCTACAATATCCCTGCTATTGGGATATTCTTGCAGAAAATTATAGCAATGGAATCACAACTCTTTCACATCTCATAGAAATTATCGCCCAACATAATGGTGTTAGATACGCATTCTTGCCTGACCAAGTTAATGTGATTGCAAAAGTCTGGAATAACACAGAAATTTCATTGCATATTTATGCTAATTATGACTCAATAAATCAGCAATCCGTCGCTCATTGCATCTATATATATCCATCACCATCAATAGCAATGGTGCCAAACCACACAACGACAAAAAATATTGGAATTCCTCTAAAAACGAATATTATTGAATACATAGCCCGTTTGATTAACGCCGAGCAACAACGATTCAATGCAAAACTGAAAATCATCAAAGCAACCACATCAAGCAATTTGGTATACCAACCCACATAGTCAGCAAAATAAATCCCCAAAGGTATAGAGAAAAAAGCGGGGCGTTGCGGGGCGGCGAATGAGCCCCGCAGTGGGGGTGCGCGGAAGACCCAAAGGGGCTGGAGCTAGGGGGATTCTTCCCCCATCATAAAGAAAAGAGGGGCGCGGGATGCGCCCATTCCTAATTAGTCCTTTCCGTACACCTTTTCGGCGTAGGTCACGGTGGCGCCGAGGTATTCGCGGTTCATCTTGGCGATGTAATCCACGGTGATACCCTTCGGGCAGGCGGCCTGGCATTCGTAAAGGTTCGTGCAGTTGCCGAAGCCTTCCTTGTCCATCTGGGCGACCATGGCGAGCACGCGCTTCTTGACCTCGACCCTATGACGACCGTTCGCGCTAGACGCATAAAAAAAACTAATTAGCGCTCACTCTCGCCATCACGACTCATCAATACGAGTCGCTTTTGGCTCACATCCTGCGGCAAGAAGCTGAGGTGAGAGACCTTCGCAGAAACGAAGAGCATCGCGGGTCATAGAATCGTGCGCCGAAATAATACTTGTTTATGTCGGAATCAAATTCCTTGGCCTGCCAGCGTCTTGAATCTTCAGCATCGTCATGAGCCAAGTCAATTAGTGCTCCGTATGGGTCGCTCTGGACTCCCGATGTATTTGCATAGTCCCTGATATTCCCCTGGACATCCGTCACAGGGAAATAGGCCAAGCCAAAATGTTGAATTAGCGAAGTCAATGTACCCAAAGATCCATCTTGAGAATTTTCCATCCAGAGGAATCCTTTATAATTTCATATAAACTTCCATGAGGAACATTTTTTTTGTCTTTGATAATTGTCGTTACTTTCAATGTGTCACAACCATTACTTTTATTCGCTGCGTAACAACAAGAATGTTTGGCATGCTTTGTTTTTCTGAGATCGTAAAATCCTTCAATAGAAAAGATTTTATATAGATTACTTGTATCAGATTCTGTATTATATCCTTGTTTTTCCGCTTCCCGAAGTAATTCATTTACCATCGTTGTATCCATGAAACAATTGCGACAATCTTTTATATTATGTTCTACTTTTTCAATAAAGTGAGCAATGTCATCTACTACAGCGGTATCCATAATGCAATGATATCTTACATCTTTATAAAGGCACATTTCATAGTGATAACATTCTCCACGAGCATTACTTATAGATTCAATTTGAGGTTCATCTTTTTTTTCACCAAAGCCACAACCCTGCAAAAAAAGAGAAAGTAAACTAATACTGTAAATCAAAACGCGCATCATGAAAGTCCTTATATCGAATATAATTTGTTTTTATCTCAATTTGTCGAGACAAATCCCAAAATCTAAAATACTTGTGAGACATCAGTTCTCTATTTATTATTTTTTCTTGGGTTCCAAGAGCGGTTGCATACTTTTCAGTATCAAAACTTTTCTCTAATTGCCAATCTAAAACGCTTCCAGTATTCTCCCATAATGGTTTGTGCCTCATTTCGTGAGCTACAGTAGAATAAAGTTTACTAGGTGAATTTATATCAGCATCATCCAAAGATATCAAATTCTTTTCATAATCATAATTGGACAACCCTTTTCCTCGACTTTGTAGCTGAAAATCAACTTGTTCAACACCGCCTTCTACTTTATATACATAATCAGCAGATTTCAATATATATTCTGCACCAAGTCCGTTTTCAGGATTATACCTATTTAAAGCATACTTTAGAACATTTTCATGGGTTTTCCACTGATATGCAGTATTTGTATTATATTGATAAGCACCAGATATGGCCCCAAACGCAACACCAACCAGTCCCCCTATAACCCCATTTTTCAAATCTTCCCCAAAGCTTTTGTCAAATCGATACCATTCATTTCCTCGATCAAAAGCACTAGACACAACAGAACTGGCCCATGCGGAAGCTCCAGAAACTATTCCCGTCTGAACAGCCGCACCTTGAGCAGCAGCAGACATCGCAGAACTACCCATTTCAAGAGCAGCATAACCTGTTTGAGCAGCACCGGCCGCTTCAGCAATACCAGAAACCGCAATTCCTGCACCATAGCCAACCGCAGCAGATGCTGCACCTTTTAAAGCCCCCATTGCCACTCCCTGCGCAATCGCTTTTCCACAGCCAACTTCATTTGCACCACTGCAATTCACTGCAGAAACAGTTCCGCCAATGGCCGCACCAATAGCAGCCCCAATAATAACTGCGGCTGTCAAGCTTTCTCCGTTCGGGTCAATGTAGTTTAGCGGATCACCGCCATAAGTATAGGGGTTCGCAAACTGTCCGGCAGGGTCCGGCGTAAGCCATAGTCCAAAGAGTGGGTCATAGAATCGTGCACCGAAGTAATACTTGTTTATGTAGGAATCAAATTCCTTGGCCTGCCAGCGTCTTGAATCTTCAGCATCGTCATGGGCCAAGTCAATTAGTGTCCCGTATGGGTAATAGGCGTATGCGCTCTGGACTCCAGATGTATTTGCATAGCCCCTTATATTGCCCTGAACATCTGTCACAGGGAAATACGCTGCGCCATCTTTGCGGTAGCCGCCAGCAATCAAATCCTCCCGTACAAGAGTATAATCCCCACTTCCTTCCTTGCGGTAAACGCCCACCCCGCTCAGGTTCGCCTCTCCGTAACCAGAACTTCCGTCACTGTAGTCAAAATACACACGTTGTCCATTTTCGTCATAGGACATACGGATTCGAGCCAATTCTAAAGACTCGAAATCATCCAAATTATTCTCTGAAATTCCAGACGGGACTTCAGGATACAACCGAACATTCTCCGGCAACGCCCTGGCATCCAGTTCGTAGGCGGCACGAGCATAACGGTCTAGCCACACATTTCCTGAAGCGTCGTAAGAATAATACTCATACGGGGTATAGCTTCTACCCGAAATTGTCATACCATAAGGTCGATAATACCCTTGATGGCTCTGAGAACCATAGTAATACCCTACAGCCTGAGATCCCTCGTGTTTGACAGTCAATCGTCCAAGTTCGTCGTAACTATAACTTGCATTTCTAGTTCCGGACATTTCCGTCAGACGGCCCAGATAGTCATAGGTATAGCCAGCATTTTCTACAACTCGGCCTACAGTTCCCGCATCAGCCCACACTCTTGCCACGGTTGACTGTCGCACAGACAAGGGATTTTCATACGATATGTTTTCAGAATAAAGCTCCGTAGAGCCGTTCCTATAGTCTAGTACAACGGGTCTTCCGTATACATCGCGCCGAACAGTTTTTGCAAACACCTCAGTCCCCGCGTCGTAATAATGTTTGGATACAACATTCCCATTTGCACTGTACGTATAACTAGCCAACATGGAATTGCCTTCGCGTGTTTCAACGAGACGACCCTTGTAGTCGTAAGTTCTAGTCCTTGTTGACTTTTGCGTCCAACCGCTTCCATTCCATTCCGAATAGGTAGAAGAAGCCAGTTCGTCGGACAAGTTATAGACATAGGACAATTGTACCGCGGGAACATCGTCAAACAGGTAGACGACCCACTGTCTTGACATGCGCCCAATGCGGTCATAGGACTTCATTTTTATAGATACAGGATTACCTTCACCGTCGTAGGCAATGATAGCCCCGACATCATAATCGCGTATTCCGTCCATCTGAGACAGAATGTTTCCAAGCAGCGAGCTGTTCAGGTTTACCCCGTATAGGGTCAATGTATCGGATGTCGGCTTTCCGTAAACTGTGCGGACTATGGGAGTAAGAGCTGCGGAAGCAATCGCCGTATTTGGGGCGGCAAAGTCATGACCGCCATGTACTTCGCCGATTGCGACAACACGCCCTTCGCCGTCATATACATTCGCCATAAAGTAGTTATTTCCCAAAGCCTTCTGGCGAGCGTTTCTCGTAAACCTTAAATTTCCCAGGGAATCATAGGCATATTCCACCAGGCCACGGTCATTGGATTTTTTCGAGAGCAGGCGCCCCATGGCATCATAGCCCATCGTATCCGCAAACGCAGGGTAATCCCTAAGATAAGATCGAATCAACCTGTCATAGCCATCATACTCGTTCATGACAACGAGTTCATTCTCGCCATCGTATGTCCATGCCGATACAGTCCTGTTTTTTTCATCCGTTACACTTTGCGTATAACGCCCTTCAGCATCGCGAGATATCGTCAAATGCTTTCCGCCAGGGTTCTTGATTCTTTTCCTGAAATTATCCGATATATTGTCTTCGTTCAAATAATCCAAATAGAGAAAGTCCGTCGCAACAGAAGCGGGCAAACCGTAGGCTTCCTGGACTTGCTGCTGATATTCAAAAGAACGCCTCGCTATCCCTGCATTCCTTCCGAAGGAACCGGAAGTATTTCCATATCTCGGTTCGAATTCCGTGAAGGCATTACTCTCCGCATTCGGTTTGTCTGTAGAATCGGTTCCGTCGTAATAATTATTCGCCGCGGTCACACAGGCTTCGCAAGCCATATCCATATACCCGAATGCAGTCGTATCACGCACAAACGACATCGGCTCATATTTTGTTTTTCCGAGAGCATCACTATATACGGCTGACACAATATACTTTCCGTCAGCAAGAGAATCCTGCTTCTGCACAGTCGAACCGAAGGCGTCCTTGAAAAATGCCGATGTAAACTTTCTCGCATTTGACTGGTTGACGGGATCAAGATAGGAATCGGTCTTTACCATTTCCGGTACGACATCGAGCGTCCTCGCCTCACAGGGAGCAAATTCAACGACCACATTCACATTTTCATGCATGGCCGTGATATCAAAATCAATCTTCGAATACGGCTTGTTTCCATAGACCTTAAAAAGCTTTACATATTCATTTGCGGCCCTCATTGCATTAAACGACGGATTTATGGGAGGCATTTTCGAAATAATTTCTCCATTGAGAACAACAACTTTTCCATTCACCGTAATCCGTTCTATCGTCGAACCGGCCTTGCCTATTATTGAAGCGGAAGCATGTTCACCTTCGTACAGGCTAAACGGAGAAGTACCCGACGGGGAGTTCATCGATACACGACCACTTCCCGTAATCGAAAAAGTCAACTGATATGGTTTAGGTGGCAGAAACTGGATTGACGGGAGTTGCTTTAGATTGTATACAATCCGGCCTATTCTAAATGTCATATTCTGGTTTTGCGGGTAAGCCAGTTGAAACTTGAAACCTGGTGCAGGCCTAGTTACATAAAGCGATGTATAGAAAGGTCCACCCCACTGGTAGGTGTAGTCTTCGGGACTAAACACCCCCATCGTCTGGTTCATCTTCATAGATGGATAATTTGCATAGACGGTTCCTTGAAATTCGTCAAAATACCAAATGCAAAGACTATCGTCAACATCGACCGGATTAAGCATCTTGACTTCGATATTACGGATTCCTCCAACTACGGGGTACTCTCTAGAATAATCATAAGCAAGGAGTCCCCCAGCTTGCGAAAATGTTCCCATATTCACAAGAAGGCCAGTTCCAATGCCGTTTGGTTCAGTAATAGAAACCCCGGCCCCATTAAATGATTTCGCTATCCATCCTGGTCTCAAACCATTCGGCCCATAGACATCCATTCTGGTCACTTGTTTCTTCTCCGGACGTGTTTTTACAGTTCCGTTATACAAGACCGGACGCATCCAATTAAGCAATTCCGGTTTGGCGTGAGCAACATCGTTTTGCCATAGCTGTACCTGAATTTCACCGTCTATAAAGAAAGACGACTGGACAGAATAGGATTTTCCCCTATACAGAAACGGCCCCATTTCTACAACGGTAAGATAATTCGAATTCGCATCGACGATGGACCTCCATCTAAAAGAGTTTCCCATGTTGACATCGGCAGAAATAGGCTGTAGATAGGGTTCGATGTCCTTATCAAGACCATTAGTCAGATTTCCGAAAGAAATGCGGCCATCGGCAAAAATGGTAAGATTTGAATATGTTCGCGACATATATGTAAATTGATTTGCTTCGGGAAGACTGAGAACAGTCCCGTTCACCGAAAAAGGCACAACTTCCGCGTCTGACATATCTATCCAGCTGGGAAGCGCCCTATGAATTTTGCCATCGCTATATCGCTGGGCAATGACATCGGCAAAGGAAAATCCGACAATCAGGAATAGAAGAATTAGTATCTTTTTCATTTTTTCACTCCTATTCAATTACGGCATCCGCCTGTACGTATAGATTGTTAGCCCAAATCAATCCTTCCCACCTAGATTGAGTAGCAAGGCTCACGGATGCGAACGGAGCGACAAGAATGGACGCAAAATCAGAATAGACTCCGAAATACATCAAGTCAGTTGTATTCGTATAAAGGAATACATTTTCTGCTCCACCTGGAGAATTATAGAGCCCCGCACGGTCAGCAATGCTGATACCGTTTTGTACCCACAGACGAACAGGGCCATCAAAGTACACCCTGACATCAGGTTCTACGACAAAGGAGTCGAAATAATATTCCCCCTCCTCAAAATGTATTTCCGAATTTGCATAGGCATGGAAATCCTTATATGCACCAGAAGATATCGTTGCCGAATCATTCACGCCGACAATAAAATCCGTTATTCCTGTAACGAAATAATTTACAGGTATGTCCGCAATATGGACATCCCTATGTTCAATTTGTCCGTGCGTTGCACCATCCTGCATATACAGATTTCCACCTAAAGTAATATCCTCGACATTTGAATTGGACCGTAACAAGACATCCCCTTCAACAGTCATCTGTGCAAGAACATTTGCTCCTGCGCAAACCTCGACCGTTTCACCGACAACTTCATCGGCAGAAATCGAAGCCCGATCATAAAGGGCCATATATCCTGTAGCATAGACCTTGTGCCCTAACAAATTCCTATACGGTAAAGGAATATTCTCATTTTCGTCAACTCCGCTACTATCGTCATCGCTTTCATTCTTGCTTTCAGCAATGTTGTCATCTTCAACAAAAATAACTTGCTTATTTCCATATTCATCCTCCAGGAATAACGTATCGATTGATGCCTTGGAGAAATCCAAATCAACACAGGTGCTGCGGAAATAGGTCGTTCCCTTGAACCACAGACGAACGCCGAACGGGAACTGAATACAGAATTTACGATACGAACTATCCCCCCTACTGACATATAGTGCCGTATCCAAAGCTATGCCGACAGGAATCAAATTGCTGTTGGTACTGACACTATATTGCAATGTTTTATCCGATGAATCCGCAGTCGGGTATTCCCTAAACAGGTCTATCGTATAAGTCAAAGATACGCCATTAGCCCCGATGACATTTATTTCTATGCGGTTCTCTCCAGGTTCCAAATGAATTTCACTTGTCAAATCCTGGAAGTTATATCCGGGAGAAAATATTGAACCGACCCACGATATCAGTGCACCAAAGAAATTGACACCCTCATAGGAAACCTGGTTCCCGTTATGAAGCACCTGCACAGAAGCTACATCCAGCGGTTCCATCAAGGCGGGTGATATTTCAATGACAGAGTCATCCGACAATACCTTGGCCGAATAATTTAAAATGTATTGACGGAATTCGGACGAAATTGTTGTCACGGCACCCGTAACCTGAATTCCAGAAAGAGTTATATCAACGTCATCCGCCGATACATACTTCATTGGAACAATATGCTTTCTGCGACTTTTCGTTTCTTTATCCGATGCCCGTACAACAACAGCGGGGGTTCCATTTGAGCCAAAAGCCAAGCTGGCCGAATTCACCGTTTTATTTGACTTAATGAAAGCAGGGATACCAACAGAAAGCCATCGTGAATCTCGATAACTTACAAGAGTGAGTCCATCTTCGTTTTGACTATTCGCAAACAAGACATAAGGGATTCCATTCCGAACAGCAAAATCAAACGGAGCATCACTTTCTAAATAAGCAATAATCCGACGTTCCTGTTCAACGGGTAATCCCGCAGAATTTACAATAGAAGCATCCTCGTAGGGAGTAAACTGGAGTCTATGTTCGGGAATACCATCTTCATCTTCCGTGTCGACAAATTCGCCCCTGAGAACCGTAATAGCAGTCTTACCAGTATTATCCACAGAGACATTGTATGCGACAGCAAGGTAGATATAGTCAGCATCGCCAACAATCTTAAACTGCTTCACCATGGTAAGTGGTATTGAATCATCCATAAAGACAAAATCTCCTAGATAATTCGGGAGCATGTCATTGGAAGCAGAATCCTTTGTAAGAGTCGGCCCCGCCCAAATATTTCCTGAGCCAGATATCCCTGATTCCGAAGAATCAAAAAGTCTCTTTATAATCAAGAATTTGGGAGAAGAAACGCTATCTCCATGTTCAGCAATCACATCATCCTTATATAGTTCAAAATAGGGATTTCGTGCAACATACGCCACATAGAGTTTTCCGCCAGGACCTGTTGTCAAATCAACGCCAAACACATCGCCATTCTCTATAATACCCGGTACAACAGATGGAGGCGCATCAAAATCTTGCCCAAACACCGTATAGCCACCTATAGGCATCCATACATTGTTTATAAAGCAACTGGAAGCAAGTACCGAAGGCGTTGTGCTATCATGGGCAGCTGTCTTTACATAGGCCGCACAAACATTGCCAGTTGAATTCGCCGACATAGCAAAATCAAGCCCGTATACGGAGGCATCAAAAATGTAACCATTGTTGGTCCATGTTTCTGAATTGCCAGAGAACAGTTCAGCATTTTCGTTGCTAGTAGAATCAACCATCAGGATTCGCGGCATTGAAAGCAAATAGCTGTTTCCACCAGACGTTGTTCCCGACAGAGCTTTAGACTTTTGCAAAGTTACCAGATTTTCAATCCATACATTTCCACTAAAATCAGCCGTATAGACTCCATCTGATGCAGAATAGACTATTTTCGAAGAATCGCCCCTATTTATAAACAGCGGCATTTCTGCCTTTCTCAAGACATTTCCATAGCCAACCCACCCGGAAGAGGCTTTCTGAATATGCACAGTATAAATCCCGACACTATCCGCCCCGACATCTATTTCCAATGTATATGAGGTATTGTCATCAAATGTAGCATACAACCCATCGGTAGCAGAGCAACAGTCGTAATGCCATCCAGCCGAAGCAGACTCTCCGTCCGCATAAAGACGATAACGGACCGCATCTTCCGAATTCTTTGGTTCCCAAGAAATAACTATATCCTCCTTGTTTCCGGCCAATACATATTGCAAGTTTCGATTAGTCGAAGACTGCAGAATCGGTTTGGAATCAAAAGATAAAGACGCCAAGTCATCTGAACCAAGAGAAGGATCGCTACATCTTGCATCGATGAAATCATTTTCGCTTACAAGCCGTAGACTACCGGAAACATCTTCACCAAAAGTCTTTTTGATCCGTCCGTTTTCATCCAGCGTAATATGCTTACCAACACCTCGATCATCAACTTCGGCAACAGGCATCCCGAAGTGTACATCATAGTATTTGACCATGGCTGCAGCACCAGCGGGAATCATCCGGATATCCTGCACGCGAGTATTTCCCGTACTAGACAAGGAAACATTCTGTAAACCCGAATTCACTTCGCCTTCCCACTCGACATAATGCCATTTACCGGCTGCATTCCCATCTAAAGTCCAGTTATATTTCTGTATTCCATTAAGTGACAACGTAACTGTTGCAGATGTGTTGTCCGCATTTTGGACCCATGCGGAAAAACGATATTTACCTTGCCTTGCCTGCTTGACGACACCTGAAAAGCCATATCTCAAATCCATCACGACTTTTGAAAAGCGACCATTAGACGCACCTTCGCCATCGGTCGCTCTTCCCTGTAAAGGCAACAAGTGACATTCACTAGTCACTTCCATGCCATTTTCGTCACAACGATCACCAGGAACAACAAGAATTTCATCAAATCCGGCATTTTGCACCACGGCACGTTCAAAAGCAATCGAGTCATCATCAACAACCCTTGCAGTCTTGTTTCCGAGTGCATCAGTTTTTTCTACTGCAAAACCGTTCAAAAACTTTGATACAGCAGAATTCTTTTTCCATATACCACTTGGGTTCTCATTAAGCGCCCAAGGAATTCCTTGGAAAGAATTGCCATTTACAAGGTTATCAGGATTATAAATCCATTCCTCAACAAGGTGAGGCGTTCCCACGGAATCATTAGCAGCTGCATAACGTGCGGCAGTTGATTCAACTACCTTACCTGTAGAACAATTCGGTTTACATGAGTATGACAACAATGGATTATGCAAATGATTCACACTTCGTTCAAAAGCATATTCTTCCGCCGAATATCTGAGAACCTGCTCATTAGAGATATCATTCGAACCGTTTTCAAAGAACAATTTTCTTGAGGGCAGTCCATTAAGCGCAATATTATACTCTATCGAATCCTTACTCTTGACTCCCTTGATGTATGTTTCTATAGAACTGACAGCATCGACATGCAACAGATTCGGCCAATTTGAATTATGGTAACGAGTATACTTGGAAATTGAACTTTTTTCAATAACTTCCCCCACATAGGTTCTTTCAGCGCAAATTTTTCCCAGTCCAAGCCCGACATCACTGTAATCAATTGGGCACAATTCTCGTTCAATCATCCCTGAATTATCTGGTAATTCAACGCGAACGGTCGTTATTAAAGGTGTATTATTCACATAATCAAATGCGATATCTGGAGCCTTGTCAAAATTATAGACATACTTATAAGAATACTCTTTGTCAATTATTGGATCCTGAACAGTCTTCTTTTCTACAAGTAACACGCCCTTATTTTTCACAAAGGAATCATTTTTCTTATAATAAACCGTTGTCGTTCCTTCTTCTGGCTGTCCAGTCGACCCCTCAACAGCAAAGAAATCACCTATTGTATACGACTCATCAAAGACCTCGACCATTGTCGGTCCCTGTCCACTCGGATTATGAATATCTTTAAAATAGCTCCAATTTATATTCAATTTTTCTTCGTTCCATTTTACTCCATCCCACAAGTAAGCTTTATTTGAACGTTTTTCTATATACCAATTCGAGCCGACAACCAAATGTTTTTCGCTTTTGGAGTCATCAGTATTTACTTCACCATGCCTTATCCACCCACCATCATTTTGCCGCTCAAACAATTCGATATTCGCTCCAGGGTGTGTTTCACTCCACACTCTCACATATTTACACTTCCATTTTATACCCCAACGCTTAAATTTCGGCCAACAAATGTAAGGTATTTCAATAATGTTATCTACTTTGGGGCGTCTTGTTACAAAGAAATTGCCGCTTCCAACAGCATCCCATTCCGCTTCCTCCAAAAGGTCAAAGTCATCATGGTGGACCATATTCCTATTTTCAAAAGGAATATGCCAAGATTCACCATCCCAATCAAATAAAGTCAAGTCATCGTTGTCATTGTGTCGCATAGCGACATAATTATAACCTACAGCCTGCGCCCTCGGAACACCCTGAACCCCATGAACATCATAGTTAAGCAATTTTGTCCAACCACTACCATTCCAATGATACGCTTCTGCTCGTTGCCCCCAAAGGCCAGTGGACTCCACGGCACCAAACAAGTAACCGTTTCCCCAATAGTAACGATTATCGTCGTCCAAATCATCATTATCATAGGTTTTTTGAACAGAAATTCCGGATGCATCGTACATAAAAGAAAAAATTCTTACTCGGTAGTTGTTTCCCCAATCTTCACCTATATAAGATACAGCAATATGATTTTCCGACGGATAAATCTGAAGGAACTGATTATCCATACTCCCTTCATCAGCAGAAAGAGTATCTATTACAAAAGTATTTCCCCATAGAGTCCAAGGAACTGTGAGCGTCAAGGTTGATTTAGTTGAAGACAGGTTGCCCTTTACTATATAATTAGGACCTGTAAGCACCAATTCCTTATCACCATCATCATGAACATAAGGCTTCACTTGCCACGAAGCACCATCCCATACAACAGGATACATATCGTAACTATCGCCATCACCTGTTACATAGGCGAACCAGTTGTTTTTCGCCGTGATAAAATATCCATCTTCATGATACGGTAGCGAACTCAATTCTTTTCGAATGTTCCAAGCACCATTTTGCCAATAATATACAACAACCTTTTTCTCATTTTTATCAATGCCTAGTAAATAAGGAGTTCCATCATCCAGATAACCAAGCGACACGCTGACAACCGGCAGTTTCTCCGAATGAATAGTCAACGGCTGTTTATCTATGGCCTGATAAACATAATCAAATGATACTTTTCCACAATTCGCCCCTTGAATTTCCTTCATCATGCCTAACGCATAAGAATCATTTAAATATGCTTTATACACATTATCGTAGTATTCATACGATTCTCGTTTCGTTTCCTTTCCGACGCCATTCGCCCACACTATTCGCGTCAATAAACGCTTGGTGTATTTTTTATTTTCGTCAGCGTCTAGACTTGGAGAAACTTTCAAAGCTTCATAACAGAAGCCTACCGTTTGCAGAATTTCGCCATCCATTCCATAAAGTTCTACCTTAGACAAGAATTTTCGTTCCAGGGGGTCCACAAACGCATCAATTTCATCATCAGCAGAAAGTTCTTCTTTTCCGATAGCATCAACCACTTCACCTTCAAAATCACCTTCATTTTTATCTGAAAGAACAAACTTTACATAAGAACCCATCGAGGAACGAACCTCTTTTAAGTATGTTTCTTTTGTATATCTGTTTTGAGAAGTCCAGGAACCATGCTTTATTTTTTCCTGAAACTGGTAGTAAGAATATGTTAAAGAATTATTTTTCCAATCATAAATTTTAGCTAGGCTCCAAGAAACAGGATAAGGAACATCGTCCCCGTCAATAGACTCGCCCGTGTGCCCAAATGCAGGAAAACCTAGCTCATACGCAGTCGCTCCTTGCGCACTACAGGCTGTATCTAAAGCATTGGTCAAACAATAAGACATATCTCCATATTGGTACTTATTGCCCGAATCATCTGTCAGAACCCATCCAACGACAATTTCAAAAGTTTTGCCACTCAAAATTTTTGTTTCAACATGTCTTTCAACCAACCAATATGGCAAACCTTCAATCCACCATCGATTTCCCTCATAAATCAACTTATAACGAATCCCCTCTGCTGTTACTAGGTAATAAAAATCATCTAAAAGGCTCATCGAATGGTTGTTTTCGCTAACGATTTTAGCAAAACCCATAGACCAACCTAAACCAACCCAGCTAGTCGGACTCAAGTCATTTCGATTTTTTACACTCTGGGAAACATTACCCGAATAATTCAAAGCAAACGAGGTGGATACACCCCCTGCAGACAGCGTTGCAAGAGGAACACTAAAGCTAACCGTTCCAGATAAAGGGTTTATCCCACCATCAGGGGACATATATTTATTGAACGCATCGCCCGTTTCCACAGATTGCGAAAACACAAAAGAGCAAAGAGCAAGCAAAGCCTGTAAGATTTTTGAAAGCATACTGTAAATATAAATTATGACAAGCGGCAAGGATTGTAAATTTAATTCAACACATTCCTATATGCAAAAAAAAGGATTAAAATTATTTATTTATTATCTGCTAGACTTTTTTTTCACCACTTATAGAAAAATTTTTTCTGGAGTTTTATGGGCTAAGCCACCAAATGTGGATGTATTGGCATACCCGACTAGGGCTGGTCATACAGAAAAAAACTCCTGTCTGATATCCAATCAGGCAGGAGATTCGTTGTTCATGTCTTGTATTTGATTGTTATGCGGCATTTTCCTCGTCCTTCGTTTCGGTGGGGATTTCGATTACCGCCGTTTCGGGTGTTTCCGGAGTCACGGTAATCTTGCCCCTTCCCTTGCGAAGTTTCAGGTGGGCCTTCTTATGGTCGATGTGGCTGCTCACGGCCTTATTTTCAATTCAGAATTGTCACTACTTGCCACCTGATTTTTCGCCGGCCAAAATTCAACATTCATTTTAGAATCTGATGAAATATCCTCAACAATCGCGCTAAATCTAGTTCCAAGCAAAACTTCCTTATCTTTGGAACAAGCTGTAAAGATGCCAACAAGAAAGCCTCTTTCATTATATATCGGAGAGCCACTCATCGCATGAGTATCAGGAAAGACATTTTTTCGCTTTGGATTTGACAAATCATAAAAACCATATCCCCTATTGAATGGTATGGCTATATGGAGTTTGGGATCTAATCCATATTTTTTATAAGTTGCTAGATCCGCTTCCGGCGATGAATATGAATACGATCTACTCTTGATATACGCTTTTCCCTTATATCGAACAGCCTTGCATCGGGACGAGGGAAAACCAACAACTGTATAGATTTTTGCAGTAGGCAGAGCGTTATAATTGGAGAGTCTAAGACCTATATTCTGAAAGCCTATGATAATTTCATCTGCAGCAGGAATTAAGGCCCAATCTTTGTCATCCTTATTTCTTATAATAGATGGAGCAATAGATAAAAGCCTAGTCCCTTCTAAAGACATATAAATTGGTTGCACTATTTTTGTAGAACCAGGGCAAGGTACCGCCAAATTCATTTCATCGGCAACATGAGCTGCAGTCAGCAAGAATATCCGACCACCAAGCGGAATTATCGAGGCCGTTCCGCACGAAATAGGCCGATTATGGTTATGGCCTGTAGCATTGATATTGGCGAATAGTTGAACAACATATTGTTCTAGGTACATTCTTTCTATAGGCATCCGCTGTAATGCCGGGTCAACAATTCCATAAACTCTAGTTGTTTGTTTACCAATTTTCATACAAAAATCCTTTTGTAATTCCTAGCACATAAATTATATCATTTTAGAAAAAAAGACAACGAACCAATAAATGGTCTTAAAATTCTTTTTCAATCAAGCCCGGGCGTTGCGGGCTGGCGTCTGAAGCCCGCAGTGGGGGTGCGCGGAAGACCCAAAGGGGCTGAAGCCAGGGGGATTCCTCCCCCTCCATATACAAAAAGGGCCGCATCGCTGCGGTCCTTTTTAATGCTTTGAGATCCTATCAGGGCTATGCCTGGATTCTATCGCTTCGCTCCAGAATGACAGCCTCCGCTCAGGACAAGAATGTATGGCGGCTCGCTCACCCTGAATATATACTTTGTAAATGCCGCTCCGGCAAATGCCCCAGCACCATCACCTAAGCGGTGAAGGTGCTCGGCCAAATGTTCAGGCTCCTTCGCATAAGTGTAAAAGACACTCCGGCAAAAGACCGGGCCGTTTTGCACAAGTGACAAAACCGCCCGGACATTTGCCCCCGCAGCTCAACACAAGTGACATTGTAACAAAAGCAAAAGTTCAAGCAACTTCCCCACTATATAAAAGTCGCTCCCGCAAATGCGGAAGCACTTTTTAGTCTAAGGAATATTATCCCAACTTGTTTTTATTAGAGGCAAATCCATATAATCATAATCAACTAATTTCTTTTTCCTCATAATCTGAACGAAAAGGTTCACATATCAATAATTTTACCATTTCTCAAATACCAACAATCAGTCTTTACATTTAGAACATCAATAAAATCCTCTTCACAAAGCATATTTTCTAATCCCAATTTATATGTTGCACTATTCGAATAATTGATATCTAAATGATTTAACGGATGCAATTTACCATTTTCGTTCTTTTCATCGAAATCATACCTTAAATAGCCAAATTCTTCCGATAACAAACTCCTATAAATAAGATTTAATTGTCCAGGATTAACCAATCCTTCATTAACAGCATCTATTTCACCTTCGAAATCCTCCAAACCGGCAATAACATTTCCAGAAGCATACCTTAACAAACTCAACAATGCAGAAGAAAAAGTTGAGTCTATTTCAACGCTATTGTAATAAAAGAACAACTCGCCATTTTCTTCTCTATAGGTGAATGGCAAAATAATTGAAAAATATTTTTCTTTTTGAAAGAAAAATAATCTGGTACTGACAGACTCTACTAGTTTTATGCAGCCGTATCCTGAATTTGGATAGCCTTGATTTTGTCGAATAAAAGCAACTGTATTTAAAAGCAATTCAACGATATCCAAAGTACTAGATTTCATGCCAAAGAAATCAATACTAGTACAGCGATCTAAATAAAAAGTATTATTAGACATAACTCTTATTGCTCTGAATTGCTCGAACTATTTTTTCCGTATCAAAGCCTAGATCAAGAGTTTCTAACACTTTCTTTAACTTATATCTTTGTTTCTTTTCTATTTTCTGTTCATCAAAAATTTTATTCAAGAAATCTGCATAAGATAGATAATTTTGAGATTCAATAAAACGCTTTCTGTTTATTTCCATTCGCTTCAGTTCATCTTCAGTCGGTTGTTTCGTTTGAATATAATGCTTTTCATTAATAATTTTCAAACCATTAGCTATGCATTCCAAGTTGTCGCTATTTTGTACACAAAGATACGATTTAAGAAAAGATCGCGTTAGCATTGTATAAAGACCATTTCTATATTTGTAATCAGAAACAATTTTTTTCGTTATACAAATAACAAATGTAAACTCAAGCCCTTTAGCATTATTTGCATTTGTAATCGTCAAACAATCATCCAACAAACATTTACTATCTACCAAAACATTTGCAGGAAAATCATATCGTCTCTGTATGGCGAAACGAAGTTCTTCCATAGCGGAATAAACCTCTCGTCCTTTATCCAAAAAAATGATTGCAATATCTTTCGGTGCAACACCAGAATATTTTTTTTGAATAGAATCGATAATTGAAAAAATGGAGTCCAAGGATATAGAGTTCTTTATTTCAACACTCACATCATCAATAGGGATTTCCTCATCAAATCTTGTCAATGGTTGACGGGAAAAAAGAACCTTATCACCGATAACATTCTTTGTATAACCTGTTGGTTTCAATATATCATCATAAATCCAATTTAACTTTTGTTCTTCAAATAAGCCCATTCCAACCGCATGAGCAAACATCAATGTCCGAGGATCAGTTCTATAACATTTGCTTAAAGATATATCAACATTCAACGTCTCTTTGGTTTGCTCCTCAAAAATATTTTGATAAATATCACCGGCTGTAAATACTTTTTTTGAAGAAACCTTTTCACACAATTTAAAGAAAACTTCAGGGAAATCTTGCCTTTCATCTACAATTATATAATCAAAAGCCGGCTTAAACATTTCGCTCGGAATTGCATTTAATCGGGTTAGCAAATCAGAAAACAAAACTTCATACGTTAAACGACTTGACCATTTATAAAATGGAGTGTTGTAAAATTTACACAGATAGCTATACAATCCCGAATTTTCATCTGAAGCGGATCCCCATGCTCGATCAACCCACAAATATTTATTCCATTCAATTTGCCTAGACACATTCATCAAGTTGAAGAATCTTGGAATGCGCTCTTTTAAATCATTGGCCAAAGTTTTATTATGACAGGTGAAGAAAATTTTCACTTGATCATGTTTTACGTATAGTTCCGCTAATTTATGCATCAAAAGAACCGTTTTACCAGTTCCCGCAAGCCCTTGAATGGATACAGTTTTTTGACCAGGGAAATCTTGATAAATAAATCGGGTTTGATCAGCATCAAATAGAATAATATTCTTTTTAATTTGCTCTAATATCGAACCTGGAACATCAATTCCTTTTTCTTCAGCATCATTTATTGAACCAATCAGTAAAGATACCAATAATTTGACACGTCGTTTTTCTTTTGGATCTGTTAGTACATTCTCATTCAGTAGACTTTCAACATTAACGCCAGCCCCTGCAACTTGAATATCCTTACGCCATTTATCAGGTCGTTCTACTGTTTTTTTGTATTTATACTGTGCTGAAAGAGCAAACCAGTCTTGAATAAAATTTTCAACGCTTTCATCAAATTCATCAGGTAAATCACTCGCATCATCTAATTCTTTACATGAGTCATTTTCATTCATTAAATCAATAAATACGATAGCGTGTGTTGGAGAAAAAATACCCAACATATTTTCTTTGTAAGAATAATCATATTCCCCACTCACTAAGGGTTCTTTCAACACATAGAAAGACTCCCCTGCATGCGAAGCAGCATATTCTTTTATCGAAGTCAATATGTCTTTGTTTTTTTCATCAACTTGGACATGGCAATAAAAATTTGAAACATTATCTAATTCATTCATAGTACTTTCCTAAATTTTTTTTAGAGAGGACTGAACTATAGTCATTTCCGTTTCTGATTATTGTTAATATATAACTTTTTTGACCGAAGCGAACTTCGTCATATGAAGAAAAACGTCGTTATTATGCAACACAAGACTTCAGTTTGTTCACAACTAACCATTACCACAAAATGCAATGTATTCTCCTGCTCATTCTGCAAATGACTCTGCAAAAATAACACCATATAGAAATGTGCTCACGCAAATGCGGAAGCACATTTACACAAGTGTAGTAGGGTTTTAGGCAAAAATTGTGTTAAAAGGTCACATTTCGCTCTTTCAGGTAGTCTTCTATATCGCCAATGATGACATCAGATGTTAACGATTGTAAAATTTCATAATTGGGAACAAGGAATTTCTGAATACAGCCTGATTCAGCCAGCTTTCGATACACAAAAGACGGCAAACGATTCCACTTGTTTGCGCAAGCGTGAATCATATACACGACAAATTCAAAAGATTCCTGAACCATGGTCTAATCCTAATGCTCAATTCAATTATACAAAAATAACGGGGCATAGCCCCGCTATTTTCATTGTTTAGGAGTTCCTTCGACTCCGTTTCCTTCGGCGGTTCGGCCGGCTCACCGACCTTAGGAAACTTCGCTCAGGATGACACTTTGCGCTACGACACGAGCATCATGGAGAACACCATGACGAACAGTGCGACGGTTTCGCCGACGCCGAGCACCATCAGGTAGTTCACGAGGCCCTTGCCGGTTTCGCCGAGGGCGTTGCAGGCGTCCGCAGCGGACTTGCCCACGTACCAGGCAGATGCCATCATGCCGATGCCACCGAAGATGCCCACACCCAGGTATGCAGCCCAGTTGGCCGGAGCCGCCTGGGACTTGTTCAGGATGTACATCATCAGCAACATGCCGTAGATTGTCTGCGCAATCGGCGCGCCCACGAAAATGAGCAGCGTAAACAGCGCGTTCTTACCCTTGAGATACGCCTTCTTCCAGGCCCCGATGGCCGCCATGCCGGCAGTCCCGCAGCCCAGCGCAGA
>NZ_FRBA01000018.1:0-37198 GCF_900142495.1 Fibrobacter sp. UWOV1 | reverse complement strand
GGCAAGCGTTTGCGCAACGGCTTTCGCTTGTTGAAATGAATCGCCTCGTAGACGCGGTGGACCTTCTTATGGTTCCACGGATGCCCATCCTTGCGAATCAGCCTGAATATTTTCCAGAAGCCGTCGTTGGCAGCCTCGGCCTTCTGCCGTATCGCAGCCTCGACTTCGGAATCGTCCTTGGTTGATTCGTAGTAGAAGTATGACTTGTGGATGCCCATCAATCTGCACGCCCGAGTAATGCTGATGTCGTGGTCCTCTGCTATTTCGCCCACAATTTCCTTGCGGGCCTCGGGCGTCAGAGTTTTTTTTCGATAACCTCGCGGAGAATCTCGTTATCCAGGGCGAGATTGGCGTACATCTTCTTGAGCTTGGCGTTTTCTTCTTCGAGTTCCTTCAGTTTCTTAAGCTGGCTAACCTCGAGACCGCCGTACTTCCGTTTCCATTGATAGAGCGTGGCTCTGGAAACGTTGAGTCGCCTGCAGATTTCATCTGCAGACACCCCAGCTTCAAGTTCGTTTACGCTTTTGACGATTTCCGATTCGGAATGAGTCAGTTTCTTCATGGCTGTTCCTTTGCTACCAAAGGTAGCATTTTGACGCAGGCGGAATTGCCTTTTGTCTAGTTATGAACAGTCCTAATTATGGGGAAGCTTACAAAATAATTTGGAGCAATCCTAATTAATTGAGTATATTCAAATTTTCCCTTATAATACGTTTTAATATCATACAATAAGGTATCTTGTGTTTTTTCTCCAGATACGATGTATTCATACCCTTCGTTCTTCAATACGGTCTCGTTGGTATCATTGTAAAAAATCCAAAAGGCAGGTGCATGATTTTCATTCTTGAAATCCGCACGGACTTTTTCAATAATTCCATTGTTGTATATATATTTTTTCCCTTTCCAGGAGCTGCTGTCATCGTTTATATAAACTGAATCAACGCGAACGAAGCTTTCACGATTGAACATCATCGGCGATTGGTTCTGATAGACGGCATCCGTACATGTATTTGCCGAAGCTGCTTCATTCAAGGCGAAAACGGCAACAGAAACTAGAAATAATGATTTGAGAATCATAAATATTCTCCTTAATTTGCCTTAATTATAACAAAAACCGCATGGTTATATATATATTTTAAGGAACAGGTTGTTCTAAAATGTTCAAGACGGTTATTGCAATATTTCTCGCTATTGCCCTGTGCGTCAGCACCGTAGGGTGCGCTGCGTCGGGTCCGTCTATGCTTCACAAGCCAAGGATTTCGCTAAAACAAAGCCCCGGTAATCCTTCGCAAAAAGTCGTTATCGTTGACGACAGCAAAAATTTTGGCGCCGGGGGATCGGTTGAAGCAAGCGATGTCTTGATCATGACCGGATTGGTTCTTGTAGGGAGTGCCCTGCTTTTCGTCCTGTTTTTGGCTAATTCAGGCGGAACGTCCGGTGGCCAAAAAGGCGGTATGTAAAAACCGCCAGGCGATTGCCTAGCGGTCTTTAAAGCTTTTGGCTTGGATCCTATCGGTCGCTGCGCGACCTCCAGGATGACTGATTACAGTTTGCCCGTGAGCAACAAAGCCCTCGGGTGTTAACCGAGGGCGGTTGCGAGAGCGAGGCGATATCACATTTTTAATCTGCGATAGAGCCGAGCGGTCTCATTAGAGCTTGTCGTTGGAACCAAGAACGTCAACGATCTTGTGCATGTACATCTTCTTCATGTTTTCACGAGCCGGCTTGAGGTACTGGCGCGGGTCGAAGTGTTCCGGATGTTCGTCGAAATACTTACGGATAGCGGCAGTCATAGCGAGACGGCTGTCAGAGTCGATGTTGATCTTGCAGACAGCAGAGCGAGAAGCTTCGCGGAGCTGTTCTTCCGGAATACCGACTGCATCCGGGAGCTTGCCACCGTGGGCGTTGATGGTGTCCACTTCGTCCTGCGGCACGGAAGAAGAACCGTGGAGCACGATCGGGAAGCCCGGGAGCTTCTTTTCGATGGCGTGGAGCACGTCGAATGCCAGGGGAGGCGGAACGAGCTTGCCAGTCTTCGGGTCGCGAGTGCACTGTTCCGGCTTGAACTTGTAAGCGCCGTGGCTGGTACCGATGGAGATAGCGAGGGAGTCGCAGCCCGTACGGGTAGCGAAGTCGATCACTTCTTCCGGCTTGGTGTAGTGGGATTCTTCAGCCTGGACTTCGTCTTCCACACCGGCGAGCACGCCGAGTTCAGCTTCGACGGTCACGTCGTGCTGGTGAGCGTATTCAACAACCTTCTTGGTGAGGGCGATGTTGTCTTCGTACGGAAGAGCGGAACCGTCGATCATCACGGAAGAGAAACCGTTGTCGATGCAGTCCTTGCAGAGTTCGAAAGAGTCACCGTGGTCGAGGTGGAGCACGATCTGCGGATTTGCGCAGCCGAGTTCCTTGGCGTATTCAACAGCACCCTGAGCCATGTAGCGGAGGATGGTGCCGTTAGCATAGTTACGAGCACCCTTAGAGACCTGCATGATCACCGGAGACTTGGTTTCAACGGCGGCCTGCACGATGGCCTGCATCTGTTCCATGGTGTTGAAGTTGAAAGCCGGGATAGCATAGCCACCCTTAACAGCCTTTGCAAACATTTCCTTGGTGTTAACCAAGCCGAGTTCCTTGTAAGAAACTGCCATTTGTTTTACCTCTTGTTTTGATTGGCGACTTGCGCCGCCGGTTTAAAAGTTACGGGGCTAAATTTAGTAAAAAAATCGGAATTCGGAATTCAGATTTCAGAATTAACCTCCAAAAAACAATTCCGAACTCCGAAATCAGAAATCTGAAATTACTTCGCTTCCTGCTGAAGAGCCTTGTCCTGGATCACGAGGTCCACGCGGCGGTTCTTCTGGCGGCCTTCCTTGGTGGAGTTGTCGGCGACCGGCATGGTCATACCGAGACCCTTGGCCGTGAGACGTTCGGCGGCAATGCCCTGTTCAACAAGGAATGCCTTCACGTTGTCAGCACGCTGCTGGGAAAGCTTCATGTTGTGTTCTTCGGAACCGGTGTTGTCGGTGTTACCTTCAATGGACACGTTGAACTGCTGGTACACGGAAAGAATACCGGCCACCTTGGCAAGGCTCGTCTTCAAGTCTGCCTTGAGGTCAGCCTTGTTCACGGCGAACAAGATGTCCGACATGGAAAGGATAATGCCACGGGCGGACTTGGTCACCTGAATCATCTGGGACTGTAGTTCGTTCAGCTTGTTCATGGCTTCCTGCTGGCGAGCTTCGGCCTTGGCGCGTTCTTCGGCGAGAGCCTTCTGGAGGTCAGCTTCACGCTGGTTGGCGGCCTTCAACGCAGCTTCCTGGGCGGCAGCTTCGGCCTGGAACTTTTCCTGGTTCTGCTGCATTTCGGCCTGGAGGCGTGCTTCCTGGTCCTTCATCTTGGCCTTTTCGGCTTCGAGGTCGTTCACCTTACCGGTGCGGGCCTTATTGATCTGTTCCTGAATAGCTTCGATAGAACGGGCCGTTGCGGCGCGCTTTTCCCACTTTTCAGCGGTACTGTTGCGAACTTTTTGGGTTTCGGCCTGGGCTGCAATGGTCTTTGCGTAGGTGTCGCACTTGGCGGCAAGAGCCTTGGTCTGGTCAGATTCGGCGTCGTCGTTGTAGGCTGCGTCGAGGTCAATGAGGTTGGCCTTGGCTGCTGCGAGGGTGTACTTGGCAGAGGTGGCGTTGGCCGGAATATTCTTGGCAGCGTTATCAATTGCGGTCTGGCAAGATTCTACAGCGTTCGGGCCTTCTGCTTCTTCAGCAGCAAAAGAGAATGTGGCTGCCATGGCGCTAATGACTAAAAGATTTCTCGTCTTCATTACTTGGCACCTCCGTTCTTGGTTTCCTGGTCAAGGATATTCTGGTAAAGGAGCTTGCGTTCGACATCGCCCCTCAGTTCCTTTTCAACTTTTTCGTCTTCTTTCTTGGCGGCGGCAAGTTCGGCGTTTGCAATGGCGAGCTTGTATTCAAGAGTGCTTTGTTCGGCAAGTGCGGCAGCTTCTTCTTCGTCACCATCGGCCTGCAGGGCCTTTGCGGAATCGAGCTTTATGTTGGCAGATTCGAGCTGGGCGGCTTCGACATTGGCTTCTTGTGCAATGGTTTTGTTGGAGTCGGCAAATTCAATCGACTTGGTCGCATTTACGCCACCGGCACAACCGGAAAGTGCAGCAAGGGCTATAATGGCCATTCCCGCAACGAGCATTCTGGATTTCATTAAAATCTCCTTTTGGGGGTTAAAACTCGTTTTTTAATATACAAAAAAAAGAACAAAGAGCTTAGAACTTAGTGCTTAGATTATCTCTAAGTTCTACCAACTTAAATCTTCCAACTAAAAATTTACTTGATTTACCCTAACTTTGTATATAAATTTATACACGTGTTTGGATTGGAGCTTGCATGAAATTTCTTAGCCTACTATTATGTTCTTTTGCTTTGGTTGCTTGCCTTGCGGGCAATGCTTTTTCAGCTGTTGAATACACTTTGCACAAGTCGGCGAATCCGACTTCCGATGAGCAAGATGCCTATAAGCGCATCACGACTGTCATGGATTCGGCCGTTAAGATGTATAACACTTATTCGAACCTCTCGAAGTTCATCAACGTCTATTACGCACCTGGCGTGCCCACGGCCGAGGCCAGCAGTAACGGTGACTTGCGCTTTGGTGAAAACCGTAGCTACATGGTGGTGCCCACAGCCATGCACGAGATGGCGCACACGATGGGTGTCGGAACCACGTCGGAATATGCGGCAACATGTGTAGACGGTGTCTTTAGGAATGACAAGGTTCAGTCGAAACTCCGTGAAATGGATGGCCCGAACGCGGAACTCCATTGCGACCGTCAGCATATCTGGCCGTATGGACTGAACCAGGCGAGCGAGGCCAAGTCCGAGCAGGACCTGATCAACCACGTGATTCTTGTTGAGACCATATACCAGCAGCTGTTCAAGGTGGCGTTTTTCAAAGAGGGGAGAATCAAGTCTCTCGGCGATACAAAGAAATGCATGGGGATTGCTTCGTCCAACGCTCTGGAATTGATGGATTGTAGAGATACGGCGACCTTCGTGAAGATTTTCTCGGTGGGCGATAACCCGGTTACATACTACATTCAGCTCGGGAACCGCGTCGTGGATATCCCGAATGAATCCACAGCGGCTGGCATTAGAGCGGCAACCTACGGTTATAATGGCGGTGCTCACCAGCGGTATGTATTTGAGGGCGCTCCGGTCAATACGCCGAATGCTTTCTACCTCAAGAATTACAAGAGCGGACATTATCTGCAAGCGGTAGGAACGACCGTGGTGCAAAACCAGAAGGGCTCCGGCGACGATTTCATTTGGCAGTTGATTGAAAGCTCTGAGGAAGTGGCTGACACGAGTGATACCTCGACGACAGTGATTCCGCTGGCTCGTAAGGTGGAACCGCCGGCCTTGATCAAGAAGGCCAAGTTCGATGCCATGGGTAGAACGCTAGCTCCGGCACGCAGGACCCCGCGCTATATCAGGATGTATTAGAGAAAAGGAGACCCCGGATTCCCCGTTCCGAGGACCATATCCTCTGTGTGGCTCGGCACTTTAGTGCCGCTACCAATTTGTTATGACAACACAGCCACCGATGTAACTTGGCTTCATAATACTCCGAACTTTGTTCGGTTTGTATTATGCCAAGGTACTCTAAGCAGCAATGCTGCAAGTGGCTATTGGCAAGTCCGGGGTGACAATGAATGAAAAAACGAAAAAGCCTCTCTTTTGAGAGGCTTTCTTCGCGGGATAGACGAGGCTTGAACTCGCAACCTCCGGCGTGACAGGCCGGTGCTCTAACCAAAATTGAGCTACCACCCCAAATCGTTTCCGATTTTCGGTAGTGGGCGATAACGGATTCGAACCGCTGACATTCTGCTTGTAAGGCAGACGCTCTGAACCAACTGAGCTAATCGCCCGAAATTTTACTTGTCTTGCTTTTTGCCTTTCCAGAGGATTCCGAGCGGAATGACCACGAGGTAGGCGGCAACTAAGATAAGCGGTGCAACCGTGAGTGAAACCGGATTGTCTGCAGGGCCAGTGGCGAGGCAAATGAAACCGATAACGAGGAGCAGCACACCGAGAGCAATCAGAATGATATTCTTTTTATCCATCAGTAAGTCCTCTTCTCAAGATTACGAAGCCAAATATACAAAGTTTATGGCGCTTGTCAACCGATTTTGCCCTAAAAATCGCACTTTTTTTATGCGATTGGGCCGAGCGGTCCTATTTTTGTCCAGGGTACTTGACGCGGGTGTGGTACGTTCCGTCCAAACTATCCAGGAAAGCCCGTTCGAGCTTGAACAGTTCCTTAATAGACAAGTTACATTCGTTGAACTGACCTTCGGTAAAGCGGCTTTCGATGGTCTTGTGGATCATGGCGGAGAGTGCTTCGGGGCTAGTGTCGGTCATGGAGCGGCTGGTCGCTTCGATAATGTCGGCAAGCATAAGAATTGCTGTTTCCTTGCTCTGCGGCTTCGGGCCCTTGTAGCTGTAATCTTCGACCTTGACTTCTTCGCCGGTTTCCTTGGCGTTTTCGAGCGCCTTGTGGTAGAAGTACTGGATGATCGAAGAACCATGGTGTTCGCGAATGCCTGCGGCTACCAGTGACGGAATATTGTATTCGTTGGCAAGGGCCGTACCCTGTTCCACGTGCCCAGTAATGATTTTGACAGACTGGAGCGGGTCGATGTTGTTGTGCGGGTTGATTCCTTGTTTCTGGTTTTCGGTGAAGTATTCGGGGCGCATGGTCTTACCGATGTCATGGTAAAGCGCCATCACGCGCACCAGCAAGGAATTTGCTCCAATGCTGTCTGCCACGTGCTCGGCAAGGTTGGACACCTGAATGCTGTGGTGGAATGTACCGGGGGCGTATTCCGAAATGCGCTTGAGGGCCGGGCGGTTAAAGTCCGACATTTCCATGAGCGTAAGCACCGTGGTGATACCGAAAATACGTTCCATCAAGTGGATGAGAGCAACTGATGTGAGGGCGTAGCAAAGCACGATATTGATGCTTGCGGCAATCAGGTTCTGGTAGAAAGCTTCGAACGAAAGTCTGTTACGCAGCAGGAACATCACGCTGATGGCGGCAGCCATCGCCACGACGCCGACGATAATTCCATACACGAACTGCACCCTGTAGCGCATGCGGGCAATCGGGGCGGTTGCGACAAAGGTCACGGCAAACGCGCAAGTCGTGGCGGCTAAATCATAGCCGTTCAAGATGCCGAAAATCATGGCCGAAAATACGGTGAATGCAAGGCCGATGTGTCGGTCGTAAAGTACGGTTGCCGTAATCGGGGCAAAGGCGAACGGGTAAATCCACATGAGGTCCAGATTTTCTGGAATAATGGAAATGTTGATGTTGTTGATGCTTCCGGACAAGTGATGCATGACCCAGAATGCGATAATTTGGAGCAAGGCAAGTGCTATAAGACTCCAAAGCTGGCGGGCATTCTTGAACATTCCTCTAGAGGGAGTGTTGTAAAGGAACAAGAAGAAGAACGTGATAATCAAAATGAAGATAAGGGCGTTACCGTAAATGGCAGTAAAGGTCTTGGAGTTTTCTTCTTTTTGCTGGGCGCGCTGTAGGGCGTCAATTTTTTCGAGGATTTCCTTGGTGATGGGGGCGCCCTGTGCCACGATTTCCATGCCGCGCGGCACCATACCCTTGATGAGCGTCACCTTTTTGCGAGCGTCTTCGCGGCTAGCAATGGTTTCTTTTTCGAGGTAGAAAACGTTCGGCATCATGAACACGAACAAGGTTTCGTAGAAGGCGCTCAAGAGCCCCTGCTCGTTCGGGAAACTCATCTGGAGTTGGGCGAAAGCTTCATCGATACGGCGACGGAGCGGCTGGATATTGCTTGCTTCGACAGTCGTCTTTTCGTTGTCCTTGATGAGCGTGATGTTCGGCTTCGTGTAAACGATGTACTTGAAATCTTGCAAGTTATAGTTATCGCGGTAAAGCTGTGCGGCCGTTTCGGTGCTTGCAATGAATGTGTTCGAAACACCGGCCTGGAGCATGCGGTTGAATACGTTCAGAAGCGAGTCACGAGCCTTCGAATTAAGGCTCAGGGGCTTAATCGCCGAAGTCGAAATACGCTGCTTCAAGACTTCGTAAATGCGTGATGCCTGTACCACCTTGGACTGCAGGGTGGAGTCGCTTTCGCCGCTTGCGGTAAGCTGGTTGATTTGAATTTGCAGAGAACCGTACTGGGCGAGCTTGTGCAGGAACGACTTGAGGTCTTCGTAGACGCGGTTGGTTTCGTCGCTGTTGTAGCCAAAGATGGCGTTCACCTTTTCGGCGGCGCGAGTCTTTTCAGCTTCGATTTCCTGTTCGGACTTGGGAACTTCAAAGTTGATGGGGGCGACAATCGTGCGCGTACTCACCTGGCCCAAGTGCGGGCGTTCGGACTGGAGCGCGATGTTCTTGTCGGGGAACATGAAAATTGCCGCGGCAACAACAAGAACCCAGCCGATGATAAAGTGAAGTCTAGTCTGTTTCTTTTTCATAGATATTCTCTAGTAGACAGTAAAAGTAGACGGTTGGAAGTTATTCCTTCCCCTTTTCATAAGCTTTCAAGATGTCTTTGACGAGCGGGTGCCGGAGCACGTCGGTGGCTTCGAATTCCACTTGAGCAATGCCGCGGATGCCCTTGAGCAACTTCATGGCATGCGTGAGGCCCGACTTTTGGCCCTTGCCCAAGTCTACCTGGGTGGCGTCGCCTGTGATAATGGCTTTGCTGTGTTGGCCGAGCCGCGTGAGGAACATTTTCATTTGTTCGGGCGTGGTGTTCTGCGCTTCGTCTAGAATAATGAAGGCGCGCTTGAGGGTGCGACCGCGCATGTAGGCGAGCGGGGCGACTTCGATAGCGCCAGTTTCTTCGTACTTGCGGAGTCTTTCCACTGGCAGGAGCTCGGCGAGGCTGTCGTGAATGGGGCGCAGGTAAGGCGCGATTTTTTCTTTGAGGTCGCCGGGCAGGTAGCCCAGGGATTCGCCGGCTTCGACTGCCGGGCGGACCAGGCAAATGCGTTCTGCCTCGTGCCGTTCAAGGCTTGCGACTGCAAGCGTTACTGCCAGAAATGTCTTGCCGGTGCCTGCAGGGCCCTTGGCAAAAATGATATCGTTCTGTTCGACCGCCCGTACCAGTTCGGCCTGCGCTTTTGTCTTTGCGAATACAGAAACGCCCATGCGGTTTCTGAAAATCGGGGTGGCAGGGATGGTGTCCGGGTTGTTGAAATCGCTGATGGCCGCGTCTGCCGGATCGATCAATTTTTCAAGTTGTCGCGCCGTTAGGACTTTCCCGTTCTTGGCCGCCATTTTCAGCTGGTCGAGTACAGCAAAGACCCCCGTCGTATCGCCGTTTTCCTTGGGAATAATGCGGAGTCCCGGGAGTCTTGTCTGTATTTCAACACAAAAACGGCTCTCCAATAAGCGGAAAACCGTTTCGTTCTCGCCTGAAATCGTTCGTTTCAGGTCGTCCGATAATGAATAGCGTAATTCGTTCATCGAGAACGTGTCAGCTATAAATTATTCCTCGGAAGCAGGAGCTGTAGAGATACCGAGCTTGTTTTTGGCTTCGAAGATTTCCTTGCGGAGCTTGTGGTTTTCTTCGGTAATGGCGACAGCTTCGTCTTCGGTCTTTTTCAGCTTGTTTTCGTCAATCTTTTCCTTAGGAGCAGATCTCTGAGCGGACGGAGAACCGCTATCGTCGCCATAATCGTCGTCGCTAGAAGAACCACCGGAAGAGCCGGCGCAAGCGGTGAACAGTGCTACAGTTGATGCTGCAAGGATCAATTTCCAATTTTTAAAAAGAGACATTTAATCAGGCTCCATTCTAGTCTGTGATGCCTCAAATGTATATAATTTAAAGCAAAAGTGGTGCGAAAAAGGTAAATTTATACCGAAATTTTACCTATTTAGAGGCTAAAAATGCGTTCAAAGTCGAATTTTAATCCCTATTCTCAGGTTTTTATCTCGTCTCCGCTCTACGATTCCAAGAATTTGTATAAAAAACGCCGCAAGGCCATGCTCAAGGAACTTGATTCGTTCTGCGTTTTTGCAGGAATCCCGATGGACCCCGGAACAGAAGAAGCCTACGTGCAAATCTGGAATAAAATGGTGCAGGAACCGGCTTTCATGTTCCTGACGGGAATCAACCAGGCGGGTTGCTACTTGCTTCTCGACCCCAGGACCGACGAAGAAATCTTGTTCGTGCCGCCCAAGGACCCGTTCAAGGAATTCTGGAACGGCAAGCGCCTGGGCTTTTTGGAAGGCGATAACGAGGTGGCCCGCGTAACGGGAATTAAGGATGTTCGTCCGGTGGATGAACTCATGGATACAGTGGTTGCCCGAGCGAAAAAGCTTCCGAAGGGGGGCTACGCTTACGCCTACTACTTTGAAAAGTTCAAGGAAGACCACAATGACCGGTTCAGGCACCAGCTGCTCAAGGCACTAAAGCCAACCGGCATCAAGCTCAAGAGTGCCGCGGCCATGCATTGGTCGCTCAGACTCCCGCTGGAACCCGAACGCATTATGGACGCCGAGGCGGCACAGGCGGTCACAAATAACGCCTTCCGCACGGTACTTGCCGAAATGAGAGCCTTCAAGACCGAGCGTGAATTGGGCCTGAAGCTCGATTATGAGATGCAGCGCCAAAGCGATGGAGACCTTGCGTTCCCGACGATTGTCGCGGGTGGTGCAAACGCTTGCTGCTTGCATTATGTCAAAAAAGACGAACCGCTTAAAGCAGGGGAGTTGGTGCTGTTAGATTTCGGTATCCGCATCGGAAGCCTGCACAGCGATCTTTCCCGCACCATTCCTGTAAACGGCAAGTTCAATCCGTTGCAGAAATTGCTGTACCAGATAGTGCTTGATTCTCAGGTTGAGTACCAGAAGCATGTGCGCCCGGGCGTATCTCTCAAGGAAATCGGGATGGTCCCTTGGGACTATATTATGCAGGAACTGGAAACCCGCTTGGTCAAGGGGGCGAAGGGTTCGTACAAACTATTGTATGACAAGCGCCCGCACGGCGTAAGCCACTTTATTGGCGAACAGATTCATGAAGGCGAACCGGGAACCCGCTCCTTGGATACAGTCCTCAAGCCGGGAATGCTGATTTCTTGCGAGCCGGGGCTCTACGGCGAATTCAAGGCGACCATTGCCGGCAAGACCTACCGCGAAAAAATCGGTATCCGCATCGAAGACGACCTGCTGATTACCAAGGACGGATTCAGGAATATATCTGAAGATATCCCGAAAACGATTGACAATTTGGAACAGCTGATGAAAGGTTGATTTTTTATCGGTTTCTCTCGTCTCTCGCCTCTCGTCTCTCGTCTAATTTCTAAATTTAGCCCGTAAAATTTTAAAAGGCAAAAACCATGAAACTCTCCAAGTACTTTTACGTCACGCTCCGCGAAACGCCGAGCGACGCCACCATGCCGAGCCACATCTTTTTGATGCGCGGCGGCTACATCAAGCCTGTTTCTACCGGTATCTACTCCATGATGCCGATGGGTTTCCGCGTGATTCAGAAGATTGTAAACATCATCCGCGAAGAAATGAACAAGATTGGCGGTATCGAAGTGGACCTGCCGGTGGTGCAGACCGCTGAACTCTGGAGCGAATCGGGCCGTTACCAGGCCATCGGCGAAGAACTGCTCCGCTTTAAGGACCGCAACAACCACAACATGGTGCTCGCCATGACGCACGAAGAAGCCATGACCGACCTGGTGCGCTACGTGCTCAACAGCTACAAGCAGCTGCCGGTGATGCTCTACCAGTTCAAGACCAAGTACCGTGACGAAGCCCGTGCCCGCGGCGGCCTCATCCGCGTCCGCGAATTCCTGATGAAGGACGCCTACAGTTTCCACACCAGCCAGGAAGACCTGGACCGTCACTATCAGGAAGAATACGACGCCTACCTGCGCATCTACCGTCGCGTGGGCATTGAACCGGTGGTGGTGCAGAGCGATACGGGCATTATGGGCGGTAAGGTCGCTCATGAATTCATGCTCGATACTCCGAACGGCGAAGACTACTTGATCCTCTGCAAGAAGTGCGGCTACCAGGCCAACCGCGAAATTGCGAAGTTCCAGCGCGTGCCGTTCAAGGGCGACGAAAATGCAGCTCTCGAAAAGGTCGAAACTCCGCACTGCGCAAGCATCGAAGATCTCACCAAGTTCCTGAACGTCCCTGCCGAATCTACCGCCAAGTGCGTGTTCTTTGACTTCGAAGGCAAGCTCATCACGGTGGTGGTTCCGGGCAACCTCGACGTTTCCGAAATCAAGCTCCACAACCTCTTGAAGGCGAAGGAACTTTACCCGGCCGAAGACAGCCTCATCAAGGCCTGCGGCATGGTTCCGGGCTTTGCGTCCCCGATTAACGCTCACGACACCCGCATCATTGTCGATGAAGCGATTGCCGATTCCTTCGACCTGGTGACGGGCGCAAACGAAGAAGGCTTCCACTTCAAGCATTGCAACCCGAAGCGCGACTTCCCGAAGTTCGAAGTGGCCGACATCGCCGAAGCATCCGAAGTCTGCAAGTGCCCCTGCTGCGGCGAGCTCCTCACCGAGACCCGCGGTATCGAAATGGGCAACATCTTCAAGCTGGGCACCAAGTTCTCCGAATCCATGGGTGCGAAGTTCCTCACCGCCGAAAAGACCACCGCTCCGGCCATCATGGGCTGCTACGGCATCGGCGTGGGCCGCTTGATGGCATCCGTCGTGGAAAACAGCCACGATGACTTCGGACCGATCTGGCCCAAGTCCATCGCTCCGTTCCAGGTGGAAATCGTCCCGATTGGCAAGGAAGCTGAACTCGTGGAACTCGCCGAGAAGTTCGAAAAGGAACTCGAAGCAGCCGGCATCGACGTGCTGGTGGACGACCGCGACGAACGCCCGGGTGTGAAGTTCAAGGATGCCGACCTGTGGGGTTCTCCAGTGCGTATCGCCATCGGCAAGAAGGGACTTGCCAACGGCGAAGTCGAATGGAAGTTCCGTAACGAAAAGGAATTCTCCATGGTCAAGGTCGAAGACGTTGTGAAGAAGGCGAAGGAATATTTCGCTGAATAATTCAGATTTCGGATTTCAGAATTCGGAATTTTGGGATTAAACTTTCGTCCGTTTTATCCTGACGATCCTATTAATCACCTCTGCTACGGCGGAGGTGTTTTTTTCCTGTTTAAGGTAAATTGAATTTAACTGAGTCTTTCGCTTTGCGCAGTTGTCGCGCCCCACACTTCCTACCGTCTACTTCCTACTTCCTACTTTTTCTATATTATTCCCCGGAAAAAATTTCTCTAAGGAGATTCAATATGGACATGAAGAAAATTGCTCTTGGTTCTGCGGCATTGGCTGCATTTGGTCTTATGGCATGTGGTGAAAAGCCCATCGAAAAGGGGCCTGCCGCCATTACCGCTAATTCGACTGACGATGAAAAGTTCGCCTACATGTTAGGAGCCCAGTTCGGTGGCCAGAACTTTACGATTATTCCGCGCCAGATGGGCGAAGAACTTTACCAGGACGCCGTAATCCAGGGTGTTCTTGACGATGTGAAGTCTAGCAAAGACACGAACTTCAAACCTCAGATGATTCCGGATTCCTTGCAGGCTATTAGCCAGCGCTACTCTGCAATCGCTCGTAAGCGTTACGAAGAAACTCGCCCGGACAGCGCTATGATGGCTGAAGGCAATGGCGAAAAAATCAAGGCTTACATTGATTCCGTGGCCCGCGCTCAGCCGATTGCAAAGGCTCCGGCTTCTACCGGTGCCGCTATTACTATTGCAGCCGATTCTCCGGACAACACCAAGTTCTCTTACCTGCTCGGTCTTCAGTTTGCCCACCAGTTTATTGGTATCGGCAACCAGTTCCAGACCGAATTCGACGTGGACTACTTTATTTTGGGTATCAAGGAATCTGCCGCCAAGGTTGCTGATTCTACTTACACGCTCCAGCTCCCGCAGGATTCGCTCAATGCCATTGGCCAACGCTACCAGCAGAAGTTGCAGGACCTGCGTGCTGCTGCCATCAAAAAGCAGCAGGAAGAAGAAGCCAAGCTTAAAGAAGAAATTGCACCGCTCCGTGGCGATACCCTTGCTAACGGTATGCCGCAGAAGTTCAATCTGAAGGTTAAGGCCACCAAGATTGCCGTGGACAAGACCATTGCTACAGACCTCGAAAACCTCGAACCGTTTGCAAACAAGCCGCTCCTGGTTATGTATTTCTCTGCTACTTGCGGTCACTGTGCTCACGCAGCACCCGAAGTTCTTGCCATGGCTAAGGAATTTGCCCCGAAGGGCTTGATTACGCTCGCTGTGGCAAGCGGTGGCAACCAGAAGGTTGGCATCCGCAAGTTCATGGACAATGCCAAGTGGGACGAATCCATCAACGTGGTTTGGGACGAATCCCGCCAGTTCGGCGAACTCTACAGCGACGGCTACGTTCCGAAGGTCTACGTTGTGAACCCGGACGGCACGTACAAGATGTACACGGCATTCGAAAGCGAAAAGGAACAGCTCAAGAAGGACCTCGCTGATCTTGTCTCTGGCAAGAAGGTTGAATGGAACCCCGAAGCTCCGAAGACGGAAGAAAAGAAATAGTTGGTAGAACTTAGACCGCTCTGCTCTTAGAACTTAGAATTTTATTTAAGTTCTAAGCTCTAAGCTCTAAGTTCTAAGTTCTAGAAATGTCTCTAATCGCAGAATACGACGTAGTCGTTGTCGGTGGTGGGCACGCTGGAATTGAAGCGACCCATGCCGCCTGGAAACTCGGTGTAAAAACAGCCATGCTCACGATGGATATTAACGCCATCGGTCGTATGAGCTGTAACCCGGCCGTAGGCGGGGTGGCCAAGGGTCAGATTGTCCGCGATATCGATGCGCTCGGTGGCCTGATGGGCCTACTCACCGACAAGGCGGGCATCCAGTTCCGCATGCTCAATATGAGCAAGGGGCCGGCCGTGTGGGGCCCGCGTGCCCAGTGCGACATGAAGTACTACAGCGAAGTGGCCCGCGAAGTCATTACAAGCCTTCCGGGGCTTTCGGTGATTCAGGGGGAACTCGCTGCCTTTACGCGCATGGCCGACGGTCGCCTGGAACTCACGCTCCTGAACGGCGAACGCTATATTACCCGTTCGCTCGTGATTACGAGTGGAACCTTCCTTGCTTCCAAGATGTTTACCGGGCTTGAAACGAGCGTCGGTGGGCGAGTGGGCGAGCCCAGTGCAGATAAACTCTCGGAATGCCTTGCCCGCGAAGGAATTGCGCTTCGTCGCCTTAAGACGGGTACGCCGAGCCGCCTGGACCCCGATTCCATTGACTTTAACGAATGCGACGTGCAACGCGGAGACGATACTCCGTGGCCCATGAGCGACCGTCATTTGGCAGAAACCGTTCCTGGCCGCGATGCAAATTACTTTTGGGGTGATGTTGCGAACAAATTCGTCCGCAATGACTGCGTGTGCTGGATTACGCGCACGAACCTGAAGACGCATGACATTTTGCGCAGCGGCTTTAAGGACAGTCCCATGTTCAGCGGCCGCATTCACGGCAAGGGCCCGCGCTACTGCCCGAGTATCGAAGACAAGATTAACCGCTTTGGCGACCGCGACGGTCATCAGTTGTTCCTTGAACCGGAACAGGCGGATATCGGTCGCGTCTATATTAACGGCTTTAGTTCCAGCTTGCCGGCAGACATTCAGCTTGCAGCCATCCATACGATTCCTGGGCTCACGCGCGCCCGTGTATTGCAGATTGGCTATGCCGTGGAATATGATTCTGTAGACGCTACGCAGCTTTTCCCGACATTTGAATGCAAGAAGGTTCCTGGGCTTTATTTTGCAGGCCAGGTTTGCGGCACAAGCGGTTACGAAGAAGCTGCCGGTCAAGGACTCCTGGCTGGTATTAACGCCGCACTCAAGATTAAGGGCGAAGAACCTTTGATTCTAGGCCGTTCGGATAGCTACTTGGGCGTGATGGCCGATGATTTGGTGAACATTTTGCTCGACGAACCTTACCGCATGTTCACGAGTCGCGCCGAATACAGGCTGTTCCTCCGTAGCGATAACGCCGAAACTCGCCTCAAGGAACGCGCCCACAAGATTGGCATGATTTCGGATTCTGATTATGCCGATTGGAAACGCCGTCAGCAATTGATGGCGACCGCCCGCACCCGCATGACCGAAGAATCTGCAACACCCGACCAGGCAAACCCGATTCTTGAAGCCGGGGGCCAGGCTCTTTCGACCGAGCGCACCCGCTGGATCAATGTGTTGCGCCGTCCGGGAATCGACCCCGAGCAATTGTTCCGGACCGCGCTGCCGGACCTGAATCTGACTCGCCGCGACCAGTGGTTCATGTATGCCGAAGAAATCTATGCAGGATTCTTCGACCGGCAGGCCCGCGAAATCGACGACCAGAAGAAGATGGAATCCGTGCGCCTGCCCGTCGACTTTGACTACATGCAGGTGACCGCCGTGAGTATCGAAAGTCGCCAGCGCTTGAATGCCCACAAGCCGCTGACGCTCGGCCAGGCTAGCCGTATTCCCGGCGTCCGCCCCGCCGACATTACCGTGCTTGCCCATTGGCTCGAAAACAAGAAATTGAACGGCTAGTGGTAGTCTAAAATCGCCTTTTTTAGCTTAAAAAAGCATAATTTTTAATTGCAAAACCTAGGAACAGGCGAAATTTTTACTATTTTTGCGCCGTCAAATTAACAATATTTCCAAGAGGTCTATTATGTCAGAAGAAACTGAAGTCAAATCCACAGAAGAAGTCAAGCCTCAGGAAACAAAATCCCAAGAAAAGAAGGCCCCGGCCAAGAAGAAGCGCCCCCTGAACGCCAAGCGTAAGGGTGCTCCCGCTCCCAAGAAACCGGCTGTCTTTAGCGATTCCCTGGAAGAACGTTTCCCCGCCCTCGCCGCCAAGCTCAAGAAGCAGATTGAAGACGGTATCAAGCAGAAGATCAAGGATGCCCAGAACGACCCGAAGGTCAAGGCTGCCTCTAAGAAATTCGCTGAAAAGTAATTCCGGATTTTCTTCGACAATTTAAAAGTACCGCAGATTTCGCTCTGCGGTATTTTTTATTCTGTCTAGCGAATTTGTCGGTTCGTCTTCTTTATTTTTAAAGTTGCGATTCTTTTATAGACAAATAAAAAGAAAGATTGTACATTTGTAAAAAATTTTCAAGGAGAAATCTAATGCGTAAATTGTTTGCTATTCTCGCTCTCGGTTGCAGCCTCTGCATGGTCGCTTGCAGCAGCGGTGGCAAGACTGTCACTCGTATCGACACTAATTCTACAACGGACCTTTCGGGTAAGTGGAATGACACCGACTCCCGCTTGGTGGCCGACGAAATGATTCTCAGCTGCTTGCAGAGCCCGAAGATCGAAAAGATTATCGGCGAAATGGGCCGTACCCCGACTGTCGTGATCGGTAAGGTTCGCAACAAGAGCCACGAACACATCAGCGTCGAAACCTTTATCAAGGACATGGAACGTGCCCTCTTGAATTCCGGTGCAGCTGACTTCGTCGCCAACTCTGCCGAACGTGCCGAACTTCGCTCTGAAGTTGCAGACCAGCAGGGTAACGCTACCGAAGAAACCGCCAAGGAACTTCACCAGGAAACCGGTGCTGACTGGATGCTGACCGGTACCATCAATACCATCGTGGACCAGGAAGGTGGCCAGTCCGTTATCTTCTACCAGGTGGACCTCGAACTCACCGATTTGCAGAGCCACAAGAAGCTCTGGATGGGCGACAAGAAAATCAAGAAGTTCATCTCTAAGGATTCTGTGAAGCTTTAATCTAGGGCTTCATGCGTAACCTTTAAATAACCTCGGGCTCCGGGGTTATTTTTCTATCTTTGGACCCATGATCAGTATTACCAAGCTCTTGATGGATACCCCGAATTACGGGGATCAGCTGCGTTACGAACCTAAGGCCCATGAATGCAAGAACGGCGTTGCGCCGGGCCGTGGCCCTGTGGTGGTGTGGAATTGCACCAAGACTTGCAACCTGAGTTGCGTGCACTGCTATGCTCGATCCGAGGCCATTAAGTACCAGAACGAACTGACCCACGAAGAAGGCTTGGCTTTAATTGATCAGTTGTCCGATTTCAAGGTTCCGGTGATTCTCTTTAGCGGCGGTGAACCGCTTTTGCGCCCGGACTTTTTTGAATTGGCAAATTATGCAGCCTCTAAAGGCATTCGCCCGACAATCAGCACGAACGGTACCTGCATTACGCCCGATGTTGCAAAGAAACTCAAGGACATGGGTGTGGGCTACGTGGGCATCAGCTTGGACGGCTGCGAAGCGACTCATGATAAATTCCGCGGCAAGGAAGGCGCTTACAAACTCGCTCTTCGCGGTATCCGCAATTGTGTGGCAACTGGCCAGAAGGTGGGCCTGCGTTTTACGATTACGCGCTACAACATGCAAGACTTGAACGCTATTTTCGACTTGCTCGAAGCTGAAAATATTGACCGCGTTTGCTTCTATCACCTGGTTTACAGCGGTCGCGGCTCTGCCATGGTTCAAAACGACTTGAATCACGATGAAAGCCGCAAGGTAATGGACTTGATTATTGACCGTACGCTCGACTTCAAGAAGCGCGGAATCAATAAGGAAATCTTGACTGTAGATAACCACGCCGATGCCATTTACCTGTATCGCCGTATGCAGCGCGAAGATCCTGCCCGTGCCGAGAAGGTGCTGGAACTCATCCGGCGCAATGGTGGTAACCGTAGCGGTATGGCCTTCGGTAACGTCGATAGCATCGGAAACGTTCACCCCGACCAGTTTACGCAGTATATTACACTTGGCAACGTACGCGAACGTAATTTCGGCGAAATCTGGAGTGACGAATCGAACCCGATTATGGCGGGCCTCAAGAACCGTAAGCCGATTCTGAAGGGACGCTGCCCCAAGTGCGCCTACCTGAACCTGTGTAATGGCAACTTCCGCACCCGCGCCGAGGCCGTGACCGGAGATTTCTGGGAACAGGATCCGGCCTGCTACCTGACCGACGAAGAAATTTCAAATGTGTAATGTGGAATGAGTAATTGATCATTTCACATCACTCATCGCACATTTCACATTCGTATGACTGAACTTGAACAGCATCTTCTCGCTATCATCCAGGATGCCTTCCCGCTGGAAGAGCGCCCGTATCTGGTGTTGGCGGAGCAGCTTGGCTCCGACGAACAGAGCGTTTTTGCCGCGGTCGAGAATTTGCGCCAGTCGGGTATAATCCGCCGTATTGGGGGAGTTTATGATTCCAAGGCGCTCGGTTTTATTTCGCGCCTGTGTGCAGGCAAGGTGCCGTCAACCGTTTCCGGCGCTGCTGACGATTCTGCTCTAGAAAAATTTGCTGCCGTTGTTAATGTGATTCCTGCCATTACCCACAATTACGTGCGCAGCCACGAATACAACGTGTGGTTTACGGTCATGGCCCAATCCGAAGCGGAGATTCAAAAGATTGTCGATGAAGTTTGTGCGAATACGGAACTGCACGATGTCCATATCCTAAATGCGACCGAGAAGTTCAAGATTAACACGGTGATGGGGGGTGCTGGCGCACCAGCAAACAGAATTGGTGACGAAAAACGTCATTGCGAGCCGAAGGCGAAGCAATCTCCAGTCCGCATTTTATCGGATTCGGACCGCACCCGAATCCGTATCGCCTGCACCGATATTCCTCACACCCTCACCCCGTTCAAGGATTGGAACGTTTCTTGTGACGAACTACGCGAGGACTTGGCGTTAAGACGGATGCGCCGTTTCGGGGCGATTCTTAGACATCAAGAGGCTGGTTTTGCTTTTAATGCGATGGTCTGCTTTGCGGAAACAGTAGACTGTAGACAGTGGTCAGTAGACAGGAACTCGGTTAATCCTGCTGGGGCAATTCTCGCAAGCAAGCCTTACATTTCGCATTGCTACAATCGTCCTGCTTTTGAAGGTTTCCCGTACACGCTGTACGCCATGATGCATGCCCAGTCAGCCGAGGAACTGGAAAGCTATATTAAAGAGGCTGCCGAATCGATTGGCAACCCTGATTTTGCCGTTCTGAATTCCCTAAGAGAACTCAAAAAGACAAGTTTCAATTTCTTCGCTTGATTTGTAGCTAGAATTTAAATCCGATAGATCCGTAGAACATGCCTCGCTGGCCAAAGCTTAGGATGTTGATTATTACGGGGATGGTCGTTCCCATTTCAAAGCCAAGCAGTGTTAGTTGAAACATGGGAATCACTCCGTCTCCGTTGAAGGATACGCCCAAGTCCACTTCCATGAACGGGTTGAAGAATCCGGTTGAATTGAAATTCATTTTTGCCCTAGGCATAATCGTGTAAAGGGGCGTATTTTTAATCGGTTCGGCATAGTTGAATACAAGACCCGTTTCAAAAAATTCTCCGATCTTGTAACCATAATCGATGGATAGAGCGCCCAGGGTTCCAAAGGGGTCATCTCCGTCGAACATGCTGACGATTACAGAACCAAGCATTCCATAAAAGTCCGAAAGGGTAAGAATGCCGTAGCCGACGCTTATGGTGTGGCGTTTAAAAGGCGTCCCATCTTTGTTTACGAGGGTTGTTGTGTCAGCCGTCGATTCCTTGCTGGGAAGTTCAGTGTTGTTTTCCGTTTCATGGGCGAACGTGGTGGCCGCGAAAAACAGAATCAGGATGAGTGATATGATTTTAGTTTTCATCAGTTCCCTATTGAATTTTTGCTTTGATTCCGATTCGGTGGCCTGTTTCAAAGCCGTATAGCGTTCCTTCGTGAATTTCGTAGTTCAGCCCGAATCCAATAGGAATACTAACAATTTTAAAGTAACGCATGGCCTCGAATTTCATTTTCATGCCGCGATACGTGTCTTTCATGCCGCGATAGGGCTTGTCGAGGTTCCTGTTTTCGGATTCTTCGATTCTGGCCTGATACAAGAAGGTTTCGCTGAGTTCCCAGCCTGTGTTTAAAGAATCGTTCCAGCCGGGTTTCCACACAAGGGAGGCCTTGAACCCGATTTCGTCGCCAGGCTTGTATTTTTTGTCTTCGAGGAAGGTGTTGTAGCGAATCGCGGTGCCAACGGTTAGATTTTTGGAAATCTGCAGCAAGCTAAATGGCTCTATGTTCAGGCGGTGGAAGCGGTTCTTTTGTGAACCTTCGCCGGGCGGGAATTGCCAACCGAGATTCAAGCCCAAATAGGGGAGAATCATGCCTTTTGCTCCAATGTATGTCTCGTTAAAGCCGTTCACGTGCAGGTTGCAGTAATTGTGAATGTAGCCTTCGGTGGAATACTCGTAGCTGTAACTCAAAAAGCGGAATGCGCCGTCAACATAAAGGCTTAGGCGCGGGTGCACAGCATATTCAGCCGAGACTTCCATATCGCCGCTGTAAATATCGTCGTCTAATTCGACCGTCCCTTGAACACCAAAGATCGTTGCAGGAGTAGCAATCGGATGCAGGCTCTCCGTAGCAAAGCATGCTACGGCGGTAAACAACAGAACGCACCCGAAGACTTTATTCATGTCAGGAAATATAATTTTTTTTGTGAAATATATTCCTTAAACAGATTTCGCGTCAGTGAAATCCCATGAGTGAAACTTTTAAAAGAATTATATTTCAGCTGATGCGTTTAATGGCCCGCAAAATAAATTCGTTCAAACTGTTTGCTGCAATCCTTTGCTGCATATCTTTGTCCGCATGTTATTGGGCCGAAACCGAAAGCAATCCAGATAGTCTTCCTATAGACGATTCCATGTATCCTTATGCCGGACTCCCGAGAATCGTAATTGAAACCGAAGACTTTGCAGGTGTTCGGGACCGTGAAACCGAAATTCCTTCACACTTGCAGATTTACGGCGAAAAAGCCCCCGAAAGCGAAGTCTACGAACTGACCGTGCGCGGCCGCGGCAATTCCAGTTTTAAAATGCCCAAGTATGGCCTGAAGCTGGAATTCAAAGACAAAGTAAAACTCTTTGGAATGCCCAAGAATCGTGATTGGGCACTGATTGCTAATTATGGCGACAAGACCCATTTGCGCAACTACATGATGACACGCCTTTCGGAATGGCTCGGTGCCAAGTATACGCCTAGAATGCAATTTGTCGAGCTTTATCTCAACCGCAAATATATGGGACTTTATCTGCTTTCGGAATCAATCAAAGTAGCAAAAAATCGCGTAAATATCGAAGAAAACGATACAACATTCCTGGTCGAAAAAGAAGATTCCAAAAAGTTTGATCCGCCCTACGTTCAGAGCGATAATGGTTATTATTACCACATCAAATCTCCGAAAAATCCGTCGCCCGAAACAGAAGAACTTTTGTTGGACCATATAAAGGCCTTCGAAAATTTTGCGATGCGCCCGTATAGGTACAACAGCAATGAAATCGTGCAATGGATTGATCTCGACGACTACCTTCTTTTTTATTGGGTGCATGAATATTCGAAAAACGAAGACGGCAACTTTGCTCGCAGCGTACACTTCACTTGGAAAAAAGGTGAACCGATTCACTTTGGCCCTTTGTGGGATTTTGACTTGGCATTTGGAAATGCCTCCCGTGAACAGAACAAGGCGCCCGAAGAATGGTACATTCGCAGGTACCGCCTGAATTACTACATCCTCCAGAATTCCCTAGTCGATAGCGCTGCCGTTGTTTATTGGAAAGAACACCGTGAAACGTTCAAGGCTCTGATTGACAGCGTTCCGTTGTATCGTTCCATTATCGATAAAGCTATTGTAAACGAATACCGCCGCTGGCCTGTCATGAAAAATACCGAAAACTGGGCGCTCAAGGATCCTTATGATTCCTATGACGAGGCGGTTGAGACCATGATCGAATGGATGAAACAACGTTACCAGTGGATTGAAAAAGAAATCGGCTATTGAGTTTTTTCTAAATTTAGTCCATGCGTAAAATCTACATGGCAGGCATGAGCCACAAGGTGGCCGAAATCGCAGTCCGCGAAAAGTTCTACATCCCGATGGATGTCAAGACCAATGCATTGAGTAATTCTCCTTTTGATGAACTTTTGATTCTTGCGACCTGCAACCGCACCGAAGTTTACGTGGCCTCTGACCGCGACCTATCCGATGCCGAACTTGTTCAGTACGTTTGCAAACTGGCGGGGCAGAGCTACGACGATTTTGCGAAATTCTTTTATTTTAAGTCGGGCGACGAGGTGGCGCACCACGTGATGAACGTGTGTGCGGGTCTTGATTCGGTGGCAATGGGTGAAGACCAAATCTTGCACCAGATTGGCCGCGCCTACGAAACGGCGCACCAGTTGCATGCAACGGGCAATACCCTGAACAAACTCTTTCAGAGTGCCATTCACACCACCAAGCGCATCAAGACCGAAACCAACTTGAGCAAGCTCAGCTGCAATATTCCGTTCCTGGCCATGAAACAGGTGCAGCACACTTTCGACGACTTGGAAAATCGAACGGTGTACATTGTGGGCCTCGGTGAAATGGGCTCCTTGATGCTCAAGTACGTGCAAGAAAATACGACCAAGATTTTTGCAAGCAGCAAGACTTTTGCAAATGCCGAAAAGTATGCGGACGTACTGACACCGGTGCGCTTTGAAGACCGCTACCAGGTGATTGGCAAGTGCGACGTGGTGATTCTTTGTAGTGCTTGCCAAGAACCGATTATCACGAAAGAGGAATATGCGAAGGCAATTGGGGACGTATTGACTCCTGAAGGAAATAACGCACCCAAGGGCGTGCTTGATGTCGTATTCGAACGCCATTGCAGCAAGGTGGCGGAACATCCGGGCGTGATCGCTAAAGCCAAGCGTCTAGTGATTGACTTGGGAAGCCCGCGCAATGCAGAATCTAACATTGGTGAACTTGCTGGCGTGCAATACGTTTGTGTCGATGACCTTGAAAAGGTCGTGTCTGAAAATCGCCGCCTGCGCATGATCGAGCTTGAAGCTGCCCAGAAAATTCTGAAAGAAGGCATCGAGGAATTCTTGCAGTGGATGCGTATGGACGAAGTCTCGAAGCAGATTAGCGTGCATGCCGAAAGAATGTTGAAGTCGGCGAACGAAGAATCCGAAAAATTGCTGCGCTCGATGCCGGATTTGCCCGAAGAAGACCGCCACCGCGTGCAAATGATGTACGAACGTTTTGCCAAAAAGATGGCGAATGATTTCTTGTACAAGGTCAAGGCCGAAAATTCGCCCGAAGATGTTCGTGTATTTCTTAATTGTTTGGACCAGACCCAATCATGTCATTCCGCACTTGATGCGGAATCTCCATTGAAGAAGGAGACTTTCTGTGGCTGATTTCAAACTCCGTGTCGCGACACGCAAGAGTGCCCTTGCCATGGCGCAGACGACATTGGTCGCCGAGGCGATTGCAGCGGCAAACCCTGGCCTGACTTATGAACTCGTTTCGATGACGACCGAAGGCGACCGCCGACTCGACAAGTCCTTGGCGAGCTTCGGCGGCAAGGGCGTATTCATCAAGGAACTTGAAGTGGCGCTCCTTGAAGGCCGCGCAGACATTGCGGTGCATAGCCTCAAGGACATGCCTGCCGAAGTATTGCCCGAATTTAAGCTTGCAGCGGTTCTTAAACGTGAAGACCCGCGCGATGCCTTTATTGCACGCGGGGGAGCCGCCGGAATCAAGTTTATGGATTTGCCCGCAGGGGCCCGCGTCGGCACCGGCAGCATTCGCCGTGTGGTGCAATTGAAGGCGCTTCGCCCGGATTTGGAATACGTGCCGATTCGCGGAAACATCCAGACTCGCCTAGGCAAGCTTGCGGAGCTTGACGCCGTTGTGCTCGCTGCCGCCGGCCTCAAGCGCATGGGCCTTGCCGACCAAGTGACAGAATACTTCAGCACCGAGCAAATGCTCCCGGCATCGGGCCAAGGCATCCTCGCCATCGAAACACTTTCTCAGCTGCGTCATTGCGAGGGCAATAGCCCGAAGCAATCCATAGACGCAATTCTTGCGCATGTCAATGACGCCGAATCGTATGCCATCGCCGTCGCCGAAATGGCCTTTTTGAAGGCTCTGAATGCCGGCTGCCAGTTCCCGGTCGCAAGCTTCGCCGAATTTAGCGATGCGACCACCCTCGCGCTTCGTGGCATTTACTGGGATGAACCAAGCAAACGCCTGCTCCGCGCCGAAATATCGCAACTTGTGGACGCCTGCGCCGCCGACTCTGTTGCACAGGCCCGCGCCGCCGGCATCGCCCTTGCACAAAAAATCCGCGAACAACTTTAATTTCGGATTGTCCCGTGGAAAACCGCAACCCTTTCGAACTTCTGGCAAAATCAACGCGCAGCAAAGCCCGCCGCGGACGAATCCGCACGGCCCACGGCACAATCGAAACGCCGATTTTTATGCCGGTAGGCACTCTTGCGAGCGTGAAGGGGCTTTCGTCGCGGGACCTGCGTGAAATGCAGGCGCAAATCATTCTCGCGAATACGTACCACCTGTATCTGCGCCCGGGTACCAAGCTGATTGCGGAAGCGGGCGGCGTGCAGAAGTTCATGGGCTGGAACGGCCCCATGCTTACAGACAGCGGCGGATTCCAGGTGTGGAGCCTCAAGGATTTTCGCCACATTACTGAAGACGGCGTGGAATTCAAGAGCCTGCTCGACGGCAGCCGCCACAAGTTCACGCCAGAATCCGTGATGCAGGCCCAGCGCGAAATCGGCGCCGACATCATCATGGCTTTTGACGAATGTACGCCTTACCCGAGCACCGTCGAAGAGGCCTCGCACTCGCTGGACCTGACGCTCAAATGGACTCGCAGGGCAATGGATTGGCTCGCCGAAAACCCGCCACTCCACGGCTACCCGCAATTCTTTTTCGGAATCGTGCAGGGCGGCATGCACAAGGAACTCCGCAAAAAGTCCATCGAGGCACTCAAGGAACTCGCTCCCGACGGCTACGCGATGGGCGGCCTCTCCGTAGGCGAACCTGTAGAAACTATGTACGAGATTGCGGATTTTTGCACAAACTACTTGCCTGCGGACCGCGCCCGCTACGTGATGGGGGTGGGTACGCCCTGGAATCTGCTTTCGCTTATTGCCCGCGGGGTCGACATGTTCGACTGCATTTTGCCCGCGAAAAACGCCCAGGACGGCCTCGTGTACACCAGCAGGGGTGTGCTGCGCTACAAGAATGCCAAGTTCGCGCACCAGCACGATGCGCCGCTGGACCCGGAATGCGACTGCTACTGCTGCCGCAACTTCAGCCGCTCCTACCTGCGCCACCTATTCAAAGCCAAGGAACTCCTCGGCTGGACGCTTTCGACTATTCACAACCTGCATTTTTACCTTCACCTGATGCAGCAGGCCCGCGACCATATCGAGGCGGGCGATTTCGAAGTCTGGTCCGCAGAAATTATCCCGCAACTCCAGCAGGAAGCTTAAATCCACACCTTAAGCCGTAAAAAATTGTATTTTCTAGAAAATGATAAACTTTAAGACCCCAGAACTTTCTGATCGGGCTTCGGCGACAAAGGCCGTAGCCGATTCGGGCTATACTGGCAGTGACGCAAGCTTCGCGAACATTTTCCTGCTACGGCAAAAGTACGGCACGCAGATTGCGTTGCAAGACGGGTTCCTCTTCCGCTATTACAACGGGCAGGGGAGTCGAAGGGGCTATGCGTTCCCGCTGGGGGAGGGCGATGTGTCGGCGGCGCTCGCACGTATTGTCGATGATGCCCGCGAATCGGACCGCCCGCTGGAATTCTGCCTGGTGGATGAGCCGCGGGCACAGATTTTGCGGGAATATTTTAAGACAGCTGGGTCGAACGGCGCAAAATCCGCCCTCCATTTCGAAGAAAACCGCGGCGACAGCGACTACATCTATTCTGCCGAAAGCCTTGCCACCTTGGCCGGAAACCAGTACCGCAAAAAGCGCAACCATATCTCGCGATTTAACAGGACTTATTCGGACTACGAAATTCGCCCGCTTACACCTTCGAACTTTGCGGATGCGCTTGCGGTCGAAAAAAGCTGGCTCAACATCGAAACCTTGGGCGAATCCAGCGATACCGATTGCGAATGCACCTGCGAATGTCGCGAAGCCGCCTGGGCGGAACGCTCCGAAGATGAAAAATCTAGGCTCTCGGAATACTGCGCTATCCGCGAGGCACTCGAAAACTTTGATGCTCTCGGCATGAAAGGGGCGGTGCTCTATATTGGCGGAGTTCCCGCTGGCATGACGATGGCTTCAGAAATTTTGCCCGGCGTCTGGGACACGCATTTTGAAAAGGTTATCGATGAATACGCCGTGAATGGCGGATATGCGATTATAAACAAACTATTTGCCGAAAAACTCTGGGCTACGGGAGCTCATTTGATCAACCGCGAAGAGGACATCAACATCGAAGGACTCCGCAAAGCAAAACTCTCGTACTACCCGCAAACTATATTAGACAAGACCCATGTCATCATTCTGGATGGGCAAGGTTGGTGAGCCTGCCGAACCAAATCCCGATAGAATCCATAACATTTAAAGAAAAATGCTCTCTCAAATTCTCTCTAAATCCAGTTGTGCCGCCTGCAAGTTCTGCTGCTCCTTCCGCAGGCAGAGCCTCTGGGAAACGCCGCTGTTCCCGCTCAAAGTAGTCGAGAAACTGAGCCAGCCCAATGAATACGGCGTGGTGGGGGAGTTCCGCGACGGTCAAATTATCCTTGGCGGCTACAAAACTGGTGATCCCGAAGAAGAAGTTCCCTGCACATTCCTGGACCCGCACAAAGGCTGCGTTTTAAAGCCCGAAGACAAACCCTTCGACTGCTCCATCTGGCCGCTCCGCATCATGAATAAAGACGGCGAACTCGTCATCGCGCTCACGCCTACATGCCCAAGCATCGGCGCAGTTCCAAGTCAGGCACTCGTCAATCTCGTAGAAAACGGCCTCGGCGATAAAATTTTTGAATACGCCAAGACGCATCCGGAAATCATCAAGGAATACCGCGAAGGATTCCCGATAATTTAATCCGATTGCGTTTTCGCGCCTTTAATGCGAACCAAGTGACAAGGCAATCTTCTTGCATTTGGCAATTTCTTTGGGCGTAAGGCCATTTCGCTTATGGGTTCCGCCTTTTTGAATCACACCTGCAATCTTGAATCCGCTCCAGCAGAGGCTTTCCTTGAGGGCGCGAACGGTACCCGCCGACTGCTTGAAAATGAGGTTGAATGGCCATTGCGTAGTGCATGTCGTCACAATGACAGCCTTCTTTCCTTTTAACAGTGGAATCGGGTAATCGCGTTCGCTATGGTCCATCATTCCATAAACCCAGCGGTCAAAAAGCATTTTGAGTTGCCCCGTCATGTTGCCCCAATAGCAAGGCGAACCGACCACAAGGGCGTCACATTCTTGCACCAGGCGCAAAATCCGCTTCGCATCGTCTTCCGGCATCACGCAATCGTGAGCGCTACGGCATTTCATGCAGCCGATACACGGGCGAAAATCTAGTTTGCAGACATCAATGATGTTGACTTCGATGCCATTTTCAAACAGCTCGTTGCCTATGATATTCAGCATTTGGCTGATGTTTCCGTCTTTGCGCGGACTCGCGTTCAAAATGACAACCTTTTTCATTGTGTCTCCATCCAAAAGAAACGTTCTTCTATAAAACTTTCCCCTGTTAAACACCCCAGAATCTAGAAAATGTCACTTTTAAAAGAATTCTCGGACGAAATCCGATTCTTACACAAAAACACCCAGGTCGATGATTTTCTGCAAGGAGGCTACGGTGTCCTTGTATCTAGTGTTGTCGAAAATAAAGAATCGCGTCACCCCTTCGTAATCCTGCTTGAAAAAGTTCTTTTTGCAGATTTCTTTCAAAAGCCGATTGATATTTATCTCTGGTTTTGCCGAAGGGCAGATGCCTAATGAACGGCGAATTTCGCGAACTTTCTCAAGAAGTTCTTTGAATTGCTCGTCGAATTTAACTAGCGGAAGTATCTTGTGAATATCGTAAATGTGTCGCGATAGACGGCGGGACTTTTGGGTTAGATAATAGTCGCAGATAGCGAATATCTTGTCAATTAAAGTTCGCTCCAAAGCCTGAACGTTCATCATGAACGGTTCCAGTCCGTAATCGCGCAATGAAATATCTTTTGCGTAATCTGCGATGTAGTTCCCTATTGGCATCGCTTTGAACGGAAACACTGCCGTGACAAGGCTTGTTTCAACCTTGACAGCGGGGACGATATGTGCGTTGGATTTGCAGAGCGGCTTATATTCAAATATGTAGTTGTTTATGTCGCGGTCGCTTTGCGTTTTGTCAAAATTAGTAATGACAAGGCCCAATTTAACGGCGATAGGGGCGATTATGTTGTATTTGAGTTTCTTTCGCCTCGCCGCCCCGATATGCTCCGAAAAAGAAATGTCGATATCTTCCGAGAAACGGTTAATGACCTTCAATGCCTTGGAAAGCGAAGTGCCGCCCTTGAAAACGGCCTTGTCCGACGATGCCGCAATCTCTTTAAGGATAAGGGAAACGTAGTAGTCCTTTTCGACTAGATCTGCTTGGATTCCGGATACTTTGCTTACAGTTTCCAAAACATTTAAGAACGTTTCTCTGTTTTCATGCAAGTACATCGTAAAGCCTCAAGTCGTAGATATACTTGTATGTTTTTAGTGGGAAGTTTTCGATGTATTTATCTACGTCGGCGCGGAGAATCTTGTTGCGCAGGATATGCCTGCGGATAATGTCGGGCGCTTCTTCCTCGCAGCAGTAGTCCGTATATTCTTCAACATCCTTAAGTAAATCCAGAAGCTGAAGGACATTGCGGTTTTCCTTGGTGACGGCGACCTTGGCCCGACGGATGTAAAATGGAATTTTTCCGACCTTCACTTCGCGCGCGATGGCTGTGGTGTTGTTCGTGACGATTTCTTCTTTATACGGCACCTGCAGACACAAACCCAACTGGTTTGCGAAAGTGTAACCCGAATAATAGCCGTAAATTTCGTCGCCATCGGTGATGTACTTGTACTCGGCGACCATGTTCGAGGATATGGGGTAATATTCGTGGTTGGGGTCCGGCAAAAAATAGACCCCCGGTTCAAACCGCGAAAGTTCGCCCGCATCGACCAGTTTCTTGAATTGCTGTCGCAGATTACCAGCCGAAAGCCCGAGCGGTTCGGCGTCCTCGGTGAAAATCGGTTTTCCCGGCCCGAATTTTGATTTCAAGAATTCCAAAAGCATTTTGCACCCTAATTAACACTTTTTAATATATATAATAAAAAAGTGTTTGTCAATGGACAAAAAAACACCCCCGACACGTCAATGCCGGGGGGAGGGATCCTTCGACTTCGCCCTATGGGCTTCGCTCAGGATGACACGTCAGAGACCCATCTTTCGTCTTTCGTCTATAGCGAACAGAGTGAGCGTTCTTTCGTCTACTTGAACAGATTCTTCATCTTCTCGAGGAAGCTTTCTTCCTGGGCGGTTTCCTTGTCGTGCCTGAGTTCCGCGAGTTTCTGGTAGAGTTCCTTCTCCTCGCGGCTAAGGTCCTTCGGGATTTCCACGCCGATGTTCACGTAGAGGCTTCCACGGTCGCCGCGCTTGTTCAGCGGATACAGGCCCTGTTCGCGCAGGCGCAAGATGCTCCCGGCCTGAGTGCCGGCTGCAATCTTGATCTGCACTTCGCTACCGTCCAGCGTCGGGATTCGCTGCGTTCCGCCAAGCACCAGCTTGTGGACAGGCACCTTGATTTCGCAGTGCAAATCGTCGCCTTCGCGGGTGTAGAAGTCGTCGGGCTTTTCGGCAATCACCGCCAGCAAGTCGCCGCAGGCACCGCCGCGAGGCCCGCAGTTGCCTTCGCCACGCAGGTTCAGGTACTGGCCCTCGGCAACGCCCGCCGGAATCTTGATGGAAATCTCTTCGGTTTCCTGCACACGGCCCTCGCCGTGGCAATGCGGGCACGGTTTCGCGATGACTTCGCCCATACCGTTACAGGTGGGGCAAGCGCTTTCGGTAATCATCTGGAAGAATCCGCCTGTAGAGCGGCGCACACGGCCCGTTCCATGGCAGGTGTCGCAGGTCTTGATGTCCTGGCCGCCCTTGCCGTTACATTCCGTACACGGCGTGTAGCGTTTCAGGCGAACCTTCTTGGTGCAACCCTCGAAGATTTCCTTGTAGCTGAGCGCCACCTTAATCTGCAAATCGTTTCCGCGCGGAGGCCCTGCCTTGCGACCGCCTCGACGGCTGCCGCCAAAGCCACTGAATCCGCCACCGAAAATATCGCCAAAGTTCGCGAAAATATCCTCGAAACTGAATCCCTGGCCGCCGAATCCGCCGCCACCAAAACCGCCACCGGGGGCGTTGAAGCCGAACTGGTCATACTGCTTACGCTTCTCGGGGTTGCTGAGCACATCGTAGGCCTCGGCAGCCTCCTTGAACTTCTCTTCGGCTTCCTTGTCGCCCGGGTTCTTGTCCGGGTGGTACTTGATGGCAAGCTTCTTGTAGGCGTGCTTGATCTCGTCAGCACTCGCGTCCTTGCCGACGCCTAGAACTTCGTAATAATCTCTTTTTTCAGCCATAATATGCCTTCGGCATTAGTAGACAGTAGGAAGTAGACAGTAAACAGTGATTCCTATTACCTTTATTTACGCAAAAAGGATTGCCCCTAAAAAAGGAATCAATCCTGCCTTGTTAAATAGTAGTCTGTAGAAGCAGGAAGGTCAATTTCAAATTTTTCCTTCCTACTTCCTACTTCCTACTTCTAACTAGTTAGTCAACCACTTCCGCGTCGACGACTTCCGGGCCATCGCCCTTCTTGTCGTTCTTCGGCTGTTCAGAAGCGCCCGGCTGCGGACCCGGCTGGGCCTGGTTTGCACCGGCGGCCTGGGCCATGGAGCTGATCATGCCCTGGAGCTTGTCCATAGCGGCCTTGATCTCTTCCTTGGTGCCGTTGTCCTTCTTGGCCTTGATGTCGTCGATGGCTGCCTGCAGCTGGCTCTTGGTGTCGGCCGGGAGCTTGTCGCCAAATTCCTTCAGCTGACCTTCGGCCTGGTAAGCCATCTGTTCGGCCTGGTTCCTGATGTCCACCAGTTCGCGCTGTTCCTTGTCCTTGGCAGCGTTGGCTTCGGCATCCTTCACCATCTTGTTGATTTCGTCTTCAGACAAGCCGCTGGAAGAAGTAATCTTGATGGACTGTTCCTTGCCGGTCTCCTTGTCCTTGGCAGACACGTGCACAATGCCGTTCGCGTCGATATCGAAGGTCACTTCGATCTGCGGCACGCCACGCGGCTTCTTCGGAAGGTCGGTCAAGTCGAACTTGCCGAGCGTACGGTTGTCGCGGGCAAATTCGCGTTCGCCCTGCAGCACGTGAATCGTCACGGCCGGCTGGTTGTCTTCGGCGGTAGAGAACACCTGGCTCTTCTTGGTCGGAATCGTGGTGTTACGGTCGATGAGCTTGGTCATCACGCCACCGAGAGTCTCGATACCCAAGGAAAGCGGGGTCACGTCGAGGAGCAACACGTCCTTCACGGAGGAGTCGCCGCTAAGCACGGCACCCTGGACGGCGGCACCGATAGCCACCACTTCGTCCGGGTTCACAGTCTTGTTCGGTTCCTTGCCGAAGAACTTCTTCACGGCTTCCTGCACGGCCGGGATACGGGTAGAACCACCGACCAGGATCACCTCGTCGATTTCGCTCAGGGAGAGGCCAGAGTCGGCGATAGCCTTGCGGCAGGGTTCCATGGTGCGTTCCACCAGGTGGGCGGTCAGCTGGTCAAACTTTGCACGGCTGAGCGTGAGGTCCAAGTGTTTCGGGCCCGAAGCGTCGGCAGTGATGAAGGGGAGGTTGATGTTCGTAGAAGTCGTGGCAGAAAGGTCGATCTTCGCCTTTTCAGCGGCGTCCTTCAAACGCTGCAAGGCCATCTTGTCCTTCTTCAGGTCGATGCCCGGATTGTCCTTCTTGAATTCGTCGTTGATCCAGTCGATGATGACTTCGTCGAAGTTGTCACCGCCGAGCATCGTATCGCCGTTGGTGGCCTTCACGCTGAACATGCCGTCGTCGATTTCCAGGATAGAAATATCGAACGTACCGCCACCGAGGTCATACACGGCGACCTTTTCGCTCTTCTTGGAGTCAAGACCGTAGGCAAGGGCGGCTGCAGTCGGTTCGTTCACGATACGCAGCACTTCGAGGCCAGCAATCTTGCCGGCATCCTTCGTGGCCTGACGCTGGGAGTCGTTAAAGTAGGCGGGGACCGTAATCACGGCCTGCGTCACCGGCTGGCCCAGATAGTCCTCGGCAATCTTCTTCATGGTCTGGAGAACCATGGCCGAAATCTCGGGAGGAGCGAACTGCTTGTCGTCCACCTGCACGCGGACCGGGTCAGAACCCGAGCCCACCAGCTTGTAGGGCATGTTCTTTTCGGCAGCGGAGCATTCGCCAGCCGTACGGCCCATGAAACGCTTGATGGAGTAAATGGTCTTTTCGGGGTTGGTGATGGCCTGACGCTTTGCCACGTGGCCCACCAGACGTTCGCCGTTCTTGCCGAAAGCGACAATGGACGGGGTGGTGCGGAAACCTTCCGCGTTAGCGATGACGACCGGCTTGCCGCCTTCCATCACGGACACGCAGCTGTTGGTCGTTCCCAAGTCAATACCGATAATCTTGCTCATAATGAGTCTCCTATTTTTAAATTCTTGCCGCCCGCGAATCAATCTGAACGGGGCGATTTTTTACGCCCATACATAAGCAAAACCCGTGCCAAATGCTAATAACAGGTAAAAAACGGCCATTTTGTTTCGTTCTGAAACAAGAAAAGCCCTTGGAAAGGGGTAAAAAGAGCCTTTTTCATAATGAAACACTTTATATAGAGGCGGGGGGAGGCTTCCCCCTGGTTCGCACTCCGTTGCTCTCCACCCCCTCGCCTAGGTGGCTCCGCCCCCTAACACCCCCGATGGAGCCACACTGATTGGGAATCACTAACGTGATTCCTGTTTTAATAATTTAAATTTGCTATGTCTGAATTAATGAGGTTACCGGAGGTCTTCTGTGAAGATTTTTGCAAACGCTTTGGCCCTGTCCATTCTCCTAGCCCTGCTCGCAGCATGTGGCGATGAATCTAGTAGCTCCGCTCCCGATCCAATCGGTGAAATCTCGTCGAGTAGCAATGAGGAGCTTGGTTCCAGCTCTTCAGTGGCGGAAAAGAATTCTTCTAGCTCTGTGAAGCCTGATTCGAATGGTTCGCAGAAGAGTTCTAGTTCTGTGAATTATAAGAATAGCAGTTCTTTTGAGGATGAGTCTAGTTCTTCTGAAGGTTGCCCATTTAATGGACGAAATGAGGATGGCAGTGCAAATTTAACAGTAAACTGCTGCAATGGCGATACCGCTATAGTCATGAGTGGAAAATATACTCAATACTATACGTGTAGAGAAGACTTTTGGCTTAGAGACTCCATTGGGGGCCAAGACACCATAAAGCCCTATGTGTCGCACCCCAATATGGAAAAACAGTTTGCATCAAATATTGATTATGAAACATTTGTCGATGAACGCGATGGTCAGGAATATAAGATTGTTACAATTACAATTGATAATGGTCTTGCCAAGACCCGTACATTCTTTGCAGAAAACCTGAATTTGGGAAAGCAAATTATGGCAAATGCGACTGAGTTCAGTGACTCGGTGGTGGAAAAGGTCTGCTACAACGATGATGAGTGGTATTGCGACAATGGTTTTGGAGGTCTCTATACGTGGAGCGAGGCCATGAACATCCCTAAAAAGTATGATACAGTTGCCGTTGAAAAACTTGATACGACGTATTTTGACAATGGCGAATACATTAATCGATACATTCAGGGAATATGTCCGAAGGGTTGGCATATCATGACGGAAGATGAATGGCGCCTTATTGGAGGGGGTGGCAGAGTTAATTCCAGGGCTGTATGGGGTGGGTATGACCTTTACGGTTTCTCGCTTCTTCCGGCAGGGTATTCGTTAAAAGGAAAATTTTATGGGTATGAAACATTTGCGTATGTATGGCAGCCGAGTTTGATTCCGAAGTACGATGATTGCGGTAAAGCATCTGTGATAAGTAAAGATGGTATTGAGTGGGATTCTGGGTCGGAACGGTATAATTATTTATCGGTTCGCTGTACGAAGGACTACTAGTCCGATAGTCTAGTCTTATAAGAAAGTTTAATTTAAAATCAGCACCCATTAGGATGGGGCTTAGGAGAACTATGTCTAATTTCAAAAAGAACAACAAAAAATCTGCTAACAAGAACCGTAAGAACTACAAAATTGAGCCTCTCGAACCGAGGCTCTTGATGTGCACTGTTGTGGTATTAGAATAAAAAGGAAGTTAGAATGAAAACAAGAAGCCTTTACTTTTGCGTAGTCTTGATGACCGTTATGGCGATTGTTGCCTGTGATGACAGTTCCAGCGGAGCCGGACCGGAACCCGTAGCGGAAGTTTCAAGCAGTAGTGGTGACCTAGACAATGCAATCTCCTCGAGTTCCGTTACGGACAAAGGAACATCTTCCGGTGGCAGTTCGAAGTCTTCTAGCTCTGTGAAGCCCGATTCGAATGGCTCGCAGAAGAGTTCTTCTAGTGATAAGAAAAATAATTCTAGTAGTTCGGAAGGTGGAGATTATTCCTCGTCTGGTACAAATGATAATCGTTCGAGTTCCAGTGGCTATGTGTTGCGCGACTCACTTTGCTCGAGTGATTATGAGGGCTGGACTCAGTATATCCCTCAGTTGCAACAAGAGTTTATCTGTGAAAATGGCCGCTGGATTCCGATGTCCTCTAGTTCTGTAACGCCTTCTTCTAGTAGCAAGTATTACGACATGAGCCGGCTTTTTGTAAGCGAGAATGACTACAGCTACGGGGAATTTACGGACCCCCGTGACGGCCAGGTGTACAAGACGATTCGCTATGAGGTGGGATATAAAATGATAGACTCCTTAACGTTTTTTGCCCAGAACCTGAATTATGGCAAGATGATTCAAAGTGGAACCCAGATGACTGATTCTACCAAGTTCTGCTACGATGATGACCCCTGGTATTGCGAGAATGGCTTCGGTGGCCTTTATACCTGGTCCACGGTGATGAACTTTCCTGCGGCTTGTGACAGTTTTGCCATAGGTAGCGCCAAATGTCCGGTAGAGTACGATTTAATGAGTAATCCTTTCCCCGAGTATCAAGACAGGCTCAGTTTTGTTATGCATCAGGGTATATGTCCTGATGGTTGGCACGTGATGAACCAAGAAGAATGGGCCATGGTGTTGATTGGTAGCGGCTCCAGAGACGGAGCAAGTTACTTGGGGGCTGTCTTGTGGGGAAGTGGTAACCAGCGTGGATTCTCCCTTTTGCCTGCGGGAATACTTGAAACGCAGAGGGCGACTTCTTCAAATGAAAAAAATGTGTATACTGATATAAAAAAATATGCTCTTCATTGGATTCCTGGAGAATATAGTGGAAGTGGTATTGCTGATCCTAGTGCATCTTATGGTAAATGTGTTACCATAGCGAGTGATCGTATGGATCGAACTGCTGGTATAAAAAAGGTCTACGGTCTTTCTGTTCGTTGTGTACAGGATTACTAATCCTTAATTAATCATCAAAAAGTTTAACAAAAAAAACAGGGCTTTGGGGAAAAGCCCATTGGGAGTTATTATGTCAAAGAAGAACAAGAGTAATAAGAAAAAGTCCACTCGTGGCAAATATAAAATTGAGGCTTTAGAACCGCGTTTGATGATGGATGCTAACAACACCTTGATTCACTAGTAATTTAATCACCAAAATTTTAACAATAAAATTAGGGCGCGAGGGGCATGCCCTAAGGAGAACCTATGTCTAAAAACAAGAAATCTATGAAAATTTCCAAGAAGTGCGTTAACAACTACAAAATGGACGCTTAAAGGCGTCTACGGCTGCGTTCGGTCATGCCCAAACGCAAGCGTTTTGACGTCTACGACGTCCGTAGCTGCGGCTCGAAAATGCAAAAAACAAGTTTTTGCGCTCTCTCGCCTTGCATCCTTTTGTCGCGACACTCTCTTGCACGTTACTGAATCTCTCGATAAACTCGATTGTTTTGTTAAATGAACATGGTAAAACAGGTCGGGATACGCTGCACCTGTTCGTTGTGGCCCAGGTCCTTGGTGTATATCAGGTAGCGGTCTTGTATCCGTTCGCTGAATTTTTTACAGAATGCGTCGAGCGAAGCGTGTGT
>NZ_FRBA01000019.1:0-36576 GCF_900142495.1 Fibrobacter sp. UWOV1 | reverse complement strand
AATCGCGAGATACGCAGAAGGACTCGTGTTGTCGGCTGCTTCCCGGACGGGGAATCGGCCCTTATGCTTGTCTGCGCAAGGCTAAGGCATGTCGCCTCGAAGGAATGGGGCTCCAAGAGGTACCTGAATATGAAGCATCTCTACGAGCTGGAAAAGGAAAACGAACTAAAACGGGAACTGGAAAAGAGCGGAAAGAAAGGAAATGTAGCCTAAATCTGATGTTGGAACAAACTATTTTTGCGAAAAACCCTTGACACTACCCCTGCTTTACACGACATGTTTAACGCTTATCCCTTGTTGAATAAATTGAAAAAGATTTGGAGCCCGAATAAATCGGGTTGGGTTAAGGTGATAAATGATGTGAAAGCCCGTGATATGGGGCTTATAGCTTAAGGAATCGGCTAGCCCTATTCCGCAGTCAGGTCTTCGCGCAGCACGAGTCTATCGTTTTTCCAGGTTTCCAGGCCGTTCTGCAGTAGCAGTTTGCCCGTGGCCCGCATTAGCCGGACATCGATGATTCGGAGAGTCCGCATGTTTTCGAGCTGTCGGCGCTCCGCTTCGCGCAGGTCCTCTTCCATCTCGAATATCTCGCGGTAGTTGCTCTTGCCCATGGCGAGTTTCTTGAATTCCTCTTCGAGTTCCTTCTGGTGGTATTCCACCGCAATCTGCCCGTAGCGCCACTGTTCGCGGATTTCTTGCGCCCTGTTCTGCAGAATCCTGTATTCCTCGAATATTTGCGCCTGCAACAGCATAAGCCTTGTACGGGCGGCCCTCACGCTGTATTTCTGGGCCGATATGCGGTGCCGCTCGGCAACGCCGCCGAACAGCGGTATGTTTATCTCTATGCCGCCCGCAAGCACGGTCTGGCGCTTGCCCTCGGTCTTGAAGTTCCTCACGGCCTCGCGGGCCTTGTCGTTACGGCTGCGGATTCCGTAGTTGCCGATAAGGTCCACGGTAGGGAGCCAGTCTGCCCGCCTTGCCGAAAGTTCCGATTCGCGGAGCATGACCTCGGCCCCTTGCGATAGGTAGCCCGGATGCATGAGCGACATGGAATCCAGGAATGTGAGCGAGTCGAGCCTTGCCGCCGAATCGGGGGCAAGGTCCGGGCGCATGGCGATGGGGCGGGGGTCGTGGATGTATTCGCCGGACGACAGCGTGAGCAACAGCGTAAGCCTTGCGCCGCGCAGCTTGTCGAGGGCGTCGAGCCTTGCCGACTCGCGGTCGGAATACTCCGCCACGGCCTTGCTATAGTCAAGGGGCGAAAGCAGACCCTGCTTGAGCCGCTTGCCCGCATCTTCCACGATGTCCTTTGCCACGCGGGCCGATTCCGTCGCCGAGGCCAGGAAGCGGTCGGCGTAGTAGTAGTTCCAGTAGGCGTCGCAGAACTTTTCCAGGACATCGTTCAGGGCGTCGCGGTATTTCTGGTAGGCTAGTTCCCTGCGGAGCCTTGCCTGTTCCAGCTCGTTCGTGGCCGAGAAGAACAGCGGGCCGTCCTTGAGGAGGTGCTGGCGTAGTTCGCCGCCGAAGTAGAGTTCCGAGGTGTAGTCGCTGTGCGTGTAGGTGGCCTGGTTGAACCCCACGTTATATTCGGTGCCTGTGGGGAGCGCCCCCTGCACGCCAATCTTGTATTCTTCCTTTGTCTCCGTAAACAGTGCGCCGGGCCGTTCGGCGGTCTCCTTGAACGCGCGGCCCACGAGCCTCGGCTCGAACTTGCCGTAGGCCCCCGTGGCCGCCTCGGATTCCGAGAGCCATGCGAACTTCGCCTCTGTTACGTCGGCGTTGTTCGTGAGCACGGCCTGTAGGGCCGTCCCGAAATCCAGGTACAGCGAATCGCCCTTTTCTTCGGCGGCAAGGGCGGCAACTACAGCCAGGGTGGCGATGATGTTTACGGCGCGGAAACTCATTTAAGCAGGATTTTCCCCGTGACTCCCGGTTCTACGGCCAGGTCCGTGTTGTCGAATATGACCTTCACGGTGCGCAGCATGCTGGACTTGTCCACCACGGGCGATACGAACTCGATTTTGCCCTTCTTGCGGCGTACTTGCTTGCGCCCGTCGAGCGAAAGGCTTACCTGTTGGCCGGGTTTTAGCTTGCCCGACCTGTTCGCCACCACATAGGCGACCATGCGGCAGGTGCGCACATCCGCGATTTCGATGATGGGTTCCAGGCCCTCGACGCTTTCGCCCTTGTTCTTGGATATGGAAACGATTTCGCCGTCGAAGGGGGCGGTGAGAACGCGCTTTTCGAGTTCGGCCTCGGCGACATCGTGTTCGAGCTTCGCGCGTTCCCTCTCGGTTTGCGCCGACGAGAGTTCGGCTGCGGCCACGTCGTGGTTCATCTGCTTTTCCCAGACCTGTTCCGCGCTTACGGAGTTGCTGTTCTCGAAAAGGTTGCGGGTCGCGTCCAGGTCCTTCTTGTAGGCCTGGAGTTTCGCCCTGGCCGAAAGCACCGCCGAGGAGTCGTTTGCCGTGATACCCGTGATGCGGACGCGCAGCCGTTCCTCGCGGTTCACGAGGTTCATGAGCGTGTCGCCCTTGCGCACGAACGCGCCTTCCTTGACCCAGATGCTGTCAATCTTCCCGGACACGGTAAACCCGACGCGGGCCTGGTTGATGGGTTCCGTGACACCGTCGAACCCCTGCTGCGCAAGTGCTGATGCCGCAAGGACGAGGGCTGTAAATAGGGCCTTGCCGAGCATCAGTCTGCCGCCGCGCTGGAAGAACTGGATGACGAACTAGACGCAACCGAGGAACTGGACTCTGCCGACGAACTCGAAGCTTCGGAAGAACTGGATGCCTCGGACGAACTGGACTCGGGTGCCTTGGAAAGCTCGGTGAGCACCGTCAGCCCCTGCAAGTAGAGCCCGTTCTTTGCGTGGGCGGTGATGTTCATGCCCACGGTGTCGCCCGCCGCAAGGGAGTCGTCGAATGTCTCGAACATCTTGACGAACAGCGTGTCGGCCTTGATCCAGGCGTCGGCATTGGGGGAAACGTTCCCGGCATAGATGGACTTCTTGACCTTTGCAGCCTTGCTCCACTGGACCGTGGCGAGCGAGTCGGAGAACTTGATCCAGAGCGTGTCGTTTACCGAGAAAGTCGCCTTGTAGCGGCTGCTTGCCGCCCAGGCGTTGCTCGTGACGGCATAAAGTCCGCGGTTCGTGGTAAAGGCCGCGTCGCCCGAAAGGTCTACGGTCAGCCTCTCGCCCTTCTTGGTGTAGCCCACGATGCTCACGGAGTAGGACTTCTCGGCGGCAAGGGGGGCCGTGTGCCGCAGGTACAGCGTGTCGCCCTTGATTTCGGGCATGAGGACCGTCGCGGAATCGCCCGCGAGGCTCACGGAAATGTTCTCCTTGCTGAGCGCCTCGCTGAACACGTAGTAGGGCGTGATGAGCGGCGAGAGGTTCTTGTAGCCCATGCGGTTGTTGTCCATTACGTTTGAAGATACGATGACGGGGGCGCTCTCCTTGAGGGTGTCGCGGACGAGGAAGATTCTGCCCATGTCATGCACGGCGTCGGAACGCAGGCGGGGAAGCGCCGTGTTCGAAAAGCGGTAGGTCTTGCCCTTGTAGGTGAAGGGTTCTGCCGAGAGCGTGAGGCCGGAATCGGCGGGGAGCTTTTCAAAGGAGAACCTGCCGAGCGAATCCGTCGCGGCGGAGAATGTTTCGGGGGCGATGTTCACGAAGGCCGTGTCCTGGTGCGCGAGGCGCAACTTTACCTTGGGGGCGGGCGACTTTACGCCCGTGGCCTCTTCTTGCACATAGAGTTCGCCGGAAATTCCCGCATTCAGCGGCGAAAGCCGCACGACGCGCGACCCGCTCGCCACCACGCCCTCCATGTAGCTCGATTCGCCCGTGGATGCCACCGTGATAATCTTGGGGGCGTAGTAAAGCGTGTCCTTCTTGTCAACCGTGTAGTGGCTGAACGTGAAGGTGTGCTGGCCGTAGGGTAGGCCGTCTATGAAGAATGCCCCCGATTCGTCGGTATAGGCCGTCTTCTGCTTGCCGGAACCGTCCATGTAGTCTATGGAGGCCCCTTCGAGGCCAAGCCCGTTTGCGCCGCTTACGACACTGCCCGAGAAGGTCCACTTGGAGTATTCGTCGTCCTCGGAATCGGACACGGAACAGCCCGAAACGAGAGCCGCCACGGCGAACGCCGTGACAAAGGATGTACAAAGTTTAACTAGGTTCATAAAACCCCTTGATATGCCTCGGAAATCTAGTAAAAGCCCCTCCATTTTACTAAATATCCAAAAGACATTAACCTTAAAAACAAAGGAATTGCAAAATGGCAGAAAACAAGCAGCCGCAAATCGAATGGAACGACAAGGACATGCGCACCACCTACGTGAATGCGACCAACGTAGTGGCCGGGCGCGAAGAGGTGATGATGATTCTCGGCGTGAATCGCGCATGGCAGATGAACCAGGAAAAGGTCGATGTCGCCATCTCCGACCGAATCGTGATGAACCCCTACACGGCAAAGCGCCTCGCCATTATGCTCAGCGCCACCGTGCGCGCCTACGAGAAAAAGTATGGCCCGCTCGACATCGGCGTGAATACCGCCCCGGCGGCAGCCCCTGCCGCTCCCGCGGTCGCCAAGGCCACCGGCAAGTCGGCCAAGTAACGCCCGCTCCAACCGCCCCCCAAGGTCCGACCTCTTTGGGGGAGGGGGAGGAGGGAATTTTTTAAGAGGATTTACAATGAGTGAATCATTTGATTTTAGAGTTATGGATGACTCTGCTTCCGATAGTGATTTATTAAAAGATGGAACTCACCAGAGAATTGCCGACAGACTTTTCGATTTGATAACGAAGTCGGATGCCAAGGGATTGACCATTGGTCTTGAAGGGAGCTGGGGTTCTGGAAAATCAACGGTTGTAAATCTATTAAGAAAAAAACTGGAAAAAACGAAAGAAACATTCGTTTTCTATATGGACTCGTGGGCCCATGAAGGTGATTTTTTACGCAGAGCATTTCTTGAAAGATTTGCTCAACAATTGCAGGAATGCAGCGAAGAAGATGATTCGTCTATAAAGAAAATTAAAGATGAAATAAGTAATAAGGTTGTTACTAAAACGACTTGTACTGAACCTGTAATCACGTGGTTTGCGAAACTATGTGCTTTCCTATTGGTCTTTTTTGTCCCTGCGGGATTCCTCTTTGTTGATCATGGTCTTGATAAATCTTCTCTTGAATGTAAATGTTTTATTGTGATTGGTCTTCTTTTGATTTTTTCGCCGGTATTGTGTGCGTTGTTAGTTTGTTTGAAAAATCTTTGGAATCAAAAAAGAGAAAAGAGAAAATCTTGTTTGAAGGGAAAAAACGAAGAAAACAATGAAAACGAATGCGCAAATGAAAAAAATGATGAAGAGAATGATGAAAATGAAAAAGATTCGCATAAAACCCTAATGCCTGTTTTTTGGACGACTGATACCACTGAAACAGTAACAAACGAAACGACGAAGGAACCTGAAAAAACATCATTGGAATTTGAAAATTTTTTCGAACAACTTCTCGAAAAAACTTATACAAAAGGCTTTATAAATGTTGTTTGTGTTATAGATAATCTGGATAGAATTAATCCAGAGGATGCTTTGAAAATTTGGTCAACTCTTCAGATATTTGTAGAATCGAAAAACTTAAAAAAATGTAAATCTCGCAAAAGTGATGTTTGGGTTGTTGTTCCTTATGACGAGTCTGGATTAAGATTGTTGTGGGATAAAAAAGATAGGTCGCAAACTGAATGCGAGAAAGAAGGATTACCTAACGGAAGTGGTGATTCAAAGGAAACAGATAAAAAGAAAAATGTTCTTTGCTCTAAATCATTCTTTGATAAAAGTTTTCAACTGCGAATAGAAGTTCCGAAAATGCTTTTTGAAGGATGGGAAAACTATGCTGACAAAATTATACATGATTCTTTAGAAAATAGTTTCAGTGAAGAGCAGATGTCGTGTGTGCTGGAAATGCTTAAACGAGGCCGAGTAAGCATTAGCGATGCGCCTAGTCCCCGCGAAATAAAAACATATGTAAATCAAGTTGGGTTTCTATATCCCTTGCATAAGGAAAATGCTTCTTTGGAATCCTTGTGCTTTTATGTTGATTTGAAGTATTTGAAATCGAAATCTGCAGATGATATCAAAGAAGGCCTGCGTAATCGACGCATTTGGACTGAAAATAAGGTGCTTGGTTTTGTGAAAGAAAAAACGGATGTGGAAAAAGAGTTGTGCGCAATTCTTTTTAATGTGAATGGTGAAAAAGGGATGGAACTTCTTATAGAAGACCCCGTTAGAAAAGCATTGAATGAGGGAAACGAAAGCGAATTACAAAAGTTAGTCCGCAATCATGAACATGCTGTGAAGATTTTTGTTGAAAATATTTTGGCAGAGAATAAATATGATTGCAAAAATTATATGCATTTGTTAATGAAAACATTTGAGGGAAAACTAGAAGATGATTTGTTGCGGTTTGTTGTTCGTAATTGCGACCAAATATGCAACCAAATGGATAAAATTGCCTCAGTTGATGATTTATGTGCCATTTTCCAGATTGTGAAAGAAAGCTCGGAAAACGATTCGCTGTATCAGTTGTCAAAAAAATATGTTGCAATGCAACATGAACTTCTCAAAGGAGATGAAGATAAATCAACTGTAGAAAAAGTTGTTGATTCTATTGAACGGGTTTATGACATTGTTGACGACCCTGATTTAATTTATATTGATTACAGACAATTAGGAATGAAACATTTCCAACAGGTTGCGGATGCCGTTGGGATAGAAAGATCGTCAAAATTCGGAAAATTTGTAAGAAATATAGATTCTTTGGATGAGGATTATTCCCAAAAAATTGTACCGAACTCCCCAGAATTAGCGCTGTTGCCTAAATTTCCTATTATTCTTGCGTGCAGTTCAGGCTGCTTGCAATGGAATAAAACTTTGCAGGCGATAAATAAATTGATTGTTTTTAGGCCTCAGAATAATGTTTTGAATACGGATGCTTTTGTACAGTGTGTTGAGGTTTTATCAGCATTGCAAGGTTATGAATTGAAGGAAGAATGTGACGCTATAAAATCTTTACTGAATAGACCCGACTTCTGGCACTATGTGTCGGTGTCTCAAAAAGAACGTGTAAAACTGAGAGCGGCATACCTATTGGCTAAATATACCGACGATTTGATTTCGCCCCAAGTTCAATTTACGGGACAGTCGCTAAATGGGTATAATTCTACTAAGGCAGTCTTTAAAGAGAAGAATGATGATATTGTAAGTTATTTTTGCAAAAAAATAAATGCGACGAAAAAATCTGATTTTATTTGGTCCCTTGCGAAGAATCATACATATCAATTGATTGGTGGAATCATTGAAAAGCAGTTGAAGGATGAGAAACATTGGTTCTTCAATACCGATAAACCTTTTGAATGTTTTGCCAACGCTATTGAATATGAATATCCAGATAATGAACGCGTAAGAGTACGATTGTTGACTGAATTTGAAAAAACAGCGCAATTGATTTCATGTGTACAGAAAGATGAGGCTCCTGTAACAACTCATTTGAGTGCATGTAAACTTCTTTTAGAAAGTGATTATTCTAGAGCTGTTGTGGAAAAGGTAAAACATGAACTCGCCGCAAAGACAAAAGATGTTTGGTCTAATGCGTTGAATGACAATACCGAGCTTCTGGATATTGTACGAAGGTGTAAAGAACTTGAAGGACGATCGCTTGAAGAATTGTCGAATAATTTTGCGGATGCTTTTAAAGAGTATGTAAAGTTGGCAATGAGTGCCGAAAATGCTGACTGTTTAACAACGGAAGATTTGGCAGGTCTTTATGATTGTATGAGTGATTCTTTCAAGAGGTATGTATCTGGCGAAGTTGTGAATGAAATCATTGTGCGAAATTTTGTCGTGCACCCTCAAATAAGAGATTTCCTTGTCACAAAGTTAGACTATGATGTGTTAATCGGAAAACATCTAGATGCAGAAAAGATTATAAAGGATCTTGTCGAAGATGCTAAGTGGAGCCAACTTGAATTTGTTGTTGCTTTGATAGATAAACTTGATAAACGATTTGTTCCAAAAGTTTATGATGCGAATGTTATGATAAAACTCCTGAAAACACTAAAAGGTAAAGCAGAACAAGGTCAATTGAAAATTGTTGAGACTCTATGCAAGTTTTTTAATGTAGATTTTAATTCGTTAGAAAACATCTCGGATGAAGATGGCGGTGAAGAATCTTAAACGACAGGTTTTGGTTATGACTGAAGAAGAAATTGATGCTATTTGGCAAAAAGGCCGAATTGTGCCTGACTATGACCCTTCCAAGTTCAGGAAGGATGCCTGCGGCGCATGGATTGCCCGTGATAAATATGGTGATGCAGATGCCGATTTTGGCTGGGAAGTTGACCATATTTATCCGCAAGCTTTAGGTGGTGGCGACGATGATGTAAACAAAAGACCTCTTCATTGCAAAAATAATCGAAGCAAGGGCGATGACTATCCTTCTTATAAGTCTGCAGTGACCGCTCGTGGAAATAAAAATGTTGAGCTTGAACGAATTCTTGTCGTGAATAAGAATAAAATGGAATTCTTGAACTCTATGTATGGAGCGCCCAATGCTTGAAAAAATGACAGTAAAAGGCTTGTTGCATCAGTTCAGTTATGAATTAGACTTTACTAATGAAAACGGACCTGCTGTAAAGTATATTACGGGACCGAATGGATTTGGTAAAACGACAATTTTGAAACTGTTGGTCGCTCTGTATGGTGCCGATTGGAAAACTATGGCGGCTTTGCCGTTTGATTCTTTTGAATGTGTAATGGACGGTAAAACCTTAAGCGTAACAAAAGAAGAGTGGCAGATTATACAAAATGATGATTCAGATGAACAAGATGACCTTGATGTTCGTTTAGACATTTTGTTTGAAGGACAAAAGCCATTGCAGATTTCTGTAAAGGGGCGTGATGGTAAGTTCTACACACCGAAAAAGAGCGGGGACCACTCTGTCGAGATGATACTCTCGCAAAAGAAAATCTTGTACATTCCGGAAACGCGAATCATTGAAAAAAATCTTCCTAAAAGGAACCGAAAAACTCCTGTAAAAACTTGTAATGATTCTTTCATTAAGTATCTGTCGATTCTTTCTGATAAAATAGAGAATTTTCTAAAGAGCAAACTCAAAAATGAATTCCCGGTAAATGAACCCATCGAAGGTTTGAAATTTTCTCTAGTTGACAAAATGCTCGGATTCAACTTAAATTCTGAATTCTTGACGGATGTCAAAAAATATGGTCCAATTGTTGAAAAACTCTTGAACGATGAGTTTTCTATTAAGCACGAAGTTGATAAACTTGAAAAGTTTATGGAACTCATAAATCGATATGAGTTTATCAACAAGAAAATCTCAATATCCGAGAAAGATGGTTTCCGGTTTAAGCTGACGGACAAATACAATACGATTGTCGATTTAGATGATTTGTCGTCTGGCGAACGGCAGTATTTGATGCTTGTTTATAAAATGCTGTTTGAATCTAGCGAACATACTTTAGTTCTTGTCGATGAACCTGAAAATTCCATGCATATGTCTTGGATTCTTGAGTTTCCCAAAGTCATCAAGGAACTTTGTAAATGGAGTGATTTGCAATTCATTATCTGCACCCATAATTCCAACATTTTTGAACAAAGATGGGATATGTCGCAGGACTTGTTTGAAAAGAGTCAACTGAGGAAGGCAGAATGATTCAAGCTCCATTGCAAGAAGTGACGGAAGAAAATCGTCCTAGAGACACCTTAGGTGCGATTCACCAAAGTATCAATTCGCATATGCAAGCGATGTGGGTTATTGTTGAAGATGAGCCTGATGTTTTGGTTTATAGTAAATTCTTTTCAACGGACCGCTTAAATGTCCGGTCATCATCGATAAACAAAAGAAAGAGTTGTAAGAATGTTGAAAAAATCGTAGATACAATATTAAACGAAAATTATGAAAAAATTATAGGAATTAGAGACAGAGATTCTATCGACTTCTTGCCTGCTTATACGTTAAAAAAGAATGTATTCTTGACAGATCAGCGTGATATTGAAATGCAAATGCTCAAGACCAATGGTGTTGTTTTGTTACTTAAACAAAAGGATTCTGGTATTGAACAGAAAATTGAAAACGTCAAGCCGCTTGCTAGAGCTATAGGATGTTATCGAATCTTTAATGACATTAAAGAGTTTGGTTATTCATTCAACAAGAAATTAAAAATAGGTCGTTTTAGAGACGATAAAGCTCATGTTCTTAAACAGGGCGCTTTAGTGGAGCTAGATAGTTCCTTTTTTGAAGGAAGAACGGAGCAAGATAGGAACGATTTTGATAATCTTAAAGATGTTTGTGATTTAAAAGATTTCGCGTTGGTTTGTAATGGGCATGATTTTCTTGCTTTATTAGATTGCTTAGCGACTATTCCGCATTTGAAGGAATTTCTGCCTCAATGCTACGATATGGATGCTTTTAAGCAGTCTACCCTTTATACTGATTTAAAAAACTGGGCTGATAGTAATAATGTTTCACTATTTGAGGGAACATAAAAGTTTTTGCAAGAATGAAAGAGTTCAAGGACAATCCCTTTATAATCGAGTCGCTGGAACGGCGACAGATGATGGATGGCGCACCGGGCGACATCGTGCTGCCGGGCGGCATTGAACAACCCGAAGCCGTTATCGAGGCCCCGGCGGTGATTGGCGAGATAGAACAGCCCGTCAATGTGACCCCGAACGACGCTGACTTCTTGACCAGGGCGAGCATCAAACAGCTTGTCAATACAGAATTTGTCCGCAACCCCGAGACGGGGCTGTATGTGGCAGAAGATTCCGGCGAACTAGTCAAGTCTGTAAACAAGGACTTGATAATAAACCCACAGAAAAATTTTGAAATACAACAGTCCGCGCCGCTGAGCGCTGCGGATATTCAAGCCCTGCTCTCTATAGACCCGGACAATCTGGGCGGCAAGGGCAACACAAAAGTTTAATAACAGGAGAATGGATAATGAAAACGATAAAGAAACTCGGCTTGGTGAGCGCAGTAGCTTTTGCAATGCTTGCGTTCTCGGCTTGCGATGATGACAGCTCTAGTCCTGTAAAGCCTGAACCGGAAGTTTCTAGCGAAGCGGACGATGTCGAATCATCTTCGAGCGTCGAAGGCAAAAGCGAAGAAAAGGGATCCAGTGCGAAGGATGCTGAGTCCTCCTCTAGCGTAAAGGACAATGCTTTGTCTTCTGGCACGAGGTCGAACAGTTCTCTTGCATCGTCATCCTCGGCTGTGCCCGAGAATCCAGAGTCCTCATCCAGTGCGAAGTCAGGTAGCAACTCTGCGAAGTCTTCTTCATCGAGCGTGAAATCAAGCAGTTCTTTTACCTCGTCATCCTCGACGAAACCAGAGAATCCTGCGTCCTCCTCCAGCGCAAAGTCCAGCAGTTCCTCGATACCCGTGTCTAGTAGCGAATATATTCCCTATAATCATGCAGGGCCTCTTTTGGCAGATAGTTTGAATAGCAACGCTTATCAGAAGTTTTCTGATTCGCGTAATGGACGTAGTTACTACTATTTGACGATTAACGGCAAGGATGGCGCATCTGTTACGGTGATGGCCGAAAATTTGAATATAGGTGAAATGGTAAATGGTGGTAAGGACCAGACCAACGACTCCAAGATTGAACGCTATTGCTACGATAATGATACCACCAAGTGCGATAAGTATGGAGGCCTTTACCAGTGGGCGGAGATGATGAACCTTCCGTTCGAATGCAATAGTAAGAGCTGTGCCGACTCCATTAAGCCGAATCATCAGGGAATTTGCCCCAACGGCTGGCGTCTGCTCACTTACGACGACCTCGTTGTCATTCTCAAAGCTGATGGAAATGAACATGGAATAGAAGGGGCTCGTGCTCAGGGTTTTGGCGGTTACAACACCACTGGGTATAGCCTTGTGGGTGCGGGGTATAACTGGAATTATGGATTTAAGAATATAGGAGAAGCGGTGTATTGGTTCTATCCAGAAGAAGATGCAGATTCTCCAGCAACAAAGGCTTCGGACTCCTTTACGGGGCAGTCCTTAAATAGTTTTGCGAAATATTCAACGAAAAAGATACATGGTTTTTCCGTCCGTTGTGTTAAGTCAAAATAAAATTTATAAGTAAGATTACAAAATGAACATGAAAAAAATAAAGAAATCTGTCAAGCAGTCCACCAAGAACAACTACCGTATTGAGGCTCTTGAACCTCGTCTGATGATGAGCGCCGACCCAGTCATTGGCGTAGATGATCTCAACAACCTCTCTGTACAATTCGAGACAATTTCGAATAACGTATTTAATGAAACGACTTCTTTGTTCAATACGTTTAGCGTGATTGATGCAGAGCTGGATAACCTTAATATTGTAGACAGGGTAAATAACGGCGTCAATTCGATCAAGGACCTTGTCGAGGATTCGCTCGCTACCGCCAAAGGAACACTTCAGAACCTTCTTGGTGAGGCTTCAACCTATATAAAGGGCGAAGTAGATAATTTCAATGATAATATTGCTGCACAGGCAGAAAGCACACAAAGTGCTATAACGCAAATAAGCCTCAAAGATTTTGCCACGAAGTACTTAAAGGATTTCGTTAATGCTCACCCTGAATATAAAGATTTCACGTTTAACTATACAGACTCAAAACTTGTCGTGGAATATGACCTTGAGACAGTTAAAGAAATTGGGAGCCTCGAGATTATCGCCGGAGGTGAGATCTTCAATTTGACTGGCGATGGAACAAACCTTGCCGTCAATGCAAGTATAAGTGCCGAAATAGAGCTGGATGCGGATGTATCTGGTACAATGCTGGACAATGTTAGCGATATTGGCTCACCGACCGTTGCCGCAAAAAGCCTTGATGTTTCGATTGCCAACCTCGGCCTGAATGCAGAATTCCTCGGGTTTGGGATAACTGAAGTAGATAACGATTCCACGCCGGATCTAAAAATCAGCTATAATGCGGAGCAGGAAACCCCGTCGGCTTCCGTTGATGTTGATTTGGAGTTTAGCCTGTCTCCTGCAAATGCAGATAGTCTCCCCTTTATGTTCAAAGAAGGGGAAATGCTTAAAATATCCAAGGTTGGGACGGATTTCGAACTGAAAATTCCGGATATCGTAAAAAATGAAAGCTTTACTCTTGCGGATTTTGCCGGATCGCTGAAAAATATAGAACTTGATAAGCTCCCCTTCCTGAAATCCCATGCAAGCGAATTGAAAAATGCCTTGGATAAGATAACGGAACTTGATAATTATTGGGCGAAAGTTTCCATGGCCTTCGGTGGTGCCGTTGAAAAAGTCGAAGGGGAAACGGATGCCTTCCAGCTAAAAATCAACCAGCTGGCCTCGTGGCTTGGAAAGTTTGTCGGTGACAAAGCCGACGAAATGAAGGAAAATGTAAAGCAAATAAGCCTAGCGACGCTCAATGGAGGAAATGTTGGCTCTTTGGTGAATGTGTTCGATGGCGTTACTGACTTTACAAGTGCGACCGATACCCTTGGGTTGAAGACAGGAGACAATACCTTGAGGCTTTTCCTGACTGCAAATTCGGGAACCCTTGAAAAGCTCAATCTGAACTTGATTGAACTCGAAGATTTGCTCATGGAAGCGACAATTGAGCTCGATGTGACCATAAATGTCAGTTCCGAAGGCAAGGTGAGTTTCGGGTCTGTTGCTGTCGGTGACTTTACAGCCTCAATTACTAAAAAAGAATCGGTGACCAAGGAGTTGGATTTAGGGCTTTTTACGGCGTCCATTGAAAATCTCAAAGCCAAGTACCAAATCAAAGTTGACTCCGCTAATGGTTCAAAGGTGACAAGCACGCTTGAATTATCCTGTGGACAACTATCTCTCAAGTCTGGCTCGATCGATATTTTTGGACCGGTAGCAGACCAGAATATTTCGTACAACTTTAGCGAAGACATCTGGATTTTCCCAGAAGCAATCAAAAAATATACCAGCCTTACGGGTAATACCTTGGTGAACCAGGTCGCTATTTACCTGGATACCGTGCAGACGGCGCTCCGTGGCTTGATCGAGAAGAATGTGAAACTGGACTTCTTGGGCGGTTCGACAGATACGATTGTCAATATTGTAGATAAAGTCGAAAAAGTCGTGTTCGGTGAAAAGGGTCTTGACAGTCTAGGCAAAATAGATGATTCTTTGGTGAAGGTTGGTTTGCTGAAGTATGTGGACGGAGCCTATACAAAGAACTTTGCCGATTTTGCGGATTTTCAGAAGGTATTCAATTACTCTTGGGCTCATTTTGTTCTGGGGAAGGACCTTAATCAAATAGAGGCTGTCCTAAAATCGACCGATATGGAAATCCAAAAAAGTCTGGACTTCCTTGATATAGCGCTCATGGATAAAAATGGTAAAGAGCTTGTCCAGAAAATTGAATCCGATGTCGAGGAGGAAGTTGCGGCTGAAGTTGCTGATGCTACTGAAGTTGCACTCCTCGATCATTGTAAACTGACATTTAATTTGGGCTTCAACTTTGCCAAGGTCTTTGACCTGAACTTTGAGAATACATTGAAAAGCGGTGGCCTAGTGGGCGTGTCTACGAACGGTTTTGCGACGGCAAGCGGGAATGCCGGTATGAGCTTTACCCTGGACATTCACTTTAGCTCCGAGACCATCGGTGAAGATACCGAGCTGCCTGCAAGTATAGAAAGGGAGAATAGTTCCTATTCGATTTTCTCCCTGCCTGAGGAATATACACTGGACAGTGAATTGACATTCAATGTCATCGACAAGGATGACAAATCGGAACTTGCTACCATCAAAGGCCAGGAGAAATACGGGATTTCTGGCACGTCGACATGGACTGTGATTCCTGAAGGGACATCCGACAAAAATGTCAAAATTTTCGCGACATCTTCAAAAGACCGCCTGCTTATCACTAGTGATTTTAAATTTGAATTGAAAAGTGGCAAAGATGTAAACGCCTTCTCGGAACTTCGTCTTACTAGCTCGAATCTGCAGACGACCTTCCTTGCAGAAAATGTTTCGGAAGATGGAAAAATAAAAATCTACGTCAGCAAGCAAGATCCTAGTGCTTCGCCGACATCTGCAGGGAATCCTGTCGAGATTGAAATAGACTTGGCCGAGATTATGGGCGGGGATTTTTATAAGGAAATCCTGTGGGAGAGTGATTTGAAGGGCCGGCTCAATGAGTTCTTCTCGCTGCAAAAGTCGGACGGCATTCCCCTTTTGGAGGTTAAGGACTCTATTATTGGTAGCGGCCGTTCCGTCATGAACACTTTTGGCCTCTATGTAGTGGATTCTATATATAATAGTGATACTAAAAAATACTCGATCCGGTTTGGTTGCGACCCGAAACGTTTGCAAGATTATGTGCAGGGCGACAATGGCGACCCCAGCGGACTTTATTATGAACTTTGCGATGCCGAGGGTTCTAATGTCACCTATATGCGCATTTCCGGTGAAATCAAGCCGAATGCCACCTTGGGCGAGGCTGGTATTTTAATTGGAAAGGATACCTTTTTCCCAACCGAAATGGTGTATACCTTATACGAAACAGCAACGGAAAGAGATAATGTCCTCAGTGATTTTAGAAAAAATCATCCTATCTTGGAATCAGTATTGACGTATACTTCATTTGATGTGGAGGATGCCAATGATGCTAGCAAAACAAAATATGGCGTTTCGGTTTCTGGAACAGATGTGACTATCAGTAATAGCGTTGCCCAGTTGGTCATTTCCAAAACGGAGGGCGATTCAACGACTTCGGACACGTATATTGTTAATACCGAGAACTGTCATAACCTTTCAAGCCTTGCAAATGCAATCAGGGATGCCTATGTATCTGGAATCAAGGATGTTCAGGTCATCGATAGTAAACTTGTGTTTACGACCGATGTGGATGTGACCGTAACCCTGGAGGGGACTCCATTAGACGCCGAGAAGGGTGATTTTAAGATAAAGGGGCATGATCCCATCGATTTCCAGGACCTCAAGAAGGGCACTGAAGAGCTAACCCTTGATGACTCTACGACTATATACGATATCGTAGCGGCTGTTAATCAGGAGTTGGATGGCAGTGACGTTTCTCTGTATTATAACGATACTGAAGGCAATGCCCTGGACCACTTGGAGTTTCGCAGTGTCAATCCGTTTTCCTTAGAAAATATCGGTGCCAGTACGGTACTGCAGGGGCTCGGGTTCGTGGCAGGCGAAGCCCGTGCAGATGGTAAAGGCGAGTATAGGATTGTGGGCGCCACGCTTACGGGACCTGACTGGTCGAAGCTTTTCTCGTTGGAATCTATAGAAGATGCTAAAATCAAGTTGAGCGCAGATGCGACGTTCCAAATCGGCGCGGATATCAGTTTCTTCAAGGATCCTGTAGCGTCTGGAGATAACTATAAGATTACCCTTTCTGAAGAATCTGCCCAGTATCCGATTGATGAAGGCGGCCTCTTGATGGTGGGCTCCGACTATTATCGTGTACTGGGTGTGGAGTCGGAAGAAGTTTCCGGAAAAACGTACAAAGTTATTATCGTATCAAAAGGTGCCGTAAATGCTGAAGGGTCGGACTTTGTGGCCACGAAGGATAGCGTTGCCACCTATGTGGCTAGCGCAAATGCGAGCGTCGGCTTCTTGGGTGTAGATGCCGCTGTTGACGGCAGTATTAGGGTCTCTGCAGAAATGAATCTCAAGAAGGATTCTGCGGCCACTGAGACTTCTTCGGATAAGGATGCTATTACAGGCAATATTCTCGGGTTTGACTATGAAATGACATTCGATGTGACATCCGCCGATACAGAAGAGGAAACCGATGCGGATGTACCTAAGTTTGAGCTAATGGCATGGAGCTCAATTGGCGACAAAACATATAAAGTAGCAAGCGGCGATGTATCGTTGCGAAAACCTGTAGATGGTGTTCCTAATTCCCCTTCTACCACTGTAGGTCCCTATGCTGTTACGTCAAGTTTTAATTTAGATGATGGCTTTTCACAAATGGTGGGGGATCTGAAGAGTATTTCCGTTGAACAGATATTTACGGTTCTGGAAAATGTCATTAAGCGCGTTACGGATATTCTCGATAAAACGAATGATGTGAAGATACCCGTCATCAACAAGTCGGTGGGCGACCTCGTGAATGTGGCCAATGACCTTCGCGATATCGTGAGAAAATTGCGTCAGGAGAAGGTGACAAACTTCCAGCAGCTGGTGAAACTGCTCAAGGCGCAGCTTGAAGATTTCGGGCTTACTGCTTATGAGGGTGCAAGCGGCGCTGTGAAGGATTTGATAGGGCTTGATGTTGTCCCTGTTGAGGAAGGTGGGATTACCAAGTATCAGCTTGCCATTGACTTCAATATCGATAAGGGTTTCAAGGATTCTTACGAGTTCAACTTCGGTAATGGAACTGTTGGAGTAAATGGCAGTGCTGCCCTTGAAGTACAAGGAGACTTCTGGTTTACCTTGGGGGCAAAAATTAACCTGAATTCTACGAGCATAGATCTTTCGCTTGAAAACGCTATTCAGTTCGGCGCCAATGTCGAAATTCTGGGCGATAAGCTCAGCTTCAACCTCGGGGTGGATGGCCTAAGCGATTCTGCCGCGGGCGCGTTCCTCAAGAACCTCATCACTGTGGGGGCGAAAGATAGTACGGCGTATGTGTACGGCAAAGCCGAACTGTTTGGATCGTATGGTTATGGGGGATTATCCATTAGTAGTTGGGAAAATGAAGATAGCGATGACACAATCCCTTTGAATTTCGCCCTCCCGGCGGTAGTACTAGGCAAACTCCCGGTGAGCGTATGCGGCGTGGACATGGGCGAGATAAAGCTCGGCGAATGGGACGGCTCTGTAAATTGCCCCGATTCTGCAAATGAAGCGAAAAATGACCTGACTTCCATATTCGATGTTTTTAAAAATGCCTGGTTGGCAACAGCCAATGGTTCGGGTGATGCTGCTAGCTTGACGACAGCGAGAAACGATGTGAATGCGAAGGCCATCATCATTGAAAAGGGGACTTTAGCTGAATCCTCCAGCAAGTCAAACTTTGATTTCGATCTTTACACGGGTTCAAATGATGATGTTCCTAGTAATGGCACCTTAGTTGCCGATATTTCTGGTGTGTACGACAAGATTATCGAGTACTCCAACTTTGGTACCATGGACTGGTTCGAAAAAATCAAGCTTGTCGTGGGCGCCCTCAACAACATGCTCGATTCGCTCGAGGGGAACCTTAACGGCAACCTTGCCAGCACCATGAAATCGATGCCGGTTATTGGCGATGCCCTTTCGAACGGAGTTGACTTCTTGAGTGTGCTCAAGAAGAAGGTTCTGGAACCGCTTTCGAACTACCTGTATGAATCGACTGGCCTTACCGCCGAACTTCTCGCTCAAAAACTGGATTCTCTGTTCTCTGGCTATTTTGATGAGGAAACTTTCGCATTGTTGCCCCCGGTGGATAATAATGACCTTTGGAAACGTTCAAAGCAAGGCACCTGGTACCGTTCTGGGGATGGTTTTGCCGAGTGGTACTTGAACCTTGGGCAGGTCTATTCGCTGGGCCGTAATATCGATTTGAACCTTGGGCTACCAGGCCTAGGCCTCGAGACCAATGGCGGTGTAAGCCTTTCGCTTGATTGGAACCTGCAGTTCGGTTTCGGAGTCTCACAAGAGAATGGGTTCTACTTTATTTTTGATGATGGCAACGAACTCGATGTGATTGCGCAGGCAAGCCTTAATGGCAAGATCATCGGCAAACTGGCTGGCCTTGGGCTTGAACTGGACGCCTCTGACGCTGATGCTGCGAAAATTAAACTTTCGCTCGGTGTGGACCTAGGTGGAAAAAATGGGGGTACTGATGTAGGCAACGGGCTTTTGCTCGATGAAACTGAGAAAGCTGCCTATGATGCCAAGTCTAATGAATCCGAGAAAAAAGAGTACTTGGAAACCCTTAGGGCTGATGCTGCCCGTGAATTGAAGAATCTCAGTACCGTCAATGTTGCCCAAGCCATATCAATGCCTGTGTTCAGCTACGATGCGAGCGTGAACCTCAATCTCGGCCTTATGGTGGGGATTGCAAGCGACCTCAAGATTTCGGATGAAAGTACGCCCAAGTTCCCGAACATTACAGGAATGTTTGTGTTCAGTTGGGCATATGGTAGTGCATCAGAATCTACTGATAATGCTATCCAACGACTTGGATTCCAGAATTTGAAATTTGATATGGGCTCGTTTATTGGCGGCGTATTGGGCCCCATTGTTTCTAAAATCCAGAAGGTGGTAGAACCTTTGGAACCGCTTATCGAGTTCCTCACCACGCCGTTCCCAGTTCTTGACGATTTGGGTATAGAAATTACACCACTTGACCTCGCGAAGAAATTCGGTAATGCAAAATCGTTTGATGACAGCATGGTCTATGCCATCAAGGATCTCATTGCCATGAGCAAGAAAATTTCTGCGGCAAAGGGAAAGAGCCTGAAACTGAGTTTGGGTAATTTTGATTTGATAGGTGGAGATGGCGACTATTTTGATGCTTTGGATGTCTTAAATGGCTATAAATCAAAAGATTCTTTAAATTCGTCTATAGCTGATTATGCGCCTTCGTTAAATACTGCACCAGACAGTAAAAATTCCATCAATAATCAAGCCAATTCTATGATGGCTGCAAATGGCTTCAATAAGTCGGAAAAAGATGGCAAAAGCGATTGGACGTTCATTTGGGATGAACCGTCAAAAATCTTCCAGTTGCTGCTGGGTAATGACGTGCCTCTTGTTGAATACGATATGCCGGCTTTGAGGTTTGACTTCAACTGGGATACCTTTGTCCGTATCTGGGGACCGTTGGGTGTGCGCCTGGGTGTTTCGTTCAATGCGTCTATCGACCTTGCCTTTGGCTACGATACTCTGGGTATTCGCCAATGGGTGGGTGGCGGCTACAAGGATTTCGGCTCACTTCTGAACGGCTTCTACGTGAACGACCTCGACAAGAATGGTAATGACATCAATGAACTTTCGTTCTATGGCGGTGTAAAGGCTTCTGCAGAACTCAATGCAGGTGTAAGTGCTGGTGTTGGCGGTGGCGTCGGTATTGATGTCGGGTTTAACCTGTACGACCCCAACAAGGATGGCAAAATTCGCTTGAACGAAATCGCGACCTTGTTCAAGGAAGAGGGCCTGTTCGGGTTCTTTGATGTGAATGGTAAGATTACGGCGAAGCTGTATGCGTATGTTGACCTGTGGCTCACCAAGAAGGAATGGAATATTACAGACGATATAACGCTGTTCAGCTTCGAATACACGCATAGTACACCCCCTGTCATGGCATCTGAAGCCAATGGCGATGTGGTGGCAAATGTAGGCCCGAATTCTACGAGCCGCGTGGCGACTGATGATATAAATCCGTCTCTTGATGATGGTGATGAAACGCTGAATCTTTATCTTGATGACTCATCTGTATATAAAGAAAGTGATAAAGAAAAAAAGTACGGCTCAATTAAAGAAAATGACGGAAAATTATTGGTTGACGCTGGTGCCGGAAACGATAGAATTACTTTATTTGGAAATTTCAATCGCAATATTGAAATCAATGGCGGTGATGGAGACGATTTCATAGACCTTTCCGGGTTGACAATCAATGGAGACCATTCCGTTATTATTTGGGGTGGTGCGGGTAACGATACCATCATCGGTGCCGCAGGCCTCAACATCATCTTCGGCGATATGGGTGTGGCCCGTATCGAGGAAAAGGAAGAGGAAGATGGTAACAAGAGTTATAAGTATGTTGCCGAAGCGAATGTGGACGCAAACGTTGCTGGCCAGGATACCATTTACGGCGGTTCCAACCGCGATATCATATTCGGTGGTGCTGGTATAGATCAAATCAACGGCGGTACAGGCAATGACCTCATCTTTGGCGATGGCGGGCGAGTCTTGTTTGATGGTGCAGATAATTGGGCCAGCGTGGATGGAAACGATAAGACGACATATGATTATACGAAAATATTTGGGGATGTTAAGACTAACAGCGCGGCAATCGATCGTACGGACATCAGCCTTGATGGTGCCAATGATGTTCTGATTGGCGGCGCCGGTGACGACGCGATTTATGGTGGCGGCGGTCATGACTACATCGATGGTGCTGCCGGTGAAGATACCCTTGATGGTGGTAAGGGTAACGATCGCATTCTTGGCGGCTCTGGCAGTGATAACATAAGCGGCGGCGAAGGCATGGACATGATTTTCGGCGATCGCTTTGCGGACAGCGGTGCTGAATTTTTATTTAATTTTGTGGCGCCCTTCACAGCAGAATCCTTTAGCGAAGACTTCAAGGCCGCATACGATGTGACTGACCAAAAAATCAATGCAAAGTCCTTCGACATTAATTTGGATGAAGACAAAGGTCGGGGAATAAACAAAAATAAGTATAAAGAAAATCTAACCACAATATTGGGCTTTGATGCCGTGAAAAAGGTATACGTAGCGGATACCACTACGACTCGCGCTACCGACTACATTTCTGGCAACGATGGCGACGACCTTATCTTCGGTGACGGTGGTGCACATGATGGCGAAACAGATTACATTGAAGGCGGAATCGGTAACGACCTTATCGATGGCGACGGCGGCAATGACACCATTAATGGTGGTATCGACAACGATGTGATTTACGGCGGCGCTGGCGATGATATCATTGATGGCGGAGCTGGGAACGATAGTCTCTACGGTGATGAAGGCTTTACTGCGTATGGCGAAAAGGAAGGGTTTGAAACGCTGGCGGATGGTTCCGTTACTCCGACAGATCCTGCCGGCATCAAGGAATACATCGATAACAAGCTGGCGTTTGGTGATAACCTCGGGATTGGCAAAAAGCTTTATACCAATGCTAAGAGTACGACTACGGAATCTGGCAACGACAAGATTGTTACCGGTCCGGGCATGGACTTCGTGGATGGCCAGGACGGTAGCGACAAGATTATCGTGAACCTCATGGGCGAAAGCGTGACAAGCTACGCAAACGTTACTGATTCCGGTGTGAATGGTTCTGATTCTCTGACGGTCGAGGGGACCGAGGTCGACGACGATTTGCTTATGCGCATGAACAAAACGCATAAACTTGGTTTCGTTGCTCTGCTGCCCGATACTTTGAATCAACTGGAGGGCGAGCAGAAGACCGCCGATGATCTTTCGAAGAATACGAACATTGAACGCGTCAATTTTACAAATGCGATGGATGTCGTGAACCTGAACGGCAACGGCGGAAAGGACACGATTAGGATTGACGGTACGGCGAAGGTCACGAATGTGGATGGTGGTGCAGGTTCGGATACTATCCAAGTGGGCCAACTCTACAACTCGGAACGCAACGACCAATCTTCTGCGGTTGTTACCGTGAATGATGCCTTTGATACAGTGAAGACCTCCGAAGAGAAGTACCTGAGCGATGGCGTTACCGATAATACAACGCTCAATGTGGATGGAGGCCTTGATGAAGATTTCCTGCTTACGCTGGGCAACAAGGGCCGTCTAAATATGGCCGGTGGCAAGGGAGACGACGCTTTTGTCATTGCAAGCTATAGCGTGGAAGACCCGGATAATATGGTTGAAGGCCCTGACGGAGTTAAAACCCCGAAGCTTGTCGCCATCAAGAAGGGGCCCGTTTCCATTGACGGTGGCGACGGTAATGATTCGCTGCTGATTGGCGGCACGAATGGCGATGATAGTATTGTCGTTTCCAAGGAAGGCGTGTTGAGCAACGTGGTGGGTGTTAAGGCGGCCGGTGTCGAAAAGACAACGTTCGACGCGGGCGCCGGGGATGACATCTTTGACGTGGTGAGCTCCAATGCGAATGACGCGACCATCATCAATGGCGGCAAGGGCAACGATACTGTTGTCGCGGGCGGCCTCCAGGAATCCATGACTCTGTATAGCGCGGAAACCGATGGACAGTCATGCTTTGTGAAGTACGAAGTCTTCGAACCCGCTGAAGAGGGCAAGGATGAGAAGGTCCTTGAATCCCATTCCGACAAGTTTGTTGTTATCGACACGTCCTTGAATACACCTGCGGTATTCATTTCGGGCGACGCCCAAACGATTACCGACCCGCAAATTTCTATTTCGGAAGGTTCCGCGAAAACATTCTACCTTCGTGCATCGAATATCGCTGAAGGAGAGACTGTCAAGGTGCAACTTATGGCGCCGATGGTTTCCTCAAATGACTTTATGCGTGGCGATCGCGGACTTTTGATTGCAGCTTGTGTTGGCTCGAAATTGTACAATGGTACGGTCAAGTTTGATTCTACGGGTGCCGTCATCGAAGGCTCTGACTCCAATTGCGTTTCTGGCTACGGAGAAACCATCGACCTCTACCTTGATGCCTCTCACACTAGTGTGGAAATTAGCGTATTCGCCTTGAATGATCTGTTTGTGGAAAGCGAGGCGAGCAAGTCCATCTCCATCTCCAGCGCGCAAGTTAATGCAGCTGGTGAGGTTGTCAAGGAACTCTCGAAGTCGATGACCGTTGCCCCTGTCAAGGTGGTTTCGGATTCTGGTGCGCGCGACACGATTAATTTGCTGACCTATGCCGAAGAGTTTTCGGGCTCTGCAAGTGTTTCGCTCCCGAAGGGCCTTGGGAGTAAGGTCGCGGCTGTTTATGCTGCAGGTGTAAATAATGCTTTGACCTTAGGTACCGACTATTCGGTTGATACCGATACGCTTAACATAAAGACCGCCACGTATATCGGTAAAAAGATTATGGTCTTGTTCCGCGGTTCGAATATGCGAATTGATGGGGCAAAAGCGACGCTTGTTTACGATGACTTGAGTCAGCTTGATGTCCAGTTCACAGATGAAGCTGGTTCCCAAAAAACTGTCCTGGCTGAAGGTGCGGTGAGACCCGCTGGCGTGACTGCGCTTGAGGGCGTATACTATAGGCTTGAAGGGAACACCATAGTGTTCTTCAACAGCGGTAACAAGCGCCTTATGACGTTGCACGGCACCCTTAGTGTGAGCCTCAAGACCAGTGCGCCGGCTGCATCCGCTGGCGTCGCAGCATCGGGTACGACTTCAACGCCTACGGGCACAATCCCGAGTGAAGCAGTCGCTAGCGAAACCCAGCAAGTGTCTGTCCCAGCTATTTCTATAGCCGAACACTCTTCTATGTTGGTGGAAACAGAAGGCGAAAATGAGCCGAATTCTGTGACGTATGCGGTAACCTGCAATAAGGATATCGCCGAAGGCGAAACCCTGACAGTCAGGATATCTGCGATAGACGCTGTCCGCGATATGGGTGAAGATCCTACCCAGCAGCTCACGATCGGTGCGGTTATCCCTGAAGAAGTCCTTGCCGCCCTTGTTGCCGAAAACAGCGATTTCAAGAGCGATGATTTCATTGCCAAAGACAGCGCTAACAGCAAATATGTCATATTGACATTTACGTCTAAGATTAAATCGTTCAACATTACTGTTACTGCTAAGGCCGACGATGTTTCTGAAACCTATGGCGTGACAACGGTTATGGAAGGGGATAACCTCATTGGCGACATTGATGGTGCTGTATATGCCTATGGCGAAGGTAGCAGCATGGATATTTCGACGGATTCTCCGTCGCTCCTCAGGTACAACCATAGGATAGAACTCGACGATGAATCGGAACAGGTGGGCGTCACATCTGAACAGGCGGAACTTAAATATATTGTCGCGAGCAAGTACAACGAGAAGAACGAGTATCCTTCTGATGCCTTGAAGGCGATTGGGAACCTTGATGCCAATACATTGACCGTTGCTCTCACCGCTATTGATCCCGAGGCCGATGCAGAAGGCTACAAATTCGAAGAAGGTAAGTATAAAGGAAAGACGGTGCGTTTTGTCGCCAATGACAGCGAGAATGGCATCAAAGTTGGCGAAAATGAAAACGCGAAGGAATCGGAATGGTTCCGGATAAACGAATGCAAGCTCTCCGAAGGCAATATTGTGCTTACCTTGAACAAGGCTGTCGTTGGTTTCGATGCTGCCAATTCGATGGTGTTGTTCTCTACGCCCAAGGATTACCTCTTTGTGGATGAAAAGACCTGCGTTGATCGTATTTTCGTGAATAACCAGTCTGCTTCGAGGGATGCAAATAGTACATTTGAAGCCTTTGCCACCAAGCTCGCTGAAATGAATTTCGACCCCACCAAGACTTATACCAGCGAAGAGGTTGCCCAAATCGCGGCGGAACTTGGCTTGGTTGGCATGGATGCCGAAAATGTCCTGAGTTTCTTTAAGAATGTAAGCGAAACGGAAGGCTCCATGAACAAGGACCCGAACGCGTTGCGCTTCACGCATACTGAAATTGGTAAACGTGGTATTTCTGTTTCGGATTTCGAGTTCGGCGAATACAACCTTGGCACGGGTTCCGATACAGTCGATATTTCCAAGACGCTGCACCGCGAAGACGGCTTCCAGACATTCACGGTCGTGAATACGGGTGATATCAATTCCGCAAAGAGTAATACGGTTGGCGAGGTAATCGGGACTGCTACTTTCAGCGCCTCTAGTGTTTCTGCCGCAGGACTTTTCCATTATGACATAGCTGTCGATATGGGAGTAACGTTCGAAAAGACCAAGGAAGATACCAGAATCTATTACGTGGATGCCGAAATCGTCAAGACAGAGAATGGTGAAACAGAAGTCGTGGGCACTCAGCGCCGCGAGATTGTCGGTGTGTTTGACTGCATCTCGGGTTTTAATGTCAAGGATGACTTTATCCTTCGCGACGGTGAAAGTATTGCTGGGTTCACGTTCATTCAGGCAAAGTTCGATGACATCATCAATGTCAACAGCTACAAGGAAGATGTGGCCTCTACCGTCATCGCGGAGAGCGTTGTGGTTGATTTGGATGAAGAAGAAACCGACGAATCGCCTGCTACTGAAGCTGAAGAGTCCGATACCGAAGAAACCGTCGTAATGGATGGTTTCGCGTATAACTACACGATTAAGGACGAATACGCCGCGACAATCGAAGCAAGCGCTGCTGCCGCTACCGAAGCGGGTAAGTCAATCTATGTAGATGCAAAACTCAGCGATGGTACTACCCAGCGTAGGCTAGTCGTGGCTGGGTCGCTCACATCCTCGAGTTTCCGCACGGATCGCGCATTCACGCTCCCATCAGATGATTCCATCTACATTAAGAGTTTCTCGTTCGGTTATGGTTACGTGGGTGACGGCCAGCTCGTCGTGAACGCCGAAAGCGGCAACGACCAAATTTTTGGTGTCAATCCCAATGTTACGCGTAATGACATGGTGCTTTTCGGTGGCAAGGGTGCTGACTATATCAACGTGAGCCAGGGTGGTATTGCCTTCGGTGACATGGGTGTGGTTGAGTACGCTAGCCTTACGAAGGCTGATGAATTTACAACCAGGCTCGGTTACGAGCTTATTGATGATGAACCAAAAACCATTCACACGACTATTGCGAAGGATGCCAGTGGCAAGCTTGACAAGCAGACCGATGGCATACGTCGTAACGCTACGAATGTCCGGTCGGTCGCCGATGATATTGGCGATATTGACATGATTACTCTCGGCGGTACGGACAGTAACGTGATTGGTGGTGCAAATGGCGATGTGCTCTCGGTTTCGGGAAACATGAACGTGGTGCTTGGCGATAGTGGCTCTGTGCAGTACGACGCTGGCAACCTTGAAAATGCCGTGTACGGTGATTCTGTGGGTAAGGGCTTGCATATCGTTGAGACGACCTCCGATGACATCGGTGGTGTGGACAACATCACCATCAGTGGCGGCAAGAATATTGCGATGGGCGGCTTCGCTGGCGATGACATCCGCATTACGGGCGCAGATAACATTGCTGCAGGTGATGGCGGTAAGCTCGAAGTATTCGAAAAGCGTCAGGTTCTCGAAACGACGAGCGATGAACTCGGTGGCGAGGATTTCATTACCACGGGTGACGGTGCGAACGTCGTGCTTGGCGGAACAACGCACGATGTCATTCACACGGGGGCCGGAAACGATACCATCGTGGGCGATGGCGGCAAGGTCGTCATGGATCTCAACCGCAACGCTCTCCTTGTGACGAACGAAGGGCACGACATTCCTGTGCTTGAAGGCGAGGGCGAAAATGCCGCTCTCAAGAGTAGTGCGGGCAAGGACCGGATAGACGCCGGTGACGGTGACAACGTGGTAATGGGCGGTCTCGATAACGATACGATTGACACCGGGACCGGTAAGGATGTCGTCTTTGGCGACAACGCCTATGCGACATTCCGCGGCAATGCTTCCGAGGCGCAGAACCAGTTGGACGAACTCCAAAACATCCCTACCATTTACGATGAATCGACCCTCAGTTTCAACTTCCAGGGGCCTGCCCAGACGGGTGTTGCCGCAAACGAGCAGGCCGGTGCCGTTGCTGACTACACCTTCAGCCAAATGGATGAAACCACGGGCGAGTTCGTGGATGTTACCGAGCATGCGGACTATCGCGTTGGCAACTGGAACAATATCAAGAACCCCTTCGGCATCGAGGCGGGCACCTACGGTAATGAGGATGATGAAATTGTGCTGTTCGACAACGGCTCTCGTGCTAGTGCCGTGAGCGTAACGTACGGCGCAACCGAGGCCCACCGCATTGACACGACCACGGGGCAACAGATACGTTTGCACGGCTACGACCAGAGCAATATGGTTCACGGTTCCGACCCGGGCGACGTAAACCTGATGAAGAGCGGCCTGGATACGAGCCGCAACAACGACCAGACCAAGCTGCTTGTACAGGTTGACGGCCTCTCGCAATACTTTACGGATTATGACGTGGTAGTTTACCTTGATATGGTCCGTGAAAATTCCTGGTCACCCGACAGTGTCCGCATGGTTACTCTCTACCGCGACTATGTGGACAAAAATGGAGTGTCCCACAGCGATGTAGCCGGGTGCTACTTTGTGAATGACCCTGAGTCGAATACGTTCAACGGCAACTGGATTGTCGCCACGGCTACGACTGCCGAACAGGCCAGGGACGCAAGGGATATCGCGGGTAACCCGGTATATGCCAATTGCGTCATATTCAAGGGTATCAGTGGAGACCGGTTCCATGTCGAGATTACCGATGGCGACCCCAGCAACGGTCAGAACGGCAAGGACCGTGCTGGCATTGCGGGCATACAGGTGCGCGGTCGCCACCACAGGCAAGACGTGGCAGCATCGACAGATATTGCCTATGGCGGAAACGATACCGTCAGGACATCCGGTGGCGACGATATCGTCGTGGGCGGGACAGGCAATGACCAAATCAACACTTACGGTGACGAACATTACGGTATCAATGACAATGACGTGGTTTTTGGCGACAATGCCAAGATGCTGTTCACCGACCGCGATGACGCCGCCACTACGGCATCCACGATAACGACCGCGGAATCCGTCATTTCGACTGACATGTCTGCCACCTATGACGACACCATTTTGACTGGCGACGGTGATGATACGGTGGTGGGCGGCCTCGGTGTTGACAAGATTGATGCTTCTGCGACTCCCACCGCTGATGGGACCCTTGATGGGGTTGATGTCGTGTCGCTCAACTTCGTGGATATCTCCACGCCGGAAAGCCTGCTTATGCGACAGGGCGAGTCTGCCGGTGTCGTTGTCGATTCGAACTGGCACAATGTTTACCAGACCGGCTCGCAGCAGAGGGAATTCGGACAGGACCCGACGGACGTGCATTTCCGTTACCATATCAACGGCAATAACGACGCCCCGACAGAAAAGGTTAACGCGTCCATGGATGCTGACACCGGCAACAATAAAATGTTCAAGACCTATGTCTGCGGTCAGGCCCATGACACGCTTACGCTTGAACTCTCCAACATACCCGCAAGCGAGAGCGATCCACGCGATGTCTATGTTTACATAAGCGGAATCGACAACGAGCGCGACGGTTACGACTATATTTTCAAGATTACGGGTAGCAACGGCCAGACCTACTTCCTTAACGACTGGATGGGCGACTGTTTCGATGGGGAATACAAGCAGGTCACCTGTACCAGCTATCAGAAGGGGGCTCTTGCATCTGGCGTAACCCCGAACGTCACGATGATTGGCAACTATGTTGTGTTCCGCAATGTGAAGGCTAGTTCGCTTACAGTAAGCATTAGTCGTTATGATTCCACCATGGGAGATGCGAAGTGGAATAATATTCCCGTATTTAGCGGTGTGCAGATTGTGAAGAGCTCTCTGCCGACCGAGGCTATCGAAGTTGGTGGCGACCACGACAAGGACCTTGTTTTTGGTGACGAGGCTAGGTTGCTCTTTGATTTGGATATCCCGTTCGCGGGTGACGAGAACGTAGCCGACTACAGGAACAGGGTAATTACATCGGAATCGGTTGCAATGACTGATGACAATGTAGCGAAGGGTGCTGGCGATACGATTGTGACTGGCAAGGACCGCGATGTCGTCGTAGGTGGTGAAGGAATTGACGAAGTCTATTCCGGTGCTGGTGACGACGTGGTTATTGGTGACAGGGCATCGCTTAAGGTGGAGCACAACAATCCTGTCGGCGTGTTCAGCCAGAATGTCGAGATTGTCCTTGAGGACAACGACTATACCAAGGCACAGAGGCGGCGTTTCGTCGATGGCGACACCGGAATGAGCGTAAACGAGATGCAAGACCAGGTAAGGCAGGGGCGTATCGAGGGCATAGCCCTTGAGACTGCTGGCGACACGGGCGACCACGTGTATGACGAATCGTCCAAGAACCTCGTGTTCAACGGAAATCTGACTGCAACTGGATTCGAAGTCCCGGACATCGAATTCGCCGGTTCTGAAACGGCACCGGACGATGGCAATAACCAGACGGAGCCCGATGACAACAATACTCAGCCCCTGGATGGCGAAACCGGGGACGGCGAAACCGGCAACGGGCAAGGCGGTGAAACCGGGAATGGCGAAACCGGCAACGGACAGGGCGATGAACCCGGGAATGGCGAAACCGGCAACGGACAGGGCGATGAACCCGGGAATGGCGAAACCGGCAACGGACAGGGCGATGAACCCGGCATAACGACCATAGAGTCGTACGACATGCAAACTCCGCTGTTCCTTACTGCCGGTGAAACTGTGAAGGTCGTTTTCCACGAGTTCTACCGTGACACAAACTATGTCCCCAACCTGAAACTTATCTTTATCGGAAGTCAGGGCCGGTTCCCGGCTATCGATGTTGACCTTGAAACTGCTACCGGACCGCTGCACCTGGATATTCCGAGCACGTGGTGGTACTCGGTGGATGTGCCGGACCAGCCGAATGGCGAAAACGGTTGTTTCGAGATCTATTTCAGAGCGGAAGAAGACACCGTAGTGGTAGTATCCATCGCGCAGTAGCGTCTGGCACGGGGAAACTATGCCTCTCGATAAACAACGCAAGATTTTCCACGAATCGTGGTACCGCCTTGCGGGGAGCCGTATAGCTCTCCGTTCGAGCGTCCGCATTCACCGCCAGATATATCGGGGCGTGTTGTGGTATGTGCTCTACGAGCCGTTCACGAACCAGTATTTCCGCCTGCCGCAGGGGGCCTATTCCTTTGTTTCTCGACTTTCTGTGAGTAGGACCGTGGGCGAGATTTGGAACAGCATGCTGGAAAGCGGCGAGGGCGACATCCCGGGCCAGGGCGAAGTCATCGAGATGCTCGCGCAGCTTTACCAGGCGAACATGCTGCTTTATGACGGCGTGGAAGATGGCACGAAACTTTTCGATCGCGACAAGAAAAAGACCCGCAAGAAGGTCAAGTCCACCTTGCTGAACATCTTTTTCTTGCGAATACCGGTATTCGACCCCGACCCGCTCCTGAACCGTTTACGGTGGCTGATCCGCATCCTGCTCAGTACGCCGATGATGCTGGTGTGGCTTGCGACGGTCATTGTCGCCGTCAAGTACGGTGTCGAGAACTTCGACGCACTCAAGGACCAGAGCGCGGGGTTCCTGGCTCCGTCGAACATTGGCTGGGTGTACGTGTGCACCGTGTTCGTGAAGCTGTTCCACGAGTTCGGGCATGCGAGCGTCGTCAAGAAATATGGCGGCGAGGTCCACACGCTGGGCGTGATGTTCATGCTCCTTGCGCCCCTGCCGTATGTGGATGCCACGGCGAGCTGGTCTTTCCGCAAGAAGCGGCACCGCGCCTTTGTGGGGGCCGCGGGAATGCTCTTCGAGTTCTTTATTGCCTCGGTGGCGCTCATACTCTGGGCGAACCTGGGCGGCGGCACGGCCCGTGCGCTCTGCTACAACGTGTTCATCATCTGCTCGGTCTCTACGGTGCTGTTCAACGTGAACCCGCTCATGCGCTTTGACGGCTACTACATATTGACCGACCTGCTGGACATGCCGAACCTGCAACAGCATTCCGTACGGCACCTGCAGTACCTTCTGGAACGATATGCCTTCCGTAAGCGCGACGCGGAACCGGTCGCCTTCAGGGCGAGCGAGAAGCTGATATACACGGTTTACGGGATATCCAGCGCTGTCTACAGGTTTTTCCTCTTTGCGGGGTTTATCGTCGCCATATCGGCGCATTACCTGATACTTTCGTTTGTCATGGGCGTGCTGCTTTGCCTTACCATGGTGGTTATTCCGGTAGGCAAATTTTTCAGGTATGTTTTCTGGGGGCCGGGGCTTTCGCAAGTCCGCAACCGTGCGGCAGTCTTGACGGTAGCCTTTTTTGCCCTGCTGTTTGCGGCGCTGTTCTACTTGCCCGTTCCCGATACGTTTACGGCCCCGGGCGTACTGGAAGCCCGCCATTACGAGAACACCATAGCGAACGAGGGCGGCTTTGCCACCAGGCTATACCGCGAAAGCTACAGTGCGGTAAGGAAGGGCGACACGCTGGTGCTCCTGGAGAATCTGGAAATCAAGTATGCCGCCGAGGCCAAGCGCTCCGAAATACAGGAAGCGCGACAGATGTATTACCGTGCACTGAACGAGGCCCCCGAGGACATGCACCCGCTCGAAAAGCGGCTTTCGGTATTGAAGCAGGAACTCGAAGAACTCGAAAAGAGCGAGAGCGAACTTGCACTTGTCGCGGGGATGGACGGAATCTGGAGTGCGCCCGGCATCGAGGACTATCTGGGGCGCTGGGTAGGCAAGGGCGATTCGCTTGGCATCTTGCTGGATACGACCGCGTTCGATTTTTTGGCAGTGGTAAACCAGGAAGATGGCGCAAGGTTGTTTACGGACAAGCCCGTTCGCGCGTCGGTGCGCTTGCACGGCGATGTATTTAAGGAATTGAAGGTTGTCTCTGCCATGGCTATCCCCAGTGCGCAAGATCGCTTGCCCTCGAATGCGCTGGGTTGGCTCGGGGGTGGGGAAGTCGAGACGAAGAGCGACGGGTATTCGGAACAGACGGCGGAACCCGTTTACCTTGTAAGGGCCGAGATGCCCGATTCGATGGATGTTCGCCGCCTGCACGGAAGGACGGGCAAGATTCGTATTCAGCTTGGCTATGCTCCCTTGGCCGTCCAGGGGATACGCAAGGTACGGCAGGCGTTGCAAAAATACTACAAGATGTGATGGACTTGACTGGCGACTACAGGCTTACTTCGTTGAAACGCGTGGAGAAGATTCCCGTGGGTATCGACGCCTTTGTTTTCAGGCTGGTCGGCCGTTTCAAGAGCCGCCGTTCCGTTATCTGGCATATTCTGCGGACCGCACGGAAAATAGACAGCCTTGGCCGTAGCCTTTCGGAAAAGTCTGACGCCGAGCTGAAAGGGCGGATAGAAGGGCTTGCCGCCCTGCTCAAGCGTCCTGTCAATGACTCGACCCTTTGCGAGTCATTCGCGTTGATGCAGGAGGCCGCTTTCCGGACGATGGGGTATAGGCCCTATGTGGAGCAGATTGCGGGAGCCCTTTGCCTTTATCGTGGCTATATCGCCGAGATGTCCACCGGCGAGGGCAAGACGATTACCGCCGCCATGTGTGCAGCGGTGCGCGGCTTGTCGGGTATGCCGTGCCATGTGATAACCGCCAATGATTACCTGGCAAGCCGCGACGCGCAGATAATGAAGCCGCTGTTTGACTATTGTGGCCTTACTGTGGGAGCCGTGACCGGTGCGATGAAGCCGGAAGAACGGAGGGCGGGCTATGCCGCCGCGATTACCTACTCTACGGCGAAGGAAGTGCTGGCCGACTTCTTGCGGGACCGTATCGCCATGGGGAAGATGCAGAACTTTTCGAAGCGGCTTCTGGACCGTTTTAGCTTGCAGGGCGGGGAGTTCGGCAGGGGAGTGGTGCAGCGGGGGCTATGCACCGCCATTGTCGATGAGGCTGATAACGTGTTGATTGACGAGGCCGTGACGCCGCTGATTATTTCTAGGGAAAACAAGAACGAGGGCTTTAACGAAAGCTGCAGGCAGGCCTACGAACTTTCGGGAAAGTTGCAGGAAGGAATCGACTTCCTTGTCGATGGCAAGCTGCGCACAATCCATTTCTTGACGGACATGGACGAATGGCTCGAAGGCCCCGCGTCGAGCGGCTTTTCAAAGGCGGCGTTCCTGAAGGACCTGATTCGGCAGGCCCTGACGGCGCGGTACCTTTTTGTAGCCGGTCGCCAGTATGTCGTGGAAGAGGGTAAGGTCGTAATCGTGGACGAGTCCACGGGCCGCAAGATGCCCATGCGTTCGTGGAACGGCGGGCTTCACCAGATGATAGAACTGAAGGAAGGGCTGGAACTTTCGGGGCTCAAGGAAACTGAGGCCCGAATGAGTTTCCAGCGATTCTTTAGGCTCTACAAGAATTTCTCGGGTATGACGGGGACCGGTAAGGAGGCCCTCGGTGAATTCTGGACTATTTACGGGTCCCCGGTCCTCTGCGTCCCGAACCATCGCCGCTGTCTTCGCAAGATTTCCATGCTCAGGATTTTCTCTACAAAGGAAAGCAAGCGTGTCGCCATAGTCCGTGAAGTGATGAATGTCCATGCGACGGGCCGCCCCGTGCTTATTGGGACGAAGGATATAGACGAAAGCGAAACGCTGGCCGAAATGATTACGGCTCTCGGGCTTGAATGCCGCGTTATAAATGCCGTGCGTAGCGACGACGAGGCCGCGATTATCGAACGTGCCGGACGCCTGGGCGCGATAACGGTCGCTACAAACATGGCCGGGCGCGGCACGGATATCAAGATACCGGACAAGGTAAAAAAACTTGGCGGACTGCACGTGATTGCCACGGAATGTAACCCGTCGTCCAGAATCGACCGGCAGTTGTTCGGGCGCGCCGCAAGGCAGGGCGACCCCGGCAGCGCAAGCCACTACGCAAGTTTCGAGGATGATGTGCTGCGCCGGAACCTGCCGGGACCGCTGTGGACCCTTATGCGGCATCTCGGACGGCTCTCTGCGCTCGCCGTGAGGTGGGCGCAGTATTCGGCGGGCAGAAAAGCGATGAAAAGTCGCCTTTCGGTGCAGCGGACAGACACCTGGCTGGAAGATTCTCTCGGCTTCAGTGGGAACGGCGTGTAGGACTGTGTAGAATCTACACATCGCCGTGACACAACTTTTACAAAAAATAATGCAACCCAGACAAAGTTTTTAGTTAGTTTGTACTCAATTACACTTTGTCCTTAATTTTTGTTTTTTCGTCGGAAACGGGCATTTTGGGTGATACGCTTTTGAAATTTTGGCGGTATCTTTGAAGACAAGGGAACGCAAGAGTTCCTGAGACAAAAACCGACAACCTTCAAGAACGAGGATAGAATCATGATGAAGATTCACGCTCTCAACTACAGAACACTCCGCAACGAAGAATTCCTGGGACTCCACAAGTACTTCGTTGAGCAGACTGCAAGCATCACCAGCGAAGAGATTCGCAAGTCCATCGAAGCCTACCGCACCTCTGTAACCGAATACGCTAACCTCATTGAAGTGTCTGTCGACGAATCTGCCGCAAGGGCCGTCAGCCGCCTTGATTCCGAACGCAATGCCGCCTACTCCTCTTGCAGGAACTTTGCGAAGAGCCTCAAGTCGCTTGCCGACAGCGGCGTGGTTGCCACGGGAGAACGTCTCCGCAAGATCTTTGCCGAGAACGCCGACCCCACGAGGCTGAATCAGGACCAGTCCACGGGTACTTTCACGAACCTCATCAATACCCTCAAGGAAATTGGTGATGACAAGTTGAGCGCCTGCGGATTCAAGCCCTGGCTCGAAAACCTCGAAAGCAAGCACAACGAATACCTGACGGCGGTGCAGAACCGCAACAAGGAAATCGCTTCGAAGGTGGCCGACGCCAACAAGGTGTATCGCGAACGCTGCCTCGAAGGATTCGGAATCGTGACGACGCTTGCTATCGGCAAGGCCACCCTCGACAAGGACGAAGGCTGCATCCAGTTCATCAACGCCGTGAACAGCCACATCGACCAGAAGAAGGTGCACCTGAAACTTCGCAAGGGAAAAGGGAAGAATACGACAGAGTCTCCCGAGACGACCGTGGTAGATTTCCCCACCGAAACGAAGGAAGAGGAAAATGCCGCATAGCTGTAAACGACATAACTTGAATAACATTGCTCCTGCCTGATAAAAAATCAGGCAGGAGTTTTTTGTTTTACATGGCGTGGCCGATTAGGCCGTGCCCTGTGTTGCGAGGGGGAGCGGGGGGGACCCCCGCAGCGTTAGGGATAGTGACCCCTTGGGGACAAGACCCGCGCAGCGGGGCTTGGTTCTGGGAGGTGAGCGGCAAGCGTAAGCGAAGCCGATTGCCCCCAGAATATAGCCCGACCCACACGGTAGTGTGGGGAACGCCCAAATAAAGAAGACGTATTACCTGGACATCACCAACTACGGCTGGTTGCCTGAACCGCTGAAGAACGCGATGCTCTGGATCCGCACCAGTGCCCCGACTGACCCTGCGAAGTTCGAAGCCTACAAGGCCTTCGCCCAGTCGATTACGCTGCTGCCCGAAAGCTTTGTGCCGAAGGCGGCGGGTGCCTCCCAGATGCAGCATATCCAGCTGTTCTGCTTCAGCATCGCCGTGGTCCACCTGAGTATCGCTCACGTGTGGAACGTCTGCGTGCGCATCAAGCGCAAGGACTCCACGTTCATGGCGCAGGTGGGCTGGCTTATCGGCTGCTGGGTGATGTTCTTCCTGGCCTGCCAGATGGTGCTCGGTATCGACATGCCGAAGTTCGTTATCCCGATGTTCATCGTGGAAGCCGTTCTCCTGGTGCTCTTTACTGTGCCGCCGAAGCGCCTCAAACAGGACTTCATCAGCATCCCGATGCTCGTGCTCGACGTGGTGAACAGCTTTACCGACGTGATCAGCTATATCCGTCTGTTCGCTGTGGGCATGTCCGGTGCGGCCATTGCCGAAGCGTTCAACGACATGCTTTCGCCGCTGTTCGGCTCTGCTGTCGGTATCGCCGGTGCAGCCTTCTTGCTGCTCTTCGTGCATGGCCTGAACATCGCGCTTGCGGTTATGGGCGTCGCGGTCCACGCGGTACGTCTGAATACACTCGAATTTTCAAATGGACTTGGCCAGGAATGGAGCGGATTCGCCTTCGCCCCCTTCGCCAAGCAGAAAAATTAAACCAA
>NZ_FRBA01000014.1:0-50058 GCF_900142495.1 Fibrobacter sp. UWOV1 | reverse complement strand
ACGCCACGCGAACGTCGCGAGGCAGGCAAAAAGATATCTTTGGAGGAAGGAGGTCCGGTCGGCGGTGACAACCCAGTCGGTTGAACTGTAAACCGAATCAGTCGTACCGGGAAAATGGTGTAAACCAAAACAGTGAAACTGTCAACCCGGTCAGTAAAATCACCTAAAAAGTGTCAACCTTTTTCAGTGATGGTCACAGGCGTAGAATTAGGTCTTTTACAAAAATCATAATCTGTAAAACAGAGCATCAAGAAAGCAAAATATAGTCCAAATAATCCCTTTGGGCATACCCCCTTATTTTCTATATTGGGGTTCAAACAAAAATCAACAAAAAGAAAGACTCGGCTGTCTGAATTTATGGCGTTGGCCAGCCGAGCAAAGAAGGAAAATCATGAGCGAAGCATGGAATGGCTTTACCGGCGGACTCTGGCAAGAAGAAATCAACGTCCGCGACTTTATTCAACGCAACTACACCGCCTATGAAGGCGGCAAGGAATTTTTGGCAGGCCCGACAGACGCCACCGAAAAACTCTGGGGTGAACTCCAGAAGCTGCAGGCCGAAGAACGCAAGAAGGGCGGCGTGCTCGATATGGACACCGACATCGTTTCGACGATTACGAGCCATAAGCCGGGCTACATCAGCGAAAGCCTCAAGGACCTGGAAAAGGTCGTGGGCCTGCAGACCGACAAGCCGCTGAAGCGCGCCTTCATGCCATTCGGCGGCATCAAGATGGCCGAAGAATCCTGCCAGCAGTATGGCTACACTCCGAGTGCCGAACTCCACAAGATTTTTACCGACTACCACAAGACCCACAACCAGGCCGTGTTCGACTGCTACACCCCGGAAATCCGCGCCGTGCGCAAGGCACACTTGCTGACCGGTCTTCCGGACACTTACGGTCGTGGCCGTATCGTGGGTGACTACCGTCGTGTAGCCCTTTACGGCATCGACTACATCATCCAGCAGAAGCAGAACGACCTCGCCCACGTGGGTGACGGCACCATGACCGACGACGTGATTCGCCTGCGCGAAGAAGTCGCCGAACAGATCAAGGCCCTTAAGGCCATGAAGGTGATGGCTGCTAGCTACGGTTTCGACATCTCGAAGCCGGCTACCAACGCCCGCGAAGCTTTCCAGTGGCTCTACTTCGGTTACCTCTCTGCCATCAAGACGCAGAACGGTGCCGCCATGAGCGTTGGCCGTATTTCGACCTTCCTCGACATTTATATCGAACGTGACCTCAAGAACGGCACGCTCACTGAAAGCGAAGCCCAGGAACTCGTGGACCACATGGTCATGAAGTTCCGCATGGTCAAGTTCGCCCGTATCGAATCTTACAACCAGCTCTTCAGCGGCGACCCGGTGTGGGCCACCCTCGAAGTCGGCGGTATGGGCCAGGACGGCCGTCCGATGGTCACCAAGAACGACTTCCGTTTCTTGCACACCCTCGAAAACATGGGCCCGTCTCCGGAACCCAACCTCACCGTTCTCTACACCAAGCGCCTCCCTGAAAACTTCAAGGAATATGCCGCCTACATCTCTGTGACGACCAGTTCGATCCAGTACGAAAACGACGACGTGATGCGCCCGGTTTGGGGTGACGACTACAGCATTTGCTGCTGCGTTTCTGCAACGCAGACCGGTAAGGAAATGCAGTTCTTCGGCGCCCGCGCAAACCTCGCGAAGGCTCTCCTCTACGCCATCAACGGCGGCAAGGACGAAGAAGGCGGCCTGGTGCCCGGTATGCAGATCGGTCCGGAACTTGCCCCGATTACCGGCGACGTGCTGAACTACGACGAAGTGATGCACAAGTACGACATCATGCTCGAATGGCTCGCAGGTATCTACGTGAACACGCTGAACCTGATCCACTACATGCACGACAAGTACTACTACGAAGCCGCTGAACTCGCCCTTATCGATACCGACGTACGCCGCACGTTTGCAACGGGTATCGCAGGATTCAGCCACGTGGTCGACAGCCTTTGCGCCATCAAGTACGCCAAGGTTTCCGTGGTCCGCGGCGAAAACGGCCTCGTGAAGGACTTCAAGATCGAAGGCGACTTCCCCAAATACGGCAACGACGACGACCGCGCCGACGAAATCGCCGTCTGGCTCCTCAAGGAATTCATCGCGAAGATCAAGAAGCACCACACCTACCGCGGCGCCGAACCGACCACGTCGATTCTTACGATCACCAGTAACGTTGTTTACGGCAAGGCCACTGGCGCCCTCCCCGACGGTCGCCCGGCTCACGCCCCGTTCGCTCCCGGTGCAAACCCGAGCTACGGCGCCGAAAAGAACGGCCTGTTGGCCTCGCTCAACTCTGTCGCCAAGCTCCCGTACGAATACGCACTCGACGGCATCAGCAACACGCAGACCATCAGCCCGAATGCTCTCGGCCACAGCGACGACGAACGCGCCCAGAAGCTCGTCACCGTCATGGACGGTTACTTCGCCCAGGGCGCACACCACCTGAACGTGAACGTGTTCGGCGTGGAAAAGCTGCTCGACGCCCAGGCGCACCCGGAAAAGCCCGAATACGCGAACTTCACCATCCGCGTTTCCGGCTACGCTGTCAAGTTCCTCTCGCTCACGAAGGAACAGCAGGACGACGTGATCAGCCGCACCTGCCACGGCGTGCTGTAATAGTAAACTGTAGAAAAGCAAAAAACGTCCCGGATTTTATCCGGGACGTTTTCATTTATGGAGGAGAACAAAAACTAGTTGTCAGCTTCGCGGGTCATCAGGAGCTTGCAGTAACCATCTTCAACGACCACGTTGTCGCGGTTCAGCATGACTCGTTCCATTTCCCAGTTGCCGGTGCCCCAATGGTCGGAAAGATCCGTGCCATCAAAGTCATCCTGCCAATCCAGGGTAAAGGTCTTGGTTGCTTCATCATACTTATAGGTACGCACATAGTCAATCCATTGAGCCTGCGGACCGGCAGCGAGTTCAGAGCCCGTAAACTTGCCCACCCATGCGGCACTCTTCGATGCCCAGAGGTTAAAGCGGAGCGACTGTTCTTCGGTCAAGAAGGCAACCTGGTCGGCATCAGCATGAGTACCGCGAGTGATACCGAGCGTATCGCGACGGATTTCAACGCTGTCGATTTCCCAAGCGACATATTCCGGTGTCCAGATAAGGGCATAGAGGTGGAAATCTTCCGTTGCATCGAACCCGTATTCGTGAATCTTTTCAGAAGATGTATTCTTCTTGATGGAAGGGTCGCCTTCACGGGTAATGATGTTGGACTGCCAAGAAGTTCCGCCCTTGCCGAGCACTTCGATATCGATTTCATTCCAAGGAATGTCGCCATTCTTGTAGGAATCATCGTAGTAAAGGAACATGGAACTCACGGAACCCGGAATCGAGACCATCTTCATGCGGGCTTCAAAACGGCCATACTTGAACTGGTCGCGGCCAGAAAGTTCAGCACCGTAATAGGTATAAGTCACATTCGGGTCGTCAACGACCGGAGTCGGGTCCGGAGTCACAACCGGGTCCGTAACCGGATCGGTCGGAGTCTGGGTCGGATTCGTCACGGCAGGATCCGTTGCGGGATCGGTAGCCGGGTCCGTCTGGGTCTGAGCCGGGTCAGTCTGGGCCGGATCGGTCTGCGTCTGAGCAGGATCAATTGCAGGGTTGGTAGCAGGATCAGTCGGATTCTGAGTCGGGTCCACCACAGCAGACGGGTCAGAAGCTACGGGAGCATGAGAGCTGCTGTCATCGCTACAAGCGGCAAACAGGCCAAGAGCGATAATCGGGAGAAGGAATTTCGTTTTCATAAACTACCTCGTTTCTTTGAATATAAATATACCCCCTTTTTCGGCTCCCATGTAGCGTCCAAAACGCAAACCAAACACAACTGTATCAAAAGTATCAATCCATAAATTTCTACATTTACAATATGCTCGGACGAATCAACAAATTAGAGACCTTTGGCTCCGTAGACGGCCCCGGAGTGCGTTTTGTCGTATTTGTGCAAGGCTGTCCCATGCGTTGCCAGTTCTGTCACAACCCCGAAACCTGGGATTTCGGCGCGCAAAGCGCAAACGGAATCAATAATGGTTCGTTCGAAATTTCTGCAGAAGATTTGCTCAAGAAAGCCCTACGCTACCAGAGCTATTGGGGTAAAGACGGCGGCATCACCGTCAGCGGTGGCGAGCCGCTTGCGCAAATGGATTTTCTCATCGAGTTCTTCGAAGCCGCCAAAGCCGCAGGCGTACACACCTGCATCGACACCTCCGGCGTAAACTTTGCCCGTAACGAGCCCTACTTCGGCAAGTTCAAGCGCCTCATGGCCGTGACAGATTTGCTCCTCGTCGACATCAAGAACATCGACCCCACAGAACACAAGAAACTCACCGGTCACGACAACAAGAACATCCTCGACATGTTCCGCTATCTAGATGAAATCCAAAAGCCCATCTGGATCCGCCACGTACTCGTACCCGGCATGAGCGACAACGACGAACTGCTAATCAAGACCCGCGAATTCATCGATACGCTCCACAACGTTGAAAAAATCGAAGTTCTCCCCTACCATGCTTTAGCGCTTGCCAAGTACCAAGATCTCGGCATCGACTACGCACTCAAAGACGTAAAATCGCCAAGCCCCGAACGGATTGCTAACGCCAAGAAAATTTTAGGAATACTTCCATAACAGTAGGAAGTAAAAAGGCTGCCTAGCGCAAGTGAAGCCATTTTGTCAGCGGAATGGCAATAATAAAATTTATAATAAAGTTCTCTACGAAAATGAAAAGCAAAGGAAGTTCAATTTCTGGAGTAAGATTTATCGAAATAGACCTCACTCCGCGATTCTCTGGATCAAGTATCAACATAACCACACTCATGACAAGTGCGAAAACAAAACACTTGATAAAATTTTTTATAAAGTCTTTTGATTTCTGTTGCATCGTGACGTACTAATATGAGTAAAGGCTAAAAGGCTTTTTGTAAAAAGTCAATACTTAACTAAAACGAAATTTTGCAGAAAAACGAGTGAGGCGAGGCGACCTTACCGGCCGTAGCGTACTATTTTAGCAAGGGATAAGAAACAAGTAAGACGAGGCCACGACCCCCGAAGCCGTAGTAAAATCTACGGCGAGAGGGGGAGTAACGAAGTATTACGCAGTTTATTATCCCTTGACCGCGTCGCCCATGGAAAACATTGGCATATACATAGCGATCAGCAAGCCACCGACGGCACCGCCGAGGAACACGATAATCAAAGGTTCCATCATGCCCACCACGGCGTCCACTGCGGCGTCCACTTCTTCATCATAGAAGTCAGCCAATTTCAAAAGCATGCCACCAAGGTTACCGGTTTTTTCACCCACACCGGTCATCTGAATCACCATAGGCGGGAAAAGTCCCGTATCCTGCATCGGGTCGGCGATACTCTTACCGCCCGCAATACCGATTGCAATCTTGTTGATACCTTTTTCCACCACCTTGTTCGTCACGGTCGAGGCCACCACCTTCAAAGAATCCATGATGGACACACCGGCATTCAGCAAAGTACCAAGCGTTCTCGCAAAACTAGCGGTCGTCGACTTAATCTGAAGGTCCCCTAGTTTAGGCACTTTCAGCATAAAGCCGTCCCAAGCAAACTTTGCCGCAGGCACGCGCATGGCCACCTTAAAGCCGACAATCAAGAGAATCGCGCCGATAAACAGGAACGCACCATTATCGCGTATAAAGTCAGAAATGCTCATCACTGCCTGCGTCGGTGCAGGGAGTTCGGCATCAAGGGCTGCGAACTGTTCAGCGAACGTCGGCACAACGAAGGTCATAAGGGCGATCACCACCAAGATACCCACAATAATAAGCATCACCGGATAAGTCAGGGCCTTTTTCACTTTACGTTTCAGACGTTCCTGGTTTTCCAAGGTTTCTGCCAGACGAGCCAAGATACCGTCCAAAATACCACCCGCTTCACCGGCCGCCACCATGTTCGTATACAGGGTGCTGAAAACCTTCGGATGCTGCGCCAAGGCGTCCGCCAACGACGAACCACCGTTAATGGACTGCGTAATCTTGTGGACCACGTTCTTGAGTTCCGGATTTTCGCACTGGTTCTCCAGAATGTTCAAGCACTGCAACATGGGCAAACCGGCAGAGCTCATCGAAGAGAACATACGGGTAAAACGGGCAATTTCTGCAGGCTTGATACCCGAGCCAATCTTGATCTTGATTTCGGTCGGTTTCTTCTTGAGGCTTACAATGATAAGGCGCCTGCGCATCAAGAGCGCTTCGGCTTCAGCCTTGTCCTTCGCTTCGAGAGTTCCCTCGAAATTGTTACCCTGGCTATTTGTCGCCTTGTAAAGGAATTCTGCCATAAATTACACGCCTTCTTTCACAAACAACTGTTCCAGCTGGTCCGGACTCGGAGAGCGGGCAAGCGCATCGAAACGGTCAACCTTGTGGTTCTTCACCAATTCGCACAAGCACATGTTCATGGTGTTCATGCCGAACTTTTGGCCAATTTCAATCATCGATTCAATCTGGTGAACCTTGTCATCGCGAATCAACGCACGAATACCCGGAGTCACGTTCATAATTTCGTACGCCATCACGCGGCCACCGCCAATGCGCGGGATAAGCGTCTGGCATATCACGCCCTGGAGCACAAACGAAAGCTGCGTACGCACGGTCTGCTGTTCGCCCTTGGGGAAAGCGTCCACCACACGGTTAATCGTCTGCACACAAGAGTTGGTATGCAAAGTCGCAAAAGCCAAGTGACCCGTTTCTGCAATCGTGAGTGCCGCACGGATTGTTTCAAGGTCACGCATTTCGCCGATAAGCACCACGTCAGGGTCCTGACGCAGCGCCATCTTAAGAGCCTGGGCAAAACTGTTGGTATCGCTACCAACTTCACGCTGGTTAATCATACAACCCTGGTGCTTATGCAAGAATTCAATCGGGTCTTCCACCGTCAGAATGTGGTCGTGACGTTCCTTGTTGATCTTGTCGATCATGGCAGCCAAGGTCGTCGACTTACCGGAACCGGTAGCACCTGTCACCAGCACAAGGCCAGACGGGCGGGTTGTGAATTCGGCCAGAATTTTCGGAAGGCCGAGCTCCTTAAAGGTCTTAATTTCAAGCGGAATAATACGCAAGGCCAAAGCCACGCAACCGCGCTGCAAATAAGCGTTCGCACGGAAACGAGCGAGGTTTGCAATACCGAAAGAGAAGTCGCATTCCTTCTGCTGTTCGAAAGTCTTCTTTTGGCCTTCGTTCATCAGACTATATGTCATGCGCATGGTTTCGTCCGGTTTCAGCTTGTCTTCGCCAATAGGCGTAAGCTTGCCGGAAAGACGGATGAGAGGGGGCGCACCTGCCGTAATGTGCAAGTCAGAAGCGCCACGCTGGACCATTTCAGAAAGAAGATCTTGAATATTGTATGCCATGCTTAAGAATATAACTTAAAAAAGGCCAATTTTTCCATTAAAAACCCACATTTTTCAAAAAAAAACGCTATTTTATTATTCTAGAATGGAACTTGGGCGTAAAATAACCTCTTCGCGAGGCGTTTTTTCCGTGGTATGCACGCTGCTTTTGGCACTTGCATTCCTGTTTTCTGCATGCGGGCAGGAACACTTCCAGGCGGCACCCACCAAAATCGAAGACTTTAAGGGAAAACTGCTAGACGGCAGTCTTTCAACTTACCAAGCCGAAAAGGGAACCGTTACCTTAATCGCTCTTACCGCCTCGTGGTGCCCTGGCTGCCGTGCCGAACTTCCGTTACTCAAAAAACTTGACGAAGAATTTGCCGACAAGGGTTTCAAGATTTTAATGGTGAACGAAGACGACTCCCCTAGAATCGGAGCTAAGTACAACAAGGCTGCAGGAATCACCTGGACCACCTTCCACTGGAATTACGACATGATGAACGTGCTCGGAAATCCGGGCGTGATTCCCGTAACCTACCTCGTGAACGCACAAGACAGCATCGTGAAAATCAACGTCGGAGAATTCGACGAGAACAAGATGCGCAAGCTGATCGGGAAGTTAGTTGACGGTCGGAAGTAGACAGTCGGAAGTATTTTGAATATCAAGCGATTGGGCTCGGGAAGAGGATCACGTCCTTGATTTCCCTTTTTCCCATCGCAAGCATAAACAATCGGTCTAGACCTAGTGCCACGCCAGAACAGGCGGGCATTCCCGATTCAAGCGCTTCCAAAAAGTTTTCATCAATCGGCGGCAAGGGTTTGTTCATGCCGCGGCGAATTTCTAGGTCAGCAGCAAAGCGCCTGCGCTGTTCGGCAGCATCGGTGAGTTCCGTGTAGCCGTTGCAAAGTTCCACCTGGTCTACAAATAGTTCGAATCGACGCGCCCAAGTGAAGCCGTCTTCGCCCACGTACGTCTGTGCAAGCGCCGCCTGCGACTGCGGGTAATCTAAAATGAACTCGGGACCGTTCTTGGCAAGCGCGGGTTCTACCGCAAAAACCATCAGGTAATCCCACCAGTCTTCGCGGGACATGGCGGTACCATCGGCCGGGAGCGGAATTTCGCGGGCGGTACAGGCCGCGGCAAATTCTTCGCCCGAAGCCGTCAACGGATTCACGCCGGCATAATTCTTGAACGCATCGATCCAGCGCGTGCGGCGAGCGTTAATGGGCTTACCGATGATTTCAGAAACGAGCGCCTCGACCTCGTCCATCAACTTTTCTTGCGGCATGCCGACGCGGTACCATTCCACCATGCTGAATTCATTGTTGTGGTGGGCGCCGAATTCATCTTTGCGGAAAGACTTTGTAATCTGGAAAATGTCGCCGAATCCCGCCGAGAGCAAGCGCTTCATGTGGAACTCGGGGCTCGTCATCATAAAATGCCTGCCCTCGACTTCGAAGTAATCCAGCTGAGGGTCGGTACCGCCCGCATTCGAAAGCGTCGGCGTTTCTACTTCCAACACCCCGCGACCCTCAAAGAAAGCACGCACCTTGTTCATCAAGGCTTGACGCTTTACCCAAGAATCACGAGAACAAGTCGGCTTAAAGGACATATAAAATGTGAGATGTTAAATGTGGGATGTGAAATTATTCATTTCTCATTTCACATTACTCATTGTTAATTACGCAGCGAACAGAGAGCCAGAATTTCTTATCGACCGGAATGGCAGACACTTCTTTATCGGTATTGAACATGGAACGTGCGATACCGCGACCATCACCCACATCCTTGCTTGTCCAGAAGTAAGCACCTTCGCCCTGAATCACCGAGATGCCGTTCTTGTTGGCATAGCCACCGAACATGGCAGTGAAGGCGTAATCGTCAGAGCCGTTACTACGCAGGCGGACTGCAGCAGTGTTTGCGCCGCCAGCATAAATTTCAAGCATTTTCCAGTCGTCATCCGTTGCAAGATGCGAACCTTCGGGGCAAGCCGTCAAAGCCGCGTCATGCGTATACAGGCGACCGTAGATTGCGCAGTTTTCTTCTTCGCGGTCATAGCACATGGAATTTTCTTCAATCGCAAAGTTCAAGTTCTGCACAAACCAGCGCGTGCCATTGATTTCTTTAACTCTGTAAGTCTGACCATCGCGATTGTCTACGAACGATTCGAACACCGGGCAACGGGTTTCAAATTCCTTGGCGCCCAAAATAGAGTCCACCGCAGGCTGCCATGAGGTGCAGAAACGGAAGAGTTCACCACCCGGGAGCGCCGTAGAATCAGCCTTGTGCTTTTCAGCCCAGCGGTCTACGTAAGCTAGGTTAATGACAGCAGTATCCGGAATCGAAAGCGCCTTGGCAGAGGCCTGCATAATCTTCGAATACTTTTCAGCAGCGCTCTTCGGAGTCTTCCAGTAACCTTCGAGCAAGCCCTTGCGGAGCTTTTCATAAAGCGGAGAAGGGACCTTCACCTTGATAGTCGTATCGACAAAGTGTTCCGGCTTGGTAGCGCAAGCGGCTTCGCGAATGGTATCGCGCAGGCTGCCTGCCTTTTCATAACATTCTTCAATGCACTTGTCACGGGCTTCGCCCTTCTTCTTGGGGCAAGGAACCCAAATGCTCGTGTCGGCATCAACCTTGACCGGCTTGGCATAGCCCTTCGTCTTCAGAGCGATCTTCGCCACCGATTCCAAAGTTTCAAGAGCCTTCGTGTTGCCCGATTCGCCTTCCAGGAGCAAGAACGAAATCACCTCGGTACATGCATCCATGGCCTTGGCGTTGGCGCAAACCTTGGTGCCGTAACCATAAGAGAACTGCGATTGGCAATTCGAGAACGATTCGTAAGGCATGGCCTTGAAGATTTTTTCGTAGACCTTGACGGCATCGGTCGGCGTCATCTTGCCGCAATAAATTTCTTCGGCGGCCCCCTTTTTTACGATTTTCTGGGCCGCGGCAATATCGCCGTTATCAATAGCGTCACGAAGTTCCGGCTGGGCAAAAGCGTTAGAAACGCCCAAGGCAAGAACTCCCAAAAACAATACACCACCAAGAATTTTCATTTTAACCCTCACAAAAAATTCCGGTGTAAATATAGAAAAAATGGCAGTAGGCAGAATGCAGTAAGCAGAACTTAGTTGGTTGATCCTAGTACGCTATAACAATCAATAAATCCAGGCTATAACGTTAATTACTATATTTGGGCCCATGATTGATGCCGAAAAAATCCGTAGCGAATTTCCGATGCTTGTCGCTGGCGATAAGGACGCAAAGCCGCGCGCCTTCTTGGACAGCACGGCCACCACGCAAAAGCCCGCGTGCGTCATCGACGCGATGGACGACTTTTACCGCGAGCACTACAGTTCCGTGAAACGCGGTGTGTACCGTCTGAGCGCCCGCACCACCGAAGCGTTCGAAGCAACGCGCAAGAATGTCGCAAAATTCATTAACGCGAAGACCGAAGACGAAATCGTGTTCACCCGCGGCACCACCGAAAGCATCAATCTGGTGGCATGGAGTTACGGTCGCAAGTTCTTCGAAGCAGGCGACGAAATTTTGATTAGCGGGCTCGAGCACCATGCAAACATCGTGAGCTGGCAGCTGGTTGCCGAAATGAAGAGCGCCAAGATCAAGGTGATTCCCGTTTTGGACAACGGCGATTTGGATTTGGCGGCACTACCCGGATTACTCACTCCACGCACCAAGATGGTGGCCGTCGCCCACGTGAGCAATTCCGTCGGTACCGTGAACCCGATTGCCGAAATCATCGCGACGGTACGTAAGCTCGCCCCGCAGGCAAAGATCCTGATTGACGCCGCCCAAAGTTCGAGTCACATCAAAATTGACGTGCAAAAGCTGGACTGCGATTTTCTCGCCTTCAGCGGACACAAGATGTACGGCCCGACAGGCGTGGGCGTACTTTACGGCAAGTATGAAGTTCTCGACAGCATGCCCCCTTGGCACGGCGGCGGCGAAATGATCAAGAACGTGACTTTCGAAAAGACGACTTACGCCGATGTTCCCGCACGTTTCGAGGCAGGCACGCCCATGATTGCCGAAGTTATCGGGCTCGGCAAGGCTATCGAATGGATTAACGCGGTAGGCATCGAAAATATCCGCAAGCACGAAGAAGAAATTACGCAGTATGCCTTGGAACAGCTCGCGCAGATTCCGCAGGTGAAAATTTTCGGGAACCCGAAGGAACGCGGCGCCCTCATCAGCATCACGCTGGACGGCATCGCAGTCAGCGACGCCGCCATGATTCTCGACGAAGAAAACGTGGCCGTTCGCAGCGGGCACCACTGCGCCCAACCTGTGATGGACCGCTTCGGCGTCGACGCCACACTTCGTTTGAGTTTCGGTGCGTACACCCTGAAGCGCGACATCGACCGCTTTGTCGCAGGCATCAAGCGCGTTCTCCGACTCTTCGGTTAACCGGGACTCGTATGGGAATCGAGAAAGGCATCTTCAACCGCACATCGCTCCTGCTCGGAGACGACGTGATGGGCAACATCTACCAGAAGCGCGTCATCATCTTCGGTCTCGGAGGTGTGGGCAGCTGGTGCGCCGAAAGCCTGGTGCGTTCCGGCATCAAGGAACTCGTACTCGTTGATTCAGACCGCGTGTGCGTCACCAACGTGAACCGCCAACTGATGGCCACCACGAAAACCGTGGGGCAAGTCAAGGTGGACGTGCTGAAAAATCGCCTACTCGAAATCAACCCGCACGCCAACATCGTAGCACTCCAAGACATCTACGAAGAAGCGAATACGGACAAATTCCAACTGGACACATTCGACTACATCATCGATGCCATCGACAGCCTCGAAAACAAGATGCAGCTGTTGTGGCACGCCACGCGCACCAAGGCCACGGTATTTTCTTCAATGGGGGCAGCCCTCAAGATGGACCCCACACGAATCAAGGTCACCGAATTTTGGAAGGTTGCCGGTTGCCCGCTCGCCCGCGCCCTGCGCGACAAGTTCAAGAAAAAGAAAATGGCTCTCAAGAAAAAAGTGCTATGCGTCTACAGCGACGAACTCCTGAAAAACCGCGGCAAGAATTCTTCTTGCGGAACGGACGCCTGCATGTGCCCCAAGGTGCGCCACGAAAGAAGCGAAGCCGAACTCCGGAATGCAAGCCTGGTCGATCACGAATGGTGCAGCAGTAAGGCACAAATCAACGGCACCATGGCGCACTCCACCGCTATTTTTGGATTCATGATTGCGGGCCTCGTGATGCAGGACATCTACAAGAAGGCCTTAGCAAGCGCCGAGTAAAAAGCTAAAATTCCGGCATGCTGAAATCGCCGTAAAGTTCACGGCCGTCAAACACCCAAACCACCATCTTTTTGCCATCCAAGAATTCCGAACGGTCCTTGAACAAGGTCGGGCCCAAGTTTCCCCCGCCGATACGACTGCGGGTAAACGTCTTAATCCCTGTCGCCTGCGCAATGTAGGCGCCGATATTGGAAGAACTGTTCCAACCAAAATCGGCATTGCTGTCGCCAATCACCACAATGGGAGCGTCCTTGGAGCCGTGATAGCGTTTACCTTCTGCATCCACGGTCTTTAACACGCGCACATCGTAATCCGGGTAAGAATTGTACTTCAGGTGATAAAGATTTCCGGTACCGGGAACAACCGTATCGCGCAGGAACCATTCTTCCCTCGGGACATCCAAATCCATCTCGTTGATAGAATCGGCAATCATCTGTGCAAGAACCTGCCGGCCTGCGCTAGTATAGTGGCTTTCGTACGCTTCGAACATGGGCGTTTCTTCGTTCTTTTCGAGAAACTCCTCTACCGCATCGACAACGACAACACCTTCGTCTTGCAACGCATCTACCCATTCTTCATATTGCGGGGCAACAATCCCTCCCGACAATTCTTCCGAATAATGTTCCGCCTCGATTTGCAATTTATCTGGAACAGGCACCACCACCAACTTGATACCGCGCGCTTCCAAGGAATCATTGAAAGCAACAAAGGGCTTCAAATTGTCTTTCCAATCCGCCACCAGATTGACAAGACTTTCCTGCAGAAAAATCCAGTCGCCTTCGCCACTTACCGCACAGCGGGCCTCTTTCAGCTGTCCGCCACACTTTTCAATATCGGCTTCAATCTGTTCCTGAACGTCCAACGGGATAAGCGGACGAGTAGAAAGGTAGACCATGGCAAGTGCAACAACCGCCACTCCAAATCCAAAAATAAGCCCCAAATTTTTCCTAAAAAACATGACAAGGCCAAATTTAGAATTTTTTAGAATCCTTGGCAGGGACCAAACGGCCTTTATGCTTCGGCAGACGAACTACTTTCGCATAAAAAGACGACAATTATCGTCGTCTACATTTTATATATTGAGAGATATTCCCCGACTCGCGGGGATTGCATTGTGCAGGAGGCTTTATGGCAGATCAGGCTCGCGGCGAACGAATGATACGAATTTTCGTCTACATGATGGCGCACTACAACAACCGTTACAGCATCGCCGACATCATGCGGCATTTAGACATTCGCGAAGAAGACCTGCGGAGCGTGCAGCGCGACATGCACGCACTCTCCGAAATCGAAGGTGGCTACATCAAGCGTTCCGTCGAAAGCGGCAAGACCTATTATCAGGTGGCACTTGAACGCGCAAACAAGCTCATATTCCCGGAATTTGGCGACACGCTACTGCATTTCATGTTCCTACAGCGCATCGCGAACATCTACCCTGCGACATCAAACCTCATCGAAGACTTGGCCAAGAGAATCACGCAGGACTTGCCCGCTAAGGAACAATCGACTTTAGCGCATTACGCGAAGGAACTGAACGGACACATTCTGTTCATGGGTACGCCACCGAGCGTTGACGAAAACGTAGGCAAGAATCTGCCAATCATCCTCGATGCCATCCGCAAAAAACAGAAGGTGCAAATCGCCTACACCGACAATTGGGGCAATATAACCAACAAGCCTCGCATTCCGCTGATGGTAGCCATCCACCAGGGCGAAATCTACATCGGCTGCGTGTCGCAACACCTTCCCGACAAGACATACGCCCTCAAGCTTCGCCGCATTCAATCCGTAAAGCTTTTGCGCGAACAATTCGTCGAAGACCCGAAAGTCGTTGAAACGCTCCGCAAGCGCATCCGCACAGGAACGCTGCTTTCGGGCGACCAGGATCAGCAAGAAGAAAAAGTCGTCATCTATTTCCCGGGATACGCCAAGAACTTTCTACAAGAACGCCCCTACCACCCCAGCATGAAAATCAAGGAACTGGCATGCGGCGACTTGCACGTAACCATGAAGGTCGCCGTAAATGGGCTGCTTAAGCAATGGGTCATGTACTATGGTTCTATCGCTGAGGTGCTAAAGCCCGCTAAACTCCGCCAAATGGTACTCGACAGCGCAAAAGATTTAGTAAAACTGTACGAAAGAAAGTCTACTTAATCCTGTCGCCGCAGAATTCTTGGCGACCACATTTTTTGCAATGCGAGCCCATCCACAACGTATCGAACTGTTCTATAGCAGGTTCGACAAGCGCAGGGTCATTCGTGAGGATTCCCGCCTCGAAGTTACGGCGTAGAGAGCTTTTCATGCCGATTCCCGCACCCGTCAAATTCGCGGACCCGATGTAAGCCGTTTCAAGATCAAAAATCATCATCTTGAAATGCACTCGCGGGCACATCACGTGCTCCAAATCCGTCACCATAATCGGAAAGCGGTCAAAGTCCTCGCGAAAATTCGGGCCAGGCTCCTTCGCATGAATCAAACGCACGCCCACGCCGCGTTTCAAAAGTGTAGCAAGTTGCCCCAGCAACGGAATGGCATCACCATCCTGTTTCACATACACATCCTTGATATCGGCAGTACCAATCCACAAGTTATTGCGGACCGACATGATTCGTGAAATCACTTCGGAATAGTGTTCTTCGTTTTGGATGTATTTAGTGAAAATGGACATCGTGGAAAATATCGTTTTATTGGACTTCCTATTTTCTCTCCGCTCTTGCAGCTTTGATTTCGGCGACAATTTCTTCTTCGCTCATGCCAGCGGAGCCGTTTTTCAAAGCATCTTCATTCAAGGCTTGTAACGCGGACATAAGAGTGGATGCGGAATAAGAAACCGAAACATCATTTACAAACATTTGCGATTGAACGGGATTTATCAAATCCAGAAAATTTCGAGCACTTATCGCAAAAGGAACGTTAGGAAAATGCTTTATATTACCCGTAACGACATAGGCATTTTTATCACGATGAGCAAAAGCTACATCATAAAAGATTCTGTCATCAACATCTGGCAAAGCAAAGTCCGTCGGCGCGACAGGCTCATTTATAGCGTATTTTAAAATTTCATCCACAAAGCGTTGACCGTATGAAGCATTCCACCTGAATTTAGAACGGCTCATCACTTCACAATATTCTTCAACAATATTTTCATCAACAATCGGCGTAAAAAGGTGTTTCGAGATACCTTGAAAAACCGCATAAGGAACTGATTGCAGACGATCTTTCGCAAGGGCTGCAGAAACCAATATATTTGTATCAACGACTGCGTAATACACGTTTTTTTCTCTCCGCTCTTGCCGCTTTAATTTCCTCTTCAATCTCTTCTTCGCTCATGCCTGCAGAGCCGTTTTTCAATGCATCATCATTGAGCGCACGTAATGCCGACATAAGTTCAGAAGATTCATTCACCGTCGGACGTTCAGACACCTTAAACGGCAACCCTCTTTCAATTACCGCTCGCTTGAAAAAAATGCGAACAGCCGTAGGAATGTCCATTCCTAGACTTTCAAACAAGTCGGAGACCTCGTCTTTCAACTTGTCATCAACGCGTATTTGTAATATTGATGTCGCCATACAGACCTCAAATGATATACAACTACTAAATATAGTATAAACACATTACAAAAGCAATATGTTTGTATATTTTTCTACAATCCCAGCCTGCGGCCCTGATGGTCGTCTTTATTGGCGAGTTCTTCGAGCATGTTCTGCAGGATGAGTTCCTTCGTCCGTAACTCAGTAGGCACATATTCTAGCTTGCGGCGCACATTCTGAAAGTCGCTAATCGCCACATTGTCGCAGCGAAGAATTTCCTTGGGGCAATGGCCCCCGAAAAATGCCGTCCAAGTTTTTGAAATTTGCGGCAGGTCCATATAGTCAAATGCCAGCTTCAGCTGAAAGCGCCGGCGAATCGCCCAATCCAGAACATTCTCGTAGTTTGTCGCAGCAATCAGCATTCCGTTAAAGGAATCCATCTGGCAAATAAACTCGTTCACCAGGGTCACTTCCCAATGGTTTTTCGCATTGCCTCGATTTTCGAAGAAACTGTCGGCCTCATCGATAAACAGAATCGCGTCACTCCGCTCCGCTTCCCGGAACATCGCACTTACATTATGTTCACTTTCGCCCACATGGCACCCCAGAATATCGCTCGCCCGTTTCACGATAATCTCGCGATCTAGAATGTCATGCGCGACATGCTTTGCAAAAGCCGACTTTCCGGTGCCGGGAGGACCATATAGGAATATATTCAAGTTTTCCCTGCGCCCCGAGGTCTTTGACTCCTTCCAGCGAGCATCAAAATTCCTGAGCATCGGCACGACATAATCCACATTCCGAATATCCCCGCTCGAAATACGGACGCAATCCAAATTATAATCCGGCCTCGATTCCTGCGGCAAAGTCGATATACCCAAAAGTTTAGCATGCGAAGAAGCGACCTCGCGAACCACATTCAAAGGCGACATCTCCTGAGACTGCATCCGTTGCGCAAGCCGAACTGCCAAAGTGGCGCTACCTGCCATCACCGGAATTTCCTTGGCGACACATTCGATATCTTCGCTACGCATCATCGATTCCGCCTGTTGCGTTTTCAGCACCGATTGCCAAATGGCAATGCGTTCGCTCTTGCTGAACGAGAAAAATTCCAGCGAATAATCAAAACGGCGACGAGTACTATTTTCAATCATCGCGATATTATTCGTAATCCAGACGACAGGCGTTTTCAGGCTCTCGAAAATAATATTCAGCAGACCCTTTTCTGCCTTATTCAAAACCAAGTCCGCCTCATCCATCAAGATGACGCCGCCACTCCGCTCACATTCCCAATCGGCCAAAAGCATCGAGCGCAAGCGCGTCTGCAAAAGGGATTCCTCGCTCATTGATTCTTCACCGATGCCCACCGAAAGCAGTGTAACATTCAACTCTTGTGCAATCGCCTTGGCAAGTTCCGTCTTGCCCGTTCCCTCGCGACCATAAAAAAGGATGTTCAGCGGGGTGCCCCTTTGGTGCGATTTAAGCATCTGCAGAACAAAAGACGCCTGCGGATTCGTCTTGACAATCCGCTCATAGGGAACACACGGTTTTGCTGCCGGTCTGAAATCCATAATCTGCGACATATCTGAGAAACCATACAGATAATTGCTCACGTCGTCCGCTAAGTACAATTCCTTGCGTTTGATTCTCAAATCCGTATTGCGGAACGATTCTTCCATTTGAATTAACTGAAACTTAAGAAGCGGACTCTCCTTGGAACAAAGTTCCTGAAGCGTTGTGCCATCAAGCCCCGTCAGCAAGGCAATCCGACTAAAGGCTCCACGCTCATTCGGGTCAAAAGTTTCCCCCTCTTTCACCCGAATGTTTTCTAGCCTCAAATACAGTCGCTGATGGTTCCGAAGCCACAAATAAAGCACCAGTTCCACCGCCTCATCCGACAAATGGAAAAGACGCTTTAATTCAAAAGTGCGTTGAAAAGCTTCGTCATCGTGCGAGCAACCTTTTGCCAGCTTTTCTTTCACGCAATTTTCAATCATCTGCACGATAATCGGTCGCAGGCAATCATTCGCGCGCTCCAAATAAGCCATAATCTCAAAAAACTGCTGAGCAAAGCGAACATTCCTGGTTTCGTGATACGCCTCCAAAAGCTCCCGCACCCCATAATGCTTGTCATCAATCGAAGCCCTGACAGTACTCGAAAAATCAACCTGGTCGCGAATCTCGTAAACACGGTCCGCAAATTCGCCATAATAACGGACCGGCAAATAATTCTCGCAAAAACTGCGACAGCAGCCATCCGGATACGCCCGCATAAAGCGCACCCAGTATTCCATAATCTTCAAGTCGATAAAAGAAGTCCTCGACTCCGCCTTCGCTGCAGGCGACTCCCCTTCTAACCGATTCAGCGCATTCCCGAAATAATTCTCTGCCGAATTCTGATAATGTAACTGCATAGCAAAACCTCTTGATTCTACTACGCAATATAAAAGAAACGCACGACAATTAGTGTCGTGCAGTGAATACTTTTAACACGCTTAAAGTTTATGTCTATTCACTCTTTCCATTTGGATTCTTGACCTCATTTACAATTTTTTCAAGTTTTTTATATACATCAAGCAGTTTCCTAACAATTTCTTTTTCATCAGATAACTTTTGGCAAAGTACCCTATTCATCCATTTTTCCGAATTATCGCAATCTAATTTTTCTTCTCCAAACTCATGATTTATATTTTTCCTATACTTAACCAATTTTCCTTTTGGTTTCCAAATGGTAATGAAAATCTTAAAATTATCCTGTATATCAAAACCCGATTCTATACCAATTTCATAATCAGGATTACCATCTTCAAACTTACATCCCAAATCAGTATCTTTAAAAACCCACCATCGTTTCGCACCATTCCATTCTTCATTTAATTTTGTTTGGATATTTTTAATTATGTTCGCATCCTTTTTTCTTTTTTCATCAAGAAAAGCATTTCTTCTTTCAATTATTTTTTGCAAAACAGAATCATTGTTCATAAAAAACTTTCTTTCATCTTCAGAGAAATCAGACATAGAGCCTCCTTTTCGGTCTAAAAATTGAATAAAATCTGTTAAAACAGGAAGATATTTGGGATTACATTGAGTTAAATAATCACCCAGGTTATGTTTTATCTTTTGTAGAAATTCCCTGTAATAAATGGTTTTGAAATTAGACGTTAACTTTACATTCTCATACTCAGCCCTTTCACATAATGCCAAAAGAATACACACCGGGAGCAAATCAAAACGTTTACTCTCATTCTCAACATAATTATAATAATCGTTAAAATCATTGTCTGGAGGAGCGTCAATTTTATTTTCTACGCACACTTTTAAGCAATCTGTTGTCAACAACAAATCAATACGATTTCCATCTTCAGTATACACTTCTGTCTCCGCATAAACATTTCGTGTATACAGGAAGTTTTTCTTATCCAAATTCCTTTCTTCATTCGGATACTTTTCTTGGTAGGCTTCAAGAAGTGTTTTGAAGAAAAGTGTCCCAAACCCATGCGGATTTCTTGTATCAAAGAAAAAAGCGAATAATCTCGAACATATTTCTTCACGTCGCGTCCATGGATACTCGCATAGTTCCAAATAAGTCGGTTCATACACCGGCTTGGGAGGAAACTTCTTAAATTCGTCAAGAAGTTTCTTAAATTCTGCTAACTGTTTTTCATTGATTTCCATAGAACAACCTTTTTGATTTATTTCCACAGGGAGCAAATTTTCTGTATGATTTCTTCCTGCGCTTTGCCTTGCGGATGCGGCACGACAATACAACGATGCGTTTTTCCAGATTCGCCTACTAGGGTAAATTCACCCGTAGATTCATTTTTAGACTTCAACTGTCCACGAGGTTCCCAGCGTTCAAAGAATCGACCGACACCTTTTTTCTCACCTTCGTAAATGCCGGTCAAGAATACAGAAACGCAGGGATCCAGGTCATCCATTTCGGCAAGCAACAACTGGGCGCATTCATTAATCTGATTACTTCTTAAGCCCTGCGTGGTTCCCTGTTTCGCGCGGAAATTAATTTTATACAAGTCGCTCCAATAGAAATCATGGAAGACCTCCGGACCGTACGATTCGCCACGAACCCTTTCTAGGGCATGACCAACCACCCGCCAAAACGGAGAATCGTCAAAGTAGTACCCATCTCTGGATTTGAGCCAATTTAATTCACCATATTCGTAATCAGTTACCAACGGAACTTTATCTTGTCCAAGACCATAAGTATCGCGACCGATAAACATTGGCAACCCTTTTTTAAAACGGCTTCGTGAGCCAACGAAATGCGTCGGCATAATACCCAAGGCATCGCTATTGGGCAGAGATTTCGCCTTATCGTAAAGGACTTTGTAAAGTTGTTGAACTTGTGGGAGCATCTTAAATATCCCATTCTGTATTTGTATCTAGCAAATTTTTCTGCACTGCGGCAACATCAGCAAGAGCCTTAAACGGACTTTGTGCAGCAAATGAATTAATACTATTTAGTGACACTGACAACAATTCAAGATTTCCTGTTTTCAAAGCCGCATCAACACATTCAAATTCTTTTGCAAATATTGAACGTCGCTCATCAAAAGTCTTATCCAAATAATCTTTAATACTGTGCTCAATGGTTTTTATTTTTTCAATTGCAACCTCTTTTTTCGCATTTATTTCAGCCCTTTTAGTTTCCTGTTCTTCAGTATATTTAATAGTTTCATTTGCAACTGATTGTAATTTACACAAAGCATTCAAAACCTCTTCGGGGTTATTCAGATTCATCACCCCCCTTTTCGCAGCATCAATCAATTCATCACGCTTGTCCTCAAAAAAAGTATCTTGTGGTTCATCTTTTTCTATTATCGGTTCAGCCAGTACATCAACAACGTCCTCTTCTGCTTTTTTATCATTCAAATCATCATTTGACTCATCACCTATTGAATCTTTTTTGTCATCATCATCTGCATTTTGAAAACCTGTAATCACATCTTTCAAGTCTTCTTCATATATTTCTTTTGCCTTATTTGCAACATTCATTATATCCGCAAATCCAAAATTCGCAGTAACATGGTTAGCAGAATTCGCCACACCCTCATTAGACTGAATTTTATCACAATCTTGCTTTCTTAATTTTTCTTTCGCAAAATTAAGAGCCTTTTGTCCTTCTTCCGAAGCAATAAATTCCCGCCCTTTTTCTACAGCCTTTTTTCCATGAATCAAAGCCGACTCAATTTTAGAGCCATGTTTATCCCAAAAATCCTTCGCTTTCTTTAGCTTGTCAAACATTCTTACACCTCCGAATTAAGCATTTTTTCAGTTTTCGAGGCAACAATATTCACTTGATCATTCAAATTCCCTTCATTATCAAGAATTGCAACCTGAGCCAATTCACTCATCGACTTTACCATGATCGCTGCCTGCTGGAAAATTTTTGTATGCTCAATATTATTGGCATCAAAAGTATCAACAATATTCCCTAATTTTTGCAGAGAACTTAATGTTTTGTATTCCAATTGCTGAGTCAAGCCCTGCAGTTCAAGAACACGAGCTTTAATTCCGCCAAGAACAAGCCAACTTGCCTTAATTTGTTCCGCCCATTCTTGAATTTCGGCCAAATACTGTGTTGCTTCAGTATTTTTTCTTGCGTAAAACGCCGAAGCAAGTGTTCCAACAGCAATAATCGCAACACCTGCAACAGCAATCCCCGTAGTAACACCTGTTGCAGTCGCTATAAAAGCCTTACCCGCAGCAATTCCACCTCCCCCAACAGCCTGTGCACCACCACCCCAAAAAGCCAATATTGCGTTCGTCGCCGCAGCACCATGCAAGGAGGCTATAGCAGTTCCAGTAGATGCAGCTCCATACGCCATAGCATACGATGTTACAGCAGAAGCAACAAGGTGTGGTGTACCCGCTAACGCAATTGCAGCAAAGCCACTACCAACAGCGGCTACTTTTATTGCATCTGAAGCTTTCATATCTATTTCTTTCATTTCCTGAACAGACTCATAGGAAACATCTATTTCCTTCAAAAAATCATATTCTTTTGATTTAACTTTTTGATTTAATCTATCCAAATAAGAAAGAAATAATCCAACCGTGTTATGCAAAGCTTCTAATCGAATTTTTCCGAATGTTTCAAGGGACTCGTTTAAGTCATCTCGAATGCTCTCATTTGTTGTTTCAATTTCTTCTTTTAGTTTATCTGCCTCTTCCCTTGTTGCTATTGCCTCTTTACGGTTTATCACCGCAGAAACACCTGAAATAACTTTCAACCCCTTTAAAGATTTGTTACCTACTGCACATGATATTTCAGTCGTTTTGTTCCATACAGCCAAAACATCTTCATCGTTACTTATTTTATCAAACCGATTACCAACAACTTCTACAATACCATTACCTTTTTGCAAGATACACTTTATCGTCTCATTTTCTTGTAAAGCATTCGCATATTTTTCAGCAATAAGTTTCTTTTCCTCTATTTGCAGAATTGCCGTTTCCTTAATTTTTTCTGCAGTGGACAAAGCAAAAGACTTCGCTTCATCAGCTTTCTTAAGAACTTGATTTACCGTTTCATTTTCCTGTAATGCATTTGCATACTTTACAGCAATGTTTTTCTTGTCTTGATACTGTTGCTCTGCAGACTCCTTTAAAGATTCTGCCGTAGACAACACTTGCGTTTTAGCATCATCTGCCTTTTTCAAAAGCTGATTCACAGTTTCAGAATCCTTAACTTCTGAAATCTTATTTTGTGCCGTTTTTACTGCATCTAAAGCATTTTGTTTGATTTTATTGAAATCAAGAAATCCCATAAACCGACCTCTTATACCCTTATTCAATGGGTTCACATTTTCCGCCGCTAACACACTGCATAAACACTAAAGTTCGAATATCTTTCTCCTGTCGACCACATTTCCTACAATGGAACGGCCCCAATTCATGCCCTGTATACGGCTCGCATTTTCCGCCGTTAACACATTGCATAAACACTAAAGTTCGAATATCTTTCTCTTGTCGACCACATTTCCTACAATGGTATGGCCCCGATTCATGCCCTGTATACGGTTCGCATTTTCCGCCGTTAACACACTGCATCAGCACTAATGTTCGAACATCATTCTCTTGTCTACCACATTTTCTGCAAAAATAAGCCATATTTTTATCTCCTTGTTATTTATTAAACCTTTTACTTCATAATCAGCGCCACAATCGCTGCAATCAAGCCGCCGAGCAACAGCGCGGCAATTACGACGGCGATGACCATAAACCATTTGGCATATTTCAGGATTTTCACCATGGCACTATTTTGGTCCTTTGTGAACTGTTGAACGGCATTCATGGTTGCAGTCACAAGGAAACCGACATCATCGAGCCAACCCACTACAGGGATAGCATCGGGCGCCAAGTCAACGGGCGACACGGTGTACAAAAGCGACATGATCATCAAAAAAACGGCGAGCCCCTTTTGCAGTGGCGAGGCACCGTTCAAATTCTTCACATCTAAAACTTCTGGTTCTTTATCCATATTTTTTCCTTCTCAAAAAGAAATATATCCTGTTTTTTTCAAAAGTGCACTTTTTTTGAAGAAAAATACGTCTTTACCATACGCATGTTCATTTTTGATGTCGTAACAGGCGCCCTCCTAGCCACGCCAGCCAACGCACAGCCCCCCAGTCTTTGACTTTGGCCCAGTAGCGTCTTATAAAGTTCGCCCCTCCAATCTTCGCTCCAGATTCAAAATCCGCTTTTAGTATTTTGCATGCTGCATTTGTTTTCATAGGTCCCCGCATTTTCGTAAGTTTTGCCGTAAGGATGAATATATACCCACTAGGCGACAATAGATGTCGTTCACTTCTGGTAGTTGGGACTCTACAAAAAAACGATTTCCTTATAAAAGCCTATTTTTTACACAACGAAACCAACAAAAGAAAAAAATGGCCCGAAGACCATTTTTTTCACTTTTCAGAACCAAGGCTCCATTCCAATGCATTCTTTATGTGCTCTTCAAAGACCTACAGTCTCTTTTTCAATCCACAAGTCACTTTCTAATGGACAAAAATACAGTAAATAGTCCACTGTAATGGACTAAAATACAGAAAATAGTTCGTCATAATGGACTAAAATATAATTTATTGCCTAATTTTATCTAAAAAAGGCAATTTTATGTTTTCAGCAGTCTTTCACGCACCGAATTGAATTCGCGCAGGAGAAATCATTCCAAAAGCGGTCGAGAACAGCATCGTCGTAGAAGTTGTCCAAGCAAACGCGGTATGCCCACTTGTTTTGCCCGACGGAGCTCCAGAATCGCGTGTGTCTGCCGCGAGCTCCGCAAAAACCGAATTCTTCCATGCAACCCGCCGGATACGCCGTAAAGTTGAATGCATCAGCACTTTTGCCAACAGGGAACAGTTCGTTTTCTTCCCAATCGTCTTTGGACTTTAACGCAAGAGCCGCCCCAAGGTAAGTTTCGGCACCATGCTCGCCCATTTCACATTTTGCGCTAACTGCATTAAACAAGTCTCGCCAATCGTCATTGTTCGGCAAGCGCCAACCTTTGGGGACCGCGGCTTCTGCAAATTTCCAGTAGTAGCACAAGCCATATTTCTTCACATTTGGGTCGCAGTTCCAATCGTAAGGCGGCGTTTCGCCATTCAAGCACAAATACCCCATGCCGCCGGCATACGCCTGCGCACATTCGCATTTATGCCGCAAGTTTTCGGCGAACCATATCCGATTGCCGATTTTCACGGTGCGGTAGGTTTCACCGTCTCGCGGGTCTGTAAAGTATGAGTCTTTCATAAAAGCCTCCTACATAATCAAGTTTACCACGAGTTTGGTCATGGTTTCACGTTCTTCGGGTTTGCTTTCAGCAATGAGCAGCGTGAGTGCGACTAGGGCGCCATCGCTTACGATTTTGGAGCCGTCCACTCGATAAAGGATATCGTTGCGCGACATATACCACAAAAAAATGAACGCAGCAATGCGTTTGTTGCCATCGACAAAGGAGTGGTTCTTGACAAGCAAATACAGGAGCGTTGCAGCCTTCATCTGCACGGTCGGATAAAGTTCCTTGCCGTCGAAGGTCTGGTAAATTTGTCCGAGTGAACTCTTGAAAGAAGCATCCTTTTCGACACCGAAGATTCCGCTGTCACGAAATTTTTCCTTGAGCACAGCAATCGCTTCCATCGCCAATTCGTAGGTGATGGGGCCATCCGTTTCGCTGTAGTCTACGCCGGTCTTCGGGAATTCCAGTTGCTGGTGGTCGTAGCGGTCCAAAGTTTCTAGAGCCGCACGAAAATCATTGATGACATTTGATATTTCTAGTTTCTCCAATCTGTTCATGACGCACTCCTTTTAGGGGAACATCACGAATATAGATTGAGCACGCGACAATTAGCTTCGTTTGCATAATTCCCATAACGAAGCACCACATCCAAGCTTTTACTGTTTTTACAAAAGTTTTACAAGAAATCGGTATTCAATAGACTGAAAAAAGCGTGTTAGGTAAGAGGGAGTGCTTCACAACTTAACATGAAAGGAAAATCCAATGAATATCAAGTCTTTTGATGACCTTGACATCACCGACCCGATTATGTTCGGGCTCGTTTTCAGCAACAAGCACATCGCGCAACCATTCATCGAGCATTTGTTGGACATAAAAATCGACCATTTGGAAACTCCTATTCCAGAAGCGGTTTTGAGCTACGATGCAGAGCACAAGGGCGTCCGCTACGATGTATTTGCGCGTGAAACCAATGAAAATGGCGAAACAATCCGTTCCTTTGATTTAGAGATGCAGATGGTTGATACCAAGGAACTCCCGCAGCGGGCTAGGTATTACCAGAGCGTGGGCGACGGCGTCGCTCTTTCAAAGGGAGCCATTACACCGGCCTTAAGGAACAATACATCATCTTCCTTTGTCCTATGGATATCTTTGGGCGGGGCTTTCCTGCGTATCATTTCGAAAACAGGGCGCGCGAAGATTTCAACATCACATTGAACGACCTCACTTACAAGAATTATTATATATTTACAAGGTACAAGGATTTTACGGACCCGGTCGTTAAAGCTTACATGAAGTACTTTGCGACTAGGAATGTGGACTCCCGTGAAACCGAAAACATCAACAACCAGGTGTCTTATTACAAGGCCGACACTCTCATAAGGAACAAGTATATGACTTTCGAATATGACCTTCATGAAAGTAAGGAAGAGGGCCGAGCAGAAGGCCGTGTCGAAGAACGTCGCGAAATAGCTGCGGCCATGCTCGCGGACGGCGATTCTGTCGAGAAGGTCGTGCGGATTTCCAAGTTGACCGAGGCCGAGGTTTTGGCAATCAAAGCCAACCTTGCGAATTAACCGACGTTTCGTCAAAATTATGCAAAAAAGGTAGTCCTAGGACTACCTTTTTCAATATATTTTTCAACGCATAATTGGTGCGGTTTAATAGATAAACGGACATTTGGGCTTCCACCTTCGACGGAAGCCCATGCTTTTCATCAATAGATGAAAAGCATTTCACGATACTTCGGCAGAGGCCACATTTCGTCGGGGACGACCTTTTCGAGGCCGTCGACAACCTTGCGCAAAGCGGCCATCGCATCGAGAATGCCTTCGTGCAGGCCGTTCAGGCTTTCTTCCATGGTAGCGATGGCGGCACTCAGATTCTTGACGCCTTCGCCGAGAGACTTCACGTAGGCATCGACGCCGGGGAAGCCCTGGTTCAGAGCCATTTCGTTGGTCTTCAGAGCGCTGGAGTAAGCCTCGACGACCTTCGGCAAGATGATGTTTTTGGCCATGTCGCGGCAGACTTCGCCTTCGATGTGGATGCGCTTGTGGAAATCTTCGACGTTGATTTCGTAGCGGGATTCCATTTCGCGGCGATTCATGACGCCATACTTTTCGAACAACTGAATATTTTCTTCCTTGGTGAGAGCCTTGAGGGCTTCCACGGAAGTGCGGATATTCGGGAGACCGCGGCGTTCGGCTTCGGCGACCCATTCATCGGTGTAGCCGTTACCGTTAAAGATGACGCGCTTGTGTTCCTTCACAATCTTCTGCAAAATCTTTTGCAGGCCCGTGTGGAAGTTTTTCTCGTCGAGTTTTTCGAGCTGTTCCGAAATCATGTCGAAAGCTTCGGCCACGATGGTGTTCAGAACCACGTTCGGTTCGGAACAACTCTGGCTGGAACCCGGTGCACGGAATTCGAACTTGTTGCCGGTGAAGGCGAACGGAGAAGTTCTGTTGCGGTCGGTGGCGTCGCGCGGGAGAGCCGGGAGCATGTCGGCACCGATGCGGAGTGCGCCAGCTTGTTTACTGGACTTGGGCACGCCTTGTTCGATTTGTTCGATGACGTCCATGAGCTGGTCGCCGAGGAACATGGAGACGATTGCCGGAGGAGCTTCGTTTGCACCGAGGCGGTGATCGTTACCGGCGCCAGCAGTCGTCATGCGGAGCAAGTCAGCATGGGTGTCGACAGCGTAAATGATGGCGCAGAGCGTGGTGAGGAACACGGCGTTCTGGTGCGGGTCCTTACCCGGATTGAGCAGGTTGCCCTTACCATAAGACACAGACCAGTTGTTGTGTTTGCCGGAACCGTTCACGCCGGCGAAAGGCTTTTCGTGTAGCAGGCACACGAGACCGTTCTTGTCGGCCACGTTGCGGAGCACTTCCATGATTTGCATGTTGTGGTCGCAAGCGAGGTTCACTTCCTCGAACATCGGGGCGAGTTCGAACTGGGCAGGCGCCACTTCGTTGTGACGGGTCTTCGCCGGAATGCCGAGCTTCCAAAGTTCGATTTCTACTTCGTTCATGAAGTTCAGAATGCGAGCCGGAATACTACCGAAGTAGTGGTCATCCATCTGTTGGTGCTTTGCCGGAGCGGCACCGAACAGAGTGCGGCCAGCTTGGTACAGGTCCGGGCGTTGCAGGTAAAAGCGCTTGTCAATCAGGAAGTATTCCTGTTCGGCACCGAGCGTGACCGTCGTCTTCTTCGGGCCAGCCTTGAAGCAAGTCATGAGGCGGCGGGTAGATTTAGAAAGAGCTTGCAAACTGCGCAGAAGCGGAGTCTTCTTGTCGAGCGCTTCTCCGGTGTAGCTACAGAACGCAGTCGGAATGCAGAGCGTGGCACCGTTGCCGTGGCGCTTGAGGAATGCCGGGCTGGTCGGATCCCAGGCGGTATAGCCGCGGGCTTCGAACGTAGAACGGAGTCCCCCGCTCGGGAAGCTAGAAGCGTCCGGTTCGCCGACAATCAGGTTCTTGCCGCTAAAAGCCATGATGGCGCGGCAACCGTCGGGTTCAAGGAAGGAGTCATGCTTTTCGGCAGTGGAACCGGTGAGCGGCTGGAACCAGTGCGTGAAGTGCGTGGCACCGCGGTCCATCGCCCACTTCTTCATGGCGTGGGCCACATCGCCTGCGATACTCGGATCGAGGGCGGCACCTTCGTTAATGGTTGCAATCAGCTTTTCGCAGACATCCTTGGGCAAGTATTCGCGCATGGCGTCGATGTTGAACACGTCTTCGCCATAGAAATCCACATTCACCGGACCGGCCGGCTTGACGGGCGCGGTAGGGGCCTTTGCGATTTCGTTGATGGTCTTTTTGCGGTAGCTTACGCTCATTATGAACCTCTTCTAATGTGTCATCCTGACGCCGAAGGCGGAAGGATCTAGGCTGTTTTTCAATTTATGGAAGGAAATTAGGAATAAAAACGGGGGTTGGCACCCGAAATTTATGAGTTTTGAAACAAAATGTTTTACAATATTGTAAAATTAGTGTATATTATTACATTATTGTAAAACACGTAAGGCGTTGTATGAGCAAAGGGAGATCCTTCGACTCCGAGGCTACGCCTCTACGCTCAGGATGACAATTTGAACGAAGCAGAAGAAATAAAGAGGCTGAAAGCGGAGATCCGCGAGCTGCGCAATATCATCGACGAAAAGCCCGGCAAAATGGTCGGCAACAGCGGCGAAATGCGCGAGGTCTACAAGCAAATTAAAAAGTGCGCCAAGAACGACGCACAAGTGCTTATCTACGGCAACGACGGCACGGGCAAGGAACTTACCGCCCATACCATCGCAGAACTTTCCGCGCGCAAGGAACACCCCTTTGTCGTGATGGGCTGCGCAAACTTGAGCGAAGGCTTCGGTAACCCGGCAAACACTTTTGAAAGCGAACTTTTTGGCTACGAGCGCGGCGCATTCATCGGCGCAAACAGCCGCCACCTGGGCAAGGCCGAAATCGCAAACGGCGGCACGCTATTCCTGGACGACGTCTCGGCACTGAGCCCGAAGAACCAGGAGATTCTGCTGCGGTTCATGCAAGACCAGAGCTTTTACCGCCAAGGGGGCAACATCCACCTGCATAGCGACGTGCGCCTGATTGCAGCCTCTAGCCGCGACCTCGAAAGCCTGATGCAGCAGAAGCTTTTCCGCGAAGACTTGTTCTACCGCCTGAACATCGTGCAGATTTCGCTGCCCGACTTGGCGCAGCGCAAGAGCGACATTCTACTTCTGGCAGAGCATTTTATTTCGCAAGTGAACCTCAAGTACGGCACGCACGTGGTGCGACTCTCGACGCCCGCCATCGACATGCTCATGAGTTACCATTGGCCAGGCAACGTGCAAGAACTCGAGAACTGCATCGAGCGCGCAGCCCTCGCCACGAGCGACGACTGCATCCATTCGCACAACTTGCCGCCCACCTTGCAGACCGATGAATCGGCCCGCAAGCCCATGCTTCCGAATAAAATCGCACCGCTCTCGACGCTCATGGACACCTACGAAAAAGAAATCCTGAGCGAGGCCTTAAAAAGAAACGGCGGCAACATGTCTGCTGCCGCACGCGATTTAAGTATTTCGCCGAGAGTCATGCACTACAAGGTGCACCGGCTGAACATCAACATCTCGGAGTAACGCACTCCTACAGATCCTTCGACTTCGCCCTTACGGGCTACGCTCAGGATGACAAGCTACTTAACGTTCACCTGGACGGCGTCCTTGTTTACACGCACGGTGTAACTGCCCGACTTGGGCACTTCTACACGCTGCGAGCCGTTCGACACCACACCACGCTTTACAACGCGGCCATCCATGTCGAACACGGCGTAACGGGCTCCCATCTGTGCCTCTTCAATGCTGAAGGCTCGAGAATCAAGCACCACATTGAAGCGGACAGAGACTCGCTTAAAGATCGCCACATACACGCCATCCACAAGTTTCCAGCCGTTGAACGTATACTTCACGCCATTCTTGGCGAAGTCCTTCGGCAAAACGCTACGTAGGGCGCGTTCGATTGTCGTGTCGGCACGATCCGTGTAAATAACCACGATTTCGCCCTTCTCGCCATTGGCATTGACTTCCTTTTCACCATAGGTGTCGTAACGAAGCGTCTTGATAAAGTACGGATACAGGCTCTTGTTGCCAAAATCACCTTCGCGCATGGCCTTCACATGGTTGCCGCGGCCCTTGGTCTTTGTATACCAGCCCTTGAACACCCAAGTCGTATCAGACGTCATGACCGCATCCGGGAGCTTCGCGACCTTGCCGTAAACGTAGCCTTCGAATTCTTCCGTAAGCTCTGCGCCTTCGGGCAAGTGGAAATTGATCTTGAAGACCAATTCTTCCTTCGAGAAGATCGGAACATAGTTGCCCGTCTTCGAATCCTGTTTCCAGCCAACGAGCGAGTACGAAGTATCCTTAGGCGTCACCTTGATAGGCGGCAAATGATTCGTAAGGGCGTTACCAATCTTATTGTTAATCTGGGCATTTGTATCCTTCGGGCGAATCATCACATGAATGGTATCGGTCGGAGAATCACCGTATTGCGCGGCAATTTCAACCACAATCAATTCACCCTTGAATTCAGGTTCATACTCTCCGGTAGAATCATTCTTCACCCAAACGAGCACATAGTTCGAATCACCATCGCTCGGCTTGGTCGGCAAATCGAGACCTCTATCATTGAACGTGCTGTCGATTCTCTGTACAATTTCACTGTACGTATCCGTTACGTGAATCACGACATCGATCGTTTCTTTAGGATTCTTCTGGTAAACCACCTGAATCGTGTCGAGCTTGACCGTAGCGTCAAATACCGGTTCATACATGCCCGAGCCCAGGTTCTTTGCCCAGCCGGCAAAGGCATAGGTAGAGTCGTCATCAGCAGCCTTCGTCGGCAGCGGAATCGGCGGCACATGATTTTCGAGGGCATCGTTAATCTTCGCATTCACTTCGGAATCGGAATCCTTTTCGCCGACAACCACGTGGATCGTGTCGCCGGCATCGTTGTACTTGACCGCGATTTCAGGCGGAAGAATAACCAAGCGACCATCCGTTACATCAAAAGTAACGTCGAAGTTCGCATTCTTGTTCGCGAAGTTCTTAACTTCGAGCCCCATCGGGTAATTGCCGCTTCGAGTCTTACGAACGACAGAATCTCCGCTGAACTCGATATCGCTTACAGAATAAAGACTATTGTCCATCTTCAAGCTGTAACCCGAAATCACCTGTTCCCAACCATTGTAGGCATAGGTATTGGTGTTACCCTTGATTGTCACATTCACAGGAGACTTGGTCACCTGAAGCTTACCGATTACCGGCGCGTCAACGATATAGTTTGCAGCCGTATCCGTATTCGCCTTAAGAACATAGGTAAAGGCATTCTCGCTGCTACCAGCATTCGTCTGCGTGCCGGTTACCGTAAAGATAAAGCCTTCGTCGGGAGCAAAGCCGTCGCCACCAACATTGATTGCGTCATTTGTCAGCGGAGTGCCATCATACACCTTGGTTGCAGAGGCAGACGTCAACGTCACATGGCGTTTTTCAATCGTCAACTTACCCAGAACAACAGTCACATCGTAGTTCGGGTTAGGCGTATAGCTCACCGCAATGGAGTCCACATTTTCGCCAGCATTCTTGACCGACGGATTCAAGCGGTAATACCTGAGTTCGCCCAAATCGCCTTCGGCTCCATCAGCCAAGCCCGACACAGTACCAATCAAAGCAGGATCCGCATCGCCGTAGAGCTTAACGGCATCTTTCATCCGAATCTCGACTTGAGCCTTTGTCACCGTGAGGGTTCCGAGGTCTTCGACAATCTGATAGTTCTTGGGATTTACAGAACCCCAAGTAATCTTATATTCATTTGTAGAAGAGCCGACCATTTTCTGGCTACCCGTCACCTCAATTGTGGGTTTTTCTCCATTCTTAAGTCCAGTAACGATTGGAACATCCTTGACAAGAGGCGCTCCATCGTAAGACTTCGTGCCAGATTCAGTCTTAATGTTGAGTACCGCTTTCTTCACCGTCAAGAACGCATCGTACGTATTGACTACATATTTAGAAGTCACATCCGTAGAACCGTTCATCACCTTGAAAGACTTCACCCGGGCAATTACGGATCCCACATCCTTAATCGAACCGGACAGTTCAACAACCGGCTCATCACCCGGCTCAAACGCACCATTCGTCTCGTAAGTCGTTGTCAAAGGAGTTCCATCATATTCCTTGGATTTACTCTTCACTTCGACAGTAACAATAATCTTATCGGTAATTACCAGCTTCGCCGTTTTTTCTTGAGTCTTATTGTAATTCGGGTTGGTAGCAATCACTTTAACTGTATGTTCTCCAACTCCCGACGCCACAAGAGAGCTCAAGTCATCCGTCCATTCTCCGGCACCATCCAGCTGGTACTTGAATGTCGTTCCCGGGACATCGCTATAGGCACCACGCGTCATGGAATGCGGATTGCCATCATCCGTCACGTGTTCATCGGCGAAAACAACATCGAAGTCGCCATCGCTCTTCTTAACAACAAATTTCTTGGTCGGCGGAGCAATACTGCCTATGGTATAGTTATCTGTCACGTCGTTGCCGTCGGCATCCAAAATTTTCACCTTAGCAGGATCCGTCATAACCGGGTCATAGCCATCTTCACGCCATTCGAGAGCATCTACAGTGTAGCCCACATTGTGCGAATGGCCCGCGATCAAGCCACTTGTCTTGGAGCTGCCCTTAACATGGATAGAGTCTCCCGTATACGTTTCCGGCGGGATATTATCCGTGGTAAAGTTAACCAGCTTCGGATTCACACTGACAGATCCGCTTTCTTTGAACACGACATTGAACGCACTGGTTACAGTATCGCCCGTCGTCGTATTTACGATGATAAAGCCAACAATCTTTGCATCAATCGGTCCATCCTTCACATTCTTGATAGAATCCGTAATTGCATAGCCCTTGTATCCGCCCGGAACGCCCGTTATAGAGACCTTGGCACCGCAGTTCTTTCCATTGTAATCACAGGATTTTTCTTCGGCCATAACCGTTACCACAATCTGGCTCCACTTGGCATAAAGAGTCTTGTTGCCATAGGGAGTCTTGGCCTGGAACTTTGCAATCTTCGAACCACTAAAGTCTTCGGCTTCATACCAGCCTTCAAACTTATAACCCACTCTTGTCGGATCCTTCAAAGCGATTCCGGTAGAATCATCCAAGGTGTAGGTCGCCGGATTTTCGGCATCATTTACGCCACCATTCAACACGTACGTAATTGTATAAGGAACCTTTTTCCAATGCGGGAACAATTGCACGGCCTTGTTGTCCGTATAAAGACCATTCAGTTCATACACCTTGTCACCGTTATCGACTGTAGACCAGCCGTCCTGTTCGTAACCGGGACGTTGATACACGGCCCCCAACAAGTTTATCGCTTCGCCATATTTCTTTACCACGGGAGGAACGTTGTTCACGCCTTCTTCACCAGCCTGATAATTGATGACGAATTCCTTGATTTTCCAGTAAGCATAAAGCGTTATATCGCCGTAAGAACCCTTCGTGACCTGATTAGCAGGATTCGTAAAGGCGCCGTCATAGAACCAACCCTTGAATTCGAGAGTGTCATTATTGATGGTCGGCGCAGCAAAAGTGAAATCCTTTTCAACCGTATAAGTAGTCGGGTTAGCGACATTATTCAATCCGCCATTCAAATTGTAAGTAATGTCGTAAACCATGGGCGTCCACTTGGCATACAACGTGATTGTCGTATCTACCAACGTCTGGAAATTATACTTGTTCTTGCAAGACGGTTCCTTATACCAGCCTTCAAAAACATATCCGATGGCGGTAGGTTCATCAGGAGCCGTCGTGTGTTCGCCTTCGGCAACAAGTTTGTCGGCAGGCGCAGTTCCGTGACCTTGCACGTCGAAAATCACCTTGTATTGCGGAGCATCTCTCCATCGAGCATAGAACGTAATATCCTTCGTCGCCACGCCTAGGGTATCAATAACCTGACCCATCTTGGCAAGCGACCAGCCGGCAAAATAATACTTGGCATCACCGACCATATAAACAGACGGGAGTGCTCCTTCTGCAAAACCATCCGTCGTAATGGCCTTATTTTCTACCACCATCTTCGTTAATGTCGCAGAGCTGTCGCCCGTATTGAGGTCAAAGGTAATCTTGTAAAGATTCAGATTTTTCCATACGGCATACACTTTTTTTACGCCATAGACAATTCCCAAATCTCCAAATGCCGTAGCCGTCGGATCCAAAGACCAGCCCACAAAAGCCTTGGTGCTGTCGTAAGTCGGAGTCGAGATTTCATCGGCCGTCAACGGGGTATTGAACTTCAGTTCCTTAGTCGTCTTTGCGCCAGGAGCGAACGAGCCTCCGTTTGCATCGAAGGTAATCAAGAACACCGTTTCCGCATTCAAGTCGCCTTCTCTTTTAGAAACACCGGTAATGGCGATATTTTCTTGATTCGTCCAAAGGCCCGTAGAATCGGAGCAAGTCTTTGTCGATTCATTCCATGTATGTTTATTCAGCAAGCACGCATTTTCTTCTGTATTGACATCAGAAAATCCCTTGGGGTCGCCAATTACATTCACATATACATCGAGGGAACCAACCCAATTATCGTTGTCTAGGGCATCTTCATCGTAATAGCAATGCGACAGAGTAATATCGATCGTTTGGGCTTTTGAAGTGTCTCTGTTATTTACGACTCGGCCAGCTATAGCCCCCTGCGCTCCGATTTCATCCGGATGAGCCTCCAGAGCATCGCCATCATAGACGCTACTTGAAATAGTCACGCCACCACGGATAACACCCGAAATACCACCGACATAGACATCTCGTCCGGACGCTTCAATCGAAACCGTACTCAAGGCATTGCTTATTTTTTTGCCGTTGGTCATTGCACCCAAAATACCGCCAGCACCAACATCTCGACCATTCGTGACGATTTTTCCCGAAGTATAGCAGGTATCAATGGTTCCGCCGGTCATCCAACCGACAATGGGACCCACACTCACCTGGTGCGGGTTTGCCCAGTAATCATTTTTACCGGTCGCATAAATAGTCACCCCATCAAGAATCAGATTCCTTACTGTACCGCTACCGATCACGCCGAACAAGCCCACATTCTGACAATAGGAGGGGTAGCCATGCACCACGTCAAAGACCTGTAACGGGAATTCCTTACTATCGACCTTTAAGTTCTTGATGGTAATACCGTTTCCCAAGAACGTTCCTGTATATTTCGCAGTACCATTACCGGCAGCAATCGGAGTAAACGGAATATTGTTCATATCCAGGTATTCCGCCGTTATCGTGGCATTCATTTCTACATCGGTCGTAAAGTCCCACGCCGATCTCAAATACCCTGTATATGGGCCCTTATTCCAGAGAGCTTTTTTGGCGGGATCCTGATAGTAGGATTCCGGATCCTGCCGGATTGCCGTCATCAAGGCAATAGCAGAATCCTTGAACGCACGAGTCCTATATTCGGGTTTAGAGGTGTCGGCCTCAATGAGACTTATCATCCTCTGCCATTTCGCATTAAGCACATACTTGTTGACAGAATCGGAAAACCACGCCAGGTGCGCAGCCTTTTCAATCACGTAATATTCCTTGCCCCCGATAGTCTGCTTTTGGGGAGCCTCGATATTACCTTTCCAAACATCAGCCCATACAGATTGAAAACCCACCACAAAAACAAGCAGGGAGAGTAACTTTCCGAGAGAAATCTTACCTGTATTCATAAACATTCCTCTAATGCTAGCGTTTTGCCCTTCAACAAAAACAAGGAAAACCACTAGGAATCCTTCTTGAGACAAAACTAATTATTTTTTTTTACAAATTCCATTTTTTTTAATATTTTTTTGCACAAGGGTTATTTTTTTCTTATTTTATGTATCTGAAACCCCATTTATGGGAGCTAATGCACGATTATGAACACGATTCGCAAAATTTTGACTATTAGCAGCGTTTTTGCTGTTCTCGGATTCGCCCAGGGATCCCCTGAACCGCCCCCTGACGATTGGGATACTGATTCTACCGCCTCGGCCAACCAGCCAGAGGCCGCCTTGCAAGATTCTACAGTCAAAGCAGCAGACACCTCTGCCATAGTGGCAGACAGTGCAAAGTCCGCCGACACCGACAAGGTCGCAGCTGCACCGGCAGATACAGCCAAGGCCGACACGACAGCCGCTGACACTGCCGCACCAAAGAAAATGCGCAACAAGATCACTTACGCCGACTACCAGGAAAAGGTCTTGCGTTCTGCCAAGAAGCGCTCCAAGACAATGCACCACGGTTTGAGCCTTATGAGCGCCACATACAACGACAAGAACTACTGGCACATGGACCACGACGCCAATTGGGGCATGGGCATGGGCATGTATTACTTCTACAGACACTACTTTGGCAACTATTTTGGAGTCCAAGGTCGACTGGGTGCACTGTACCGCTATTCCCGCTGGACCTTTGATGTAGACGAACAAGAAGGCAAGCTTTCTACAGGCGAAAAGTACACGCTCAGGCACGAACTTGACCGCAAGTACTACAATTTCTCGGCCGACATGCCGCTGACCGGCAAGTTCGGTTACCACATCAAGGGAACGACCACCTTCTTGTACACCAGCTTGACGCTTGGACTGACCAAGCCCATTTACGAACTGACCGACACCGAGAACAGGCTCTATATGAGCACCAAAGACGAGAAACTCAAGGAAGACCTTGCCCTGTTCGAAAGCGCAGGCGCAACGCCGTTCCCGGCATACGAAAGCCACCAGACAAACAAGTTCTTCTACATGGACGACTGGGAAACGAACAGCTGGATCGGTCTTGGTGTCGAAAGCCGACTCGTGTCCTTCGAAATCCAGATGTTCGCCTTTGGCGGCGCAACCCAGAACGCGAACCACCGGTTCCACAATATCGGACAAGGTTCCCCGACCTGGCGCATGTTCTTAGACTTTAGCATAAGGTAATCAGGTATTATTATGAATCAGAAAAACTTTATGTTGAAACTAGTCTCGATTCCGCTGCTTGCCCTGGCAACGCTTCCGCTTGTTGCATGCGGAGACAACCCCATTGAAGTCGAAGACAAGAAACAAGTTGAATTCTCGATTGAAGTCGGAGCCCAGGACGCCCTGGAGTCCCTCGAATCCTTGCGCGAAAATATCGACAACTACAATTGCTACGACCAGACCAAGCGCTTTACCGACAATTACAAGAAACGCTGCGACCTCTTTATCGACAAGTTCAGGGGCAACAGCGCCGACACCGTGCTGAGCCTTGCCACAATCATCAAGATGGTCAAGAACGAAGACGAATACAACGACAAGGGCAACTACACCGGATCAGACGATGGCCCGATGGTCAACTACCTGCGCTACAACAAGATGCTGAGCATTACGCTTATCAACTACAAGCAGACAGTTGAATCCATTAGCAAGAGCGAAAAACTGGGCGATCCCGAAATCAGGTTCCTGGTCAAGTCTTACATTGACTCCGATCCTTCGGAGTACGACCCGTTTTCTGCAACGATTCTGGATACTGTCGACGTCGACAGATGGGCTGGCGAAAAGAAGATTGCTATCCAGCTGCCCCGCGGTATCGACGCAATCGAGATTTGCCCGGTTCTCAGGGACAAGAACGAACATGACGACTACTACGATGACGAGGACTTGCTGAAGGATTCCGACTGCGTTCCGGTCAAGAACCTGGGATGGGTCGCAGAAAACAATCCGAAACTGCACACGACTACGGGCGAAAAAGCAAGAATCATTTGGGAATGGTTCTTGTACTCGATCGAATAGCTTAATTGCCTTGAGCGCGGCGAGCGGCCTCGGCAGCCTCGCGCATGCGCTTGCGGGCACGCGAGCCGGGACGGTTTTTCCCGATGGTGCGGCGTCCCAACTGATCCTGCGGATTCGCTTGTTGAACGCCTTCGCTCTTTGGAGCGGGGCGTTTTTCGTTTTGCGGTTTATTCTGCGGGCGATTTTGCTGCGGACGCTCCTTTTTGTTACCGGGCTTAGCCTGATTCTGTTTGCCGCGGCTGTTGTCACGACGCGGGAATCCGCGACCGCGTGCATTGCGCATTTCGCTTTCGGGAGTTTCTTTTTGCTGGGGCGGGAGCTTTTCGTAAATCGCCTTGTCGCCTTCGGGAATGCTGATTCGGGTCAGCTTTTCGATGGCGCGTAAATCTTGCTCTTCGTCAGGAGCGCAGAACGAAATCGCGATGCCATCTTTACCCGCGCGGGCGGTACGGCCGATACGGTGCACGAATGTTTCGGGAACATCGGGCAAGTCGTAATTGAACACGTGCGACACATCGTCCACGTCGATTCCGCGGGCGGCAATGTCGGTGGCCACCAGCACGCGAATCTGTTCGCACTTGAAGTTGCCTAAAGCCTGTTGCCTGCGGTTCTGGCTCTTGTTGCCGTGAATGGCGGCACACTTGATGCCCGCCTTTTCGAGCACGCGCGTAATCTTGTCGGCGCCGTGCTTGGTGCGGCTAAAGACCAGCACCTTCTTCATTTCGGGGTGAGCGAGCAGCAGTTCCTTGAGGAGAGCGCCTTTGCGGCGTTTGTCAATGCGGTAGAGTTCTTGATGAATGCGTTCAATCGGAGTGCTCTGCGGCGCCACCTCCACCCTCACTGGGTTCGGGCGCAGGATTGTCGCGGCAAGCTTCGTAATATCGTCGGGCATGGTCGCGCTGAAGAACAGATTCTGGCGGTTCTGCGGCAACAGCGCCACCACCTTGCGGATATCGTGGATGAATCCCATGTCGAGCATGCGGTCCGCTTCGTCGAGCACGAAGAATTCCAAAGCCTTCAAGGACACCGCCTTCTGGTTGATCAAATCAAGCAGGCGACCCGGGGTCGCGACCAAAACGTCTACTCCGCGAATTAAATTGCGTTTTTGGCTCACGTCGCTCACACCGCCGAAAATGCAGGCGGTCGAAATCGCCGTAAACTGGGCATACTGCTTAAAGCATTCTTCTACCTGAATGGCAAGCTCGCGCGTAGGCAAAAGAATCAGCGCGCGACAAGTCTTGGGCGCACGAAATTTCCCCGAATCGAGCAACAGCTGCAAAATCGGGAGAGCAAAGGCGGCCGTCTTCCCCGTGCCCGTCTGGGCGATTCCCAGCAGGTCCTTGCCTTCGAGAAGGCTCGGAATGGAGCGTTCCTGAATCGGAGTGGGCTGTTCATAACCGACAGCGCGAATCGCGCGCTGCAAGGGATTTGCCAGGGGAAGTTCAGAGAAAAGCATATTAATGCCAAATGTAGAAAAAGGGAATCCCTTTTTATCAGGATTCCCTTTTTTCGAGAGAGGTTTTGGTAAAACGGATTAAAGCTTGACCTTGAAGGACTTGCCGCCCACCTTGACAATGTACACGCCCTTGGCGCCCGTGTAAACCTTCTGCACGGCACCGAGACCGCGAGTGGTACGCACCTGGTGACCGAGGCTATTGAACACGGTAATGCTCATGCCCTGAGCGCCGCCGACCACGATGTAGTTGTCAGAGGATCTGTAGACAGAGAGACCGAAGTCGTTCTGGGCTGCAATTTCATTGATTGCAGTCGTGCTGGAAGAGGACTTCGGACCCCACGGATTCGTAGAAGAAGAGCTCTTGGCTTCGCTAGAAGAAGACTTCGGCGGTTCTGCGCTAGAAGAAGATTCCGGAGAAGGACCAGCACCTTCGCCAGCGATAACGATCTCGCCTGCGTTCGGCACGGCGTCGAAGTACACATAGCCGCCGTCAATCTTGGATTCAAGTTTGGCACCTGCCTGCGTCACGTTTGCCGTGGAGCCGCTGTACTTGACGCGCAGGGAGAGCGGGTAGTCATAATTGGAAATGTTGTCCTTGATGTTGTGGGTCAGCTGGACTGTGATGGTGCTACCGCTAGAGGATGCCTGGGCCTTTGATGCCTTGCGTTCCTTGATGTACATGGCAACGTGGCCCATCGGGGCAACCCAGATGTCCTTGTCGTTCTGCTGGGCATACTGGAGGGAGCCTTCCATAGTGCTAGCATCGGTCGGAGAGTAAGTCGCATAGCCGTTTGTGCCCGTTGTAAAGCCGTGCGTCAGGAATGCAACCCAACCGCCTTGTTGAACGGCCTTTTGCATATTGCCCTTAAAATCGCTGGTTCCCTGATTACCGGTCATGAGCGCAGAAACGGCAGCCCAGTTGTTCGGACCATCTTTGCCCATAATATCGGAGCCGCCCTTCCAGCTTCCGTTACAAATTCTTCCGACAACGTAATTCTGAAGAACCTGGGAGTCACCCGGGGTATCGCAGTTCGGGTAAGCCAGCGTAATACAGCCGTATTTCTGCTGAACCTTGCTGTTAAGAGTCTGCTTGGACGATGCAATTTCATTACCGGGCATCGGTTGTCCATTGGGATGACTGTCACTATGGCTTGCGATTTCGTGACCAGAAGAGGCTAGTTGTTTCACTCCATCCCAACTAATCATTCCTTGTCCGCCAACCCAACCTGTAACAATGTTAAAGGTCGCCTTATAGCCGTACTTATCGAACATGGGCAAAGCAACACCTACATCGCTTTGCGGGCCATCGTCAAAAGTGAAGGAAACCGCTGCCTTGCGGAAGCCTGCCCAAGTGGCAATTTCAGCATCCTGAGCAAAAACCATGGAAGAACCCATGGCAATCAGCGCAGCAATAGAAATCTTTTTGTAATTCATACACTCACACCCTTTTTAGTGATTGATTTAATGTTCTACCCCGTTATAATATATATATGGGCTAAAACAATCGCAATAATAGGGCGACAGTATCCGTTGTTAGCAAAAACAACGAATGTAAACGTTCGGAAACGTTTCTGCTAAGCGAGTTTCTGGAAAAAATCCATCAGCAGGTAGAGAGCGGGGGCCGCGAGGTAAAAGGAATCGCAGCGGTCAAGCACTCCACCGTGGCCAACAAACAGGTTGCCGGAATCCTTGGTACCGCTCCAACGCTTGAGTGCAGACATCAAGAGGTCACCCACCTGGCCCGCAACAGTCACCAAGACACCAAGGCCAATAGCCTTTGCAAGGTCTATTTCCACATTGAAGCAACCGAGGGCGGCGCTGCACTTGGCCCAATAAGCCACCCAAGCAACCGTTGCTATAGAACCGGCGACAGAACCTTCCCAGGTCTTTTTCGGGCTGATGCTCGGCGCAAACGGATGACGACCAAAGGGACCCTTGCCTGCCGCAAACTTGCCAAAGAAATAGGCCACCGTATCGCAAAGCCATACACCCGTCATCACAAGAATAAACGGATAGCAATGTTCAAAACCCTGGCCGTTGCCCATCATGAGCACGTTCATGCCGCCCCAAAGCCCTACATAAAGCGGGGCGCCCAGCTGCATCACGAGCCATGGGAACAAGTGGTCAATTTCAACCTTGGCATACGCGACACCAATGTAGATTGCAAAAATCACGAGGAAGGTCATGCCCACCACGTACGGCACGGCAGGCATTCCAAAATAGCCACCCTTGGAAAGAGCCCATGCGAGCGTCAGGGCCAAGGAAGATGCAAACGAAAGGTAGCGGGTATCGGGGCCCTTGTACATTTTGCAGGCCATACCGGCCCATTCCCAAGCACCGACACCAGCCATAAAGCACATCAAGCCAATACGGCTGTAATCGCTGAACCACAGCAAAAAGAATACAATAGGAATGGCGATGAACGCCGTAATTAAACGCTGCGCAAGATTACTCATGCAACACCTTTCCAAAACGTCTTTCTCGAGTATTGAAGAACTCGACGGCCTTCAAGAATTCTTCCTTGGTAAAGTCGGGCCACAGCGTATCGGTTACGTAGAATTCGCTGTAAGCGGCCTGCCAAAGCAGGTAATTCGAAAGCCTGAACTCTCCCCCGGTACGAATCACAAGATCCGGATCGGGAGCTCCTTTTAAATACAAATTCTTAGCGAAGAGCGTCTCGTCGATATCTTCAACCTTGATTGCCCCGGACGCCACTTGCGCGGCTATGGAACGCGTCGCTTCGACAATTTCTTGCCTGCCACCATAAGAGATAGCGAGGTTCAGCTGCATGCCCGTGTTGTTCGCCGTCTTGTCGATGGCGGACTGAAGACTTGTGCGCGGCTTTTCTGGCAAACGGTTCATGTTGCCAATCACCGTAAGCTTCACGTTCTTTTCCATGAGATCGGGAATTTCCTTGACAACCATCTCGATCAAGAGGTTCATCAAGTAATCCACTTCCTTGCTGGGCCTGCCCCAGTTTTCGGAACTGAACACATACAACGTCATGTGTTCAAGTTTCAGGTTCACGCCCACTTCAACGGCATCAATCGTCGCCTGGGTGCCCTTGCGGTGTCCGAGGAAACGTTCAAGACCGCGGCTACGGGCCCAACGCCCGTTGCCATCCATGATAATCGCTACATGTCTAAGCTGATTTGCCACGCAAACCCCGGACTACACCTTGAGGATGTCTGCTTCCTTTTCAGCGAGGAGGCTGTCGATCTGGGCAATAGCCTTGTCGGTAGCCTTCTGGATTTCGTCCTGCTGCTTCTTGACTTCGTCTTCGGGCAGTTCCTTGTTCTTCTTGAGGGCGTCGTTAGCATCGCGGCGGATATTGCGGATTGCCACACGACCTTCTTCGGCATGCTTGCGGGCAATCTTTGCAAGTTCCTGACGGCGTTCCGTGGTAAGAATCGGGAGGCTCACACGAATGCAGTTGCCGTCCTTCATCGGGGTAAGGCCGATGTTTGCAGCAAGGATAGCCTTTTCAATCGGGTCAACCATGGTCTTTTCCCACGGGGACACAAGCAGCATGCGCGGTTCGGGCACAGAAACCTTAGCCACCTGGGAAATCGGAGTCGGCGTACCGTAGTAGTCGATGCGCACGTCGTTCAGGATAGCGGGGCTAGCCTGGCCTGCGCGGATCTTCGAGAATTCACGTTCGGTGGCCTCAATGGCCTTGTTCATTTTATCAGAATAATCTGCCATAATTTTTTGCGTGTTAAAAGGTTTTACTTACCAGTTACTAGTTGCGAAATATAGATAATTGAAAATGTAGGCGCAAAATAAGTAGTGTTTTTGTAAGAGAAAATTCTAAATTTGGCGTTATGCCTACTAAAAAGCCCAAAGTTTTCGTAGTTCATCTAGGATGCGCCAAGAACCAGGTCGATGCAGAAAACCTGGTCGGAGAAATGTTACACGCCGGTTTTGCCACCTGCGACACAGCCGCCAAGGCAGACTACATCCTGGTGAACACCTGCGGTTTTATCGAAGCCGCTAAAGAAGAATCCATCAACGCGATTCTCGCACAAATTAACGGCAAGAAGCCCAAGCAGAAGCTGATTGTGTCGGGCTGCCTTTCGGGCCGCTACGGCGACGAGCTCGTAAAGGAACTGCCCGAAGTCGATTACTGGGTGGGCACCTACAAACCGGGCGAACTTTTGAAGAAGATGGGCATTGTTGCCCCCGCCACTTGCGACGCCGAGAACCTGCCTCGCATGAACCTAGGCGGATTCAAGCACCACGCCTACCTGAAGATTGCCGAAGGCTGCAACCGCCGCTGCGCCTACTGCGCTATCCCGCTGATTCGCGGTAAACAAGTGTCGCGTAGCATCGAAGACATTGTTGCCGAAGCCAAAGAGCTTGAAGCACAGGGTGTCCAGGAAATCACTCTCATCGCCCAGGACACGACTTACTTTGGCCGCGAAAAGGGCAAGAAGGGCGGCACGCTCGCCCAGCTTTTACGAGCCATTCTCGACAACACAAACATTCCGTGGATCCGCACGCTTTACTGGTACCCGATGTTCGTGGACGATGAACTTTTGGACCTGATGGCAAGCGAACCGCGCCTGGTGAAGTACGTGGACATGCCCATACAGCATGCCAGCGACAACGTGCTCAAGAACATGAAGCGCAATTACCGCAAAAAGGAACTCGTCGATATTCTGCACAAGATTCGCGAGCGCATTCCGGGCGTTACGCTGCGCACCACGGTGCTTGTCGGATTCCCCGGCGAAACCCACGAAGACTTTGAAGAACTGATGGAACTGTTGGAAGACATTCAGTTCGATCACTTGGGCGGATTCGTATTCAGTCCCGAAGAAGGCACCCCCGTGATGGAGATGGACTTGCCTGCAGTCGACGAAAGCGAAGCCCGCGCAAGGCTCGACGCCGTAAACGATTTGCAAGAAGAACTTGATGCCGAACACGCCGAGGCGATGATCGGAAAGAAAGTCCGCATTATCATCGACCAGGTTGCCGAAGAAAGCGAATACCACTTTTACGGACGCACCGAAGGCAACTCCATGGAAAACGACGATATCGTGAAGGTGCTCGAAGGTGATGCCGACGTAGGTGAATTCCGCGATGCGCTCGTGGTAGATGCCGAACCGCATGAACTGATTGTGAAGCTGGTGTAATTTACTATCTTTGCACCACACGCCCTTGTAGCTCAGTTGGATAGAGTGTCAGCCTCCGAAGTTGAAGGTCATGCGTTCGAATCGCATCAAGGGTATAAAAAAGGCTCCTCATCGAGGAGCCTTTTTCAATGTCATTCAGGACTTAGCGACCGGCGACGCCAGAGCGGGCTCTAGCCTTTTCACGTTCGCGGCGGCGCTTTTCGGTGTCATCCGGGAAGAGTTCCGGCAGAGCGTAACCGATAGCGATACCGAAGACGATGCCTGTCTTGCTCATACCTTTCGGGTCCACCACGCGGGAACCCCATTCACCCGTTTCGCCATCAGCCAGCCAAATGTTCTGGTAATTGCCTTCCAAGTCCATCATCGGAGTTTCTAGCTTACGGAAGCTCGGGTTATCCGTTTCCTGGTCGCCCTGACCGGTGCTTGCATAATAGGTCTTCGGAGTCTTGGCAAGCTTCGGTGCATAGTACATACCGATAGAGAACTGCAAGTAATACCATTCGTTGGTCAGGTAGGTGATAAGGGCGTCAAACTGGAAGCCATCCACCTTGATCAAAGCACGGGTCTTGCTTTCGTCGGGAACGATGTCATGGTCAAAGTACACGGTACCGTAAGACACAGACACGCCCAAATGGAGCGGATTCTTGGGGAACAGATAGTAGTTCAAGCCAACCTTGTAACCCGTACCGCCTTCAAGATCCCATTCGTCGAAATCGTTGTCAGTTCCCTTCGGCACGAAACCGAAAGAACCGTAAAGAGCCAAATGGAACGGCAAAATGTATTCAATGCCGGCACCAAGACCCATACCCATACCGGTTTCGCCCATAATCGGGTAACGGGAACCCATACCGATCTGGAAAATCAAGCGGTTGCGCAACCAGTCACGGCGACGTTCTGAGTTCGCGTATTCATCGAGACGCTGCTCTTCTTCAAACTTCTTGCGTTCGGCCATTTCACGACGCTGGGCAGAGTTAATACCAACGTCATAGACTTCTTCCTCTTCTTCGTCATCGCCAGTGGCCATGGAAGCATGCGGAGCAGCGTCACCTTCTTCTTGAGCAGAGGCGGGGGCAGAAATAAAGCCTTCATCGTCCTCGTCAAAGTCGTCTTGCGCCCAAGACAAGAAGGCGGTCAAACATAAAGACAAAAGTACTTTCTTAAACATGAAAAAGCCTCAGATTATATAATCGCATTTGCGAATATAACTTTTAAGCGAGCAAATCGCACGAAACTTAATGTAAAAAAAGCAAAAAACACGCTTTTCGAAGGTTTTTTGGGCATTATTTGGCCTCAAGCAATTTAGCCTTGATAGAACCAAGCGCAATTTCGCACTCCATAAGTACCGGAATGCGGCGTTCGTCATCGGTGAGCCATATAAAAATGCGCCCTTTGGAGACAAAAATGCCGTCGCCATCGAGAACGGGTTCCACTTTAATGCAGGGGACTTCGCCAAAAATGCTCTCGATCTTTTCGCGACCGTGTACAATGACCTTAAGTTCGTAGCGTTTTTTGCCACTCACCGCCGAAAAACGGGAAGTCTCCCCCACCTTGAGCGGGAGGGTTCGCACCAAGTAGAACGCCGACATAATGCTATGTTCTTCGCCCTGAATAGTGACTGCCGTATCGGCGGAGCGCTTGGTCTTGCGGGTTTTCATATCGGTGAACACGGTGTCCGAAAGCCAGGCCTTTTCACCCTTGCGGTCAAAGCGGATAACAGACGTGTTGTGGAACGAGCCCTCGTGGAGTCGCTTGCGGAACACTTCGGTCATGAGTCCCTTGTTACGCACGCGGGTGTACACCGTATCGTTTACCGGGTAAATTCGATTGATGGTCTTGTTGCCCGTCGCATGCGTCAGGAGCTCCGTCTTGCCGCCAGCAATCGGCTTGACCTCGAGAGTCGCAGTACCTGCCGTAATGAACCCCCAACCAAGGCTGAAGGTCAAGCGTTCTCCCTTCATCCACGGGGCGTTGACCTCAGGAAGGTTGGGCTCACCGGCGAAAGACGCCGCCACGAGGAATGCCGTGAGAAAGACGATAGACGACAACTGCGTAAAGCGAGAGTCGCGACCAACGAAGTTGGGCATGACCGAGCTGAACAGTTGGTACATGAGCGAAGCGAATGTACAAAGACGAGAGAGCATAAAAGAATGTGAGGTGTGTAATGTGTGATGTGTGATGCGAAATATCTAATTCCACATTTCACATTACACATTCCACATTGTGTTACCCTTCAATATCTCCGAGACTCTTGCGGTAGGCGATGAGCTTCTCGCGGACTGCCGGGTCTGCGATGGCAACGATGTGGGCGGCGAGGTAACCGGCATTCTTGCCGTTGCCGATGCCGACTGTTGCCACCGGGATTCCCGGGGGCATCTGCACGATAGAGTGCAGGGCATCGACGCCGTTGAGGGGGCCGCCGGCGCAGGGCAGGCCAATGACCGGAAGAATCGTGTGCCCTGCGAGCACGCCCGGGAGGGCTGCAGCGAGGCCCGCGACACCGATGAGGACCTGGAGGCCTCGCCCGGCGGCTTCGCGAGCATACTTCGCGGTGGCGTTCGGGGTGCGGTGCGCGGAGAGAATGTTGTATTCCCACACGATGCCGAAGCTGTCGAGCACCGCGGTAATCTTATCTACAGTTTCCTGATCGGACTTGCTACCCGCAACGATACCGACCTTTGCATTTGGAACTTCATTAATCTGCATTTTCAATTCCTTTTTTATTTGCCCATTTTCGCAAGACGGGCCAACCCCTTCTTGCCGATGTCCTTGCGGTAGAACTTGCCTTCGAACTGAACCTTTTCGGCGGCTTCGTAAGCGATGTCGAGAGCGGCCTGGAGCGTTTCGCCATGGCCCACCACGCCGAACACGCGACCACCGTTGGTCACCAACTTGCCGTCGACCATCTTGGTACCGGCATGGAGCACCTGGGCGCCGTTCTTTTCTGCGTCCTCGATACCCGTGACGACCTTGCCCTTTTCGTAGGAACCCGGATAACCGGCGCTGGCGAGCACGACGATTGCGGAGCTGCCCTTCGGAGCCTTCGGGGCACCGAGCTTTGCGAGTTCGCCCTTTTCGGCAGCATCAAACAACGCGAGCACGTCGCCGTCATAGAGCGGAAGCACAATCTGGCATTCGGGGTCGCCGAGGCGGCAGTTGTATTCCACCACCTTCGGGCCCTTCGCAGTCACCATGATGCCCACGTAGAGCACGCCCGTGTAGGGTTTGCCTTCGGCAGCCATGCCCTTGAGGGTCGGTTCAATAATTGTCTTCTTCACTTCGTCGAGGAGAGCGTCCGTCACGACCGGAGCCGGGCTGTAAGCGCCCATGCCACCCGTGTTCGGGCCCTTGTCGTCGTCAAAGACGCGCTTGTGGTCCTGGGCAGAAGAAAGAATCACGTAGTCCTTGCCATCGCAAACCACAAAGATGGAGGCTTCTTCGCCGTCCATGAATTCTTCAATCACGACCGTCTTGCCGGATTCACCGAACACGGCCTTGTCGCCGAGCATTTCTTCCACAGCGTCATTCGCTTCCTTGTCGGTCATGCAGACGATAGCGCCCTTGCCCGCAGCGAGGCCCGACGCCTTCACCACGATCGGAGCCGGGTGTTCGGCGAGGAACTTCTTGGCGGAGGCGAGATCGGTGAAGGTCTCGAAGGCTGCCGTCGGCACGTTGTACTTCTTCATGATATCCTTGCTGAAGGCCTTGGAGCCTTCGAGCGCGGCAGCAGCCGCAGTCGGGCCGAAAGCACGCAGCCCGCGACGGCGGAATTCATCCACCACGCCCGCGACCAGCGGAATTTCGGGGCCGATGACCGCGAGGTCGATATGCTCTGCTACGGCGAGGTCGGCGATAGCCTTCGGGTCGGCTACATCCACCGGCACGCACTTGCCGAGGTTTGCCATGCCCGGGTTGCCCGGAGCGCACACGAGAGTGTCGCACAGCGGCGACTTCTTGACTGCAAGAGCGATGGCATGTTCGCGACCACCGCTACCAACGACGAGAATATTCATAAGCGAGTCCTTTACTGTTACGAAGGATAATGTAGAAAAATGCATTATAAGAAATTTGCCAACATACAGAATAATGTATAATTAGAGTTATCCAAGCCCCTCAACACGTCACCTCTGGAGAAAATATGAAAAGAACTCGTTACTGGGCACTCGCAATCTTATCCATTATCGCCATATCAATTTGCGGCTGCGCACCAGCAATATCCTATCATGCTCTACCCAGCATTTCCCAAGAAGCAACTTCAGCCCCCGAAGCATGTATTTTCCTTGCCGTTGACGATGCAGCACATTATGACGGCATTCACAACGCCATTGGCATCAGAAATGACAGTTTGTATTTTGAATACAACATCTACAAGAAAACAGATGACAGCCAAGATTATCAAAAGTACGAAACAATTCATATTTCAAAAAAGCCGCATGACATTAAAGCCAAATTCTTCCCATACCGCGATAAGAACGGCACCATTAACGACCGCTATATGATAAAGCCTATTTCCAACAACGAAGAGTTAGACGCCATTCCTTTAACATACTACACAACTGATTCAACCTATTTCGCACAAATTGAGCATCGTTCAATGGAATCGTCCGAAGCAAATACAAGGCTTTACAATCTAATTCTTTACGTCGAAAACGTTTCAAAATAGATAGTGCAGCGTTCCGCTGCATTTTTTTTCAAAATGCCCAGTATAGGCCCAAGCTCCCTAAAGCAGTTATACCTAGGCCACCACCAAGCATCGCACCTCCGTTATCGCCCCCGTCCTTGAGTTCCGCTGCCCCCATCACACCCCAAGAAAACCCGAAAATAACAAGCATAAACGAAATCACACTCACAAAGGGTTTAAAGAAACTGAAATCAGCCTCCGATCTTTCATTATAGTCAAAATCGTCGGAGGACATAGTCCCTTCATATTCCTGCATCGACAGAACCAGCGGAGGGTTCAGCGACACAGCAAAAGAACTCGTTGTCACCAGCGAAAGAGTCAAAAGGAACACTGCTAAAAATTTCATATAGTTTCTACCTTCTCCATAAAATCCACGAGACTCCAGTTGTCGATTTTACGTTGAATCATCAGTTTGTCTTATACTGAAAAAAGTTGACACTACTCAAAAAAGCAGGAGTAGTGCCAATGAAGACAAAACAGGTAATAAAGAGAGTCGCGGAATACGACC
>NZ_FRBA01000013.1:0-53861 GCF_900142495.1 Fibrobacter sp. UWOV1 | reverse complement strand
GGTGTATTGCCGTAGAGCATGTACCCCGTGGAATCGAACACGCAAATGCCGCGAGCCACGCGTATCGTCATTCCGAGACTGTCGTGACTCGGGTCGTCATCCGCATTCCACATCGCAGGCCAGCCTGGCAAATGCAAAGCGAACTTCACCGGATTCTGCCACGTATTGCCAGCGGCAAGCGACGAGTCGCAATGGACTGTCACCTGCCAGCGACCGGAACCGAGGCTTTCCATCGAGGCCGAAGAACATTTGGACCTGTCGTCAAGTTCATAATCCGGCGCAAGGCCTTCTTCCACGAAGAAGTAGTAACGCACGTCGAAGTTCTTCAACGAGACATTGCCCGTATTTTCCACATTGAAGTGAATCTCGCTTGCCAGCTTGTCGCCACGCACATCGGCAGCCAGCACACGGACCTTGGTCTCGAGCGATACGGGATCTTCCATCTCGGCGCAGGAACCGCCTATCAGGTTATTGTCCTTATCCAGGACGACAACGCCAACATCTTCATAGAAACCATCAATATTTGCAACCAGGCCAGAATTCGGATCCACGAAGGACGGGTCGTCGGAAGCATTCCACGGCACATTGCCGGAATTATAGAGACCGAAATGCGGCCCGTCGCCACCGAACACTGTTCCGGCAACCGGAATCGTTTCGGCAAACGACCATTCCACGTAACCCGTATTGGCACTCTCGGAATGCACTGCAGGGAATGTTGGTCCGTAGTTCGGCCAATAACGGTCAGCTCCAGCCTGCGAGGCATCCTCGCCACGGAAATAGTAGCGGACAGAGAACCCATTCACGGGCTCATTGGATACGTTACGCAGGCGAATGCGCGGACGGAGCGTAGATGTTTCCGGGTACCCCTCGTAGCGCAAGTACGACTTAACCTTGCGAGCCGTATCGGCAGGTACAATTCCGGCAACATTGTCCGAAGTACTTGTACCCCAGGCAATCATCGAGGCTGGAATGTTGGCCGTCGTAAGTGCCACGCCACCAATCTGAACACCGGCAGGAACCCTCAGCGTCAACGTATGCGTACCCGCTGCAAGATGAACGGACACACCAGAAACAGTCACTGCACGCCAGGTATTGGATACAGATGCCATTCCTGCCAGCAAACTTGATTCGCCGACATAGACCGGCTTATCGCCAGCCGTAGCGGACCTTGCGTACAGCACGACATTATAGTCCGCAGCATTTTCGACGATTACGGACATCGCGAGTGTCGCCGAATCGCCCGACACAAGGTACTTGTTGCCAGCCACGGAGCAGGAGAACTCATTCGAGAATCCGCTCACCGCATCCATATCCTTCACGGCGATGACGATGACATCGGAAACCTCACCCGCATCGGTGACGGGCTTCGAAAGTTCCTCGACTTCAGCAGCAGTCAACGCACGCGAATACATGCGTATATCCGCGATGTTTCCAATATAGGAAGGTTCGCTACCCGCCTTGCCCATAGAGAACACACCTTCCATTTCACGTTCTAGAGAAATCCCGGAATTACGAGCAGCCTTCGATTCGCCGTCGACATAGAATTTCACGGAATCCGAATCTACCGTAACGACAACATGTGACCAGGACTTGTTTGTGATCGGCAAGATGGAACCCGTTTTCCAGTTATGCGAACCCTCAACAAGCATCAAGGCCCGCTTATTCTGCAAAAGGCGAATGTCAAGAGCGTTTACGCCCTTAAAACTGAGTATTTCATGCCAAGCATTATCGTTGGGGTTCCCCGGCTTAATTCGGGCCTCGAAAGAATAAGAATTCGTGCTGCCAAAATCGACCATGCCATTGCCATAGATATAATCCGTAGACTTGCTAAAATACAAGCCGGCATCGCTGCCCCAAGGACCGCCCATCTTTTTAAACAAATCAAGATCATGGCCCGTTCCCAACAACTCATGCACAAGGCGACCACCACCTTCACGCGCCGGGTACCACAGGGCAAGTTCCGTCGGGTACGGGTAAAGTTTTTCAGATACATGTTTCTGTTCCGCATGGTTATGACCGTAATCTTCCACACGCATTTCCATGGAGAGGTAGCAGCCGGTACATTCGGCAAGCTGCTTTCGGGAAATACGGACACTTACAGACACATGACCGGCAGAATCAGGCACCACGTTCATGACACGCAATGTATCGCCACCGAACACCGGCGTCACGACCACGCGTGCAATACCCGACTCAGAATCGTGCACATCCGCAGTCGCCGTAAAGATTCTGTCAAGGACCTCGGAAGAATCCTGCACAGAGAAGTTCCTGATGGCAGGACGTGCAGAATCCGTATAGACTCGTGGCCCCGCCATCTGCATATCCATGCCGAGAGCGGAAACGCCCACGTAGCGCGACTCATAAATTCCGGACGCAATCTTGCCCAAGCCGGATGCACCGGAAGTCTTGGAACCGTCATAGATTACCGTATCGGGAATCTCGCCGCGGATTTCGGCTATGACTTTTCCATCACGATAGAGCGATACCAGCCCGTAACCCGGATGCGTGCAACTAGCACCATAGGCCATGTAGCCGTTGTCAAGACCGAGCCACAATGAATCAGATGGAACGGAGCAAGCAAACTGCGCGTTCACCGTCAAAGCGCGAGCCACTGCCGGAGCTGCAGGGAGTTCTTCCATATTTCCTTCCGCATCGGGTTCGCCAAGGGCAACCACGAACACGTAGCTAGTATCAATGGCGTTACCGCGAGAAGGCAAGGCAATTCGGGCAAAACCGTTGGAATCCGCAGTAAAAGCAAGAGTGTCTGGCGGAGTAGCATCACCACGGTTGGCCCACAGCGAATCATCATCTACGTACAGCCTAAATCTCGATATGCCGTCCACACGGACCGTGCGGTTTTCAGTCGAGGCGATTTCAGGCAAAACAGTCACGCTGAAGCTCGGAGTTTCAGCAATTCCGGAAGCCATCGCCGTAAACACGGAGAAGGTCCTTGTCTCGGCGGAAATCAGCAGGTAGGCCCAAGTACTGTCATTCCCTGCACAATCCGTTTTTGTCATCTTATTACTTTCGTCGCATTTTAAAGTGTCAGTTCCATCCATAACGGCACTTCCGTCTGCATTCAGGAACCCATAGAGAGCATTTTGTAACGGGACAAACCTCTTGCCCGTGAAATCCACCTTGTACAACCTTACCGTCTGCGGGGTCGCACGCATCGCAACCATCTCCTCGCGACTTATCTTCATCTGTATACGCGGAAGAGCGGAAGTGTTGGCAAATGTCATTGACGGCAAGACTTCTACAATCGGGCCCTTGAGGGCCAGATTGTTGAAGACCTCGAATGAGTAGTCCGACGCTTCGACTGTTCTGACAGTGACATTTTTGACGGTATCGACCGAATTCTTCGGGAATGTAACACTGGCTTCTTCAAACAGGGACTTGACCGTATTGCCACTTGTCGGCTCCACAGCACGTCCGATAATCATCTTGAACTCAGCAAAATTATATGCAGTCTTATCTCCCCATAAAAGCATGAACTGGGTGTTTCCCTGTAACTTGTTGACATCGAACCAACCCAAGCGATACCAACCTTCTTCATCATTGCTATCCAACTTCACCCCGTTTCTCCACTTGATGGAATCCAGCATGGGACCAGGAATGACATAGAAGGCGGTATCATTCAGGTAAGCCACATCGTACATGTAGTTCTTCTTTAAGTACGCGCGCAGTTCGACAAGTTCCTTGGGGCGCTTCGCCTCAATGGAATCGACCGACTTAAACCCGATAATCATATCCGAGGAATCCGGGAAATGGCCAGCGATATTCAAGTGAGTATGAGTACTGGAGTCTAGCTGTTCCAATACAGCAGAATTTATAACAACATTTTTCACCCATTCGTTGTCATTTCTATACAGGCGCTTCATTGACAAAGATTCGCTATTCGGACGCACGGGTGTTACCGCAAGAGAATCTTCGGATTTTCGATAGATTATATCTTCCTTAAGCGAATCTGCCTTGACATATAGGGTATCGTTGGTGACAGACAACCTAATTGACGAGACACCACCCGAAATCTTAGCTGAATCAACCCTCAAGTTGCTTATTGTGGCATCGACCTTATCACCGACAAGATTGCTGAGCACCGTTGTAACAGAATCGAATTTTACAAAGAATCGACTGCTGTCGGCATCAAAGTTCCGCGACGAAAGTTGGACAGGGAATTCAAGCTTCTTGTTCCCGAATTTAGAGACATCGACGCTATCCCAGAAAAGAGCTTCCAGCGATTTGGCACTTGCAATCTCAGGCGAATTCACCTTATTTTTAATGACACTATCGCCACGCACCATTCTGGCAGTCCACACAGAGTCGGAATAATCCCCATAATAGTAGTGCGCACGCGAACCAAAGTCATAGTACTTATAGCAAGGTGCGGTTCCATTGTCCGTAAATTCCCATTCTTCGCCTGAGACTTCACAGGAGTCTTTTACATGCTGTTGCCAATTTGCCGTAGCAGGATAGGCTATTGAATCAACAGTAACTGTTCCTAGAGCCTTGTTTCGTCCAACATAGAACACAACGGAATCAGTCCCTGAATAATATGGAGTATTCCTTACCGTATCATCATTGCTTGTGGCGTATACGATGCACTTATTCGCAGAATTGTTGCCTCTTTTAAAGTCTGCCAGTGCAATTGTGTCGCAGCGCTGTACCACCGCGTCGCTCACCACGGCGGCTTGGAAATAATCATGATTATCGTTGGGACCATAAAAATGCAGATCGAAGCGAGCGTCTTGCGGATGGTTCTTATCCTCATCCGCAAACAGGAACGTATTCAGGCCACCATCAATCGATGACGCTGGATACATGGGTAGATATTGGACCTCAAACGGAGTCAAGAGGCCGTATGTACGGTCGTATTTCCATTCAGTTCCATCGTAATAAGTGCCGTCGTCTGTTTTTCCTAGTGATTCAAGGGCTTTCCAGTAACCACTTTTTCCATCTCCAAAAATCGTTTTATTCGTATGGTCAAACCGGACCGTGCGGTTTACGAGATTATCCATGCCGAACGGGGCGTCCCAGTAACTTTCGGGAATAGTGAATTTAATAGTAAACAACGCCCTTTGATACCTATGAAATCCTTCCCTAGTACAATTAGGATTTGGAGTACCATAATCGCTAAAGAAACGTCTCGTACCACCTGGATAAAAAACAACATCTGCAAGATTCTTGTTAGGATTATATCCTGATGTTGTTGTATCCACGGCATATTCACACACATTCTTCAGAGTGTCACTGTCTAAAGTTGCCATACAACCAAATCCAGAACCATCATAACCAAATTTCACTGAATCTATTTCTGTCCCAGGTAAATTATATGCTTTATCAAAATTTGTCAGCGACCATAGTGCGTACTCGCTTTTCTTCGCTTTTGAAAAATCAACCAAAGAGTTCACCGAATCCAATCTTTCCTTTGCAAGGAATTGCCGATATCCTTTTTCTGAAAAGAGCACTATATCAATAAGGTTATTTTTGGGACCCGTTCTTCCATCAAATCCGTGACTATTTTTAGTCCAGTTAAAAAGCATCAAGGAATCTCTCTTTGATTCAGTGAATGTCAGGACACCATGAGAAAACTCATCAACCTTATTCAAGGAACCATTTTCACAAGTTGAATTGAACCAGCCGTTTATCTGTTCCATTTCTGCATGAAAATACAATACATAAATCAGCTTCAGTTCCTTTCTATGTCTCTTTATCGCCAGGCTAAAGCGTTTCGGTTCGTACTTGAGAATCTGTTGCGTTCCCGAAATTTCGCCTTTTAGGGGGATTCCGTCAACAAGCGAAGAGTCCGGCAATTTCCATCCGCTGACACTGGCCTTGACCAGGTAATCTGCCGTGGGTTCGTACCGGTACATTCCGGGATTTCCGGTATCGGGATTGGCTTCGGAGACATAGACTGCCGGGACCGTGTTATGTAGATTCTTGGGATATGTGGGAGTCAGGTCCCTCATGGTTTCTGCATGCTTTACATGGAATGTCGCCTCCGCAGACACGGCAGTATCTGTCGCGTTCGCGGGATACGCCGTAATTTTCAGCGTATACAAACCTTCTTCCGCGACCGATGTTCCTTTTATCTTTCCATCCCAGCGGACCTGGTAGGCGCTGTCGCTCACGTTAGCCCGCATTGTTTCGGTCGTATCCTGCAACACAGCGATGCAATCGCCGGTAGCATCCATAATGCACGCCCTTACCTTGGCATCCCTGTACTTGACACCATACTTCGCCACCATGGAACCAAGCTTGAAAGCACGCCGTTCACACAGGCTATCCGGTATCGTTTCGTCGGCACAGACAAGCGCCGTATCCTTTTCCATAAGCGTAAAATCGGGCAAGGTTGTATCGGGGAGCACGATCTCGAGTTCGGGGAGCTTTATCTTAACCTTTACCGAATCCCTGATTACATACGGGTTGTTCGCGATGTTTTCGGTAATTTCGGCATAGACCGTCATGTTTCCTTCCGCCGGGAACCTTCCCGATTCGGGACCGTCCCACCTGAAACTGATTCCGTACGCTCGCGGATCTACGGTCCAGCCAACCGTCAGCGGGTTGAGCGTATCGCTACTGACGAGTCCGTCCGCTACCCAGTAGAAACCGTCGTTTTCCTTTTCCCCGAAATAGACCTTCATTTTTGGCAAGAAAGTATCCGCAAACGCATTTACTTGCGATACATGGAAAGCCGCCGTTGCAGTCATCACCACATGGCCCTCGTTCCCGGTCAGAAGCATCTTGCTGTTCACGGAAGAAAGCGGGCGCAGCTCGGGGAAATCCTCGAAATACATTCCCGACGACGTCGGCAACGCGGCAAAAACATAATCAAGTGGACGAGTCGTACATTTTTGGGCATTATTCCCGTCAGGTCCCTCGCAGGTATGGCCAAAGCCGAGAGAATCGTATGCAACCTCCAAGGTATCGCCCGCAGCCAAACCCTTCCATTGCAGGTGGTAGCCGTCTTCCTGTTCATAGAACCATACGGCGGACTTACCAGAGGAGGTATCATTTGGGGCGCCATAGTACGGATTACGCCAGGCCTTCGACACCGATTCATCGAACATACCCACGCCAGCGGCATCCTTGGCATACACACGCATCATGTAACTGCTATTGAACAGTCCCGACAAATGCAGGGAAACATCCAGCGTATCCTTGCCGACAGTTAGACTGTCTTTCGGATTGACTACGAAATGGTGTTTTACGCCCGCAGAATCTATCATCCCCAAATCGACCCACGCCGTATCAGTCACCCACTGGGAATCGGGACCGTCAACACAAATGGAATCGGCCGCAGCAGCACAGGTTCCCAATTCGATAATGTACGTCCCTTCAAGATAATTATCATTCCCGAGATTACGGTCAAGGTATCCCAAAACGGCTTCATTGCTCTGCGAGACCCTGGAAACATTCCGGTACTTGTCATTTTGCAGGGCAGAAACTACGGAAATTCCCGATGTTTCCCAAACAAGTTCACCGTCTGCGCCAAGCGATTCGACATTGGCATAACGAAGCCGATAAATCGTATTCAACGAATCCGCAAGCCTGTAAGGCGGAGCGATACCCGTAATGGCAACCAGTTCCGTAGTCGCACGTTCATCGTACGGAGAGGTGATTACCGGAGTCCATTCGCCCATGTAGAACAGGTCCGTCTTGAAGGTTGCATTTCCGGCGGCATCGATACAGGCCACTTCCAGGTAGCACTTGCCATGACGGCCTTCCAGGGAATCAATCTTGAACTTCACGGAGTCATATTTCAACGTTGTTGTAGGAATCAGTTTCCAGCCGGTCGTATTCCCGCAACCGCCTATACGGTAATGGCATCGCATTCCGGTGCGGTTGGTGGCTACATCATGGCGTTCATCGGCAGAAATCGTCGCCGAATAATCCTTGAAAGAATCCGGATAGACGAGTTTTGTACTCACCAGGCTCTCGATGTATGGCGCGGTCTTGTCGACACGCAACCTTTTCGGGAACGCGTAGGCGGAGCTGTTGCCGGCGGCATCGCGCACGTGGGCGCGGACTGCATAGTCGCCGTCTTCGAGACGCATGCCGGACATTTCCGTCCAAATGCCGTTCACGGCATCCCCGTCCTTGACCCATACGGAATCGCCTGCGTGGTCAACCTTCGCAGTATCGCCCTGGTGGATAAAATTCCAGGCGACGGTCACGGGAACACTGTCGCGACCGCCTAGGGATTCCGTTAGCTTGTACGATATTTCAAGCAGACTGTCTTCGGTTGCGTAATCGTACGCATTGTTCCGGGCTGGTCTGGAAAGTGCGGAATAGGCTGATGCCGAGGTGGAACTACCCCGCATCGCGCCGTCACTCATTACAGGGGCCCGCGTATCCACGAAGAAACTGTCAAATACGACAGACGAATTAACAAAGTCGTTCGGATCGGGCCAGAGGGTATCCGCAATACTCCCCGGATGGGAGCTGATTGCATCTACGAGGTCAACCATTTTGCCGTAAACGGCGCTGTCGGGCACGGCGTAGTCCACGGCGTACGCCCTGACGCAATAGTTCCCGTCGTGACCCCTGACGGCATCGCGGGTTACGCTGTTCCACTGGATTGCAAAATTATTCGAGGCCACATCGGCCATTGCCGGGAAGTCGGCGAAGGGCTTGCAGCGGTCAATGGAATCGCCCTCGAGCCGCCCCAGGGACACTCGCATGGCACGGATATCGGGAGCGTGCGCGGTGTCGGTCCACGAGAAGCGCGCCACGAAGGATACGCTGTCGGGGTTGACGACTGCGTCCTCGGACGCGAGCATGAATGCAGGCGGGGTGCGGTCCACCGTGAACGGCACCTCGTAGGTGTTCGAGGAATCCTTGGACGCGGTGTCGGCAATGTTCTTGATATTGACGAAGAACTTCCAAAGGTATTCGCCCTCGTGCGGGTCATCGTCGACGTGGTTCGAAGCGAAATATGCACTCGAGGAATCGTAAACGATGCCAGTTTCGCTTGCGCCGGATGCAATCAGCGACGAATCAATGTACCATTGGACCTCCGGTTTCATATCGCGTAACGGGTAGGTTATGACCGTATCCACGGACTGCAACACAATCGAGTCCTTCGCCGAATCCGCCTTGAAGCCCTGATAGCCCAAGGCACTTGCATAGGCCTTGAAGCCCTTGATCTTGTTCACGACAACATCGCGCTTGGGCCACGAAGGCTGAAGCATATTCGCGGTCGCCTTGAAGAGATAATAAAACCGCTGCGTATTCGAAAGGCCTATCTTGTTCACCGTCGAAATCGTGACCGTGTTCTGGTTGTCCTTCTGAATCGCAAGTAGATTCGGATAGAAGTCGGTTGCGATAAAGTCAAACTGACCGTTTTTCTTGACAGGGTGCGGGACCGTCCGCTCCTTCAAGCAAAGAGAATCATTCCCCTTGCTATCACGAACATAGACCGAGTCCATTATGTTTTTCCACGTTCCGCCGCCACTCCGTGTGTACACAGTGCATGCATTGGAACTCGTATCCGGCTTGGTAATATCGCACTCCCATGCGATTTCCTCCTGATAGTTAAAATTCATACGGATTTGGCGTAACCTGTGCGGCATCAGGTCGTCCACCACAAAAGAATACTTTTCAATCCAATCTTCAACGGTAATCGCGGGGACTTCATAACGCTCCACATGACGGATGGGGACGCCTTTCTTGTTTTCAGAGCCATCAGAGTGCAAGCCGTCCACTTTTTTCCAGCGGTCCACCTTCACACCCATCTTGGACCAGTCGGACTCCGACTTGAAACGGAGAGGCGTTGTCAAGCCCGAAAGGGATTGATTCTTATGGGTCGACGTCAAGTCATTAGGTGATTTGAACAAGCCCAAAGCACAGTTTACTCCATTCTTTGAACCAATGTAATAACAGTTGCGGTTCAAGGTAGATTTTTCACGGGCTGTAGAGGACATTCCCTGAAGTTGGTTCAATGTCGCCGTATCGTTCAACGCCAGGTTCACGAAAGGACGCTCGTACAGGAAGTCTTCCATGAGATATGGGGTGTAGGATGACATTCCTCCGCCTAATGGAGAAAACGCTTTTTTCGCAATTTTCATCGTATCCAAATCGGAATAATTGAGGGGTAACGTGTGTGAATACTTCAAATCAGAAAAACCAGCTACAGCAGCGGGAATAAACATCAATGAAATGCTATAAGCCGCTGGAATGGCAATGGCGAGTTTTCCGGCTGTAGCAGCAGCGGCACCAAATCCACCAAGTTTCGCAATGATTTCCAACGCAAGAATTGCATCCGATGCAATCGACATCAATGCAATTTTGTCTGCATCCGATTCGATTGAATTCGGAGCAGCATTAAAATACGCCCTTTTGATATCAACAGCTGAATTATTCAAAAGATCAACATGCTTCGCCTCGCTAGAAGTATCTGGAACAATGCTACTTCCGTTATCCTTAACGGAAAAACCTCCCACACCAGCAATAAAAGAAGCCATTGTATTCACATAGCATATTGTACCTTCCGAATTACCTGTTAGTTGTGAAATGGCATTCTCAAAAGGCAAAGATATCACGTCTGGTACCAAAGCTTGATATATATTTTCAGCAAGGCTATTCTCATCAGGAGTCGGATCTGTGAATGTCATAGCATTCTTACTAGCAAGGATTCGATACATAGGTTGTTTATCAGTATCGTAATCCTTATGATTTAGTTCATAAACTGTATTTTTCCCTGTTTTTTTAGGATCAACATAACTAACAAGCGAATCGTCTTTATGATATATCTCAGGGGAAAAAGCCCTAGCTAAATAAGGTGTAGCCTCCCCTATAGCGAAAGATGCTGCCAATGTAATCAACGCCGTTTTGACAGAAAAATCATCGGACGCAACAAGAGTCAATGCCGACCCAAGGATTCCAGAAAATAGCGCGGCTTGAACAAAAGTATTCTTTGCGTTTTCGCCTAATCCGCCTCGGACTTCCTTAGCAACCTGCATGTTCAACGCACCGGTTCCTTCGTGCGGAGAATCCAACGTTATTATTTTATCAACATCATCATTATAATAATCGCTCTGCACATATTCACGTGAAACGACCCCGCCCATGCTGTGCCCGATAAGGATATAACGTGAAGCAAGTTGGCGATATAAATCAGGATATTTACGTATGGAATCGAGGGCAGTCTGTCCATAGATGTATTTCCTTTCTGTAGAATCATATACTGAAGCTTTTACTTCTTGGGCTTCTTCCATCAAAGCTCGACGACGACCAAAACCACCTTTACCATAATTTAGATTTCCTTTATTCCAAGCTCTATCGCCCAATTCGTGTGCATTATTACTCGAACTATTTGCTGGATTAGAAAAAGAACGCCAGTTGTATATGTACGAATTACGAACATTCTCATACTCTTTACTATATATTTTTTCCTCAAATACTTTTTCATTGAGCCATCTCGTTATCCTACTATCCGATGTATAAGACCCCAATGTGGCTTTTCCCAAAAAAGTCGTATCATCGTATGCAGACGGAAGAGCCGTATCCAGTGCATCAATCACATCGTCTAAACGAGTTCTTATTTCAGACTTGAAATCTTCATACCCATAGGATTCTTCCCAATAATCTTCAGACATATGAGGCCATATAAAGCCTTTGTTCCAACCATAAGCTCCGTGCACCATCAAAACATTGTAGTTTTCAATAGATTCCATCGGCTTGGGGATGGACCACGAATCACAAATTAAAATCAACGCCAACAAAAAGACAACATACTTTTTCATACATTACTCCAAATCAACGACGACTTCATCATTTTGATAGAATTTTAAAGGTTCTCGCCATGTAAAATCAGGATTAAGGCATATAATTGCTTTCGCTTCTAAACGGCAGATGCTAGCACGAAGTTCAATCATCTTACCCCAAAAAATACCCCTACTAAATATCAAGGGTGAAGAAAGTGTATCGATATTATTTTTTAGAATATGGCCTTCAAGAGGGTGTTCGCCAGGTGCTGAACAATAGACATCCTTCCCCCAAGCCCTTACATCGTCACACACCTTAATCCATTCCAAATCCTTATCTAGCCGCTTATAAGTTAACATCCCCGAAAGCGTATCCAAAACCGCATACTGGCAACTGTCACCACCGGCATTTAATGATTTATCTCCAAGTGCAATAAATCTGCCATCAAGCCATTGTTTCACAGATTTCGTTTTGAATTCTACAGAACAGTTGTCATACGAGATTTTAGGATTTATTATATGCGGTTGTTCGCCAATCTTCCACATTTTGAAAGACCCCGTTAAGGATCCACCCCAAATTATGGAATCCGTCAATTGTCCGCTGAACCAACCGGAAGCATTTTCTTCGACAATGGAATCGCACCACCTGGGACCATTCTCCTGCACTCGATAATTGTATGTACATAGTCTGGGGTTTGCGGTTCCATCATCTTCCAAATACTCTCCATTCCAGCGTTCCGTTGTCTCATGCCAAAAAAGATAGTCCCCAACAATCACAAGAGAATCATCCACAAAACCTACAACCTTGGCATTTCCACGCCCCTGCCACTCAAACGACACTTCGTCCGAGCACCCCCACATGCATACGCATGCAAACGCGGTTATGGCAACCGCAAGCAGCCTCGCCATTTCAGACTTGTTCAACAGATGTTTCATACTCTGTTCTCCTTAAAACTTTTTCTGCGTATTTTACTACAAAATAATAGCAAATCAAGTTGCATATTCAAAGCACCGGTCCCTTCATGCGGGCTGTCTAGAGTAATTATCTTGTCTACATCGCCATTGTAGAAATTTCCCTGCACATACTCGCGAGAAACGACACCACCCATTGAGTGACCTATAAGGATGTAGCGAGATGCTAGTTGACGGTATAAATCGGGATTCTTGCGAATGAGTTCGAGAGCGGATTGACCGTAATGCACTTTACCACTATCATCTTTGGCGATAGCTTTCATCTCCTGCGCTTCTTCAAATAGAGATCTTCGTTTTCCGAATTTAGAGAAGCCACTTGTTTGGACATTCCACATTCGGTCACCCATCTCACGAGCATTATTCAAAGAACTATTTGCAGGATTTGTAAAGGAACGCCAGTTATAGATATAAGAATTACGAGCATTCTCGTAATTTTTTTCACTTACAATTTCTTCGAATATATTTTTTGCAAGCCATTTGGTTATTCGGTTATTCGAGGTATAGTCCCCAAGTGTCGCATTACCCAAAAAAGTTGTATCTTCATAAGCAGAAACATACTCCGAATTCTCAGATATTCCCTTATCAGAGCCATACGCACCATGTACCAAAAGCACATTGTAATTCTCAATGGATTCCATCGGCTTAGGGATGGACCAGACATACGCTACAATCAATGCGACTGCAATAAATATTTTTCTCATGTTAATATTCCAAATGAATGACGGTCCCATCATTTCGATAAAATTCTAATTCCCTATTCCCCGTCCATTTTACATCAGAACACATTATTTCATCTTTTGCCAAAGAACAAACTCTCACTCCCAACTCCATCATATTTCCACAAAAACGACCATCAAATAATTTTTCCATCGGAGCAAAAATACTATCCTTTTCATTTTTCAATACAAAGCTATTTCCGTCTTTTTCATCCAACAGCAAGCAATACACATCATCATCCCAAGCCCTTACATCATCGCACACCTTTATCCATTCCAAATTTTTATCAAGCCGCTTGTAAGTTAACGTTTTCTCTATCGTATCCAAGACTGCATATTGACAACTATCTTCTCCAGCAGAGAGATTTCCTCCCAGTGCGATAAATGTTCCATCCAGCCATTGGTGCATTCGTTCAATTTTAGAAGAATGCGAACAACCTTCATTCTTTCTTGAAATCTTCATTTCATGCGCAGTTTCGCCAATCTTCCATAAAAGAATGTTTTTTTCTTCCCAACGCCAGAAAATGGAATCCGTCAGTTGATACCAACGATAGCCGCCTCTTTTATTCGTGAGGGAATCAGTCCATCGAGGCCCATCTTCCTGCACACGGTAATTAAAAACAAGCAATCGGTCATGACCACAAGACTCATCTTCGCTATAACCGCCATTCCATGTTTCGGTAGTTTCAAGCCACTCTCTGCAATCGTACGCAACGACCAACGAATCATCCATGAAACCGGCAATCAACGGAGTACCCCTGCCATCACTCCATTTAAACTCCACCCTGTCGCTGCACCCCCACATGCTTACGCACGCGAGCGCAAGCGCCAAAAGTGCAAGCAGACCTTCAATTTCAAACTTTTTCAACAGATTTTTCATACTCTGTTCTCCTTAAAACTTTTTCTGCGTATTTTACTACAAAATAATAGCAAACCAACTTGCATATTCAGTGCACCAGTTCCTTCATGGAGACTGTCTAAAGTTATAACCTTATCAACATCGCCGTTATATCCATCCCCTTGTACATACTCACGCGAGGCAAGACCGCCCATACTATGTGCGATAAGAATGTTACGGTGAGCATGGAAGCCAATGGAGTCAATGAGTGTATAGTTTCTATAATTTCGAGGATTTGTTCGATCTAAAATCAACTTATTTCTTCCTCGCAAACGCATTTCTTCGGCTTCTTCCGTCAGAGAGCGACGAACATTGCATTCATCTCTTCCCTTCCACCCTCGATTACCAATTTCACCTCCATTCACTACAGGCGTATTCGCAGGGTTTACAAAAGGACGATTCAGATATATTCCAAACCGATCTTTTCGCTCGCCGTCAAGAATCTTATCATTTATCCAATCCGGGAGTGTTTTTATCATACCAGTCGCAGTAGAACGGCTATCATCCAGAAGTCCTTCTTTGAGATAGCCATCAATTCGACCAAAATCACTCGTTGAATCCGTATAATACTCAAAAGGAGCCTTCAAATCGGAGGCTTCACAATCAACACCCGACAAACTATCCGCAGCACCATGAACAAGTATTATATTGTAGCGTTCTATGCTTTCCATAGGCTTCGCGTACACAAGCATAGTCATCACTACTATAACCAACAAAAATCTTTTCATCGGACTTTTCTCCAAAACAACAGTTTTCCTTCTTCAAAATCAATTTTTAGTAAATTACGATTTAACGTTCCTATATCAAGCATCACATAAGAATTCATAAAAGTCAAAACGGGATTCATAGCTTGTCCACCATCAAATAATTCATACGTCCACAACGAATCTTTAACGCCCTTTTCATCTTTCAAAAAAATTCCATCTTGATAGCGTTCATAATACGAGATGATCGTATCCTTTTCAAACACACCCACACAATACTTAGCTCCTTCATGAATCCACAAATCAGAACAGCCTTCCGCAAATTCATCCAGTTTTTCATAACCCGTTATTTTCTTTTTTTCCACATCCACGATTGCGTAGCCGCAATCTTCAGTACTCCCCACAAGCCGCCATTTCCCATTGCCCCAAGGACGAATTGAACCAACTTTTTCTCTTGTACTGCAGCCGTCCCATTCAAAATACCCCAAGTCTTCAGAACCCCTACCTAAAGTCCACTTGTAGAAACGAGTTTTACTTTTATCGAATTCAATCACCGTCGAATCATCCACCAAGTCATAAACATTTACAACATACTGATCCCTCAGTTTGTCACTTTTCCATACATTCTCTTCTGTATAGAAATTATCTACAACAATTCTTGTCCCCTTTTCCCTAGTAGAACAATCATCACCCAAGGGTTTGGCAAGGCAAGTCTCTATTTTCTTCTCTTCTATGTAAACAACAAGAGAATCACCAGAATAACCAACCAACCGAGTTCTAGAGACGTCCTCTTCACTCTCATCCCAGACACTAGAGCACCCCCACATACTTACGCAAGCAAACACCAGCATCAAGCCTGCAGTTAGACTAAAAACGATGTTCTTCATAAAAGTCTCCTTTGCCACCTATCACAGCCAGACACCGCCTAGAATCATGTGACAACAATCACACACAAATATACTCTATATTTTGTACAAAATCAAGTATAGTGGTTTGGACCAGTCGGCTTCCGACTTGAAGCGGAGCGGTATTGTCAAGCCCGAAAGGGATTGATTCTTATGGGTTGAATTCAAGTCATTTGCCGACTTGAAAGGAGCTTGACATGGGATTCAATTATTTCAAGACTTTGTTGTAAACTTCAATCTGGCGCTGAATGATTCCGTCCCAGGTGAAGCATTCGTGGATGCGCTTCTGGGCGCCGGCGAGCAGGTGCTTTACGAGTTCGGGCTCGGCGGCGAGGCGCTTATAGGCGTTTGCGAGGGCCTCGGGGTCTTTTTCGGGGACGAGGATTCCCGTTTCGCCGTCGATTACGACATCGGGGATTCCGCCCACATTGCTTGCCACAATCGGGAGGCCGAGTTCCATAGCCTCAATGAGTACGACGCCGAGGCCTTCGGTGTCGCCCTTGCTGTCGACAATCGCCGGGAGCGTGAAGACGTTTGCAGTCCTGTATTCATTGGCGAGCGCTTCGGGCGAAAGCTTTCCGGTGAAGATGATATCGGCAGGTAGCGCGGCAGAGCCGCCTTGGATTGCTTCGTCACTTGCGTTCCTCGCAATGACGTTTGCGGCTTGTTCTTTCAGTTGTTCGGTCAAATCGCCGACGCCGACGATGCGGATTTCGAACTGGTCACGGGGCAGGTACTTGGCCGCTTCAATCAGGTAGCGAATGCCCTTGCGTTCAATGTGGCGCCCGACGAACAAGATTTTGAACTTGTTATTTATCGGGTGCGGCTCCATTCCGAATTCCGAATTCCGATTTCCGAATTCAAGAGTCGTGCCGTACGGGCTCCATTCCACATCGACATTGCGGAGGGCCTTGATTTTACCAGCAGTAAAGCTCGAGTTCGCGAACACGGCTTGTGCCTGGCCGATTGCAAATTTAAGGAGCGGCTTGACCCATTTCTTTTTGCGGATAAGCAAGAGTTCTGCACCGTGGAAATTCAGCACCAGCGGAATTTTGAACAACTTAGCGGCACCGAGCGCGATGTAGGCGTGCGGAAACGGCCAATGCGCATGAATGATGTCGGGCTTAAACTTGCGGCAAATCTTGATGCACTTGAAGAACCCGCTGATAATGTAGGGGATCGCCAAGAGCTGCAGCCAGGGCTTATTCGCCATCTTGCTCGGGGCACCTTCTTCGTGCGTCAGGAATTCCCATTTGGCCGGCGCATAACGGAAACGGTTCACCTTGACGCCATCGATTTCGTGACTTTTGAGCCCCTTGTACGCAGGCGCCAGAACCTGGATGTCGAGGCCCGCTTTTTTAAGGTGCGCAATAGAGGTCCGCAACCAAGGGACTTCGGCGTCTTCGTGAAAGCGCGGGTAAACCGAACCGATGACTAAAACTTTTTGAACGCCGGATTGTTCAGTCATAACTACACAGCCGCCGGCGTGGGCGCGTTCTGAATGCAAGCCGGGTAAAGGATCGGCTTAATGACATTATCCAAAATGGCCTTGATTTTACCATTGTTGTCGGCGTCGGCCTTCTGTTCGATGCGGCCCTTCACGCGCAACCAGCCATCGAGTTTGGAATCGAGCAAAAGCATGCCGATTCCCGATTCGTGTTCCAGGAACCCGATAATATCGCTTCCGCGGCTACCACTGCTCAACACGGCAAAAATGGAATTCCAGAACTGCGTGAAATCGCCCTCGTCGGGCAGTTCCTTTTTCAGGGCTTCAAAGTCAAATTCCAGATATACAAACGAGCTGTCATCCTCGTCGCTGCGGATAATTTCTTCTTGACAACGTCTTTCAAAGATCTCTTCGGTATAAATCGAGATATTATACTTGTGTTTTCGTATCAAATTATAGAGCAGCTCTTTCATCATCGACTCAAATTTAGGCTATTTTTACGACATGCAGCGATTGTTAAAATTGAAAAAAGTGCTCAAGAACAGCATTTTGGCGACCTCCGTCGAAAATTTCAAGGGAATCAGGGCAGGAACCGCAAAATACCGCCACCTGACCGAAGACGAAATCCAGATTCTCGAAAAAAACGGTAACCGCTCCGAATCCTGGGACAAGGTCATGGTCGAACCGGACTTCGACGCAAACCGCATTATCCGTTCGTCGTTCATGGGCGAAGTCTACCTGCCTAAATTTTTCGGAACGCTTTTATTGCCGGGCGACGTGTCGTTCCCTACAGGCATTTACGACAGCCTTGTACACAATTGCTTTATCGAAAACGCATTGGTCCATAAGGTGGCCATGCTCAGCAACATTCTGGTTCGCAGCAGCGCGGTTATCCAGAACGTGGGCTCCATCATCAGTAGCGGAAAAATCAGCTACATGATCGGGAATTCCATGCACGTGGGCAACGAAATGGGCGGCCGTAAAGTCGCCGTGTTCCCCGAAATTACCATGGAACTTGTAGAAGCACAGCTGTTCCACAAGCCTGACCCCGAAGTCGCAGCAGCCTTCGACGAACAGCTCAAGGCCTACCGCGAAGAGACCGCGTTCCCGTTCGGCGTAGTGGGCAAGGGCGCCGTGGTCTGCAATACAAACATTATTCGTAACAGCTGGATCGGTGCGCACGCACGCATCGAGGGCGCCGAGAAAATCCGCAATTCCGTGGTGCTTTCTTCGCTCGAAGAACCGAGCCACGTTTACGATTCCGTGATTCTCGAAAATTCGAACGTGCAAAAGTCGGTCACCATTCACACCGGTGCCGAGGTGCAGGGTTCTGTACTCATGAGCCGCACCACAGTCGCCTGCAAGGCAATCGTGAAGTCTTCGATTATCGCGCCGTGCTGCCACATTGAAGAAGGCGAAGTCAACAGTTCTTACGTGGGCCCCATGACCCAGATGCACCACCACTCGCTCTTGATTGCGGCCCTTTGGCCCGAAGGCTGCGGAAACCTGGGCTACGGCGCAAACGTGGGCAGCAACCACACCGGCCGCATGCCCGACCAAGAAGTCATGCCCGGCCAGGGAATGTTCTTTGGCCTCGGCGTGAATATCAAGTTCCCCGCGAACTACCGCGAATCGCCTTTCACCTTGATTGCGACAGGACTTACCACGCTCCCGCAGCGCGTCAAATTTCCGTTCTCGCTGATTCGCCCGGGTGACCCGCAACTGGTGGGAGTGGCTCCTCGCCTGAACGAAATCGTACCCGGTTGGAACTACGCCCGCAACGCCTACGCGCTTGACCGCAACCTCTACAAGTATTCGCTGCGCGGCAAGGGCATTGTGCCCGCCACCTTCTACAGCATCTTTAGCCCCGAAACCGTGCGCTATGTTTTCGACGCCTACCAGCGCCTGCAAGTGAGCGCTATCCGCGACATTTACACCAAGGAACACATCGACGGCCTCGGCGAAAACTTTATGCGCGAACGCATTCGCCAGCAGGCGATCAAGACGTACCAGGAATACATGGAACGCTACGCGCTCGAGCAGATTATCACCCTGGTTGTAAACGATGCAAACCTGCAGGCGCAACCCGTAAAGGAATTGCGCCGCATGGCTACCAACGACGCAAACAAGGACGTGATGCGCGTGGTAGCCTTGCCCGAAACGTTCGACGATTTGCTCAAGCGATACCGCCAGCTTGAAAAGGACTGGTACGAACGCGTAACGCACGGACTCGACAAGGACAACGAACGCGGCCGCCAAATTTTTGACGACTACGATGACGCGCACCCGATCGACAAGGGATTCACCGAATGGGAAAAAGCCCGCGTCGAAGAAAAACTGCGCCGCCTGAATTCCATTGTCAAAACGAATAAGCCCGAATAGCAAAGATGAGTTCTGCCACGCTGATTCTCGCCCTATTGCTTGCCATTGAATTCGTGGCACGCCTCGTGCTCGAAATTCGCGAGCGCAGACTTACTCAAATGCGCGGGGGCATTTTTGCCGTACTGCGCCTGATTCCGCTATTGAATGACATCGTGCCGCTGCCCGAAAACAAGAAGGAACCTGCCGAAAACGAATTCGTGAAAAAACACGAAGAAGGCCACAAGGAATTGCGTCACGGCATTTTGCGGAACCTCGCTAAAGTGGCTCTGTTGCTGTTGGCCGTATGGCTGTTCGCCTTTTTGCTTGCAAGCCACGGCATGTCGCTTGTGGAATCTGTGCTGTGGTTACACCTGGCGGCCATTCCGTTCCGCATTGTATTCCATTTGTATTGCTGGCACCAGGAATACGAAGCCGACCGCTACGCCTTCGAAAAACTCGGCAAAAAAGTCGCCAAGGCGGCCATGCGAAACCTCGCCGAAAGCGAAATCCCGTACACAAAATTGTTCGCAGTCGTTTACCGCGAACACCCGACTGTCGCCATTCGCAGTCAAAAAATTTTGAACAAAGAAATTAAGGCGGCCTAATTCACGCGAGGACGGCGCCCCAGCACAAGAATCGCGCCGTTCACCACGAATGCGGCAATCATCAGGATATCCCCGGTATGCTGGCCAAGCGAACCCGGTAACGCCGGACACAGTTTACCCGAAAGCGAGAGGATTCCTCCTGCAATAATGGCAGCCCCTACAAACTTGGGCTTTGCCTTGAACCCTAAAAGTCCCCACAGAATGGGCACGGTAAATGCACCCGCATAAACCGCAAGCGCCAAAAGCAAGGTGCCGATGATGTCGGTAAATACAAGCGCGAGCAAGAGTGCCACGATTCCGTTCAGCAAGATGATGATACGGGCCTGGAATAGCGAAGGCTTGCGGCACAATCCGTTAATGATAATGGAACTGCTCAAAAGCGTGGTGTCGGCACTGCTCAGCACCACACTCAAAAGCGCAAGCGCAAACACCGGCAAAAGCGCCGACGGAAGCACAGCATCTGCAATCGCCGTAATGCGGGCGCCCTGCACGTGAGCAAAGTTCACACCATAAACCGCCAGGAACCCGATCACGAATGCAACAGGAATCAAGACGCATGCGGCCATGCCGATCGCCTTCTTGGCAGTCGCCGCATCCTTCGCGCAGAACATGCGGCTATAAATATCGGGGCCTGCCGTATACGTGGTGCCGTAAGTGAGAATCAGAAGGAACAAGTCTAGCGGCGTAAAGTTCGCGTTGAACGGGAACTTGGGCGCTACACTGGTCGTAGCGCTTGCCAACATGCTGCCGAGTTCACCGCCACCAAACTTTGCAAAGCCCGCCAGCAGCAAGAGCCCGACAATGATCAGGCATGCCTGCAAAAAGTCAGTACGCAAAATCGAAAGCTGGCCGCCCGCAAGCGTGTACCCCGTAAACACGACCGCCGAAACGATTGCGGCCGTCGTGTACGGCATCGAGGTAAAAGTCATCAGGAGCTTGGCCGCCGCAATAATCTGGGCCGCCACAATGCCTGTCCAGGCAACCGGAATCACAATGGTCGCCACCAGGCGCGGGCCCTTGCCGTACAGGTTCTCGACCAAATCCGGCAAGGAATATTTGCCATGCTCGTAGGCACGGCCCGCAATCGGAATCAACGCAAACAGGCCAAGCGCACCCACCAGCATGAACCAGCTCGCGGCCCCGCCGAGCTTTGCGCCGCTATCGACGGCGCCAATCACGGCCGACCCGCCAAGAATCGTTGCAACCAAGCTACCGGCCACCGCCTTCGCCGACGCCCCTTTGCGCGCCACGAAAAAATCGGGAATGTCCTTTACGCGCCGCGCACTGCGCACCGCAATCGCAATCAAAAATGCCAAGTATATAATTAAAGCAATGTTCATGTTCTTCCGTCATGCCCGCAACAGCAGGCATTTCCATTTCTAAAATTTAAAAAAAGGCTAAAGATTGCTTCGCCCCTTTCAGGGACTCGCAATGACGTGAATCTAGAATTTCCGGCTCATGACAAACATGACCGTGCGCAAGTCCCATTCACTTCCCACCTGCTTTTGCAGCAATTCTTCGGTGGTCGGGTAGCGGCGATTTTCGAACTTGCGGTTGCGCGAGACAGACGCCATGAGCATGCCGTTCCATTTTTCGCTTACCTTAATCGAGGCCATCGGAGTTATACTCACCGTTATGAAACCCGGATTGTAATCCTTGTACGCCTTGTCAAAATCATATTCGTGCTTGAAGCCGCTCGCATTCACCGAAAGCATGGCCATAGGCACGCGCTCGAACGGCATCATGTAAATCAGCGTGCCGCCGTACTTGTACTTGAATCCGTTCACCGTGTTTTCGTTGCCGGCCTTCCACACCTCTTTATCTTCGGCGCCTGTATACGCAGAATACTTGAATTCCGCCGTTCCCTTCAGAATAATCTTGGTCCAGTCGCTCTTGGGCAAGAACGCAAGCAACGGTATAGTGAGCGCCGAATGGTAACGCACGCCGTATGCGTACTCCATAAACATGACATCTTGCCGGTAGTTCCTTTTTTCAGTATCGTACACGCCCATGAATGTCACGGTTTTGCCATAGTTCAGCGCCGTCCCCGTATTCGCCTCGGCACCCAGTTCCAGCAAGTGCATCAACTCGATTGCGGCATCCAGTTTTAGGCCAACCCCGGCAAAGTTCACATCGCCTGCCGCCAAGCCCTTAAAGCTCAGCAGTTTGCCGAAATCCTGTTGCACCTTAAAATGGTACGTGTACGCGGGCGCCGCAAACGCGAAGAATGGCCAGTTGTGCAAGGTCTCTGAATTCCTGAGCGAATTATGCGGCAACAACAAAGCGGCAATCGAAAACACGCCCTCGCGCGAAGTCTTGAGCCCAGTGCTATCGGCCACGGCAACGGAATCTTTCTTGACTGCCGAGCTGTCGGCGGTTTCGGCGGCAACGGCGAACGCGACGCCAAACAGCACCATTACGAACACCAGCTTGCATATTTTTCGCCAAGACATAAGCCTTGGGAATATAGATAAACATCCCGCCCAAGTTGCCCCGCATACCCCAAAATTTGTATATTCTTGAGCACAGAGGTTTATATGTCTCGAATTTTTAGCTCTCTCGCAATTCTTTTTACCGCAATCGCATTTTGTGCCACAAGCGCCCTCGCCTTCGACGTATCGGTCAAGGCGAACGTCGATAACGCCCAGGTGTTCGTGGGCGACATGTTCAATTACGAAATCCAGGTGATGGCCCCCGAAAACGCAATCGTCGACTTGCCGAGCTTTGTCGGAAACCTCGGCAGTTTCGAAGTCAAGGAAATGAAGAACGAAAAGGTGACCGAGGGCATGCCCAAGGGTACCGCCAAGTTCGTGTGGAATGCAACGCTCAACACCTTCGTGAGCGGCGACTTCCTGATTGCCCCGCAGCAAGTGAGCGCCGTCGTCGGTAGCGATACCGTCAAGACAAGCACCGACCCCGTGGCAGTCAAGGTTTCTACCCGCACCACCGGCGAAGAAGAAGACATCCTGGAAGTCGAAGACCCGCTCGACGACCCACGCCTCCCGCAATGGCTCTACATCGTGCTGATTGTGGTGGGGGTCGCGCTGCTCGTGTTCCTCGGCTGGTTCCTGCATAAAAAGTTTGCAAAAGCAGGTGCCGCTCCCAGGCTCCCGCCGTACGAAGAAGCGGTACTTGCGCTCAAGGAACTCCGTCAGAAGAATTACCTCGCCGAAGGCAACCAGGGCGACTACTTTATGGCCCTCGGGTTCATTACCCGCCGCTACATAGAACGCCGTTTCGAAGTCGATATTCTGGATGCCACCGTGGCCGAACTCAAGCAGCGCATGGCGCACGTGGCAGGCCTTCCGCAGGCCTACAAGGAATCGGTCGTGACGCTTGCCGTCGAAACCGAACCGGTCAAGTTTGCCAAGATGAAACTCGAAGGCGAACGCTGCCGCTTCTGGGACGAATGGGCCGACCGCCTTTTGGAAGATACGAAGCCCACGCCGGAAGAGGAACAGGCCAAAAAGGATGCGCTCAAGGCAGCGGTACAAACCGTAAAGGCAGAACGCGCCAAGGCCAGCAAGAAATTATAGACTAGCGGATTGTTTATTCCAAGGCGTAGCTCACAAAAGCGAACCTCTGGCTATCGGGTGCCCAGGAATTCACGTTAATCGTGCCCTGACCGCCGAACAATTTCAACAACGTGCGCGGCTTGCTCCAGCCGCTTGCATCGCTGCCTGTCATCAGGCGGATTTCGACATCTTTATTCGGAACATGGTCGCCCGGGCGCACATCACTTTCGTGATATGCGATCATGACCACCTTCTTGCGGTCCGGCGAAATATGCGGGAACCAAGTATTCCAATGCGGGTCGTCGGTCATTTGCGTCTGCTCGGAACCGTCGGCCTTCATGCGCCAGGCCTGCATACGCCCCGTGCGCACCGAATTAAACCAGATGTATTCGTCGTCGCAGTCGTATTCCGGGCCGTCGTTTAGCCCGAGGGCGCTTGTAAGCCGCGTCTCGTTACCGCCCGCGGCAGGAATCGTATAAATGTCGTATTCGCCATTGCGTTCGGCGCAGTAGGCAAGCGTCTTGCCGTCAGTCGTAATGCCGTGCAAGTAACTCGGCGCAAGAGGCGTCACCAGTTCCGGCTCGCGGCCATCAAAGTAAACCTTGTAAATGCGAGAAAGGCCGTCTTCTTTGGTGTGGTGGCTTACATAAAGGCCCGAACCGTCAGAAGCGAGCACGTGGTCGTTATTGCAGTTGTCCACAAAATAGCTCGGCACTTCGGTAATCGAGCCGCCCTCGAGTTCGTACTTGTAGATTCGGCCTTCGCTGTTATATGTCAGGAACTTTCCGTCGGCACTCCAGTTCGGCGCCTCGATCACCTTGTCAAATTCCTTGAGCAACGTCGTCTTGCCCGTTTCGATATCGTAAACCTGCAAGAACGACTTGTTGCCAGAACGATCCCAGACTTCGCCCGGGCTCTGTTCGAACGGGTAAGATACGCCCCAGCTTTCGCGGAGTTTGTCCATCTGCGTCATCATCTGCATGGTCTTTGCATGCGGCATCTCGGGACATTCCTTAAGCCCCTTCTCGAGCGCCGCCTTGCAGCCAAGCACCTCGTACTCGTAGCAGTTTTCAATACGCGGCGGAGTCACCGATTCCACGAGCGCGCCCGCGACATCAAAGCGCTGGATTTCGACCATGTCGTTCAAGTTCTGCACGCGAATGAATCCTTCCGTGCCAAAAATCGTGCCGTCGTTCTTGAGCGGCGCCACCATAGACGTCTTGAGGTGCGCCACCTGGCCGTTCGAATAATTCAAATCGATCCAGTCCGTAGCATCGACACCCGTATGGAACTTGACGCAGGCGCTCTTCGTCTGAACGATATGGTTGCCTTGCCCGCCGATTTCGGGGTCTGTCAAGAACAAGTCTGCAAAAGTCAAACTGTAAATGCCCAAGTCCAGAAGCGCACCGCCCGCAAGGGATGGGTTACGCAAGCGTTCGATATGCGAAAGCGGCATCGAGAATTCCGCCTCCACGCCATGAACGCGGCCAATATTCCCGGCCAAAATCCAGTCACGCACCATTTGCACCGCCGGCAAAAAGCGCGTCCACATGGCCTCGCAAAGGAAGGTTCCCTTTTCTTCGGCAAGGGCAATCGCCTGCGAGGCAAGCAATGCATTCGCCGTAAACGCCTTTTCGACAAGCAAGTTCCTGCCGTGCTCAAGGCAAAGCATTATGTCGTTAAAATGTTTGGAATGCGGAGTCGCAATGTAAATCAGGTCGACTTGCGAATCTTGTGCGAGTTCTGCGTAGCTACCGTACGCGCACTTGAATCCGTAATCCGCCGCAAACTTCTGGGCCTTTTCTAAAGTACGCGATGCCACCGCATACGCCTCTACTCCCATACCGCGACTTTCGAGCGCCTTGACAGCTGCCGCCATCTTGGTCGCAATATGCCCACAACCGAGAATTGCAAACTTGAGAACCGATTTATTCATTGCATAACCTTTTTACAATGAATATAGACTTATTGCGGGCTCTTGGGAACGTCAAGCCCTCTACCAAGTGGATTCAAGTGTATACAAGCTGGTCTTTGGGGTAAAAAATGTATATTTCATGGTAGGGTTTCCCAAAGCACAAAAAGGAGGACGTGCTCATGAATATCCGCAAGCACCTGCAAAGACTCTTTCTCGCATCTACAGCTCTCTTCTGGGCAAGCTGCGGCGATGACGCTAATTCTAGCAGCCCGACCGTAGCTCCGGGAACCAATATTCCAAGCGACTCTACGACGCAAAATGCGCCTAGCGACTCCTTACAACGCAACGAAACCGACAAGGTTGACAGCGTTTCCAACACATCTTCGCAATGCCACGAAGCCGAAAAAATTCAAAAGAGGTCCTTGAACTCAGATCTAATTGAGGATCCTGTCAAGGCCGCAACAAGGAGCGCCGACCGCAATGCACAAATGGACATTTATGATGAAATAGACGGAGGCTTGATATATAATTACCTAGAACCTCCGAAATGTCTTCAAGATATGCTCGATACACTTGAAGCTCCTGTCTTTTTGTACGGTCCCATGGCCTTCTTTAACGATTCTATCGCGACAAAATTCGTATGCGACGACGGCACAACATACGCCAACGAGGAATACCTTAACTACCAAAAAGACCTGGAATCATACGAAAAGAATCTCGTCATCTTCAACGAGGCATACAGCCAGTTATACGAAAAAAGGTTAGCCGAACTCCAAAAGCAGTTGGATTCCTGCATTGATCAGTCGGAAGAAGCTGAGGAAATCGAGGAATAAACCATGAATATGACAAAGTTCACAACAGCATTGATTATGGCCATAGCCATGTTCATGGTAAATTGCGGAGATAGTTCCGAAGGTACCCCCGCAGCACCAGCAGAAACCTCCACTACAGTTCCCCCTGAAATTACGGCACCCGTTGAAACAACTCCCGTAATACCAGAAGATTCAGTCGAAGTCCCTTCTATAACCGTAACCGATTCCGTTGTGGACACCACCGAATATTCATGTCACGATTCAAAGTGGATTCCCAGAGAAAATTTCAATGCAACGATTATGTCTCTTCCAGAATTGCTTGCCTGGCGAAGAGGTACCTATTTGGCAAATACCACTTTTTATCGCATTCTTAAAGATACAGTCGCTCAACTCCACTACAAAAGCAATGAATTCGGGCTTTACCCCGACAGCACACCATACTGCCTCATAGAAATGATCGACACAATTGCAAACTATAAATCTAACCCATGGGCCAACGAAAAAAAATACGTAAGCAATGATTCTATTGCTATAGAAATCGAATGCAGCGACGGCACCGTTCACCCCAAAGAAAGTGATTATATAGAAACTCTAAATACGTACAAAAAGCAGCAAGAACGTTACAACCAAGTATACGATTCAATCTACGAGCAGTCCCTCCACGATATCAGGGCTCTATTGGATTCTTGCCTAAACCACCCGGAAAACTTCCCGCCCACCGACCCGGATTACGAAACGCGTTACCAATCCTATTGGCTAACTCACGACGAATTCGAAGATGATGATGAATAATCAAAAACTATACTAAATAATATTATGGGCGGCCCGATGGCCGCCTTATTTATTCCTTGATGCAACGGACTGTGGCTTTTTCTACGGGAGTATCAAAATCACTAATGTCAAGTCCGAACATCACATAATCTTCTTCGCCGTTTTCATCAACCCTTTCTTGAATTCCTGCATAACTTCCTTCTTCGTCCGATAACCAGAACCAGGAATTCAATTTATAGTTATCATGAACATAATAACTAGTATCCTTCACTCCGTCATACACATACGATTTTATCGTATCAATTGCAATAGGCTGCAAATTCATGCCCGACCAATTAGACCCGTTAACTTTCCAACCTGATTGCGACATCAATGTGCGAGTCGAGATTGTAAGGCCTTTGTTGTTGTGAATCTCATTTCTCAGCTTTCGCACAAAAGCATCCGAAGGGATATGCCATCCATCAGGGCAAGCCGTCTGAGCATCGGCCCAAGTATACAAGCTGTCGCCGCCAAACTTGAGATCTTCAGCCATCACGAGTTCGTCGGCATCCCACTCAAATTCTACCCATATGGCCTTGTATTTCTGCCCATCACGTTCATCAATCATCTCGTAATACCATTTGTGATCTTTTGCATCACATATGTATTTGTGGCCATCATATTCTCCAACCGCACCATCATCAAAGCAAAAGCCAAGCTCATCATCTATTCTTGTCGCAAGGCGCCAACTGTGATCCACGCAAATATATTTAGCACCTAAATTGAGCGTATCGTACAGTTTTGAATCGTCACAAGCGCCAAACTCAACTTCAATGCTATTAGCCATATCCCAACTTTCTCGGCAAATGTAATCTACCCTACCGAGCTTCACAATTTCTCCTAACCGATCTTCGGTACAATCCCCAAAAACATCCGACACGTATGCTTTTTTCCAATATCCATTCTTCATTACATACAAATCTTTCGCTACTCCAACTTCGCACAGCGTGTCACCTTTAGCGGCGCATTCTATAAATGCAGAATCTTCTGGAGTGTAGTTCCATCTATAATCGGAACCTCCATTCCATACAGCACACATAAAAACAGAATCCTGTAACGGGTAACGCTTATTCGCATTAGCCGAGTTGCATTCGCCTAGTGCAAAATCAAGTTTTTCTTTTAGCGTCGGAGTCACCCAAACCAGGTCTTTGCATTTATAATACTCTGAACCCACTTTTGCAACGACTCCTTCTCTTTCACGGGTACACTTACTTAGCGATTCGTATACGGTATTCTTATCATTTACGCAGCGGACATTCAACCTTGCGTCACGTTCAATGCTGCTATTATAACCAGACGTAGATATATGGAAAAAGTACAAATCGCCAAGTTCATCTTGTGAATCGATCATTTGAATCCAAAATGCAGCAATGCGACCCAAATAACGACATTCAGAACCTTCACAAATCCCCATAGGCTTTAAATTAAGCCCCACGGTATTTCCTCCATTACCAACAATAATCTCACCATCAATAGTATCATTATCCCAACCAGTTGTAGATTTTAAGGCCCAATTAGGACATTTTTCTTCCAACGAATCTGCCCAAAAATGCTTCCACACCCAGTCATCTATTGCTACCCATTCATCAAAATCCGACAAATGCCATCCATCGGGACATGCAATTTGCGCTTCGGCCCAAGTGTATCTCTCATCACCTTGACCAATCTTTTCGTCAGAATAGTTCAGGTTTTCGGCCATCCATGTCAGCTTGCCCATGGTAACGGTCTTGTAGGTTTTACCATCACGTGGATCAGTAAAACTGTCTGAAGTATCCCCCACTGGCGACGTTGTAGTAGTATCGTCAATTTGCTCCTGCGGAGTTAGAGGTTCAACTTGTTCAGAAGAACCGGACGATGAATCGTCACCGCATGCAAAAAGCAATAATGAAATTGCAAGAATCCACAAAAACCTTTTCATACTAGATATAAAATAACCAAAAAAGGGCTGTTCAAGACCTCTCCCGTAAAAATTTTACATAAATTTGGCTTCATGAAACATATCGAAGTTGTAGCAGGAATCATTCAAGATGGCGACAAGATTTTTGCTACGCAACGCGGCTACGGCGAACACAAGGGGTTCTGGGAGTTCCCTGGCGGCAAAATGGAAAGCGGCGAGACCCCGCAGCAAGCACTCGAGCGCGAACTCCAAGAAGAACTCGCCATCCAAGTGAACGTGGGTAAATTTCTTTGCACCGTGGAACACGACTACCCCGCCTTCCACCTGACCATGCACTGCTACTTTTGCACGATTGCCGGCGGCAAGGCGCCGGAACTTTTGGAGCACGAGGCAGCCAAGTGGCTCGCCCCTGCAGAACTGCACAGCGTAAACTGGCTAGGCGCCGACATAAAAGTCGTCGAAGCCATCGAAGCGCAATAGCTTTTTTCTATTGCTCAAGCAATTTGCTATTTTATTGTCATGAACATCCTGAAACACATCGCGACTTTTGCCGCAGCCGCAATTCTTGCTGCAGGCGCCTTCACCACCGCAAACGCTGCAGACGACATCAAAATCGTCAAGGTGAACGACAGTAATTTCGAAAAAGAAATCATGAAATCCAAAACGCCGGTCATCCTCGAAATCTCTTCGACCAGCTGCCCGCCCTGCCTCGTCATGATTCCCACACTCATCGGTATCGCTAAAAACTATAGCGACATCAAGGTCGCCTCGGTAGGTATCGACGAACCGGGCATCGACAAAATCAAGGCAACACTCCCCATTCAGGCATTCCCCACGTTCTTCCTGATTAAAGACGGCAAAATCGTGAACCGCCTCGTGGGCGTCGTCAAAGAAGAAGAAATCTTTGCCGCCATGCAGTATACGCCCAAGAAGAGCACCGCCAAAAACACCAAGAAATCCAAGAATTCGCCGAAAAACCTTGTTTGCAAGGTCAACGGACAGTTTAACGGCCTCAAGAACCTGGTGACTATCTCGTTCGAATTCGGCGACGCCGAAATCAAGAATGTCGACATCGTGACCGACGTATTCATTCCGCCCGAAATGGAAGACCACCGCGAAGACATTATCGCAAGAATGCGCGCAAGCGGCAAGGGCGAAGTCACCACCACCCTCACGGGCTTGCAAATTCATATCGACAACGATTGCCGATTCATGAAGGCGATGGACATGAAGCGTACTTCGACCTACGGCGAAATGCGCGCCGGGCTTGAGCTGCAAGGCTTCAATTGTAAATAATTTGTTTCAAATATCATTAAAGAGAGCAACCGGGCTATCCCGGCTGTTTTTTTATCCAAACTTTCATTTCGGATGTAATAAAAATAAAAGTTGAAATTAAGAATATTTTTCTATATTTGGGCGCGCCAAATTAATTTGGAGGAAATATGAATAACAAAGTTCTTTCTACTGCTATTATAGTAGTTGTTTCTAGTTTAATTTCTAGCGCCTGGGCCGCAAGACCCGAAGGCGATCCGACTTGCAGTTTTGTGGGTGGGGCATTCTTCAAGTCCAACAACACCCTGTATCTGGAATCGATCAACGACGAAAACGCAAAAGTCGAAGTCGATAACAATGCCGCGAATTGCATCAACAACAATGCAAACAGCAACTTCAAAGTCATTGTTGAACGCAGCACGGCTCTGGCAGCAAACTCTACCATCACCTTGCCGGCAAACTACCAGTCCGCAAACGAATGCGTCGACCTGTACGAACCCCTCAGCTACGGCAAAGACGAAAACGGCATGTGGATTTCCGCCGAAAAGCATGACATTGCCGATGGCGCCGCACACAGACCCATGCTGATGATCACCGATACCGACAAGGAAGAATGCCAAGGCATCAAGGAAATCGAATTCACGGCTACCGGCGTAACCGCTTCTACGCAGACTTCCGCCGAGCTTACATTAAGAAGCGAAGTCAGCAATCAGGGCGACTGGCTTATGCGCGGCTCTTACAGCTTTATCCGCTGGGACAAGGATCACGCCGACCTGGGTACCGTTTATGGTTATGCCGCCAAGAACAAGGGCGAAGTCAAAGCCGGCCAGTTCACCAAAGTCGGTGCAGGCGCCTTTGTTCCGCCGCTGCGCGCTTACCTGATTTACAAAGGCGACAAGGCTCTTCAAAAGTCTACTGAATCCGATGCCGCCGAACTGCCCGAAACGATTGGCGTAAAGCTCATCGACAAGAATAATGGCACTACCCGCCTTGCGCGCTGGAACATGGCCACGGGCGAAATCGTAAAGGTAAACGGTTGGTTCGATCTCAAGGGTCGCAAGCTGAACAGCAAGCCCCAAAACAAGGGCATGTTCATCGGCAACACCAATATTCAGAAATAATCACCGGGGGATTAGAGACTATGGAAAAGAAAGAATACGAAGCACCGAAAATGGAAATCGTCGATTTCGAAGCTCAGGCTTGCTTGCTCGCCGGCAGCGGCGAAGAGCCTGAAGGCTGCGATGATTATTGCGATGAACTCGGCTAATTAAGCCTGCTCGCCCACAATCACCTTGTAGAATTCAAGGAACTGTGCAGGCGAAAGTTCTTCGGCGCGAACGGTTGTCGGATAATCCAGGAGCTCGATTGCTTCCTGGATTTTCTTTTTGTCGTAAGCGCGGCCGAACGAGTTGGCAAGGGTCTTGCGCTTTTGAGTGAAGGCGGCGCGCACAAAGTCGAAGAATCCTTCGGGGGCCGCGAGCGCATCGGCCTTGGGCGTCAGGAGCATTGTGGCGCTATCGACATTCGGGCGGGGCGTAAAATGCTCGGGGCCAATCTTGCGGAGAATCTGCGTATCGGCGTAGGCGGACACAAGTACAGACAAACTTCCATAATTGCTGCTGCAGGGGCTTGCACAGATGCGTTCGGCGACTTCGAGCTGCACCATTCCCATGAAGCCCTTGGTCAAATGCAGTTTCGGCATCAGGCCCGCGATAATCGCCGTAGACACATTGTACGGCAAGTTTCCCGTGACCCAGGGCTTTTCGTGGGCATCCAGAAACGCCTGCAAGTCAAACTTCAGAAAATCAATGTTTTCGATATGGAAGTTTTCGCGGCCCTGGAATTTTTCTTGCAAAAATTCCACGCACTGCTCGTCGATTTCGACGGCAGTGAGTTGCACGGCGCGCTCAATCAAGTGCTCCGTCAAGGCGCCGTGCCCAGGGCCGATTTCAAGCACCCAGTCGCCCGCATTCGCAGGCAAATCGCCCGCAATCATCTGCGCGGTAGGTACATCCAGAAAGTTCTGGCCAAATTTACGGCGTCGTGCTCTATCCATACCGCCAAAGATAGAAATAAAAAGCCCGCAATTCAATTGCAGGCCTTTCAAGTTATACTTTAACGATTTTTCTAGAGTCTAGCCTTTACAAGCTTATACAAGTCGGCGAATACGGCATCGGGGCTGCGGTCGGCATCGATAGCCGCAACACAGTCACTGTAGTCACGGGCCGCGGCAAGGTAACCCTTGCGCACCCTCTCGAAAAATTCGGCCTTTTCGCTCTCCAGTCGATCGGGTGCCTCTCCCCGCTTCGCGGTGCGCGCGCGTCCCCGCTGCACATCAATGTCAAGCACCACGGTGAGCTCCGGAAAGCAACCGTCGCAAGTGATCTCGGTCAGGCGCTGCACAAGGTCTGCGCCCAAGCCGCGGGCATAACCCTGGTAGGCAAAAGTGCTCCAGGCAAATCGATCGGCAATCACGATCTTGCCCGCATCAAGCGCGGGCTGAATAATCTCTGCAATCACCTGGGCGCGTGCTGCATTGTACAACAACAGCTCCGTCTTGTCGCTCATGATTCCCTTGAAATTCGTATCCAAAAGAATCTCGCGCACGCGTTCCGAAATCTTTGCGCCGCCCGGTTCGCGCAGCTTCACCACGGAGTAGCCTTCCTTGGTGAGGGCGTCAATCAGCATATCGATCTGGGTCGTTTTGCCCGAACCGTCGATACCTTCTAAACTAAAAAAATGCTTAGACGTTTTCATAGTAGATTCACAATTACTTTAAAAGGTAGAAAAAAATTATGGTACGCCAAGAAAATACTATCTTTACAACGCTTTTTGCAACGAATGGAGTTTTGTATGGCCTCTGAAAATGCGATTATCGAACGTGCCGAAATGTACCTGCGCAAGCTCTCTTGCGGAATCAACCCCCTGACAGACGAAATCCTGCCCGAAGGGGATTCCTGCAAACAGGAACGCATCAGCAAGTGCCTCGCCTACGTCGCATCGCTTTTGCAGCAGCAGCTCAACCACGACCAGGTGGCCCCCATGCCCACCGCCGAAAAGCCGCGCGTAGCAAAGAAGAACGCGAAGCCCGCCATGCAAGATTTGGCCATCGACGCCGAAACCCTGAAGGGTTACCGCTTCTTTGATTACCCGGTTTCGATTTCCCGCGTGGTGCGCAACGTGAACGAACTTTTGCCCAAGAACATGAACCACCTGCTCTATGCCGACGTGGCAAACTTCCTGGTGCAAGAAGGCATTCTCGAAAGACAGTCCACCGAAAGCGGCACCGACGCCAATCTGCCCACCGCCAAGGGCGAAACCTACGGATTCGAAAAGGGCGAATCGGACCTGCGCGGCCACCACAACATTTATACGCAGTGCTGGCAACAGGCGCAGCAGTTCATTTTGGACAACATTCAAAAGTGCGTTGACATTGCAAACGAACGCTTTGCCAAGCGCAAGGCCAACCAGGCTCAAGATTTTCAAGACGACCAGGAATACGCTCCGAAGCGCATGCAAAGAGAAAAATTCCACCTGACCGCTGAACAGCTGGCCGACTACCCCGCCGAAGACACACCCGTGCCCGTGAGCGAAATCGCACGCCGCCTGAACACCCTTGTAGGCGAGAATATGGAACGCATCTACTACAAAGTCATTCGCGACTGGTACGTGGAACAAGGCTACCTTGAATTCAAGACATCGCCCGAAGGCCGCAGCGCATTCCTGCCCACCGAAAAGGGCTCCATGAGCGGACTCTTCGTGGAATCGCGCACCGGCAAAGACGGCGAACTCTACGACGTGGTGATGTACGATTCAAAAGCCCAGAAGATTTATCTGGACCACCTCGCAAGCGAAAACTAGCTAATTCCCCTATGAAAAGGCAAATTAATATTCCATTCATTTGCGCTCTTTTTTCGGCCGCACTGTTTTCTGCCTGTGACGACGGTTCATCCGCGCCCGAGGAGCCCGTTGACACCTTCGATGCAGCAGTGGTTTGTCCGGCAGATGGTATGAACGCTTACGGAGAACCGAACCGTGGTACCTTTACCGATGCCCGCGATGGCCAGGTTTATAAGTACACGACTATCGGCAACCAGGTATGGATGGCAGAGAACCTGAAATTCGATGCTCCCTATAGTTTGTGCTACGGCAAAATCGAAGGTTTTTGCGACACATTTGGAAGATTCTATAGTTTGCGTGAAGATGGCGGACAATTTGGCCTGCTTGATCGAGATTTGTTGGATACGGTATGCCCTGCAGGTTGGCATGTGCCTTCTATGGATGAATGGAATGTTTTGGCCAATAGTATGGGAGTAGGAGGACCTGCCATGGCTAGGTTAAAAAGTTCCGAACGCTTTGATGAAAATTACGAGCCTGGTACCGATGACTGTGGGTTTAGCTCGTTGCCTGCGGGAGAAATGTTTAAGACAGGAGATGTTTCGGGTGCATACAGATTTGACGTTTATTGGACGTCAACTGCTATGGATTTGCAATCCACATATGCCCCTAGCTTAAATAGTTATCGTGGAATTTCGTTTGGCCAAGGTGCTGCTAAAATGGTTCTGCGTTGTGTAAAGGATTGAATATGAAAAGTCAAATGCATTTTTCATTTGTTTGTGCGGTGTTGTTCTTTTTGTTGTTTTCCGCTTGTTCCGATAATGGTTCTTCGGCGGAGAATGTATTTGATGCTTCTGTCGTTTGCCCTGCTGAAGGGACGAATGTCTATGGCGAACCGAATCGCGGGACATTTACGGACGCCCGAGACGGACATGTGTATAAATACACGACTATCGGAAACCGAGTGTGGATGGCGGAGAACCTGAATTATGATGTTGAATTTGGTTTGACGAGTTGTGTTGTAAAAGATGACTGTTCCTCAAAGGGCCGTGTTTATGGTGTGGTAAATTCGCTGGGAGCATGTCCGGAAGGGTGGCATCTGCCAAGCAATGATGAATGGGCAGAACTTTTTGATAATGTTGGTGGAAGTGATAGTGCTGGAATTCGTCTTAAGGCGACCTCTGGGTGGATTCCCTTGAATCCTGGACAGCTTTCTAACGGAACGGATGATTGTGGTTTTGCTTTGTTGCCGATGCCGACAGGTATAATATCTAGCAGCAGAGTGTATGATGGTTATGAGGCAAGGCTTTGGGCAACTGATGTTGCTCTTGTTGAAGCGTACATTAATGGCCGTGAGTTCCGTGAAGATGATACAATGACCGGAGTTCTTTTTGAAACACAATATGTGTATGCGCGTGCGTCAAGATTTTATGGAGCGGCAATCCGTTGCATAAGGGATAATGATGAAAAATAAAACAAATTTTTTGTTTGTCAGTGTTGCTCTGTTTGCTTTGTTACTGACATCATGTTCTGATGATAGTTCTTCTGCAAATGAACCTACCGACACCTTCGATGCGGCGGTGGTTTGCCCGGCAGACGGTATGAACGCCTACGGAGAACCGAACCGTGGCACCTTTACCGATGCCCGCGATGGCCAGGTTTATAAGTACACGACTATCGGCAACCAGGTATGGATGGCCGAGAACCTGAAATTCGATGCGCCTTACAGTTTGTGCTATGGGAAAATTGAAGGATTTTGTGATACATTTGGAAGATTCTATTCGTTGCATGTAAATGGCGAATATTTTGATTTATTCGATCAAGAACTACTAGATACAATCTGCCCTGCAGGTTGGCACGTGCCTTCTGTTGAAGAATGGAATAAACTGGCTGACAGTATGGGAGGAGCTGATAACGCTGGACATAGATTAATGAGTTCTCTTGATTTTGGAGAACGTTATAAACCCGGTTCTGACGACTGTGAATTCAACTCGTTACCTGCAGGATATTGGCTTAAGGACGGGAATCTTTATTTTGAATACTCGGGTTCAACTTATTGGTCATCTACAGCTAAAGACTTGGGATCTTCTTATAGCTGCGGGCTTACTAGTAAAGAATTTGGCTGTGACCTAAATCAGCCTAAGATGACAATTCGTTGTTTAAAGGATTAGTTTTAGCATACATTCCCTTAATAAAAAAACACCCGGAACCTTTTTTGATTCCGGGTATTAATTTATTCTAAATGCAGCCACCCTTTAGGCGACTTTTTAGTTGCGATTATTCCAAGTCCTTGCCGTGGCACTTCTTGTACTTGAGACCAGAACCGCACCAGCACGGGTCATTGCGGCCGAGCTTGGGAGCCTGTTGCTGGGCGCGGCGGCGTGCAGCGGCGACCAAGGCGGGGTTCACCTGACGCGTACCCGGAAGTGCAGACTGCGGCATCGGTTTTGCTTCCTGCTGTTCTTCAGAAATCGCATTCGTTTCAGAAGTAGCGGCGGTGCCTGCGAGGCCTGCGGGCTTAGCGCCTTCGGCACTCATCTGCTCGGCAGATTCGGCATTGGATTGCTTCGCTTCGGGAGCCTGCGCGGCCTGTTCAGTGGCAGGTTCTGCGGCATTGTTCGCGGCAACGGCTTCTTCGGCGGCCTTCTTTTCGGCTTCGATCTGTTCTTGGCTCTTGAGCTGCAACTGGTCCGGAGAAACCGTCACACCGTTCGGGAGCGTAATGCGGATGTTCAAGATGCGGAGCGCGGTGAGCGTCGCGATCTTTTCCATGCAGCCTTCGAACATCTTGTAGCCTTCGTTCTTGTAGACCATCAGCGGGTCCTTCTGGGCGTATCCGTGGAAACGGATAGAGTCCTTCAGCTGGTCCATGGCGTACAAGTGTTCCTTCCACACCTGGTCAATGGTCATCAACAAGAAGCGGCGTTCAATCTGGCGGAAGTCAGCTTCCGGAATAATCTTCGTGAGCTTGTCGTAGCGGACCTTGCACAGGTCGATGATTTCATCGAGCACCTGTTCCGGCGTCTTGCTCATGGCATCTTCGAGCGTGAGGCTGTATTCCATGCCCAAGCTACGCTGCAAGTCAATGTGCAAGCCTTCCAGGTTCCAGGCTTCGGCGTAAGTCTTGGCCGGAATGTACTGAGACACCTTGATGTCGCAGGCGTCTTCGATGCGGTTCATGATTTCTTCGCTGATGTCTTCGCCGTTCAGAATACGGCGGCGCAGGCCGTAAATCACCTTACGCTGTTCATTCATCACGTTATCGTAGTCGAGCAAGTGCTTACGAATATCGAAGCTCTGGCCTTCCACGCGGCGCTGGGCGCCACGAATCGAGCGGCTCACGATCGGGTGGGTAATCACTTCGTCTTCGCCCACGCCAAAACGGGTCATCAGGTTCTTGACGCTATCGCCACCGAAGATACGCATCAGGTTGTCGTCGAGGCTCAAGAAGTACTGGCTGGAACCCGGGTCGCCCTGACGGCCGGAACGACCGCGCAGCTGGTTGTCGATACGGCGAGATTCATGACGTTCGGTGCCAAGCACATGCAAACCGCCAAGCTCGGTAACTCCCGGGCCAAGGGCGATGTCGGTACCACGACCGGCCATGTTGGTTGCAATCGTCACCTTGTCCTTGTAGCCGGCGTACTGAATGATTTCAGCTTCGCGGCCATGGTTCTTCGCGTTCAAGACTTCGTGCGGAATGCCTTCCTTTTCAAGGAGGCCGTGCAGGTGTTCGGATTTTTCGATGGATGCCGTACCCACGAGGAGCGGCTGTCCCTTGCTGTGGCGTTCCTTGATTTCGGCCACAATGGCGCGCCACTTGGCATCTTCGGACTTGTACACCATGTCCTGCAGGTCCTTACGGATGCAAGGCTTGTTGGTCGGAATCACCCAAGTGTTCATGTTGTAAATCTTGATGAATTCCGTAGCTTCGGTTTCGGCGGTACCCGTCATACCCGAAAGCTTCTTGTACATGCGGAAGTAGTTCTGGAACGTAATCGTTGCAAGCGTCTGGTTTTCGCGACGGATCTGCACGCCTTCCTTGGCTTCGATTGCCTGGTGCATACCGTTGCTGTAACGGCGGCCTTCCATAAGGCGGCCCGTGTTTTCGTCAACGATAATGATTTCGGTATCGCGGACGATGTAGTCCACGTCCTTTTCGTAAAGGTACCAGGCCTTGAGGGCGTTATCGAGGAAATGCACCCAGTCGGCATGTTCGCCGTACAGGTTCGTAATGTGCATGAGTTCCTGAATGTGATTCACGCCCTTTTCGGTCAGCTGGATGTTCTTGTCCTTTTCGTCGACCGAGAAGTCCTTGTTCTTAATCAGCTGTTTGGCGATTTCGTTTGCCTTGGCATACTTTTCGGTAGCGTCTTCGGCCGGACCACTAATGATAAGCGGCGTACGGGCTTCGTCGATCAAGATGGAGTCCACTTCGTCGACGATACAGAAGTTCAGTTCGCGCTGCACCAGCTGGCTCGGTTCCACGGCCATATTGTCGCGCAAGTAGTCAAAGCCGAATTCGTTGTTGGTACCGTAAGTCACATCGCTGTTGTAGCTCACGCGGCGTTCTTCGGGGTTCAGGCCGTTCACGATGAGGCCAACCGTGAGTCCGAGGAACTTGTAGACCATGCCCATCTGCTTGGCGTCACGGCCGGCGAGGTAGTCGTTCACCGTCACCACATGCACACCGTGGCCGCTAAGACCGTTCAGGTAAACCGGGAGGGCTGCAGCAAGCGTCTTACCTTCACCGGTCGCCATTTCGGCGATGGCACCTTCGTGGAGCACGAGGCCGCCGATCATCTGCACGTCGAAAGGCATCATGCGGAACGGCTTTACCGATTCGGGGTAAAGTTCGCGGACCTTTGCGTACACGGAGGCGGGCAGGTAAACTTCCCATTCGTTCTTGCCGGCGGCAAGTTCGGCCTTCGCGGCGTTCACCGATTCCTGGAGCTCGGGGCCCAAGCGGCTAAAGTCAAAGTTGAATTCCGGCTTGAAAATGTTGAAGATACCCAAGCGGCGGTCGCAAGCTTCTTGGCAAACGGCAAAGGCTTCGACCTTGATGTCTTCGAGGGTGGCGCCATTCTTGAGCTTTTCGCGGAATTCCGCACTCTTGGCGGCAAGGGCGGCGTCATCCAGGGCTTCCAGGGCTTCGCGGGCCTTGTGGATTTCGGCAATCACCGGGCGCAGTTGCTTGACCTTACGTTCGTGCGGGGTACCAAAGATCTTGTGAAGAACGGTATCGACTATGCTCATCTTTTTCCTTTCTACGGCCGAGGGCATTGCCCGCGGTCTCTGATTAAAAATTACGGGGATAATTTAGCAAATAACATGCCAACTCAAAATCGTTTAGTCTTGAAACAGGGGCCTATTTCCGAATCTATCGCAGAATCTGGGCGAGCATCGCCTTGCAACCCTCGTTTACATCGTCCCAAGTCGCCTGAAAATCGCCTGTATACCATGGGTCCGCCACATCGCGGCACTTGTGCGCCCAATCCATCAAGAGTGAGACCTTGCGATTTTCCACCGGGCCAGATGTTTCACGCGTGTACACATCGGCCGGCAAAATCCAGCGGAGGTTGCGCAAATTATTACGGTCCATGAGCACAATGTAGTCGTAATACTCGTAGTCGCGGGCAGTCATCTGGCGCGCCGTTTTCCCGGAGCAATCGATTCCGTGCATGGCAAGCATGCGGCGTGCCGGCGGGTACACCGGGTTCCCGATTTCTTCGGTACTCGTCGCGGCACTCGCAATTTCGAATTCTACATCCGCTAACGATTCAGCAGGCAAATCCCGCACCAACTTTTTCATCACGAATTCAGCCATCGGGCTTCGGCAAATGTTCCCGTGGCACACAAACAGAATCTTGATTTTCATAAGGCGAAAAATAGTATTTTTGTGTTCATGAAAAAGCCCGCAAACAAAGGCATTCGAACCCGCGTCACCCATGAATTCCCGGCCCTATACGACCGCGAATCCCGCGTGCTGTTGCTCGGCTCCATACCCTCGCCCAAGTCGCGCGAAATGGCGTTCTACTACGGGCACCCGCAAAACAGGTTCTGGAAAGTCATGGCAACCGTTCTCGGCGAAGAAATTCCCGAAACCATCACGCAAAAGAAGGCCATGCTCAAAAAGCATCACGTGGCGCTATGGGACGTTCTGGACAGTTGCACCATCGTGGGTGCAAGCGACACAAGCATCGAAGACCCTGTCGTCAACAACATCGGCGAACTGGTAAAGAAATCAAAGGTTTCACGCATCTTCTGCACAGGCGCCACTGCCTATAACTTGTACCAAAAATTTTGTGCAAAAGAAGTCGGCATCGACGCGGTCAAGTTGCCATCCACATCGCCTGCCAACTGCGCCGTATCGCTCGAGAAACTTGTGGAAGCGTATAAGAAGGTTTTATAATGCCCTTAAAGATTGTACGTAACGACATCACGAAAGTCAAGGCCGACGCTATCGTCAATTCCGCGAACAAGAATCCGATTTGCGGGGGAGGCGCCGAATACAGTATTTACGAAGCCGCAGGCCGCGAAGCCCTTTTAGCCGAACATGTGAAACAGATGATCGAACGCCAGAAGCAGAAATACGGCTGGGAATTCATCTTACTCGGCGCAAACATCGACGCTCTCAAAACCGCAAGGAACTTCGGCATCAGTCCGTAAAAAATGGGCGTCCTATATTATCAACAATTCACCACGAATTACACAAAATGTAAAATTCTACAGAGTTTCAGTTGTTGATATCTTGTGTATAATTCAAAATTGTTATTCCACAGGATTTGGACATATCCCACAACATATCCACAAATGATGTATGTTTCACGTGGAACATACGTCATTTTACGATGATATTTCAACAATCTATTGCCAATCCTATTAGACAAATCCAAAACTTATCCACCAAAATAAAAAACATCGTGTTTCACGTGAAACGCGATGTTTATATTATGTTTATAAAAGTTATCAACACATGCCAGTTGTCTTCCCGGACTTGATCCGGGATCTCCTATGTATTGACTGCAAAAATTTAAAATTTCACAGTACGCGGAGCGGCGCCAAAGCTGTAGAATGTGGCAGTCGCGTCCTTGAAGTAGAGCGTCTCGGTGTTGTCGTCGTCGGGGGAGTACATCGACTTGAGCTCGGGGTAGTGCTCCAGCATGTCGACCTTCGGTTCGCGGCGGTCGTCGCGGACGAGTGTTCCGGCAACGCGAACCCATTCGTTTCCAGCCTTGTTCATGGCGCAGATTTCGACCTTGCCGTTCTTCTGGATCTGCTTGGAGCAGTCCTTCGACTTGCCAGTCTGGATATAGAGCTTGCCCTCGAAAATGTTGGCGGTTCCGAACGGGCGCACGCGTGGCTGGTCACCGTCTACCGTTGCCAAAAAGTAGGCGCCACATTCCTTGAGAAATTTTACGACTTCTTCCATGAGAATCTTCCTTTTTTAAAACAATTCATACCGGACATTCTCCGGCTTTTCTACTTGAACTAAATATACAAAAATAGTAGGTAATACTTCAACCCCTTCCTACCGTCTACTGCCTACTTTCTCTCGATACAATTTTTCCATCTCCTCGCCGAAGCAACAGAAGATGACCTTCTTGACTTTTTGCGCCGGGAAGTCCCGAACCGTCTTCACGGCAATCTCGGTGGCGGCCTCCCAGGGGTAACCGTAAACTCCACAAGAAATAGCGGGGAAGGCGACCGTCTCGCAGCCGTTCTCCTCGGCCAGGTTCAGACAGCTTTTGTAGCAAGATTCCAAAAGTGCGGATTCGCCATGTTGACCATCCCGATAAACCGGCCCCGGAGTATGGATGACGAACTTCGCCGGGAGTCTGAAACCCGGGGTGATTTTTGCCTGGCCGGTCTCGCAACCGTTCAGGGGGATGCATGCCCTCAAAAGTTCCGGACCCGCCGCCCGGTGAATGGCGCCATCGACACCGCCACCACCTAAAAGCGAACAGTTTGCCGCATTCACAATCGCATCTACAGTCAGCTTGGTGATATCACCCTGGATAATTTCAATCTCAATCATAATAACCTCAAGTATAATATAGGTAATTATGTTCCACGTGGAACATAAACATTATTGTTGATTATGTGAATAGATGTTGAAAAATGTCTTCGATATAACCCTTCACACCATAATTTGTTATATTACTATACAGGAGGTTATATGAGGTTTTTTCTAATATCAGCAATTGTCTTGGCAGCTTTTTGCCTGTCTTTCGCGCAGCTTTTATCTAAGAATACTGCCGAAGACACAAATTCCATCAAACTAACCCGAGCCATGGTCTTTAAGGTGAACTACGGCGAGATTCCTCCCGAACCGGATTCAACTTACAGCGAATCCGAGCCGGACATCAATAGACCTAGAAGAGAAAGCCATTTCATCAGGAACTTTTTGATAGGGACCGGCGCCTGCATTACAGAAGCCACCATCGGGGCTGCACTCAATTCAAGTGGTCCTGTTGTATGTCCCTTGACTGAAGGCCTCATGAAATTTTAATGATTGATTATGAAAATCGAGCATATCGCCATTTGGGTCCAAGACATCGACAAGGTCTGCGAATTCTACCGAAAGTATTTTGGTGGGGTTGTTCACCCGATTTATCATAATCCGGCAAAGCAGTTCACTAGTCGATTCGTCACCTTCGAAAGTGGCGCCCGGTTAGAAATAATGCACCGCCCCGATATCGACGCAAACGTTGGGACTGTAACTTCGCTAACGTTTCACGTGGAACATTCAGAACATCTCGGTTTTGCCCATCTTTCCTTTTCGGTCGGTTCAAAAGAAGAGGTAGACCGACTCACCCGGCAAATGACCGACGACGGAATCCAGGTAATAGGGGAGCCCCGAACCACCGGCGACGGGTATTACGAAAGTGTGGTCCTTGACCCCGAAGGCAACAGGGTAGAGATTACAGTCTAGAAAAATGGCGGAGTTAGGTATGAGGAGAACATTTATCATTCTGGCATTGACTGCCTTAAACGCCCATGCGATCGACTGCATCCGACACACGTTCAATTATTTCGCAACGAATTTTCAGGATCACGCCCTCACCATGCCCGGCGAAATGCTACCGGACAGTCTCTATCAGGAGCAAAACGGGATGGTCTATACCATCAAATATCACTGAACAGGCAATCACCTCGACAGTATGAACCTGTACCAATCTTGCCTTGCCCGCAATGTCGAAAAAAGATCCACCTACATTCCCGATTGGGAAATCGATTCCACCAAGGTCGGCAAGGTCACGAAATACGACTGGAAATCCTCGAAGGACAAATGGCACTTCACCGTCTACCGCACAAAGGATTCCGTCTATATCGATCTGAACAAGGAGCAGCACCAGGTATTCTATATCAAGAACGACACCATCCACGAAGTCGACAACTGGATTCCCAAGCAATGGATTATCTATCGCGATCCAAACAACGAAAGCAAGTGCAGCCGGAAAAGTGACAAAGGATTCATTATCGACACCTACGAATATGAAATGAAGGGAAACACCCTCATCCAGAAATCAATCAAGTTCGACCACAAAAAGTACTTCAAAGCCCCCGGCCCCTGCTACGGCGGCAACAAATATACCACTATATATTATAAGATGTAAATTCTTTACTATATTTTCTCCCATGAAAAAAGTAATCCTCATTCTCTCCATCCTGGCATTGAACACCTTCGCAGCCAACTGCCTCGATTATATCCATTATCTATTTAATGGAGAAACCTCAGACATTTTTCACCTGGATAGCGCCTATGCTGTAACCTTCATAGATGATAAAGACACCAGCTATTCTACTGTGAAGTATTTCTACACCGACAACAAGCTAGACAGCACAACTTCATGTGGTAGTTATGGTTGCAAGACTAACAAGTACAAACAAACAATAGAAAAGACTGATTCAACCATTAAAGTGACTCATCTCGATCTTACTTATGGTGATCGCAAAGAATACGTTATTTTCCCGGATAAGGATTCATCCATCACTTTTATATATGGTCTTGATTCTGGTAAACCGGATAGTCTAGAAATCATTTCTTACAACCCATTACGCAATGATACATTATATAATGATAGATGGTTTGCAGAAGGAAGACCATACAATTTTGGAAATCAAATATATGCACCTGATCCCAATGATGAAAACATATGCAATATGACTATCTATAATTCTGGATATAAATCCGAAAATGGAACATATCAGCTAATCATCACCAATACAGAAAATGGATTCAAAGTTTTCCATACCCAATACAATCAAAGTGCTTTCTTCATCTATACAAACAACTCCACTACATCAATCCATCGCAAAGTTCGCCCGACACTTAACTACAAAAAAGCAAAACATTTTGACCTCCTCGGCCGCCCCGTTCAGGGAAAATACACTGTAGAATTTCTGAAGTAATGTTCCATGTGAAACATTCTTCTTCACATCATTTCAACATTTATCAAAAACTTATCCACGGATATTTTTAAAAAGTGAAAGGGCGAAAGCCCTTTTTTTTGAATTTGTTAATTAGGAATACTAAATTATCTCGTGGACGTTAGATTGCTACGCAATCAATGTTTGCTCCTTCGGAGCCAACTTGCTTCGGTTCGGCAATGAAAAATACTAATGTATTTTTCGCTGCGCTCACCTCGCTAACGTTCCACGTGAAACACAACCAAGGTTTCCAAGCAAAAATATATTCGCATATTTTTATTTGGAAACCGCAGGGTGTCGGCCTTTGGCTTTGCCAAAGTCCAAACAATTTTTAGGTTTTCATTGAATTACAGAGAAAACAAAAATCAGCAGAATCTCTTGAACCAGTTCTTGCAAGAACATGGTGTGCAGCTGTCCGAAGATGTACTCGGCAAGCTTTATGATTTTGCGGACTTGGTAGTGAATACCAAGCAGTTCGGCAACTTGATTTCGGCAAAGGACTCCGAAAAATTCCTCAGCCGCCACATCGCCGACTCGCTGATGCCCTATATATATATAGTGAAGGGTGAATTGCAAGACAATTCAACTCCGAATTCCTCACTCCTCAAAGCGACCGAAGGGAGCGACCTCATACCCCACACCTGTAAGTGGGCCGATATGGGTGCGGGTGCAGGTTGCCCGATTTTCCCGCTGGCCATCGTGATGCCCGAAGTAGAATTCTTTGCCGTCGAACCCCGCCACATGCGCGTGGAGTTCATGAACTTCGCCAAAGGAAAACTCGGTCTCAAGAACCTGACCGTCGTGGGCAAGCGTTTCGAAACTTCGGGACTTGCCTATCTGGACTTTGTGAGTTGCCGCGCCCTCTCGACTTTCGAAAACGACTGGGAACGTGCCCAGCCGGGACTCAAGCGCGGTGGAAAGTTCCTCACGCTGAAAAGTTTCAACAATATTGTTCACCTGGAATCGAATCCGGAAGTACACATATATAAATATGCACTCCCGCAGGAAGAACAAGTTTACGCCTTAGTCACTCGAGGTAATGAATGAGTAAAGTGATAGCAGTCTGCAACCAGAAAGGTGGCGTGGGCAAGACCACGACCGCCGTCAACCTGGCCGCCAGTTTTGCCGCATTGGAAAAGAAGACACTCCTTATCGACATGGACCCGCAGGGTAACGCGTCGCAGGGTTTGGGCTATAACGAACTTCAAGATGTGGATATCCACGAAGTCCTGAACATGGCCGACAATCCGGATAATATTACCTACGACAATATCAAGGAAGCTATCCTCGATACGAGCCTCGATTACCTCAAGGTCATCACTTCCGGCCCGGATCTTGCCGTCATGGAAATCGAACTGGTGAACGCCATGAGCCGCGAACGCCGTCTCGAACGTGTGATGAACGTCCTCAAGCAGGCTTTCGAATTCATCATCATCGACGCTCCTCCGAGCCTGAACCTTTTGACGCTGAACGTACTGACCGCAGCTACCAGTGTCTTGATTCCGGTGCAGTGCGAATACTACGCCCTGCAGGGTATGACCGAACTTTTCAAGACAATCCGCGAAGTCCAGAAGAACCTGAACGCAAACCTCAAGATCGAAGGTGCGCTCCTCACCATGTACGATTCCCGCCTGAGCCTCTGCAAGCAGGTCGCCGAAGAAGTCCGTGAAAACTTGAGCGATACCGTGTTCCAGGCAATGATTCCGCGCAACGTGAAACTCTCCGAAGCTCCGAGCCACGGCAAGCCCGCCATCCTTTACGATGTGCAGAGCAGTGGTGCACAAGCGTACATGAAACTCGCCGAAGAAATTTTAAACAAGGGTAAATAGAGCGGGAATTCACCCCCTTTAGAACTTAGTCCTCTACGCTCTTAATGAAGAAGGAATGTTCCAAGTTCTGTGCTCTACCTACTAACCACTAACCACTGTTTACTAACCACTATCTACTATGGGTAAAAAGTCTTTCGCACTGGGTCGCAGCCTCGCCGATATCCTCAAAGATCACTCTGCTCCGGCAGCCTCCGACATTCAACAGCCTAATCCACAATCCGGCGAAAACAATGCCGAAAAATCCGAAACTGTTGACAACTCCCAGAAAGTCGTCGAAATCAATGTCGAACTCATCGACCCGAACCCGTTCCAGCCGCGCAAGGTTTTCAGCGACGACGAACTGGTGGAACTCGCCGAATCTATCGAACACCACGGGTTGATCCAGCCGATCGCTGTCCGCAAGGTGGGCGACCGTTATCAGCTTATCAGCGGTGAACGCCGTACCCGTGCAAGCAAGCTCGCCGGACTTCCGACCATCAAGGCCCAGGTTTACGAAAACCTCGACGACAAGGCCATGGCCGAATGGGCCCTCATCGAAAATATCCAGCGTGTCGACCTGAACCCGGTCGAAGTCGCCAAGTCCTATCAACAATTGATCGATAATCACGGATACACCCATGAAGATCTGTCCAAGATTGTGAGTAAGTCGCGCTCCGCAATTACCAACAGTCTCCGCCTTCTCAAGCTCCCGGAAGTCGTGCTTTTGTGGATAGAAGAAGGAAAAATTTCGGGCGGTGCGGCCCGCGCCCTCTGCAGCGACAAGATTCAAGATCCCGAAGAAGTCGCCAAACGCATTATCGAAGAAGGCCTGAACGTCCGCCAAATCGAAGCGATTGCCCGCGGTGAAGATATAAACCAGACGAGAGACGAAAGACGAGAGACGAGAGAGGGTGAACCGGAGCAGTCTTCAGAGGACCAGCCGGAAGTTCACAAGCCCGAAGTCGAAGCCAAGCCGAAGGTAGAACTCAGCGCCGACATGAAACAGTTCGAATCCCGCCTCGAAACCTTCTTCGGCACCAAGGTCCAAATCAATCCAAGCGCCTCGACCGAGACCAAGGGTTCAATCGTTATTAACTATTATTCCATGGACGACCTTACCCGAATCCAGGAACTCATGGAAAATCGATAGATGAAAGGCAAGTATTATAAAGTTCAAATCATTCCGGAAGACTCCAAGGAAATCAAGAGCTACCGTATCAACACGAAGTGGTTCCTTTTCCTGAAAATCTTCCTGGTCGCACTTGTAATCGGTACCGGATTCCTTATTTATAATGCAGGCCGAATTGGCCGCATGATGGTGAACTACGAAAAGATCCGCACCGCAAACGGACAGCTCGTAAAGCAAAACGCCAACTACGAAGAACTCTTCTTGAGAATCGACTCGCTCTGGGTTCTCGAGGAACGTATCCAGAATATTTTAGGCACGTTCATCGAAAACGATTCGGGCAAGGTCAACAGCCTTATCGACAAGAGCAGGTTCGCCCACACGCCTTCACAAAAAATCGATGTCGACTACGAAGGCGGCTGGAAATCGCACGAAGACAAAGTACGCCTGGAACATATTCCGAACGTGATTCCGGTAGTTGGAATCGTGAGCAAGAAATTCAGCGAAATGGACGACCACCTGGGCACCGACTTTTCGTCCCAGATCGGAAATCCGGTGTTTGCATCGGGTAGCGGAGTCGTAGATTACGCCGGACCGAAAGACGAATTGGGCAACACGGTCGTCATCAATCATCAAAATGGTTATATTACCAGTTACTCACACTTAAAAGACATTCGAACCAAAAAGGGTCGCAATGTCGGGAAGGGCGAAATTATAGGAACAGTCGGGAATACGGGAAACAGCAGTGCCCCGCACTTGCACTATTCTATAACTAAAGATGGCAAGGAAATGGATCCCGAGCTTTTCATAAACTATTAAACCAACCAAAGAGGTAAAAAATGGCTACTAAAGAACAGGAAATCACTCAGATCGGTCACAGCGTGACCATTAAGGGAGACATCAGCGGTAATAGCGACGTGCGCGTTGCTGGCAACGTCATTGGCGGCATCTCTATCGAAGGCGAACTCATCGTCGAACGTCAGGGCGTGGTCGAAGCTGATATCAAGACTACCACTGCAGTGGTTGCCGGTTCTGTCAAGGGCAACATCGATTGCTCCGAAAAGCTCATCCTCGAAAGCACTTCCCAGTTCGAAGGCAATATCAAGACCAAGCGTCTCATTATCCAGGAAGGCGCTATTTTCCAGGGTAACTGCCAGATGGGTGCACCTCAGGTTGCAGCCCAGGCAGCACGTCCTGCAGCCCAGCCTGCCGCTCAACAGTCTAAGCAGCAGCCGGTCAAGGGTCCCAAGGATTTAGACCTTTAAGTCAAGTTCACACCTATATCATTAAACACTAATTATTTATATAAATAGTAATAGTAATTAGCGCCGTGAATAGTGGATAGAATTGTGAAGATGGAAACATAACTCATTGATGGTCAAAAAGTTATAAAACTAAAATCAGTGAGTAAAAATGTTGAAAACTTTCATTCTGTTCACTTTTTTCAATGTTGACAAATGTTGAAGTTGACTTTTCAATACCAATTCACAGGCGATACACCGAATTATGTTGAAAATCGGTATGATATGGGTCACATTTGGCAAAAAAGTGGAAAAATCTAGCTCATTGGTCCTATATAATAGTTATATTGTACAGACATAATGTCTTCAAAGATCCTTAAAATAGGTCAGATATCCGATATCCATATTGGAAACGGAGCAGAGCTCGTACAGGGAATCGACGTTTGTGCCAATTTCCGCAAAGCTCTGGATTCTGATTCTATGCAAAATTTGGATCTCCTGGTGCTGTCTGGCGATCTTTCCGAAAACTCGGACCCGGGCGCATACGAATACGTTGCATCCGCACTTAAGGACTACAAGAGTCCGTGGTGCATTATTCCCGGTAACCATGACGATCTCAATATCATGCGAAAGTATTTCGATATTGAATCTATGATTCATGGTGACAGATGTTTCTACCGCTACGACTTGAAAGGCAAGACAATGTTCTTCCTGGATAGCGGTTGCGGGAATGTTTCACAGGAACAGTTGACATGGCTGCAAGAAGAAGCTTCGAAGATCAAGGGCGAAGTCATTCTCTTCATGCACCATCCGCCTTGTTTCTGCGGTCACCGTTTCATGGACTTGCGTTACCACCTTGAAAACATGGTCGAAGTCCAGCAGGCACTTGCGGGTATCAATAACTTGACCCACATCTACGCAGGTCATTACCATCATCACTTCGAAGTGAACATGGGACGCCAGATTGTGCACGTTGCACCGGCGACTCAGTTCCAGATTGACCCCAACGTACCCTATTTTAATCTGAAAAGCGCCGCTCCGGGCTGGCAATTGATTGAATGGGGTGAAAAATCTGTAGAAACTACAGTTTATTTTGAATAGACCCCTTGAATTTTTTAAACTAATTGACTAAATTTGGGAAAAATTTGGCGGCTTAGCTCAGTTGGTAGAGCGTCGGAATCATAATCCGCAGGTCTGTGGTTCGAGCCCACAAGCCGCTAGTATTTTGAAAAAGAGGCTGATATGTCAAGACGAATCCTAAAAGTGGCGTTGTTGATGATCGCCTCTTTTTTCGTAGCTCCGGTGCTTGTCGCTTGCGATAGCGCCGATGACAATGTACCTGAAATGAACCAGGTACAGGCATCCACTCCGAAGTCCGTGCCTATCGTGCAGGTCGATGCATTCACGGCTCCCAACACTTCGGAAATTACAACCGAAAAGGCGAAGCTCTACGTGAAGGCAAGTGCAGCTCTCGTGGAACTCGGTGTGCGTTGGTCCGAACGTATCGACAAGGCATCCGATACCGAAAAGATCCAGATTCTCAATGCCTACAACGTGGCCCGCGACCAGCTTTGCGCCCGCGTCGGTCTTGCCGGCATTGCCGAATACAACTGGATTACCACGGTTGCCGTGCCCGATCCGAAGAACAAGGCGACTTTCGAAGCTGCCGGAATGCGTACCGCGAACTAAGTTTTTGCAGTAAGCAATTTAGTGTAGTTAATACTAGATTTTCGTAATCAAATAAGTTTGACTTGAGCCGCGCCAGAATATATATTTGGCGCGGTTTTTGGTGTGTTGTGGTTTTCCACTACGGGGTTAGAATGTACACACCAATCGATTACGCAACAACTATCTTGTTATTCAAGATTTTCTGCATTGCAGGCTTTACGCTTCTTGCGTTCATTTATCTTTGCTGGTATTCCAGGTTCTGGACAGATGACGACTTTCCGGGAATGCATCCGATGCGCAAGACTACTTGTGCAAGCTCTTCAGTTCTGGAGAATACATATTGTAAAAGTCCCTGCCATGTTCCTTTACAAAGTAAAGCGCCATGTCGGCAGCACGGTACAGGTCTTCGAATTTCTTACCGTGTTCGGGGAATACGGATATTCCTATTGAAAGTGAAACGTGTCTTTCTAAGGGTTCACCCTGAAAAAGGTGTCTTGCTTTATCCGAAATCATTGCGGCAAGCCTGATCGCCGTGTCGGGCTTGATATCGCGCAAGTATACCATAAATTCATCACCACCGATACGGCCCGTAATATCCATTCCCTTGAACGAATTGTACAGGATGTTCCCGATTGCCGTGAGTACGCGGTCTCCTGCGGCATGACCGAATGAATCGTTTATTTCCTTGAACTTGTCTACGTCAATCATCATCAAGGCACCGCGTTCATCGCTGTTTTTTTCGATGATACGGGAAATTGCGCTTTCGGTTTCCTGCTTGTTCAATAGACCAGTGAGCGAATCGGTCTTGGAGCGTTTTTCGAGTTCCAGTTTCAGCGACTGGATTTCGGTGACATCGTTGATGAGCGCGATAATTCCGTTGATGTTTCCGTTTTCATCAAAGACAGGCCGCTTGATAAGTTCCAAGTACTCGACCCCGTTTTCACCTTCTTCTTTAATGACGTAGTTGGTGCCCTTGCCTGTGCGCAAAAGTTCCTTGTCCGATTCCATGGCCTTCAGCGCATTTTCCTTGTCTTCGCGAATTTCTATGTCGGTCTTTCCGCGGATGGTCCAGTTCGGGTCTCCTTCGGTATGCAGGTGGTGCCAGTAGTGCGTCGCGAAAACGTACTTGCCTTCGGCATCTTTCAGGTAAATGTTCGACGGCAGTTCCTTCAGGATTTTTTCGACTTCGGAAAATGTGGCCGAGTCCTTTCCCCTGATGGCGTTGTTGATCCGGAGCATGACGAGTTCTTTGCGGAACGGCGGTTCAAAGTATTCGTTTGCACCGGCGGCAATGCAGAGTTTGTAGTCGTCAGAATCCGCGATTGTAGAAATGCCTATGTTCGGAATTCCTACGAAACGTTTATCTTCGTTCAGGACTTTCTGCAGCCAAAAGTTGCTCTGCTTGCACAGTTCCACATTGAACAATATGGCAGAAATATTGTCGTGCTGCTTGTCTACCAATTGTACGGCTTCTTTTTCGGAATCCACATCGATAATGGGGTATTCTTCCGAAAGCATGGCGCGGAGTTTTTTGAGGGAAGGACTATTGATTTGTACAAGAACAAGCTTGCGTTTCGCGAGAGGCTGAACTACCTTCGCGTCATCCAAGCTGAAAAGATTTTCATTTTCCAGTATCTGCATATTCCCAGCACTCTGTTATATTCATATATATAGTTTTTTCTGTAAAATGGAGTAAAGCCAGTTATTCCATCTTGGAATATTTATCCATATATTTGGGGATCGCAGCTGTAAAACCGGCGGTGAGTCCAGCCGTACCATAGTGTAGGTTTTTCGGCAATTCGATTTTCGAGCCAGCGGTTGAACACATCGTTGATGCTGTTGTTTATGGGGGTCACCTCGGTGGCATGCAGAATTCTTTCGTTGCCGGATTTCGGTTCATCTAGCCAGCAAATGAATACGGGAGTTCCCGGGCGGTGCTTCAGCAAAAAATCCGGCAGCGGATTGACGTGCACTTTTTTTCCGAGAAACGTTGCTTCGGCTGCACTTTCGATTCGGCTGTCCTGATCCATCAATAAGCAGAATAGATTTTTTTCGTCGAGCAGTCGCAAGAACTCGCGCGGGTTCCTTGCGTTCACGGAATAATTTCGTTTGTCTACAGAACGGATTCTGTTTTCGACAATGCGATTGAGCCATGCGGGCTTTAGTGGAATATAACTTGCCTTGAGTGGAATGCCCAAGCGGCATAACCACGGGCCAATGGCTTCGTAATTGCCGTAGTGTGCGGTAAGGAATATTCCGCCAGCGCGCATCTTGTTTAGTACAAATTCACTGTTGCTAGATAATTTATATGTAATTCCATTTTGCTTGAACGGATAACTGCCAAAATCGTGTGGTAATTTTTTGAACGAACTGAAGTCGAAAAGAATATCGCCTACATGGTGCGTTAGGTTTGAAATAATTTGTTTATATTCTTTATTATAAATTATTTTTGACGGGTTGGAATGTACAAAGTTCAGGTTAGATTGTACGACATCGTATTTCCAACCAGATACAAGCAGTGCCTTGTATAGTAGTTTTTCGAAAATGTAGCCAATCTTGAACAAGGTGAGTTAGTCCTTGTCCGCTCTAGGTTTCTTTTTGGAGTCGTTGGCCGATTCGCTGAAGGGGAATACGAACCGCCCGCGGAGAACGCAACCGGGGGCTCCCGGATCGCATTCCTTTTTCCGCTTGTTGCAGAAGGTGTTTCTCAGGTGTCTGCATTCGTAACTCATATATGGAATTATAGAAAAGAACCGGGAAAAAAGAAAAAACGGTAAAAAACAATGCCTATGATCGGCTATAGTCAAAATAAATATGTTAATAGAGTGTTGATAAATTGAATATTATGTGGATATAGAACGAATGTTTTACAAAAAAATGGAAAAAAGTGAAAAAAAATGAAAAAAATGCGCAAAACCTCTTGACAATCGTCACATAAAGTTCTATAATTGGCCTCACCCTCGAACGAGAGAGCCGAAAAGCTCAAACGGACGAGAACGGAGGCCCGCGAGGCCGCCGGGAAGATTGAAGGAATCGGAGATGTGCTTAGTGACGGGTCCAAGAGATTTCTTGGAATAGTCAATTATACGAACGTGATTAACGGGACCAAGACTTTAAAAATTAATGAAGAGTTTGATCCTGGCTCAGAACGAACGCTGGTGGCGTGTCTTATACATGCAAGTCGAGCGGTGCAGCAATGCATAGCGGCGA
>NZ_FRBA01000012.1:0-71527 GCF_900142495.1 Fibrobacter sp. UWOV1 | reverse complement strand
AACAAGCAGATGGGTTCTCCCGAAGATTATAACAATCCTGTCGCCGAAGGGAACCTCTGGAAGATTACACCCAAGGACCCGTCCAAGCCAACGCTTTACTATTCACAAAAGAAAAAGCGCGTCATGAAAATGTCTGTAGTCGTGAACGGGGCGAATGCCGTAAGCGAGTTCGAATATTGCGACAACTCCTGCCCGCTGCCAGGGACTCTCAAGAAAGTAACGATAAAGACTTCCACGCCTCAGGGCGGCGAAAGTACGGTTGTTTTAGAAGTGTTGAGGGCAAAACAGAGGCATGTGCTGCCGATGAAAATGTTTGACGTGGAGTGAGGTTGCAGAAAGACTGCATTTTTCTCAAAGACGCAAAATCTTTTTCGCTTGAAAAACAAAAAGCGCCATGTTTGGCGCTTTTGAAGTTTTTACTGATTTTCTTGGTTTTTCGCCTTGAATTTAATCACCCAGATTTCGGAGTCGCTCCCTAAGCGCACAGGCGGACCCCAGCAATCGAAGCCGGAACTCACGAGCCAGAGCACGCCGCTGAGTGCGCCCTTGCCGTAGGCGAGTTTCCACACGTAGTCGATAAGGACGGTGACCGGGAAGAACTGGCCGTTATGCGTGTGGCCCGAAAGGGCAAAGTCCGGGAGTCTGCCGGCATGCGTTTTTTCGATTCCCTTGGGCTGGTGGTCCAAGAGAATCCAGGGGCGGTAAAGCGGAATCGTGTCGTAAGTAATTGCAGGGGCGGCGGCAACGGTATCCATGGTCGAATCTTGCGCGGCAACTGTCCTTGTAGAATCTGCGAGAGAATCTGTAGAATCTTTTACGTGTTCCACGATTTTTATAGAATCGGGAATGAGTTCGCTAAGCGGCTTGCGTTCGGTGTCCCTGCTGCGGGCAACCGTAAAGTCGGTGCGGCCCGTAAAGCAGACGCCGCCCAGGCATGCGGTAGAATCGTCGAGCACCACGAAGCCGACCTTGCGCATCCATTCTTCGGGGCTGTTGTCCGAGTTCGCCATGAACGCTTCGTGATTTCCGTTGATGGCAACTGCCGCCACTTTCGCGCCGGCGGTCAGTTTTTTGAACAAACTATCGTAACCCGCATGGTCCATCTTTTCGGTGGTAATATCTGCGAGGTCGCCGCCGAATAACAAGTAGTCGGGCTTAATAGAATCGACTTGTGCAATAAGGCGCTCCAGTTTTTGGGGGTCGAACAGCGGGTCAACATGAATATCGCTAAAGAATACCGCGGTAAAGCTTTCGGTGTAAACGCCCGGCAAGTCGATAGTAAGCAAGTTCGTCTTGTATTCATCGTTGTGCTGCATGCCGTAGCCGATGAATATGAACGTGAATGCGCATGTGATTCCGAGCAGGTAGCGGCTTACGCGGCGTACCAGGTGGCGGCTCAGGTGATGCGGCTGCGTAAAGTAGTAACCGATTCTGTAGAGTGTCCAGGGAATGTAAAGAATTAGAGAATTGGGGAGCCAGACCGCAAAAAAGGTGACAATTAAACTACCGATCAGTGTAGAGCGCAAGAACATGCCCAAAAAGAGAACGAACAGCACTGCGGCACCGATAATTTTACCCGTTTTTCCCTTGGCGACGCTGCTCACGTTAATATAAATCAGCACAAGGCCAATAAGCAGTATAAATAGGAACGCAATCATGTTTCAATAATAGCAAAACTTTTTTTGAGTTTAGCTATATTTGACCCCGTATGGCTTTATGTATTGAATCAGATCATTTGGAAAAGGTCCAGAGGATCTTGGCCCTTCATTTCGAGGGGCTGGAAGTTTGGGCGCATGGAGCCCGTGTCACTGGAGTAGACCTTACTCCCGATACGGAACTGGAATTGGTGGTTATTTCAGACAGTCCCCTTTCTTTCGAGGCGATGACCGCCGTCGAAAAGGCTTTTGTCGATAGCGGACTCCCGTTCCGGGTCGATGTCATGGACTGGGCGAAATTGCCTGAATCTCTCCAAAAACAAATCAAGAAAGAACACGACGTGGTTCAAGCCGCTGCGGAATCCTAGTATGAAACGTCTTTTACCCTTTGCTTTGGTGGCAATGCTTGCCGCTACCGCTTTTGCCCAAGACGAAATTCGTGAGGCAAAGAACTTAATCCAGAACGGCCAGTGTGCCGAGGCGATTGCCCCGCTCCAGAAGGTCTACAAGTCCAGCTTCCGCAAGTCCTCGGGCGAAAAGGCCGCCGTGATGCTCACGGAATGCTACTTGCGCGAACACAAGCGCGACGAAGCCTTGAAGCTTTCTTCCCGATTCCTGGAATACTACGTGAACACGATTTACCGCGAACGCATGGAACTGGCTAACGCCATCGTGCTGGTCGAAAAGGGTAGCGTTTACGAAGGTGTAGAAGCCATGCTCCGGATTCTCGCCTACTCCAAGAATCCGGCCGCCCGCAGCCGCACCAAGGATGTCGCCATCCAGACGCTCGCCGCCTCGCTTTTGACCGCTGACCAGTTGCAGGCCCTTTTGGAAAAGTACCCGGTCGACAAGGACATCGTGGGCTGGATGCAGCTGCAGATCGGCCGAGAATGCCAGAATTCCAAGCGCTACAAAGCCGCCCGTTACTGGTACAAGAAGGTGATTGCAGGTGGGGTAGCCGAAAACCTCTCCAACACCGCCGAAAAGGGACTTGAATCCTTGGAAGACCGCGGCGCCGGTATGCCGACGGTCTTGGTGCTCGCCCCCCTTTCGGGCGACTATGCCGAATTCGGCGCGGCGGCTATCCAGGGCGTGATTCTCGCCCAAGAAAAAGCCGGACTCAAGGGCAAGGTGAACCTGCGCGTGGCCGATACCCGTGCTGACGCCGCCCAGGCGCTTTTGCGTACGCAGCAGGCCATTAACCAGGATAGCATTGTGGCTGTTATCGGCCCCATTATGAGTGCCCCGGCCGCGACCGTTGCCGCTTGGCTCGGCAGTAATTTCCAGAACATCCCGATGCTTACCCCGACGGCAACCGACGACGGTATCGCCAAGATGGGCCCGAACATTTTCCAGGTGAACATCACCATGGATAACCTGGCAAAGAGCATCGCTGACTTCGCCACCAAGTGCCTGAACATCCGCGAATACGCGGTCTTGAGCCCGCTCGGTGGCTATGGCGCCTCGATGTCGCAGAGCTTTACCACCGCCGTCGAACGTCGCGGCGGCTCCGTGATTGCCTTCCGTAACTATGAAGAAGGCCGCCCCGACTACAAGACCGAATTCAGCCTGCTTCGTGACGTGCGCTTCAAGCAGTTGAACCGCCGCCAGAACATTGCCCGCGGTGCCTCCGACCTCGATGCCGTGAACGCCAAGGAACGCCGCTTCTACATGCAGGATTCTACGTTCAACATTCCGGGCATCTTCATTCCGGCAACGAACCCGGGCGACGCCGGCCTCATGGCGGGCCAGGTGGCCTTCAACAAGATTTCGGGAACGTTGCTGGGTGCTTCCGGCTGGTACGGCCGCGAACTTTTGATCCAGGGCAAGCGCCAGGTGGACAGTTCTTACTTTAGCGTGCCTGCCATGGACATGGGCGGCAACAACGATGGCCTCAAGAAATTCGTGAGCGACTTCAAGGAACGTTGGGGTGCAGAACCTGGCGAAGACAGGGTGAGCGGACTCAGCTACGACGCCGCCAACATCGTGTTCAACTCCATGGCCAAGAACCCGAACAGCCTTACGAACTTGATTAACTACACTGCGAATTTCCAGGGCGTGTACGGCGAAATCAAGTTCAAGCGTGGCATGAACATGAACACCAAGATCGTGACCGTGAACAAGGGCAAGTTCGAAACCGTCGAAGGCTGCCCGGCGAAATAGAGCTTAGTTGGTAGAGCTTAGAACTTAGAATAGATATCAAAAAATTCCCGCAGCGGCGCGCTGCGGGAATTTTTGTTTCTAGGAGGGAGAGATTGATAAATTCGGATTTCGGAATTCGGAGTTGAAATTCTTTCTGACTTAGTCTTCTTCGCAGGTGGGGCAGAGCGATGCCGCCACGTAGTCCGGGGAGTCCCCGTTGCGGTAATAGGCATGCAGGCTGTCGTCGTCCAGGAGGTCGTCCAGGTTCCCGCCGCCGGCAGCGTCGAGTTCTTCCTTGACGCGGGCCTTGAATGCCATGAAGCCGGAGTGGATCATGTAGAATGACAATGCAGATGTTTTATGGAAAAGTTTCATAAGACCTCCGTCGCGTGTTACTTACATGTTGATAAGTTGTTAACCTCCTATACCAGTTATAGATAATTTTGGGTGACTAGGCAATACTAAAAATTCATGTAAGGTTTAAGAAACAATTCCGTATTTTTGGGGAATTTTGCGAAATTTTGGCACATTTGTCCAAAATGGCATTTACTAAGTTGTTGCCTGTCAACACGTTAGAATGCGCCTTCACACCTCGTTTGCGACCCCAGTCAAAGGCTTTCGACTATATTCCAACTTGGACTAAAAAGTAAGCAAATCGGGCCTTCTGAAACTGTCCAGACGGAGCCATTTTTTGTGGATAAATAGTGAATTCGTGATTTTTATCAATAGTTTATCAACAGGTTTGGGACGGTTCGCGGGTTGCCATATTTTCTAAATTTGCACCGATGCGATTTTTGAAGACGATTATTTTGGCCCTTTTTGCTTTGGCGAACCTTTGTATTGCCGACGAACCTCTTACGCTTTCGCTCCCCAAGGAGCAGGCCGAACTCTGGTCCAAGGCGACTTCGGCGACCATGGCCCTGCGCTATGGCGACGCCCTGGAAATTTCCAGGAAGTTGCGCGCACAGAACGAGGGCGCGGGCTGCGTGCTCGAAAACATCGTGCGCATCAGCATTTACGACGACAAGGGCGACACGGCCGCTTTGCAGAAGGCGGGCAAGTTCCTGGAAAACTGCAAGACCGCCGGCCTCTGGGATGCCTTGCGCCGTTTTGAGATGGGTTTCGTGCAGGGCGAGACGGGGCATTCGGTCAAAGGGGCAATAACCACGCGCTCTGCGGCTAAGGCATTCGAAGATTCCAAGGAACTCGAGGCTCGCGCCTTCTTTGCCATTTACGCCTATTACATAGACAAGAGCTTTAGCTGGGTTCCGTTCAAGTCGGACAACCGCGAACTTTACTTGGCCACTCTCGATAGCGCCTCGCAAAAGTCCGAACGATTCTGGCCGCTGTTCTTGACGCCGCTCATCTGGATGCATTACGACAAGGAAGACTTTGCGACAGGGCTTAAGCTTGCCGAACGCGGGCTCAAGCGGGCGCCGAATCACCCGGTCATGCTGCAGATCAAGGCCGACATGCTCTACCGCCTCAAAAAGTACGACGAGGCCGCGGGCATTTACGAGCGAAGCGCCGCCGATTACCTGAAGCGCACGGGCAAGAGCATTCGCTACTGGTGCTCGGCGCTGAACCTGATTCGCATTTACAGCGACAAGGGCGACAAGGCAAAGGCCGATACCTGGCGCAAGACCCTGGACGACCCGAAGTTCAAGGAACTCAAGGATTGGATGCCGGGCTCTTTGATGGATGACTTGAAAAAGAAAAAGCTTCTTTAGTTTTTTTGTATAGAAAATTTAACATCGAAAAATGGTATTAGGTACCCCAAAAAAAGCGTGTTAGTAAGAGGCACGCTTTTTATGGAGGTATTATGCCGCAACCGCTCCGCATAGGATTTTTCCTGGATGGCTTTACTCTGAAAAAGGTGAACGACTATTACCGCAACGTTCATCGGTTTCATTCGAGCCTGGACTTCAGGAGTCTAAGGCTCTGGGTCGAATCGCAGGCGATACGCTACTTCGAGGGCGGCAAGTACCGCGAGTTGCAAATGGAGTCGCACTATTACCACCCGTACCGCGACCCGCATGTGTTCGCGCGCGACCGCGAGGGCGTGTTCAGGCTGGAACAGACCTTGATGGATGCCGGTTACAGTGTGCATTTTAATAACCCCGCGGAGAGCGGTTGCGTGGGCCCGAACATGTTGCTCATGGAAGATGCGCTGCTGTTTGCCATGTACAGGCGCCTTGATGCCGTGGTGCTTTTAAGCACTCAGGGCGAATACGCGCCGCTCCCCGACAGGTTGCGCCTGCTGGGAGTCCCGACTCTTGTGCTGGGATGGGAATTCATTTACCCGAAGGCGAAATACATGGTCCGCTGGAAAACGGATTCGTGCCTGAGGCGCACCTGCGCCCATTACGTGGCCATGGAAAAAATCCTGGATTCCAATCCGAACGGCGATGCGCCCTGCGGATTTTTCTTCCAGCGCGAACACGCTTTTAGCAAAGGGCGTAATCCTCGACCGAAGGTGGCGGTGGGGCGCGATCCTCACGCGCCTCGCCGCCTTAATTAACAAAAAAAGCCCGGCTTAGCCGAGCTTTTTTTGTCAGAATCTTTGATTACAATTTATCTGCCTGTTTCTTTTCCCATTGAGAAAGGAAGTACCACGTCAGGCGAAGACCGAGGTAGTAGGTATCGCCGACGTTGTCCGTGCCGTTCGGGACTGCGCCGTACTGAATGGTAAAGCCTTCGACGTCGAGGTCGTTATAGCGGATGAAACGGTAACCGATGTAGCCGCCCAGAGCCAAACGACCGAGTTCGATGCGGAGTTCAAGTTCGGAGTTGACTGTAGTTGCGAACGTGCTGTAGAAACGGTCGCGGACGGTTTCCACGTGGTCTTCGTTGCCCTTTTCGAAATGGTCGAAGTGGGAGGCGAAGTGGAAGTTGATGAGGTTGAAACCGAAGCCGATTGCCGGAATCAGGTTGATCGGCGCATTTTCGCCGAAGAGCTTCCATGCGAACATCCAGTCGGCGCCGTAAGCGAACCATTCGACGTCGTAAAGCGGGAAATAATCGTCTGTGACGGCGTATGAACCTTCGGGCAGTGCGGTTGCGGGAATATCTGCGGTATACCAGTCGGCCTTGCGTTCGGACACCTGGGAGGGCATGAAGTTGAAGTCGATCCAGGTCATGAACTGCTTGTACTGGGCACCTACGTTTACGTGGAGTCCCAGGTACCAGTCATCGAACTTGTCGTATCTGAATGCGCCGTACGAAGTCGTTTGGACCGTATCGATATTGCCGGAGCTATCGGGGACGGCGTACTTGACGCGGTGACCGAAGTTCTGGAAGGCTGTGTTGTTCACGTAGCGCTGGAATTCCTTGCGCATGCCGCGGTAGTCGGCGCCAATGGAGATGAACCCACGGACGTGGTCCTTTTCGTAAAACCCTTCTTCTTCTTCGGCGAACGAGCCGGTTGCGAGGGTGAGCAAGCTGAGAGCGACAATGCTCAAAAAAGAGGCTATCTTTGTTTTCATAAAAGATTCCATTGCTAATATCTAGGCTATAAAATACATTATGTTTAGGAAAATTGCATCGGAAATTTTCATAAGATGTTAAAAATCAACGATTTACGTGCTTTTTTAGGAGCTAGGATGTTGAATTTTTGTGGAAAAATGGTCATGGGCGCCGCCTTCGGGCTTTTTATGGCTTTTTCGGCCTTCGGGCTGTCGGGCTGCAAAAGCGAGGCCGGAGGCGACGTGAAAACGGCCGACTGCGGCGAACTTCCGGCGCTGGAATATAGCGAAAACCTTAAAATGGGCAAGCTTTGCGGCGAGGATTATGCCGAAATCCGCTCGATCGTGGGGCGCGATACCTTGATCAAGCGATTCAGGCTGGGCGCGCCACTCAAGCGCGTGGTGGCGCTTTCGTCGTCGCAGGTGGGCTACATGCTGCGCCTCGGGCTGCGCGACCGCATTGTGGCGGTGGGCGAGGGGCGCTACCTGGTCGATAGCTTGTTGTATGCGCGCGTCCAAAAAGGCGAGGTGGCCGAGGTCGGAAACGGGCCTACGCTTTCGCTTGAAAAGTTGATGGCGACAAAGCCCGACTTGGTGTTCGACTTTGCGACTGGCGGCGGCATGGACGACTACGAGCGCATTGGCGCCATCGGGCTTTCGCTGATGCTTACGTCGGAATGGCAGGAACGCACCCCGCTTGCAAAGGCCGAATGGATCAAGCTGTTCGGGCGCCTGTTCGGCGTAGAGGCTCTTGCCGATTCGATTTTTGAACAAAGTAAGAACGCTTATTTACAGGCTGTAGACGGGGGTGTTGCGGGGGTGTCCCCCGCTAGAGGGGGTAGCGAGCAACAACGTGCGAACGAGGGGGAAACTTCCCCCCATAAATCCGCTCAAGATGATACAATTCCACATTCCACATCCCACATTCCACACACACCTTGCCCCCGCGTGCTTGTGGGCATGAGCTACGGCGGCGTGTGGCATGCGCCGGGCGGCAAGAGCTTTACCGCACAACTTATCAAAGACGCCGGCGGCTGCTACCTGTGGGCCGCGGACACCAATCAGGATCTGCAGTTCAGCCTCGAAGAAATCTTGCAGGTGGCAGATAGCGCCGACGTGTGGGTGAATCCGGGAATGTTCGCGACCGTAGAGGACTTGCTGATGGCCGAACCCCGCGTAAAGTACATCAGGGCGTTCAAGGAAAAACGCGTATACCAGAATGACGGCATCAAGGGTGCCGGCGGCGGGAACGATTTCTTCGAGTCGGCTGTCGCATACCCTGCCGAAATTCTTACGAATTTGCGTCTGTGTATACAAAACTCTACAAATGGGGCAGATTCTACCCGAAAGGGTTTTGACTGGTACCATAATATTTTTATCTTTTAGAACATGAAGACTCATACTGGTATTGGTGACTGGATTGCAGCCAACTATGAACTTGGGACACCTTTTTTGCAGCAGGTGCCCAGGGACTGTGCAGACTATTTGCTCTTGAATGCGCAGATCCGCGAGTACGAGCCGGGGGAAATCATTATCAACGGTGGTTCGGTCGGGGATTCGTTCTGCGTGTTGCAGAGTGGCAGAGCTTTTATTTGTGGCGAACTTTTGGCCGATGGCCATTACAATACGCTTGCCCAGCTCGAAATGGGCGCCTGCTTTGGCGAAATGTCCATCATTTGTAACGAACCCACGAGCAATACGGTGGTTGCTGGCGAAGAAGGTGCCACGGTGCTTCACATTCCAAGCGACGAGTTCGTGAAGTTCCTGGACAAGAACCCGAATATCATGGTGTACCTTTACAAGGTGGTCGCCGACCGCCTGCGTGCAAAGAACAAGGCATTCGACGAATTCGAAAGACTTTCGCTCCTTGCTTCTGCAAAGGTGCTCCCCTTTATCGATTTTGCGCAAACTTTGGAAAAGAGCCGTGTGACGGGAACGGTCATGTTCGAATGCAGTGGCGAAAAGGGCTTTATCGCATTCCAGGATGGTCGAATCTGCTGTGCCAAGTGCGGCAAACTGGCAGGCCCAGACGCTCTTGAAAAAATGCTCTCCTGGGGCGACGAGACGTTGTTCAAGCTCGACACGCACCTGATGCCTGACATCGTGAACATCAACCAGATGTCCGACACCACGAGCCTGATTCTGGATGCGCTCAGAAATATTGATGAAAAACAAAATGCCCACTAAGGGCTAACACGTGCCCAAGACTTGGGCAAAAGGATAAAAGATGAATTACGCAGACGCAGGAGTGTCCTTGGCACGTGCCGACGAAGCAATGGTCGGTGTCAAGAAATCCGTACGTACTACATTCAACCAGGGCGTTTTGGGCGACGTGGGTAACTTCGGCGGCCTATTCACGCTGAACCACCTCGGCATGAAGGATCCCGTGCTCGTGAGCTCTGTGGATGGCGTGGGCACCAAGCTCAAGGTCGACATCGAAATGGGTACGCACGAACTTCCGGGCCAGGACATTGTGAACCACTGCTGCGATGACATTCTGGTGCAGGGTGCACGTCCGCTGTTCTTCCTGGACTACGTGGCTACCGGCCGCCTGGAACCGGGTGTCATGGACAAGCTCGTTGCCGGTATGGCCAAGGCCTGCCGCGAAAACGACCTCGTGCTGATCGGTGGCGAAACTGCTGAAATGCCGGGTTTCTACGGTCCGGGTGACTACGATATTTCCGGCACCATCGTTGGCGTGGTGGAACGCGAAAACATTATCGATGGCAAGAAGATCAAGCCGGGTACCATTATCCTCGGCCTGCCTTCTACTGGCCTTCACACCAACGGTTACTCTTTGGCCCGTAAGGTGCTCTTTGACGTGGCCGGCTACAAGGTCGACACCATGGTCGATGGCATGGACAAGTCCATCGGTGAAGCTCTCGCCGTGCCGCACCGCAGCTACTACCCGAGCCTCATCGATCTTTGCAACAAGAAGATCATTCAGGGCCTCGCCCACATCACCGGTTCTGGCTACCAGGGCAATATTCCGCGCATTCTGCCGGACGATGTCGACGTGATTATCGACCGCACCACGTGGGATCCTCCGATGATCTTCAAGCTCATCCAGCAGGCTGGCTCCGTGGAAAAGGACGAAATGTACAATACCTTCAACATGGGTATGGGCATGCTCATCTTCATCGACCCGGCTGACAAGGCCGAAGTCACCGCTCACCTCGAAGCCAAGGGCGAAAAGTGGGTGCAGATCGGTGAAGTCGTGAAGGGCTCCAAGCAGGTGAAGTTCAGGGACTAATGACAAATGTGTGGTGTGTAATGTGTGATGGTTAATTCCACATACCACATTTCACATTAAAAGGCCTCCACGTTCCGTGGGGCCTTTTGTGTACATTTAGGGAACATATAATGATTTAGTAATGTGATTTTGCTTTGAAAATCGGGCAACAGAATTTATTTTTAGAATTGAAAAACAATAAGAGGATGTATGAAACGTAAACTGATGAAGTCGATGATTGCGGCCGGTGCGGTCGCCATGATTTGTGCTTGCGGCGACGATTCCGCTTCGAGCAATCCTGCAACTCCGATTGCCGATAACGCCTGCGCAAAGGCTGTTGTAATGGCGGACGCGTGGCTCTTGAACAACTGGGTCATTTATGCCGACGGTAACGTGACCGATCTTGCCGGTGCCGCAGTGGGCTACTATGCCGACGGAATCGTCATGGACTTGGCAGGCGCTCCCCTTGCACAGAATGTCAATCTCGCTGACCTTACCGCCTGTGCTGCAAATGCCAGCATCAATCCTGATACCGGTTTACCTGTAAAGCTCAGCTCTTCGTCTGAGGCAAGCAATCCGGGCGACCCGACCAATCCGACTTCTTCGGCAGGCGCTAATCCGGGTGATCCGACGAATCCGACTTCTTCGGCAGGCGCTAATCCGGGTGACCCGACGAATCCGACATCGAGTGCAGGCGGCACGGAACCGACCGACCCGACTTCGAGCGCGGGCACCGAACCTACCGTAAGCAGCAGCTCCGTGAATACGAATCCGGAACTGGGCCCCGACGGGTTCCCGACTCTGGAATCTTACGGTGCACCTCCTGCAGCTTATACCAAAGAAATTCGCGATAACGGAAAGACCGGTTGGAATAGCCGCTATTGGGATGGCTGCAAGCCCCACTGTTCTTGGCTCAGCAGTGTTGATACCACGAGCGAAGAAACATTCCAGGCTGGCCGTACCGTTGCACGTAACTGCAATGTTCACGACGTAGAGGTTCCTGCCTATACCCTGGGACACGCTGTTCAGCAATACTGGATGGGTTATGAAGGGACCAATAGCGCTTGCGACAAAAAGGACGCTACGGGTACATTCTCTTGCACGGACATGGCGCCTATTGCTGTGAACGACACTCTTTCGTATGCTTATGTTGCCGGTTCCGGAGCTCAGTATAAGTTCGGTTGTGGCAAGTGTTATCACTTGCAGTATAATGGCGGCAAGAACGATGGCGATGTCAAGAAAACACACAAGGCTCTGAATGGCAAGCATATTGTGGTTATGGTATCCAATATCGGTTACGATGTGGAAGTTGGCCAGTTTGACTTGTTGATTCCTGGTGGTGGCGTGGGCGCCTTCGATGCCCTTTCGACCCAGTTGGGCTTGACAGACGCTTCGGTACTTGGTGCCAATGGTGGTGGCATCGGAAGAGTCTGCTTTGAACAGGTTGGCTGGGACGGCGAAGTCGCCGATTTCCAGAAGTGCATCATTGACGGCTGCGAAAAGGCTTTTTCAAAGTGGCCGAACTTGCTGCGCGGCTGTAAGTGGTATGCCGAATGGTACATGGCTGCCGACAACCCGACTTACAACTGGGAAGAGGTGGAATGCCCGCAGTACTTGATTGATCACTACATGACAACCATCAACACGACCAAGGACAACCGTTTCCGTTGGCGTGATGACTGGTCTGACTACAAGAAGGGTGATGCTCTTGAAACGCAGGAATGCCTGACGGACGAATATCCGCAGGGTTGCGCCCCGTAAGAGGTTTTATGAATCGTAAGTTATTCAAGAGTGTAATTGCTGCAGGTGCGGTCGCCATGATTTGCGCTTGCGGTGACGATACAAAAACGATTACTGCTAACGACGCATCTAATAACGAGCTTTCTTCGTCGAGTGTAGGTTCGCAAAATCCGGTATTGTCTTCAAGTAGCGTCAATGCTCAGAATCCGGCATCTTCTGATTCCGAGATTCGCGTAAACAACCCTTGCAATAAGGTTGCGCTTACCTCTACCGCTTGGTTGCTTGATGTTGCCGGTGAAAGTTGGGGTATCTATGCCGATGGCCGCGTGACAGATGCTGCGGGAAATTCGATTGGAACTTTTGCGGAAGGGACGATTGTAAATGCTCTAGGTCAGGTGGTGATGGAGAATGTAGATCTCACCGTTCTGCCTATTTGCGAGGCGAATGCCACTGTGGATCCTAAAACGGGAGATGTGACGCTCTTGAGTTCGGCTTCTGCTGACCCGACCTCTAGCGCGGACGCCGGGATTATTGAAAGCAGCGGCTCCGTGAATACGAATCCGGAACTGGGCCCTGACGGGTTCCCGACTCTTGAATCTTACGGTGCGCCTCCGGCCGAATACACCAAGGACATTAGCGCTACGGCAAAGCGCGGCTGGAATACCCGTTATTGGGATGCCTGCAAACCGCATTGCTCTTGGCTTAAGGAAAGCTCTAACGATACAACTCGTGCAGATACGTCTTCCAACGAGGCGTTCCTTGCCGACTTTGGCACTGCACGTAACTGCAACATCCACGATGTCGAAGTCCCTACCTTTACCTTGGGTGACGTCAGTAAGGCTTGGTTCGGTTACAACGGGACCAGAAGCGCTTGCGGCGACGAAAAGGAAAAGGGCGTGTTCACCTGCACCGACATGGCTCCGATCCAGGTGACAGAGAACCTGTCTTATGGTTACGTTGCGGGTACAGCCAACAGCAAGTGCGGCAAATGCTATCACTTGCAGTACGATGGCCACTTCGCGAACGAGATGGAAAACAACCCGCCCAGGGAAACCCACAAGGCTCTCAAGGGCAAGCACATGATCGTGATGGCCTCTAACATCGGTATGGATGTGGCTGGCGGCAATCCTAATCTTCCGGCAGGACAGTTTGACTTGATGGTGCCGGGTGGTGGCGTGGGCGCTTTTGACGCTCTTACAACTCAGGTGAAAAAAGGCAGCGACTTTAACTGGGGTGCAGGCTTTGGCGGATTCTTGACCGAATGCCAGAACCAGCTCGGTTACGACGCTACTCTCGCCGCATACCAGACCTGCATCAAGGATATGTGCGACGCGGCCTTCGGCGACGCCGGCCTCCCGAACCTGTTGCGCGGTTGCCACTGGTTTGCCGACTGGTACATGGCCGCAGACAATCCGACCTACTACATCGAAGAAGTGGAATGCCCGCAGTACTTGATTGACCACTACATGAGCCGATACAACACCTCTCTAGAAAACAACTTCAAGAAGGTGACGGACTGGTCCACTTTCAAGGAAGGCGACGTGCTCGATACGCTCCACTGCTGGAAGGCGGGCGAAGCTCCTCCGGAAAACGGCTGGCAGAATCCGAGTGCCGGCTGCGATGTGGAATAGCTGGAATCAACGCGATTTGAATAGTCCTGCGATAATTTCGCGGGGCTTTTTTTACTTTACGCGGGAATGTTAATTTGTTAGATTTGGTGGTGCTGAAGAACAATTTTCTAGTGTATGAATTAAGGTGTTTTATGAAGTATTTCTTCACAATAGCTTCGGTCTTATTATTGTCTATGTTATGTGCTTGCGCGTACATTGACGATAATGGATTGTCTGAGTCTCCAGAAGAAACATCGTTCGAAAACATTCAGGGATGTTTTTATTCGGATGAGGTGTTTCCCCCTGATTATTGGGGAAATGCTGGATACATCTTTTGTAGAGAAATATGTATTCACGATTCCGTTGCCGTAATTCGAGAAAAGTATTTTGGTCATATAAAACAAACGGGTGAGCTTATTACAGTAAGTGAAAATGAATTTGATACGGATACGACGTACAACTATAAGATTGTGTTGCAAGAAAATGAGGCAGATGGAAGTTATCTCTACAACCTGCGAATTGGTTGGGAAGACTTCATATATGAAGCTGGTGATTATGGCAAACGTATGCGTGGTTATGGCGATAAGATGTATTTGAGCATTCGCGAGGTAGAACCATGCAAAAACTAGTCTTGTTTGTTTTGCTCGCTTTGTGCGTTAATGCAAATGCGTTCTTTGTTGGCGGGAATATTTGGGATAGCCGAATTCAAAGTGACAATGTCATTAGGGAGCCTGCCGGAGCATTGGGCTTTTCTTTAGAGACAGGGGTCTTTGATGAACCGGAGAATTTTATAGACTACAAGATGTCCATTGAATTGCGTCGTTTTGGCTATTCGTTTGATGATGGCGAACAAACGGTCGCATTTTGGGGAATCGGCATAAAACCTATGATTTGGTCTGTGACATATAAAAAGTTTGTTGCGGATGCATATTTTAGTTATTTCTTCATATTTAATCACGATAAATTGAATGAAAAGACGGAAGAGAAAAAGGAGTCCTTTGCGCATGATCTTGCGGGATCTTATGGATTTCGCCTTGGCTATAAATTGACGGATAAACTGACGCTTTCCGTCATGGGTGATTTTGTCCAAATGGATTGGCGTTATCGTGATACCTATAATTACGACTTGATCGATGACGGGATTGCAACTTATATGATTGGCGGTTTCGGTCTTTCTGTTCTGTACAATATTTTCTAGTGTATGAATAACCTGCTTAAAGCGATTATCCTGGCGTTACTGATTCCCTGTGCGGTCTTTGCGCAGGTGTTGCCAACTCCAAAAGATACCACTGACCGCCATGTAATGGGGTATGAGTTTGGCTCGCCCTTAGTTTTGCTTGGCGTGGGGTGGAACTATACGCTAGACTGCAGAGATGTTTCTATCGACGAAATTGAACCTTTCTTTGAAGGTGAAGAGTGGTACGATTCCTACCGCCTTAAAGGCAAGTTCTGGAAATATTCCGGCATATCGATGGTGACGCTTGAGCTGCTTTCCTTGATTACCGGGAGCGTAAGCGCGTCGCAGAAAGGTGGAAAGTATGTTCTAGTAGGTAGTGCTGCCATGGCACCGCTTTTATGGCTGTCATTCTTTGAATATTACGAAGTGCAGAACATGAAGGTGGATAGCTATAACGCGGGTCGTGATATTCAAGAGGCCTTGATGGAGCGTGAAAAGGCCAAGGCGCAATTGCAAACGAGCAAGAAAATGCATGCGGCAGGAGTGTTTATGGCGGTGGCTTCTGCGGCTTTGATTGCGACGGGCGGTGTTGCCATGGTAAATGACAAAAATTATGGCCATTTTTTGATGATGGGAGGCGTTGTTGCCATTCCGTTTGGGGCTACAATGATGGCTGTGTCTCATGCAAGCTATAGTTCTGCAGTGAATCGCTATAACCGGCTAGAAGAATAATCCTGAAATTTTGTATCTTGTAGGGCATGAATAAGAAGATCCTCGCTGTTAGTCTGGTTGCATGTTCCCTTGTGTTTGCCGGGGAGCATTGGAACGTAGATGCGGGCGGGGTATCGATGAAGTACCTCTCGATGCATGCTTCGGCTAGGACTGCCGGCCTTTCGGGGGCGGGCGTTGCCGATGCAGCGAATGCTTCTGAAATTTCGCGTAACCCGCTGGCTATGTCCGCAGTTCAAGAGGCCGAGGCGGGCATTAACCATATTATTTTCCCGGAAATGACGGCCGACGATTTTACGACGGCGTATTTGGCGCTCCCGTTCGAATTCTGGAAATTCCCGCTCACGGCGTCGGCAGGTTTTGAATTCTTGGGTTACGATGGAATCGAGGGCCGCGACGAAGAGGGTTTCAAGACGTCGGAATACGGTGCCTACGCCTGGTCGCTCTCGGCGGGCCTCGGTAACCGCAGCAAGGTTTTTAACTGGGCAACGTCGGCGCGTTTGAGTGTGCAGACGATTGATGACGAATCGGCGATTGCGTTCCTTGGCGATGTTGGTGGCGCCTACCATGTGAATGAATACTTTGCCTTTGGCGCGACCCTTACGAACTTTGGCTACATGAGCGACTACGATGGCGAAGATGAAACCGCCCCGATGGCATTGCAGGCAGGCATTACGGGCATTTTGCCGATTGCAAAGTTCTTTGACTTGCAGAGCAATTGGAACTTGCACATGTCTGCCGACGCTTACCGCCGCGCCGATATGCAGGACCCCGAATGGCGATTCGGTGGCGAACTGAATTACGCTGACTTGCTTGCGTTCCGTATGGGCTACGCGGCGCGCCCCGATACCGAAGACGGAATCAGTGCGGGCCTTGGCGTTGCCGTCGGTATGGCGCATTTCGATTACGCCTACAGCCCCAAAAAAGCGTTTGACGGCGGCTACCACTACCTGACGCTTGGCATTCGATTCTAGTTAATCACTAAGTTCTAAGTTCTGCCAACTAAGTTCTTTTTAGCTCTGGTGTTTCTTAATATGATAATTGAGGCAGCCGCGGCTGATGCCTAGTTTTTGCGCGGTGACACTTTTGTTGCCGCTGTTCTTGGAAAGTTCTGAACAAATTAAGTTCCATTCGGGTGTTTCGGCAATGCGCCTGGATTTTGCCTGGTATAGTGTGCAAGTGTCTGCGACTGTGGCGGGTTCGCTGAATTCGTCGGTAAGCACGTTGCCCAAGGTAATGTCGTAGGGCTTTAAAAGCGAATAGCGTTGCAATACGTTCTTGAGCTGGCGCACGTTTCCGGGCCATTTGCGCTTGGAAAGCAATGCAATCTCGCTTGCATTAAGCGGGTTGTGATCGGCGATTTCTTTCCAGATTTCTTGGGCGATAGCCGCAAAGTCTTCGCGTTCGCGGAGCGGCGGGATTTTCACGGGGAACACGTTCAGTCTAAAATAAAGGTCTTCGCGGAATCGCCCTGCGTGCACCTCGGCGCGCAAGTTGCGGTTGGTGGCGCAAACCAGGCGAAAGTCTACAGGCTGGGGGTCGCAGCTGCCGAGTGGCATTACGGAGCGCTCCTGCAAAATACGCAGCAGCTTGCACTGAATTTCGAGCGGCATCTCGCCGATTTCATCCAAGAAAAGCGTGCCGTGGTCCGCCGAGCGCACTACTCCCAGGCGCTCGTCGACGGCGCCGGTGAAAGCCCCCTTGCGGTGGCCTTCCAGAATGCTTTCGGTGAGTCCCTTGGCAATCGCCCCGCAATTGAGGGCGATAAAGGGCCCGCCCGCCCGCTTGCTGTGAGCGTGGACAAAGCGGGCGGCGACTTCTTTGCCGCTGCCCGATTCCCCAAGCAGTAGCACCGAGATGTCGGAGCTTGCCGCAATGCGTAACATGGATTCGTGTCTGTTCATAAAGCCTCTATACTATACACGCTTTTTTAGAGGCTCTGAATACCAAAAGCGCGAATAATTTACATTCGCGCCTAATTTTTTACAAAACTAGTCGAGATTCATTTTAAGGAAGCATTCCGAGAAACTGTCGTTGCCCGTATCCCTATAAAGAGTTGCAGATTCGATTTCATTTCCTTCAGAATCCCGCATCGTCTCGCCTCTCTTGTTCTTCAAGACATTTGTCACAAGGAATTCGGATTTTTCGCCATGGCATAAATCCTTGTCGACGAGTTTTTCTGAATAGTTCAGTTTGCAGGTCGTGGAGCCGTCCGAAAGTTCTATTTGGATTTCGCTGACTGTTTTGAAAAAGAATCCGTCGTAAATGGGCGTTTCGGTTGCGTTTTTGATGTCAATTGAGAACGTCTTGCCTTTCATTTCGAAGACTTGGCTGGTCTTTTCATTTTTTTTGATATTGACCTTGTTTTCTTCAATGGCACGTTGTACGCTAGAAGAATCTTTTTCGAATATGGTTTTTGCAGTAGTTAAGAGGTTTCCTTCGTTGATTGCGTCATAAAGTTTTGCCATAAAAAAGGAGTTCATGAAATCGGGATTTTCATCATTTTCTTGACTTAGGTCGAGAATGGTCGTTTGAGATAACTTTCCGTCAGAGAATGTGAGTGAGAATGAGGGCTGTGACCAGGTTCCTTCGAATTTTCCTGATTTCCCGCCTATGAAAACTTCTTCAATTGGCAATTTTTTGCCGTTTCGGAAGGCGGATAGCGCTAGGGAATCTCCTCGGAATTCATACTTGAGCGTATCGGGACCGTTTAGGGGTAGGCGCTCCCATACGAAATCTTCTCCAACGGCTACGCATTCGGATCTGTACGTGCTGTCGGGAATCATGATCAAGAGATTCTCTGATTCGTCGACTTGATATCGCCCTGTTTTTGTGTCGGTTTCTGTTGGCTGTGTCCGGCTATCGTTCGATGCGTTTGATGAGGAATCGTCACCGCAGGCAACAATAAAGAATACCGATGCCGCGGCGGCAATCAGCGTTTTTTTCATGATATGTTCTCCTTTAAGAGCTGCTTAGTTTGTCTGTGCCGCTAAATTACTAAATCACTTTTGACGAAAAAGTAAAAGGTTTGTCCAAATTTCGCCTGGTTTCGTGACATTTTTTTGACAAACCTTGCCGTGTCTTGTCGTTTTTTCTATTATTGCCCCCGCAACGGTAAAACACCGTCGCAGACATAGACACAAAGGCGACCGCAAGGGCGCCGTAAACCAAAAGTGGCTGGCCAGATGGGTAGGCTTGGGCACGACGGTCGCGAGGAAAGTGACTGCGCTCGAAGCCGAGAGGTTTGGTGGCCCGAAAGGAAAAAATGAGTCAAAGAATCGTATGTAAGTTCGGCGGCAGCTCTGTCGCCGATGCAGGCCAGTTCAAGAAGATCAAGGCCATCGTTGAATCCGACAAGAACCGCAAGGTCATCGTCGTTTCCGCACCCGGCAAGCGCAATCCTAAGGAAACCAAGCTTACCGACCTCCTCTACAGCACCTACGACCTCGCCTCCAAGGGTCTCGACTTCTCGACCCCGTGGAACCTGATCCGTCAGCGCTATGACGAAATCTGCAGGGACCTCGGTCTCGAAGACAAGCTGACCGAAGACCTCGACAGCCTCGAAGACAAGCTCAAGAACCACCCCGAATCCGTCAGCACCGACTTCTTGGTAAGCCGTGGCGAATTCCTGTGCGCACGCCTCATGGCCAAGTACCTGGGCGCAAACTTCGTGGATACCTTCCCGCTGATTACCTTCGACGACAAGTATCGCATTACGCCGAAGACCTACGAAGATATCGCGAAGACCTTGTCTGACGAAAACCAGCTTTACGTGCTGCCGGGCTTCTATGGCAGCAACCTCCGTGGCGAAGTCAAGACCTTCAGCCGTGGCGGCTCCGACATCACGGGCGCAATCCTTGCCAACGGCATCGATGCCGCCAAGTACGAAAACTGGACCGACGTCTCGGGCATGCTCATGGCTGACCCGCGCATCGTCGAAAATCCGCTGCCGATCGAATACGTGAGCTACCGCGAAATCCGCGAACTCGCCTACTCCGGCGCCAGCGTGCTTCACGACGAATCTATCGCCCCGTGCCGCGCGAAGAAGATTCCTATCAACATCCGCAACACGAACCGCCCCGAAGATGCGGGTACCATCATCGGCCCCACTCCGGAAGAAGCGAAGCTCCCGATTACGGGTGTCGCCGGCCGTAAGGGCTTCTCGATGATCTACATCGAAAAGTCCATGATGAACAAGGAAGTCGGTTTTGGCCGCCGCGTGCTCGCCGTGCTCGAAAGCGAAGGCCTCTCCTACGAACTGTGCCCGAGCGCCATCGACTCCATGAGCATCGTGGTGGATAGCAAGGCTCTCGACGCCGTGCAGGACGTGGTCCTCGAAGACATCACGCAGCAGATGCGCCCCGACCGTATCAAGGTGTTCCCGGGCATCTCGCTTATCGCGACTGTCGGTCACGGCATGACGAACAAGATCGGTGTGGCTGCAAAGCTCTTCACCGCTCTCGCCGACAACAAGGTAAACGTCCGCATCATCGACCAGGGTTCTTCGCAGATCAACATCATCACCGGTGTTGACGAAGCCGATACCGAGAAGGCCATCAAGGCCATCTACGGCGCATTCGTGAAATAACCTGCACTGTCATCCTGGAGGCCCAACGGGCCGATAGGATCCAAGAACATTACCGCCCCCGACTTAACGGCCGGGGGTATTTTTTATCTGTTTTCCAACTTTGTAGGCGAAAAATCTATATATAGAGTGTTTTTAGGAGTTTTATGCGTTTTATTATTTTGTTGTCTTTGTTTTCCCTGGTGGCCTTGATGGTTGCCTGTTCGGAATCATTCACCGACCCGCGTGACGGACAAAGTTACGACATCGTACAAATCGGTTCGCAGACCTGGATGGCCGAAAACCTGAATTACGAAATCGAAGGGAGCGCGTGCCCCGAAGGAGACAATCGCAACTGCTCCAAGTACGGGCGGCTCTACAATTGGGACATGGCCCGCACCGTGTGCCCAGAAGGCTGGCGACTCCCTGATAGCGCAGACTTTGAACAACTTATCGCAAGCGCTGGCGGCATGGATTTTGCAGGTGAAAAACTTAAGTCCACCAGCGGCTGGTTCAAGAAAGGGAACGGCACAGACGATTACGGCTTTAACGCTCTCCCTGCAGGGTACCGCCTAGGCGGCAGCGAATCTGCTCCCGGCAAGTTCGACGGTATCGGCGGCTATGCCCACCTCTGGAGCGCTGTCGAAACGCCCGATGGCCTCGCTTACTACATGCTATTGGATTTTAGCATCAAGGCCGCTAAGCTCAGCGCCTTCGGCAAAGACGAAGCAAGATCCGTTAGGTGTGTGAAGTAATTTACCGCTTCTTCACGGTCCTGACGGCAGGGCTGATTTTTTGTTCGCCGGTGCCGAGGTAGCGGCCTTGCGTATCGAACATGCGGACGTTGGATGCACGGCGATTTTCGTGGTTTTCGTGCGGTGTCGCGATGGCGGCTGTGGAATCGGGTGACGTAGGTATCACGCTGGGTTCCAGTTTCCATTTCTCTAGCGAGTCAAGGCCTGCATTCCCGAGCACGGCCAAGTCATAGCCGATGACCATCAAAGCCCCCGCGGCGTATGCGGTATCGAGCTGCGCCGAGATTCTTGCGCTGTCGGCAAGCGCGTGTGAATCGTCGGTGCGGAACAGTTCCATGTCCACCCAGAATTCAATCCCGTATTGATTGCAGGCCTGTGCCACCGCGCGTTCGTAGTTGCCCACATTCGTAGTTTCGGCGTGGTGCTTGCCCGCGTCGCTCGCGCCTACGCCATCCTGCACGGCGATTACGTCGGGCTTGAATCCTGCGGCAAAAAGTTTCTCGAAAAACGTTTGCAGTTTCTCGGGAGTTTCCAGGTTCTGGTTGTAGAATGGGGCCGCCATCACCTTCCAGCCCTTAGCCTGTGCGGCTTCGGTGACCGGTTTCAAGAAGTGTTTCGTAAGCATTTCCGGAGTCGCGTCAGTGCGCAGGCCATCCCAGTAGTAGCGCGCAATTTCTTGCGGAATGTACACGCCCTCGACAACAGTTTCATTGCCGTACAGCGAATAGATTTCTTCGAGTACCTTCAGGTTGCGTGCAGACAAAGTATCGAGCTGCTCGGCGGTCGGTGGCGTGTACCAGTTGTCGCCATTGTAGTAAAGCCCGAGCCAGACCCTGGTCCCGGTGGCCTTCGCCGCCTCGATGCTTTTGGGGAAAAGTTCGTTGTTCTTGTACTGCGTGTTCTGCAAAAAGTCCAGTTGCGAGGGGTAGTACAAGTGCGTCACCTCGACCGCGGCGTACTGCAACACAACCTCGTCCATCCCGAGCGCGTGCAGGCGCTGGTGCATGTGCGTGATGGAATCTTGCGGGTAGTAGGCTGTGGACCAGCCCGCGTCGAAAACACCCGCGAACCCCGCCGCATGAACTGCGCCGGCAAGCGGCCCCGCCACAAGCGAAAACGCTCCGCACAGGAGCGATGTAATTACTACCCTTCGCACATTGCTGTTTTAATCTTCTTGCGTATCGTCTTTGCTGTCCATTGCGCCCGTCATGAAGTCGTAGCACATTTCGTCGGCCATGTTTCCAACGTCGTCGAGCGTCATGCCGCCTGCCGGAGTAGTTTCGCTCTCGCCGTCCTTGGTCATCACGAGGTTGTCGCCATCAAGGGCGTACACGATTTCTTCCGTCTGGCCGTCCTTGGTCATGGTTATGGTCACCTGGCTGCCCTTGTTAATGGTGCAGGTCGGGGAACTGGATGCCGAAGAGGAATCGTCGCCACATGCGGTGAAGAGAGCGCTTGCGCCGATAACGGCCGCGAGGAACATTTTTTTCATCGTAATACTCCTTGGAATTTTAGACACAAGTAATATATACCATGAAACCCGCGCGGGAGCAATTTTTTTAGTTGCCCCGAGCGGGAGTGATGTATTTCACGGGATTTTATACATTTTTTGATAAAACGATGCGAAAAGTGGCTATTTTCTTTCCGTGTCCATAGTGGGGGGGGTATATGAAAAAATGAAGTGGGGAGAAGAAGTTTTTTTGATATTGGTTGAAAAATAAGGTATTTTGAAGAAGAGGTATAATTGTGTTTGAAAAATATAAAACAGAAAAATGTAAACGGTTTTATTATGAATATGACAGGATTATAAAAGTCTATCCTGTTCATAAACATTTTTTTGATTATTTGAGAAAAGAATTTGTTAATTTATCTGATGTATCCAAAGCACACAAAGGTGTTGTTAGGATATTTATAAAATATTTCAAATCAAGAATAATTGAAGGCGATTCTGTAGCCACTATTTATATAAAGCAAAAGGGACCTTCTTATAAAAAAATATTTGAAGACTGTTATAAGTTTTTTTTTAATGTTGCATTTGTTCCAGAGAATCCAAGCGAAGTAGAAGACGTTTTGTTCAGAAATGAGAAAGACTGTTTTAAGTTTTTTGAATGTGTCGAAGATCTTGAGAAAAAAGGTGTATCAAGCGAGAATGTTGATGATGATGTTTTAGACGAATTTAGATTTGTGGGTGAATTTTCTAGGTTTGTGTATTCAAATAGGAATATTGAGCCCTTGTCATTCTTTGGACGGTTCTTATTTGTTTATCCCTTTGATAAAAAAATTTCTGATTCAGAGGATAATAGGGAATGGCGTGAAAAACATAATGAATATTTTGAGAAGATAAAGCAAGATAAAAATTCGGAAACTGAACTTGAAAATGCACGGCAATGGTATGCTGAACAATTAAAAAAATTAGATTTTGGATCCTTAATTGAGAATGAAAAATCTTTGTTCCTTACAGAAGCTTTCGTTGCTTTCGCTAATATATCGTCGGCAAAATCTGGAGGGATAGAGGGGTTTGTTCCCGAATTAAGGAACCTGCTTTATATCGGACGATACTATAATATTCATCTTTTGCCTTTAAAACTTATTGAATGGGAAAAAGGCTCTGAAGAAGAAAAAATGGCTGCCAATATTGCACATGAAACTTGGCGAAGATGTTGCGGTTATGAAATAATATATGATGAAAATGACATAAACGAAGCGATAAAAGACAAAAAGAGTAAAATGGTTATAGATCCTCAATTTGGGAAAAAAGCCCGCAGATGTGATGTGGCGCGCCTATTGACTCAACAGTCTTCAGGAGAACAGATTAGCAAGAATGATAATGCTTCATCAGTGATAAAAAAGTATGTGACAAATGTACCTTTGGCGTCTATAGTTCAGAACAAATCAGAGTCGGAGGCATTTGATATCTTACGTGAGCAATGTATAGAAAAGTCTAATTTTAGAGTTGCACTAGAAGAAAAAATGGCGACCCTTTCAATCAATGAGCGTGCCGAAGCAGAAAGATATGTGAAAGAATATTTCAGCAGTAATGCAGTATCTGATTGGAAACAACAATTTTCAATATCGCCGAACCTTTCTATCTATAAGTCCGGTTATGGATTATTAACGCATTATGATTGCTATAATACAAAACCAATAAGCTTAGAAAAAATGTATGAAAAATTTGTAGAATCTTTGTTTAAAGGGTAAGTGCGTTTCTTACCCTCTTTTTTTTCTCTTACCCCCTTTTTTTCTAAAAAAACAGAAGTTTTTGAGTCTCCAAATAGCAGGGACAAGAAGGTAAATTCTGATAGCAGTCGATTTGAAGTGTTGACTGCTTGAAAGCGCTGTTGCTTTCAAAAAAGACTAGAACGACAAAAGATGCGATTCTGGTCAAAGGATTTCTTATGAAATCGAATCAGTCCCAGGCCGATCTGAACCACCATGCGGACCAGATGAACCCGAATAATTACCAGTATCAAGCCCGTATGGATAATCATGCTGATCAGCTGAATTCTAACAACAAGCTTTACCAGGGGAGGAAGAAGTAATTAGCCGAAATCGAAGTGCATAAGCCCGTTTCAAAATAGTATTTCTAGTTGCATTAATTTGTAACAAGGAGCCCATTGGTTAAATGGGCTATGTACTTCTATTTCTTTTTTTGTCTTTTATCGAATTCTTTTGAGCATTTTCTCATGAAACGAACAACCGTAGGCGATAAAATCGGATTGGAGTTTTCGGGCCACATAAATTGGGAAGAAAGCGTATTTCCTTTTCGGTTACATAGGAAATCTAGAAATAATTTCAGCTTAATGATGGATGTTCGTGTTGCTCTGTATCGATAGTGTTTTGTGTAGTTGTCTATTAATTTCTTTTTGAATTCTTCTGGATCAAGAAACCCCTTGTTTTCTTTTTTTGCACGATTGTATTCAACGGTTGCAAATTTATCTAGTTCATCATGAAAAGTTTTTCCGTTAAAAAAGCCTTCGCTCGTTTTTCCTACGCCGATTTCCGTGTATTGTGGGGTCAATTGCGAAAGAAGAGAATCAATGCTTTCGTTGACTCTCTTCCATTCCGTTTCTATGGAGCTCTTTCTATTTTGACTTGTCATAGCACTTTTTTGCTAGGTTGGTCGCCTTTTCCAGTTTCTTTTGGTCGGCTTCATTCAATTTTTCAATTGAACCAAAATAGCAATGCAGCGCTCCGATTAAGCATGAGCAGTATTCCAATTTTTCGTTATAACCGGAAACTCCTTGTGTTCCGAAACTTCCGTTCATGCATTCTTTCATGAGTTCATATTCGACGGTTTTTTCAAAGCGTTCTTTTTTGGCGTCGCCAACCTCGCACACACCGGGTAGAAAAGCGAAGGAAAGTCCGCATGCGATAAGGCAAGTTAGGATAATTTGTTTCATTTGGAGACTCCTTGGGTAAGAATGTTGTATTTCTTAAAATAATAAAAAAATTTACAAAGTGCTTAAAATTGTGAAAAAAACACCTTTTCCCCTAGGGGAAAGTAAAAACTGGTGAAAACTGGTAATGGATTCAAAGAGAAATTGGGAGTAAAGGGCAATGCCGCCCTTGAAAAAACAAGAAGCCATAATGGCGAAGGATAAAATATGAAAAATCAATCTGTTTTGCCTTTAAATCGCGCTTTTTCACAAAAATATGGCGCTCCCGGTCAAATTTTTTGCGAAAATGATGCTAAAAGTGAACTGGGTCGAATAAATGCGTTTCTTAAGGACTACAATCACGGGGTTACAGCGATAGCAGAATTTATAGCTTGTCGTTGTCGTTTTATTGCTGAAAAATACCCAAGCTTGAGATTGTCGGTAGTTGATATACTCCAATTTCTTGTTGAAAGGCGTCCTCGGGGAATTTACCTCCGGAATACAAATACGCGATATAGATCAGAATTCTCTGCTGAAGATTGGGAACGAGAGTCACTAAACAGGTATGAATCCTTGAAGCCGAGTGCATTCAAACTTTTGAATCGTCCTTTTAAGAAGGGTAAAGCTCATTCTAGGAATAAGTTAGGCGTAAATGCAAGTGAGGCGTCTACTGCGAATTTAAAGAACGAATTCGATATTATCCTAGTTGGCGGAAACGCATCAAAAAAAGAAGCCTTGGAAAAAGAATTAGGTCTTTTTGTACGACAAATCCTCGTTGAACGCAATGCTAAATCGTGTTCAAAGTTACGTGCGTTATGGAATGGTACGCATATGAGGGATTTCGGTGTTATTGTGTGTCTTTGCAAACATTTAGCGCATCGAGCAACTGAAATTGTTGATACCTGTTTTAAGGGACCCACAGACTGGATTGTTTATAAGGCGCATAATGATAATTGTAAGATAATTGCGGATGCGATAAAAGCGGCAATTAAAAAAAGTGGGAGGTGCGTATGATGAAAAACTCCTTCATCCACACACCGCTTCACGTACTGCTTGTGAGCAGTAATTTCTGCCGCAAGAATGAGCCTCGTGAGGCTTATGGAACCAGCTGTCTTGCCGGCGCATTCTGGAACAGTCCTGCCAATGCAGGCGATACGCTTGACGTATTCACCTGTGACTTGAATCGCTTTCAAAAGATGAACGGCGATTTCAATATTGAATGGAATCTCGTGGCAAGCGAGGTTGTCACCAGGGTGCTTATCGGTGGGTATAATGTAGTCGCGTTCAGTGTTTTCGGTTGGTGCGAAAAGATGGTTGCGCTCGCCGGCGCAGAACTTCGTCGGCGTGTTCCGGAAATCTTCATCATGCTAGGGGGAGCCTCCATTTTCGGGAGTGAAGATGTACTCCGCAGACGTTTTCCGTTCGCGGATATGTTTACGCTCAGCTACGGCGAAAAGATATTCGCGAATTTACGCCACTATATCAATCAAGGAGTTTCGCGTATGATGGATTTGCCCAAGTTTGGAGAACTTGAATCTCCGTATCTTTCGGGCGTCATCTCCCTTGGCGGTGGTGTTGATACCGTGCGGGCTGAAACTCGCCGCGGTTGCTCTTTCCGCTGTTCGTTCTGCAAGCATCGCGATACGCTTTCGGGCAAGGTGTACCGCATAGACAATTACGAACGTCATCTCGACGAACTCAAGTTGTTCAAGGAACACGGAGTGAAAAAACTGAACGTTCTGGACCCGCTCTTCAATGATTACGAGGGGCACGGGGAACAGTATCTGAAGCTTATTCGCAAGGTCGGTTTCAGCGGAAAGGTCACGCTGCAGATTCGTCCGGAATTATTGACAGAGCGCTTTATGGAAGAGGCTTCGTTGAATCCGAACGTGAGTTTTGAGATTGGCGTGCAGAGCCTTGATCCGACGGTGCTGAAGACTATTCAGCGTGGCAGCTACAAAACCGAAGCGCAGCTCCGCGAAAAGCTGGACCGTTGTAGGGAACTTGGCGTCGCGACGATGGTCACCCTGATTTACGGGCTTCCGTTGCAAACTTACGATTCCTTCGCCCGCGATATCGGTATAGTCAAGAGTTACGGTGTCGGGAAAATCGGAGCGTTCCCCTTACAGGTCTACTCCGGCACAAAACTTGCCGATGATATCGGGCTGTACGGCCTCACCCTGAAAGAGGATGCTTTCGGCATCCCCGAAGTGGTCGACAATCCTACCCACGATTTCGAGAAGATGCAAAAGCTCGCGGAAACCATCTAGAATGATATTTTCCAAACGACCAAGTAAACCCCTCCCCGGCCTTAGCGCTCGGGGAGTCTTACAATCCAATTAGTCCGCGCTATTTCAACGCGGCTAGTGCGTCTTCCACAATCTGCTTGGGCGTGAGGCGATTACGTTCCATGAGCTCGCCGTAGGGCACCTTGTCGTAGAATTCCTTCTTGAGGCCTTTCACGAGCACGCGCATGTCGCTGTTGCCGTAGAAGCGGGCGATCTTTTCGCCGAAGCCGCCATCGACCACGCCGTTTTCGAGGGTTACGACAACCTGGTGGTCGGCGCGCAGCCCGTCCAACACTTCGCAGTCGATGCCTGTTGCAAATCGCGGGTTGATGATGGTGGCGTCGATTCCCTTCTTTGCAAGTTCCGCTGCGGCTTCTTCGGCGAGGGCGTAGTAGCTGCCGAGACCGATGAGGGCGACCTTGCTTCCGCGCTTGTCTACTTTGTACGTATTCAGTTTGGAGTAGTCGGTATCGAATTTCACGCTGCGGTGTGCGACTTCGTTCGGGATGCGGATGGCCATCGGGTGTTCTGTCTGGTCAATGGCGTAATCCATCATGGCGATGGCCTCTTCTACGCAGGTGGGGCAGAGGTACACCAGGTTCGGGATGTTGCTCATCATCGCGATGTCAAAAATGCAGAGGTGCGTGGTGTCGTTCATGCCGTCGGCGCCCGACATGGTAATGAGCAATGTGGCCGGGTTGTTGTTTGCGCACAAGTCCTGCGAAAGCTGGTCGTAGGTGCGCTGGATAAACGTGCTATGCGTGCTGTACACGGGCTTTGCACCACCCTTCGCGAGTCCGGAGGCGAGTGCGACGGCGTGCTCTTCGGCGATGCCCACGTCAATGAACTGCTTGCCTGCCGCCTTGCGCTGCTCGGCAAAGAACCCGATGCCTGCAGGTACTGCGGAATGAATCACGACAACCTTCGGATCCGCCTTGATTTTTTTCATCAGGTAGTCGCCGAGTATGCTGCCGTACGATTCGCCGCTGCCCCAGTTCACCACGCCAGTCGGGATGTCGAACGGTGCGGCCCAGTGGAATCCTTCCTTCGCGTTTTCGGCGAAGCTGTAGCCCTTGCCCTTAAGCGTGTGGATGTGCACGACTACAGGTTTTGTTGAATCCTTCACTTGCTTGAATGCCGCGATAAGCGATTCGATGTCGTTACCTTGTTCTACATACAGGTAGTCAAAGCCGAGGCTCTTGAAGTAATTGTTTTCGCTCTTGCCTTGCGTGGCTCGAAGTTCCGCGAGGCTCCCGTAAAGCCCGCCGTGGTTTTCGGCGATGGACATTTCGTTGTCGTTTACCACCACGATAAAGTTCGTCGCGTATTCGCCGGCGTTGTCGAGGCCTTCGAATGCTTCGCCCCCGCTCAGGGAACCGTCACCGATTACTGCAATCACGTTGCCCTTTTCGCCCTTGATATCGCGGGCGGTTGCAAGCCCGAGAGCCAAACTCACCGAAGTTGAAGTGTGGCCAATCATGAACTGGTCGTGTTCACTTTCGCAGGGTTCGGTGTAGCCGGTGACGCTCCAGTACTTGTCTGGATTCAGGAACGCTTCGGCGCGGCCTGTCAAAATCTTGTGCGTGTAGCTCTGGTGGCTAACGTCGTAGACAATCTTGTCTTTGGGCGATTCAAAAACGTAATGCAAGGCGATGGTTGCTTCTACAATGCCGAGGTTCGGGCCCAGGTGCCCGCCGCATTTTGAAATTTTGTTCAAAAGCGCCGTGCGGATTTCGGCCGCGAGCGCCTTCAGGCTTTCCGTGTCCATCTTCTTCACATCTGCAGGGAATGCAATCTTTTCCATCAGCATAAGTACCGCCTTTTTTTACCAAATATACAACAAAAGGACGATTGCTCGTCCTTTAAAAAGAAATTTTCTGGTTCTCGCAGGAAACAGGATGCCTTCGTGCTCATCCGCTGTTTACAGGTAAATGCTTACGCCGCCGGTAACGCCCGGATAGCTATTCCCCTCGGAAGTGTCTATGAAGGTCGCAATGCCGCCGACGCTGAATTCAAGCCAGCGGTTAAGCCTGTAGCCTGTGGTGAGGTAGGCTGTCGTGATGCGCGGAACATCTAGGTCGATTCCTTCTATTTGGGGGCTTGGGCTGTAAGAACTTACGCTGAGGTTGGCAAAGAACTTTTCAAGGTAAAAGCCTGCATAGAGACCGGCAAAAAGGCTTGTACTGACATCGTGACCGTGGCTGTCGAAGCTATCGCCGTCCTTTTCTCCCGAGTATTCTATGTCGATGTACTGGTTGTATCCTCCGAGAAATACGCCGAACTCGAAATGCGAGTAGTTTGCACCCATTGTAAGGTGCGAATAGATTCCGTCTTTATAGCCTAAGCCGCCGCCAATTACAAAATTGCTTGCTTTATAGAGAAAGTCCCCCTTACCACTGAAATCGAGGCCGCCCATTTTGTATGAGGCATCCTTGAACTTTATCGGTACATCGAAAAGCCTGTCGAGATCCGGTGCTTCAGATACGTCTTTGGTGATGTCTATGTTCGTTTCGGCGTTGTAGTTGATTTTTCCGGTAAATCGCCATAATGAAGAGTGAGAGGCCTGCTGTGTGTTTGCCCCGTGTACTTCGGGGGCTTCGGACGCAGTCATGCGGAACTTGTGCACGTTCGTCGTGACGCACCCAGTGGAAAGCAGTACGAATATAAAGCAGAGTATGAATGATGCCGCGTGTTTAAACTTCATACTAAAAAAAATAAGTTTTTAGTCTAACAATTCCATGCATAGCGAACGTTTTTACGACGAACGGCAAAATGTACGGATAAAGCTTACTTTATCCGTCATTTGTTGCAAATGGCTGATTTTCTAGTAGAAAATTTTCACCAAGATGGTGCCCACGATGGTCGAGACGATGACGCTCACCATGCCTGGGCGCATGAAACTGTGGTTCAATAGATACTTGCCGATAACGGTGGTGCCCGAACGGTCGAAGTTCACGGTCGCAATGTCCGAGGGATAATTCGGAATAAAGAAGTAGCCGTATACGCTCGGGAGTACGCCCAGGAGCACAGGTCCTTCGATGCCGAGGCTATAGGCGAGCGGGAGCATGGCGACCACCACCGCGCCCTGCGAGTTGATGAGCACACTCACCGCGAAGAACGCAAACGCGATTGCCCATGGGTAATGTTGCACGATGTCTTTGAGGCCGCTCTGCATCACGTCCATGTAGTTCGCGAAGTAGGTGTCGGCGAGCCAGGCGATTCCGTAAATGGCGACGACGGCGACCATGCCGCTCTGCCACACGGCGCCTGCCACGGCCTTCTTGGGGGCTGCCTTGCAGAAAATAACCATGAACGCGGCCGCGGCAATCATCACAATTTGGATGATGATGTTCATGGCGAGTGGCTTCATTTGCGCCACGCCGTCAATTACTTTACCTGTAGGGAACTTGGGGCGAATGTCGTGGCCCGCAATCTGCATAATGGAGAAGAATACGATGACGGCGAGAGCACCGAGGAAAATGAACACGGCGCGCTTCGCTTCTTTGGAGACTTCCTTGTCGAGCACGGAAGCGGTATTCCCGTACATGTATTCCTTCATCTGCGGGTCCTTGAGGCGGGCCTGGAATGCCGGGTCCTTGTCGAGGTCGAGCCCGCGCTTGTACGAGACGGCTGCCGCGGCCATGATCCCGCAAAGGCACGCGGGAATCGTAATCGCGATGACCTGCAGGTTATTGATGTTGAATCCGTTTGCGTTCGAGATGATGACGAACGAGGCGACGGCTGCTGCAATGGGCGAGCAGGTGATACCGACCTGCGATGCGACGGAGGCCACGCCGCAGGGGCGTTCCGGGCGGATTCCCTTCTTGAGCGAGATATCGCAGATAATCGGCATGAGGGTGTAAACCACGTGGCCGGTGCCTACGAGAACCGTGAGGAAGAACGTGCAGAGCGGAGCCAAAATCGTGATGTGGTTTGGATGCTTGCGCAACAGGCGCTCCGCAATCTGGATCAGCCAATCCATGCCGCCCGATGCCTGCAAAATGCCTGCGCAGGTCACCGCCGCGATAATGATGTAAATGACATCGGTAGGCGGTTTGCCGGGCTGCAGGCCGAAACCGAGCACGAGAATCGCAAGACCGATTCCCGAAATCGCGCCGAGGGCGAGGCTCCCGTAACGGGAGCCCACGTAAAGTGCCAATAGTACAATCAAGAGCTGGATAATCATGAGGGTCATAAAAGGCCTCCTTTTTGTTTAGATATATATTATTTTGCAGAAAAAAGACTCCGAATGGACTTATTTTTGCCCGGGACGACCTAAAAAAGTGTATATTCTTTTCGAGACACTTCAACCAAGAGAGGAATTTATGGCAAACAAGTATGCCGGAACCCAGACCGAAAAGAACCTTCAGGCTGCCTTCGCAGGCGAATCCCAGGCTCGCAACAAGTACACCTACTTTGCAAGCTGCGCCAAGAAAGAAGGTTACGAACAGATTGCTGAACTGTTCCTGAAAACCGCAGACAACGAAAAGGAACACGCCAAGCTTTGGTTCAAGGAATTGGACGGTATCGGTGACACCGCTGCTAACCTGAAGGCTGCTGCCGACGGCGAAAACTACGAATGGACCGACATGTACGAAGACTTTGCAAAGACTGCCGAAGCCGAAGGCTTTGCCGCTCTCGCCAAGAAGTTCCGCATGGTCGCCGCTATCGAAAAGCGCCACGAAGAACGCTACCGCGCACTCCTCAAGAACGTGGAGACCGCGGCCGTGTTCGAAAAGAGCGAAGTCAAGGTGTGGGAATGCCGCAACTGCGGTCACATTGTCGTGGGCACCAAGGCTCCGGCCGCATGCCCCGTGTGCGCCCACCCGCAGTCCTTCTTCGAAGTGACTGCTGAAAATTACTAGGAGCCGAGTGTCGCGTCAGACTGCTTGCAGTCTGACATGACCGAGGCGACGAGTAATGCGCTTTAGCGCAATTACTAATTGAGTGTCATCCCCGCTATACGATACTTGGCAACTTGTTGCCATAGTAGAGTTATCCCCTTTGGGGAGAAGGCGGGGATCTCCTTTTAAAGCGAAAACCCCGCGATTTTATCGCGGGGCATTTTAAATTTTTCGAGTCTTATGTTTGCTTATTGCAATTAATGGTTTCTTTTTTTGGAATTTCAAATTTTGTTTACAAAATATAAAAAATGTAAACAAAGTATGCTTTTTGTTAAATAAAATTGTAGTGACATTTTACAAACAAATTTCTATTTTTACCAAAAATATACAAATTGCTTTTTTAAATGGGTTTTTCCTATGAAGGTAAAAAGATTTGGCAAAAATTTGATATTTGTGGCCCAAATAATGGTTGCTGTACTCATATGTGTTTACATGTGGGGGTGTTCGGATGATGTATCGATGCATTGGTCGGAGGAGCGTTCGCTAGGTAAAGTTGTTGGCTTTGTTGACGACTCTCTAGCCATTGTCAATACTTCTCGTTATTGGCATGAGGAAGTGGAGCCTACATTTGGTCTTTCGTATGATCGTTCTGGATATGCTCATCCTGGTTTGTCGCTTTATAACTATCGAGTCCAATTAGATGGACCTGTATGGTTTGATACGCTGGACAATTCAAGGGACGATGATTTTGAATATGTTAAGGGGCAATTGTTGGATTCAGTGATTTGGGGCGGGGACCCAAAATCGGAAGTGTCTTTCTGGAAAATAGGTGGTAAGCCACATAAGATGAAAATCAAGAAATTATTTGACGGATGCTCTGTAGAGGTTGGTTATACTACGAAATTGAGGCCGTGGTTTGACGGGAAAATTTTGGTGATGGGAGAAAGGAACGTTCCCCCTGATGTAAAAGGGTTTGATATGGATAGTCTTGGAAATGAATATTGTCAGTATGGCGTGTTGGATACGATACAAAAAACAGTTACATACAAGAGGTTGGATAGTGATTTAAAATGGATTAAGAAATGTGACGATGTGAGAGCATGGGATGGTGATATGTATTGCTTGAAATTTGATAAAGAAGAACGGACTTCTTCGTTGTTTGTAAATGATAGCTTGAGACACGTTTTGGAAAATGATTATTTCTGGACTGCGGGAGCTGTTTTGCAATTTCAGGGGAACATTCTCTTGCTGGAACGAGATGTTTGCCGGTTAGAGAATGGAAAAATTAAGTGCTTCGCGTCAGCTTCGTCTAGTGGAATTTCTTTTAAAAATAGAGAAGATGATGTATACATCGTATATTAGGGTTTGAAAAGGACGAAATAATGAAACGATTAATTGCGTGTATTCTTTTGGTAGCTTTTTCAGCTATGTCTTGGGCCGTTCCTAAGCCGATGGAAAGTATTACGAATTATAATGTGATGATGGTTCATGGTGCCTATGGTCCTAAAAACGATGATGGTGAGTTGCAAGGCTTTGATCCAGGTGATTATTCTCAAGCTATAGAAGCCACGGAACATCTGGGCGCGGCTTCTATGGGTAGCTACACTTCGAATAATCGTGTAACGAGATGGATTTCGCATAATATTTTGGAAGAACCTAAATGGGAAAAGGATTCCAGTTATGTTCGTAATTCTTATGTCTATAATTGGCGTGCTTTCTCTAACACAAGAAACAGCTCTAAGAACAATGCTGTGGAACTAGGTGATAGAACATGGAATAAGGATAAAACATTTGGTCAACGTCGAGCTCTCGTTGAAGAAGCCCAGGAAGTGAAGGCTTGGTTTGTGGTAGATTCAAATGATACATCGAAAAACTTACATGGTCAAGAAGCTCTTGATTCTATGCGCAATCATCCAGATTTATTCCGTCAACTTGCCTCCCGTTACATCCTTATCGGTCACTCAATGGGCGGTGTTGTTTCTCGTGAATGGGTTCAGAATAGTAATTATTATCATGGTGAAGTTGACAAGGTAATCACGCTTGACAGCCCGCACGAGGGAACCGATACTTTGAATATGCAGCTTAGTTTGCTATGATTTTGTAGTAAAATACGCAGAAAAAAGATTTAAGGAGAACAGAGTATGAAACATCTGTTGAACAAGTCTGAAATGGCGAGGCTGCTTGCGGTTGCTATAACCGCATTTGCGTGCGTAGGCATGTGGGGGTGTGGGGATACATATTATGATTGGGAGGATAGAAGAAGTTCAAGGCGTGTTGTTGGATTTGTGGATGATTCTTTGGTAATGATTGGTGATATACGCTGTTGGACAAAATATGAAGAAACTATTCTCGCAATGTCTGACGAAGACCTTGGTTCAGGATGTGGACATACTCGCCTTTGCGTTTACAATTATAGGGTTCAGGAGGATGGACCGAGATGGTGCGATTCTTTGGATAATACGAGAGACGAATCTACTCTTATTGGGCAAATGACCGATTCTATTGTATGGGGCGGGAATGTGCCTGAATCAATAAAAATGTGGAAATTAGGAGAAAAACCCTATGAAAGGAAACTTCGTAAAATTGTCGAAGGGTGTTCTGTTGCATTTAAGGCAAATTCCATAAAACAATGGCTTGGGGGAACTTTTATTGTCCGTGGAGATAACTCGTTGGATGCTGGTGGAGATAGCTGTCAGTATGCAGTTTTAGATACCAATGCAAAATTAATAACTTACAAAAGATTGGATGATGGTTTAAAATGGATTAAACAGTGTGATGATGTGCGGACATGGGGTGATGATGTGTATTGTGTAATCTTGGATGATGAAGGAGAAAATAGCCTTGTTTTAAAAAATGAAAGTGTTGTGATTCCGGCTCCTCGTGAATTTGCAATTGGTGGCTTTTGGGGTGATATGATTAAATTAAGCGGGAATATCTGTAGCATAAATAGTGATAAAATTACTTGTTCTGACGTAATATGGTATGGTAATGAACTAAAGTTCTATCGAAATGACGAAGTTGTTGTTGAATACTAATTTCAGTAGGAAAATGATGAGAAAGTTAATAATATTATTGATTGCTCTTGTAAGTGTGTGTTGGTCTATTCCTAAGCCGATGGAAAGCATAACGAATTACAATGTGATGATGATTCATGGTGCCTTGGGGTCGGACAAGGGAATTAAGGAGGATGGTTCTTTAGCTGAAGCGGCTCAAGATTCGAGTTTTCGTGGTGATGGCCACATTGGTAAATATGGTAGCGAAAATAGACTAACCTATTGGTTGAGTAAAAATGTTTTTGAAGAGCCAGACAGCATGCGGAATGTACATGATTCCTATCTTTATTCATGGCGTTCGTTTACAAACCCAGCCAATAGTTCCAAGAACAACGCTGTGGAACTTGGTGATAGAACATGGAATAAGGATAAAACATTTGGTCAACGTAGAGCTCTCGTTGAAGAAGCCCAAGAAGTGAAAGCTTCCCTTAATGTTTCAAAAAATGGAAAAGATTCTTTATATGTCGGTCAAGTAGCACTAGATTCGATTCGTAAAAATCCCGACCTCTATCGTCAACTAGCTTCTCGCTATATTCTCGTTGGTCACAGCATGGGCGGTGTTGTTTCTCGTGAATATGTTCAAAACAGTAACTATTATCATGGCGATGTGGATAAAATTATAACGCTTGATAGTCCACATGAAGGTTACTTCACATTTGATAATATGGAATTATTCGGACTGCGTGATGGAACGAATTCTGTTAGAATTACTCCGAGTGCGAAACCTAATGTTGTTTTAAATCCAGAATCATTTGTTCTGTATTCGAATCGATAGGATTAGGTGTTGCATATATTTAGTAGATGTTAAGAAAAACCCCGCGATTTTATCGCGGGGCATTTTCTTTTATGCAGAAATTTTTAGTCCTTCACGCAGCGGATCGAAAGACCGCTGTCCTTGAATATGGAGCCGCCACCGAAGCTAAATGTTTCGGAATAACTCCAGATGCGGACGTTTTCTTTTCCGCCGAATTCGGAGTGGTCTTCGTCAGCAGTCCAGAAGTATGCGGTTCTGTCTAAATCGGCGTAGCCCGCGAAATTATTCTTGCCGCCGAATTGGAAGTTGAATTCGGCTATGTTGTTATTCTCTTCAAGATAGGCGATAAGGATATCTGTTTCGGCATCGCTCGGAATGTGGAAGCCTTCGGGGCAAATGCCGCGCTGCGTGCCAGATAAAGTAGTATATTGCTTTTGGAACTTGCTGTCGATGCCCATCGCGGCTGTCCAGGTGTAAAGGCGACCGTACTTTTGGCAGTTGGCTGCGTCACCACCGTAGCACCAGTTTTGGCCCTTGGTCTCGCAACCGTTGTAGTTCAAGTTTTCGGTCATCCATGTCTGCGTGCCGAAGGTTAGAATCTTGTAATGATTGCAGTCGCGAAGGTCATAAACTTCGTTTTCGTATTGGATGGTGGGGCATTCTACTGGTTCGTTGGTGCAGGCGACGTTTGCGCCTCCGTTACCGCCATTGCCGCCGTTATCGCTAGCCGAGGTGGAATCGTCGCAGGCGGTGAATGCCAATGCGAAAGACAGGGCGCATGTAGCCGTTGCCATTTTATAAGAACTCTTCATTGTTTCCTCACTAAGGTTTATTTGCTCATAATAGAAAAAAAATGCCCCCGCGTGGGAGCATCTTCTGAAAAATTTTTACTGTTTACTTCCTACTGTCTACCGTCTACTTTAACTCAACCATTTCGCTCTTGTCGCCGATGGTTACTTTGTACTTGCCGGGGTAGCCGCGGAACTTCACGACACCGTTTTCGTCGGCCTTGAACGTTCCGTTGGTGGTCCATACCTTGTGCCACAAGTCGTAAATGAGCTTGGCAGCGGGCTTTTCGCGACCGTCCATGGCAACGATACCGCCGTTTTTCACCCAGTGGCGGCCATCCCAGAAGCCCCACAGGATAATGCCTTCGACCGCCGGGTGGCTGAATGCGATGCGCAGGAACATTTCGTAGCGCTTGGCCTGTTCTTCTTCGCCGAAGTACATGCCCTTCTGCCAGTCGCCAAAGTCAAGTTCGGTCACCTTGATCGGGAGGCCCAAAGAGCCGAGCCTGTCGAGGCGGGCCTTGATGAATGCCGGGTTCAGCTGGCGGTCGCCGAAGTGGCACTGCACGCCAATACCGTGTACGGGAACCTTGCGTTCGAGCATGCCCTTCACGATTTCGTACAGGCGGTCGGTTTCGCCGGCGGACACTACGTTGTATTCGTTAATGAAGAGGCGCGCATCGGGGTCGGCGCGGTGAGCCCAAACGTGGGCGCTATCCAGCAGGTCCCAGCCGCACTTGTTAAAGATGAACGGTTCGTGGAATGCTTCGTTCCACACGTCGTATTCCTTGATGCGGCCCTTGTATTCCTTCACGTCGCGGGTGATGCGTTCCTTGATCTTTTTCGAGATATCCTTGCAGCTGCCCTGGTTGCTGAAGTGCTTGTCGAAGCCGTAACCCTGGTGGCCCCACACGAGCGTATGGGCGCGGAAGCCCCACTTGTAATCGTTCACGTAATCCAGATACTGCTTGAATTCTTCGCGGCGGATCTTGCCCTTCTTGGGTTCGTATTCCGGCCACTTGAACTGGTTTTCGGGAACGCCGTACCAGAAGTACTTATTGGCGGTTTTGCGGTACCAGGTTTCGACGCTGTCTTTGCTGGGGTAGAGAGCGAGTGCTGTTCCGAAGGGGAATGCGTGGCGCATGAGTTCCACCTTCACCTGGGCGCCGGGGGCTGCCTTAAGCGTCAATTCCTTCTTGCGCAGGCTGTCGATGCGTGCGGCGGAATTGTTGTACCAGGTCATGTCATCCATGCCTTCGACTTTTTCGATAAAAACGTCGTCCATCTGGAGCCAGCCCTTGGCAAGGCCCACATGGAATGTCACGTTGTTCACGCCGTAACCCTTCTGGTCGGCAAGGAAAATCATGGAATATTCCTTCCAGTCCTTGGTGAGCATGAACGAGGCGCTTTCCTTCTGACGGTAGTCGGGAGGACCGCCCTGAATGATGGCGTTAATGGGCATGTTGCCCTTCGCCTTGAAAGTGAGCTTGTAGTAAGTGGAGTCGGCAAGCCACTTGGGCGGCTGCAGCTGCAGGCCCCAAGAGGGGTTCGGGAGTTCGGTCACGGTGACCTTTACGCCTTCGCTGCCGTTTACGCCGAGGCCTTCGACGCCGATTTTACCGTCGTACTTGGCGGGGCCATCGGGGTTGTTCCAAATGTACCAGCCGCCGTCACCGTAAGACAAGTCGCCGTTGGTGAGGAGCGGGGCGGCCAAGGTAGCAGAAGCGCCGAGGGCGCACACGGACAAGAATTTTTTGAGCATAATCATCCCTTATTTTGACATCCAAAGTAGAAAATATCCTCTTTTTTAAGGGGATGATACAGGAAAAATGCTGATTTTGTATACGGCTGTATCAATTGTTATACTGATTCGGATTTCAGTTTTCGGAATTCGGAATGATTGATGCCGGTATCTTTTCTACCTTTATTTTTATGAAGAAGAACTTTGTTCTATTTGGTGTGCTTTCGGCCATGGCGTCGTTTTATGGTTGCGGGGGCGACAGTAAAAGCAGTGCGCCGGAAGAGCCTGTGGTTGACCCTGTTGCTGACCGGTGTTACGAAAAATACGGTTTCGAAGAAAACGCCGAATGGTCCAAAATGATATCCGGCGATAGCTATCTCGAAAAGATAGTGTGCGACAGGGTGTCCGAACGCATGAGCTACATGCTGTCGTTCTACGCAAGGTGTACCAAGGCGAAATACGATAAGTCGAAAAAACGCTTCGAGATTAATGTCCTTACCGAAAGAGGCGACAATCAGCTTTGGGCCGATGTTACGGGTTGCAAGTACAAGCTGGGTGTCGATGACAATTACCAATTCAATGGATTTGTCGCCAATTCGCCCGAATTTGATTTTGGCGAATGCTTTTGCAAGACCGAAGGTGAAAAGACTTATTACCGCAACATCAATCCTGAATTGCTCAAGGAGGAATCCAGCTCTTCTGCTGAATCGAGCTCCAGCGATTCAAAGATTTCTTCGAGTAGTAAAGACGAAAAAGGCTCTTCGTCAAGTGCGGCAAAGTCCAGCAGCAGTGTCGAAAAAGTTGCGCCTACGGATTCCGGTTTTGTGAATGTCGGTGGCCAGATATGGACGACAAGGAATTTGGATGTTGCCGTTGACGGTAGCATGTGCTATGACGACAAATCTGCAAATTGCGACAAGTATGGCCGCATGTATACCTGGGCGCAAGTGATGCAGGTTGACGAGAGCTACAACAAAAAAGAACTGGGCAAAATCAAGTTGCCGTATCAGGGCATTTGCCCCGAAGGTACGCACCTGCCGAGTTATGCGGAATGGGATTGGCTTTTCAGCTACCTTGAAAAAAATCCTGACTATAACAAGTATTTCAACCAGCAATCTGGCGGCGCCTACGATTACAAGGGCTATTACAGGTCCGAAGGTTACGAGGCTCTTTTCTGGAGTTCTACGGAATATCAAGTGACGGCGCTTTATGAATATGAATTTGCGTGGCTATGGTCGTTCCGTAACGACGGATCTAGAGGTCGCGACAACGGTCATAAAATTACGGGAGCCTATGTGCGCTGCCTTAGGGATGATTCTAAAAAGGTGGAACTGAGCTCTTCAAGCGCGCAGTCTTCTTCGTCTAGCGAGCCGGTGTATTCTTCGATGAATGAAGTGTACGATCCGGAACTGACGAGTATTCAGTTAGGTGACCAAAAATGGATGACGCGCAACTTGAATGTTGAAGTTGAAGGTAGCCGCTGCTACGACGATGTCCCTGAAAATTGCGAAAAGCATGGCCGCCTTTATACGTGGGCGCAGGCGATGAAAATCGATACGAAATACGACAAGGAAAAACTGGGTGATATTGATTTGCCGTATCAGGGAATTTGCCCCGAAGGCACGCACTTGCCCAGTTTTGAGGAATGGGAAAAACTCAAGGAATATTTCAATAGCCACCCCGAATACACCGTGTATTTCACGAACCAGATTGGTGGATATTATCACTACGAAGGGCGTTACAAGAATGGGGATTACGAATCTTTATACTGGAGCTCTACGGAATACGATGTTTCGGGAACGGGCTATGGTTATGAATTTGCCTATTTGTGGGCCTATCATGTGGACGATACGGATGGATACGACAACGCGCATAAATACGCTGCGGTAAACGTCCGTTGCATTTATAACGACTAGAGGAATCTATGAGCATTTCGATGCAAGAAGTAATGAAACAGTCCGGCGTGGCATTCGGAACAAGCGGTGCCCGCGGCCTGGTGACGGCAATGACGGACCGCGTGTGCTATGTGTACGCGCGCTCGTTTATCAAGTACTGCGAATCTAGCTACAAGTGCGACCATACGATTGCAATTGCAGGCGACTTGCGCCCGAGTACCGAACGCATTTTGAAGGCCTTGGTAAAGGCCGGCGAAGATTCCAGCTGGAAGGTTGTTTACTGCGGACGCATTCCGAGCCCGGCGATTGCCCTCTATGGCATTGACAAGGCGCTCCCGACTATCATGGTCACGGGCAGCCACATTCCGGCAGACCGTAACGGCATCAAGTTCAACCACCCGCAGGGCGAAATCACCAAGAAAGACGAACAGGGAATTGTTTCGCAGTCGGTGGATTTCGACGAATCGATTTTCGATGCGAAGGGCATGCTCAAGAATGCACCTGCGCTCCCGGCTGTGGAAACCGAAGCCGAAGAAAATTATTGCAAGCGTTATCCGGAATTTTTCGGTACTAAAGCTTTGCAAGGTTTGACCATTGGCGTGTACCAGCATTCCGCCGTGGGCCGCGACATCGTGGTGAAGGTGCTCGAAAGCTTGGGTGCAACGGTCAAGCCTTTTGCTCGCAGCGAAACCTTTATTCCGGTGGATACCGAAGCGATTCGTAAAGAAGACGAAGACCTGGCCCGCGAATTTGCGCACAAGGATTTCGTAGATGCCATCTTCAGTACCGATGGCGATAGCGACCGCCCGCTTTTGGCAGACGATGTAGGCATGTGGCTGCGTGGCGACGTGCTGGGCATCTTGGCTGCCCAGGCGCTTCACATCAAGCGCATTGCAACTCCGGTGAGTTGCAACACGTCGCTCGAAAAATCTGGCAGCTTCGAGAAAATCTGCCGCACGCGAATCGGAAGCCCGTACGTGATTGCCGGCATGGAAAGCCTGGTCGATGCAAACGACGCAAGCGTCTCTGTTGCAGGCTACGAAGCTAACGGCGGATTCTTGCTGCAGACAAACCTCACCCGCGAATTCATTGATAGCGATGGCCGCGGCGGTGAGACTCGCACAACCCGCACGCTTCCGGCTTTGCCGACCCGCGACGCACTTCTCCCGATGATTGCCGTGATGGACAGGGTTAGAAGAGAGAAAATGTGCGTGGTGGATTTACTCAAGAAACTTCCGAAGCGCTTTACGCTCAGTGACCGCCTCAAGGAATTCCCGACCGAAGTGTCAAAGGCAAAGCTCGCCGAAATCCGCGAAAAGAAACTCGGCGCAAAACTCTTTGGCGCCCTCACAGCAAAGCCCTCCAAGTTCAAGCCGAAAGATGGTCCGGCCCCGAAGCCGTTCCACGGCGAAGTCGTCTCGATTGATGAAACCGACGGCTATCGTATGGAATTCGATTCCGGCGATATTGTGCACCTGCGCCCGAGCGGCAACGCTCCGGAATTCCGCTGCTACGTGGAAACCGAAGCCAAGGACCGCTCCGCCGAACTGCTCGCCGGCTGCATGAAGATCATGGAATCCTGGCGCTAGATGTCATGCTGAGGAAACTCAGCATCAGCTTATCTCGCCAAATGTAATTTCCTCATTATTTTGCCAAGGAGTTCGTTGAGAATATCCTTGGCGTCTTTGCTTCCAAGGTAACGCTGGATAATCAGCGTGAGCGTGAAGAGCAAAATGCCTGCAGCGCACGCGTAAACCACGAGTACCACGAAGTTTGCTTCGCGTACGAATGTGCCCGAGACGCGGTCAAGCCCGACAGCGGCTGCAATCATGATGCCGAAAGCGACAAGTGCGCGGGCCATGTTCAAGAGAGCGTCTTTCATGCCGTCAGTGCCGTTCTTTTTCGCCCACATGACAATCATCGCAATCACCTGGAGAATGGCTCCCGTCGCACCGACAATCGGCACGCTCTTGATGCCGAGTCCCACTTCGGGAGCGCCTAGCAGAATGTAAGCGGGAATGGTCGCGGCAAAAATGCCCGTATTCAAAAGGGTCGGCACCCACATGCGTTCGCAGGCGTAAAAACTACGCACGAGCACTGCTTGCAGGCAAAGGCCAAGGCTCACGGGCAAGTACCAGCGCAAAATTTCGGAAATCGCTTCGGTGGTTTCACGTTGGAAAGCTCCGCGTTCAAATAAGATTCGCACTGCCGGGAAACTCAGCGCCCACACGGCAACCACGGCCGGAATCAAGATGCAGAACATGCGTGAAAGGCTCTTCCAGATTTTGCGGTTCAGCTGGCCGAAATCACCTTCTTTTACGAGGCGAGCCATGTCGGGGTAACTCGTCACGCTCACCGAGAATCCAAAGACTGCCACCAGCGTGTACATCACGCGGTAAGCGTAGTTCAAGCTTGAAATGCCGCTGGTACCGAAGTTCGCGCCGAAACTACGGATAATAAATTCAAGGCCGAACATGGAGCCCACACCAAGCGACATCGGGAGCATCATCTTAAAGTAGCGAACGATATCGGGGTGAGTCGGCTGCACCAAGAGTTCATAATGCACGCCGCCACGCCGGGCGCCAAAAATCTGCAACGCGAAGAACCCGATGAAGGCGCCCACCGGCACGCCCCAGGCGAAACCTTCCAGGCCGTATTCCGTGCCGGTGAACTTCTCGAGCGCGAGCCCTAAAGCGCCACCGCCCACAATCGCCACGTTGTAAATCAGGCCAGTGAGCGACGGAATCAGGAACTGCTTGCGGGTATGCTGCACGGCAACCAAAATGCTCCCGACAAAAATGAAAACCTGCCCCGGCAAAATGATGCGGCCATAGTAAGCGGCGCGTTCGATCAGTTCCGGCGTGGCTCCCTCGACCGTCAAGAGCTGCAAGAGTTCCTTCATCCAAATAAACGCGGGCACCACCAAAATCAACAGTGCAATCCCGAAAGTATTCAGCACGTTGCTAAAGAACTTCCAACCGCCTTTTTCGTCACCAGCCACTTTGTAGCCCGTGAAAATCGGGATAAAGATAATCGACAAAAATCCGGTGCTCACCACGTGATTCAAAATGTCCGGAATCATGAACGCAAGGTCAAGCGCGTTCTTTTCGAGCGACACGCCCGCGGCATGCGCCAAAAGCATTTCGCGGAAAATTCCGAGCACGCGGCTCAAAAGCATCGAAACGGCAACGATAATAGCGGCTTTATTCATGGGATAGTAGACAGTAGGAAGTTGGAAGTAATAAGTGGATGTTGGCTTGACAATCTGGATTTGAATTTAGCAATTCTTTTATTATCTTTATGGCATGAAAAAGATTTTCTCCACTATCCTTTCTCTGGCGGCAATCTCGTTTGCCGCAAACGTTCAAGTCCTCGCCCCCGAAGGCGCGGAATTTGCGCCCGACGCCCCGAACATGGTGCAGTCCATTGTTCGCGCCTCCGTGAGCCAGACGGGCAACACCCCGGTTGACGGCAGCGCCGAAATCCAGCTGCGCACCAACGTCATGACCATGGGCTCTACCTTCGTGGTGGTTTGCGAACAGGTCAAGGACGGTTCCGTGGTCGGTAGCGGTAAACAAAAAGCCGGCTCCGTAGACGACCTCGACGTGGCCATTGAAGGTGCCGTAAAAGCCGCTCTTGCCAATGTGGCTGACAACAACAGCGCAAGCGACGATACGTACGCCTCTACGACAAGCCGCTCGGAACCCGAAGTCGTCGTGCTCGTGCCCGCCGACCGTAACGACGGCGATCCGAACGACAACTTTGCCCACAAGCGCCCCACCCGCAACTACGTGAGCTACGGTCTGGGCGCCGCTATTTGGCACAACTACGAATTTGAAGACAAAAAATGGGGCCATAGTGTCGAACGCTCCTGGGAACAGGCTTTCGTATTCCACTATGCCCGCATTTTTGAAGTGATTCCGCAGGCCGCCATCACCATCGTGAACAACATGAACATGTCTTTTGGCGATGAATGGGAATGGCACGAAACATTCTTGCTGGGTGGCCGTTTCTTCCCGAGCACCGGAACGATTACACCGTTCCTGGGTGCAGGTATCGGTCTCGGTATTCAGATAGACGACCACTATAACGACAGCGATGAAAGCTTTGCAATCGGTCTTGCCGGTGGCGCAGAACTCGGTGTCATCTTCTTCCGCAATTCCGCGACCCAGCTCGAAGTTGGCTTTGCATGGGATGCCCTGTGGGATGGCTTTGAAAGCTTTGACCGTCGTTTCGGTGCCGGCAGCTTCTACATTGCTATCAACTACTAATTGCTAGTTGAAAGAGAATAAAAAAGGTCATTGGCGTTTGCCAATGACTTTTTAAATGTTTAAAACCGCTTGTGATTAACCGTAAATAAAACCGAGGGTCACAGCTACGGCAACCAGCAACACGATCTGTTTGACGATTTGAAGTTCTCTTGAGTTCATGCCTATAAGATACATTTCTAGACTCCCAAAAGCCATATTGTAAGGAACGAATAATTTTACAGCCGTAAACAGTGTGATATAGCTTACATTACAATAATCTTATTTCGCAAAAATTGCCGAAAAATCGCAAAATTATTTCAACAATTCTTCGGGAACGCATTCGGCCATGGCCTCGTAGGCTTTTGCGCTCGGGTGCAAATGGTCGCCCGAATCGAACCCGTTGCTGAACTGTTTCGGATTGTCGTGACCGCGCACCGCCTTGTCAAAATCGACGCAGCCGTCAAAATCGGGGGCGGTACGGAGCCATTCGTTGAATGCCGTGCGGATGATGTCGCGGTTTTCGTTGTAGGTGCGCCAGCCGTAAATCGGGAGGAGCGTGCCGCTGTAAATCTTGAGCCCGAGCTTGCGCGCATGCGTAATGTAGAGTGAACGCACGCCGTTGATGAGGTCGTCGGCCGTAGGCATGTCGCTCCAGGGGCGGAACTTGTTGACTTCTACGCCGACAGGGTGAATGATGTCGTTGATGCCGTGCTGCACGATGACAGCGCGTGCGCCTGCCACGTTCATCTCTATCGGGAAACGCGTGGCACCTTTAAGGCCGTAAGCGGCGTAGGTGATGCAACTGTATTCACGGAGAATGCGCGTGCCGCTTACTGCGCGACGGATGATGGCCACGTTATTGAAACCTTCGCGTGCGCAACGCAATGTGAGATAATCGGGCCAGTCCTGCGCCGTAATGGAATCGCCAAAACACACTAACGCAAAGTTTTTTTCTTCAGTGAAAATGTCGATGGTGTTGAGGAAATAAATCCAGTTCGTTTTGCGCGTTAAGTCGTCTGGCAGCGTTGCGGACTTTGCGAAGTTGCCGTAGCTGTACTTGCCGCCCGAAAGCGGGCCCGTGATGGCCGTGCCTGCGTTCATCTGCGTGAAGTCTGCAAAGTAGAGGCTCACATCGAACGTTTCGCCTGCGGTAATGTCGAAAACGATTTCGTCGCTCAGGATTTCTTCGCCCGCGGGAATCGTGCCGGAAGTGCTGCCGCCGAACGTAATTGCTGTAGGCGCGTACTCGAACTGCGCGGCACTTGTTTCGCTGGCAGTGGACTGCGCGGAGGTTGCCTGGGAATGCGCGACATACGCCTCAGATATTGTCACGGGTTCTGTGCCGGTGAGGTTCGAAAAATGGAACCGCAACTTGTTCCCCGAAAAGCAGGCGCGAATCGGGTAACGCAGCGTCAAGTCCTTGGCGTAAGTCGCTTCCTTGCGGTCAGTGATAGAGGTGGCGTTTCCCCAGCAGGCAACCCATTTCGAAAATTTCTCTGGCATATTGACTCCGCGAATTGTTGACGATGTGCCAAAAATAGCTAATTTGCGGTTGCCTTGCTAGGTAGAAAATGAGCGAGATTTCGTACAGCAAAAAGAATGACCGGATTGAATGCGTGCGTTACAAGGAATGGCGCAAGTCTTACCCGCCGCATACGCATACCGCCCACATGACCGTCGGCTATATTGAAGAGGGTCGTGTTTGCATTGTGCTGAACGGCGAGGCGAAAATTTATGGCGCCGGAGAACGGTTCCAAATTCCACCGAATACGTTGCACGAAATCAAAACTGTCGGCGACGAATGCTATTCGATGGCGGTGCTGTGTACCGCTTTAGAGGCCGACGAGATTGTAGCTGAGGACTGCGCGCGGGATTATGAAAGTTTAGTCGCGCGGTTAGATGAATTGCAAAAAAGCATCCTTGAAAATCCCGAAAACATTTACCTGATAGAACAAATGGCGCATGATGCATGCATCAGCCCGTTCCACATGATACGCGAATTCAAAAAGGCCTTCGGACTCACGCCGCATCAGTTCCAGATGCAGTGCAAAGTCCGCAAGGCGCAAAAACTGCTCGAAGAAAGGCCCGCGGCCGAGGTGACCTTTGACGCTGGATTTTACGACCAAAGCCACATGGACCGCTGCTTTAAAAAAGTTGTCGGCTTGAGCCCGAAGGAATATAAACGCGCCGTGAAGACAGATGACTAATATGTCATTGCGAGACCGTAAGGGCGACGCAATCTCTTAGCATTACTTTTTCTGTCATCCCCGCGTAAGCGGGGATCTCCTTAACAAAGCGCCGGCATGAACTTCGCGAACAGATAAAGCCCCTGGTCGCCAGCGTCTACCTGGTGCGGGACCTTCGCCGGCATAATCGAGATGACGCCCGGAACGTATTCGAGCTTGGCGCCGTCATTGGTGCAAATGCCGCTCCCTGCGATAACCTCGTGCGTTTCGAGCTGGGTTTCGTGAATGTGCGTTTTGATGCTCTTGTTCGGCGCAATTCTCACCAAGTGATAGCTGAACGTGCCGCCGGTATCTTTTGCGGTAATGATATGCTTGAGTTCTACCCCCTCGAAAGTCGGGTGCTTGGACCACGCGATACCTTTGAAAGCGACCGTTTTGCCCGAGAGCCTGAGCTCGCCCTCGTTGAATTTTTCATAAATATCGTTACCGAGATTAGCTTTTTCCATGATTTTACTCCTATGATAGTGTTTCGTCCGCGACCTTTGCAAACTGCGCCGCGGTGATGCCCGAAATCTATACGAAGGGGTGCATGGAAAAATTGGACAAAATTGCGGAAATACCTACATCTCTTCAATCGCAAACGGCAGCATATACAGTGGCTTGAGTTGTAGTGTCCCGATGTGATCCACGTCTTTTTGCGAGAAGAGGATTCTGCGGTAAACTTTTCTGGAATATTTTTTGGCGAACTGGTCGATGGATTCGTGGTTCCGCGCCGCTGATGACTTGATTTCAACAGGGACAACCTTGTGGCTGTGCGATAGCAGAAAGTCTATCTCGTAGTAATGCGTGCTTTTTTCTTTTTGCCAGGTGTGGTAATACAGCTCCCTGTCGCTTGAAGCTATAATCTGGGCCGCGACATTTTCGTACAAGTAACCTAAATCGGCATCCAGCTTGTCGCTCAGAAGTTTCTTGTAAATCTCGTTGGTCTGTTTCGAGTTGTCAAACATCAGCGAAATGAAAAGTCCAGTATCGGCGGTGTAGAGCTTGAACTTGTCCAAATCCTTTGTCTGTGCGAGAGCCGAGGCCGGATTACTCACGTGGTAGCAGGCGAGCACCGTCTTTGAATCCATCAGTTCAAAAAAGCGTTCCTCGTCTTTTGGCGTTTTCTGCTTGCCCGTCGCCGCGGTGATGACGAAGTTCTTTTTCTTCAGCGCGAGCTGGCTCGGGATTGCCTTGTAGATATTGGATAAACGTCCCGTCGGGTCCAGTTTTTTCAAGTCGTCAAAATACAGGTCGTTGATTTTCCGCTTGATGCCGTCGATGACCTCGAAGTTTTCTTTACGGATGTATGCATCAACCGCTTGCGGCATGCCGCCGACAGCCATGTAAAGCCGAAAGTCGCGCATCAGGCTTCTGTTGGTGGCGTTCCCGATGGGTGTCTTGGCCTTGTAGATTTCGCGTATCACCGCGGGATCTTTGCCAATAGCCCACATGAATTCCTCGTAATCCATGGGATAGACGTTAATCTTGTGCTCCTCGGAAGGGATGACGATTCCCTGGATGTTCTTTTTGATGGATATGAGCGACCCTGTTTCGATGTAGTCGTAGCGGCCATCTTGAACAAGGTATTTGATTGCCTGGCGCACCTTGGGCTGCAACTGGATTTCGTCGAAGATAATCGCGGACTTACGTTCCTTGAGGTTCACGCCTGTTTCTGCCTGGAGGCGCAAAAAGAACAGGTCCGGCTTGGAAATATCGCGAAAGACATCCAGCAGCTCGTCCGTGACATTGGCGAAGTCAATCCGGATGTAGGATTCGTATTCGTTCTTGGCGAACTCCTCGGCGATGGTGGATTTGCCCACGCGCCGCGCCCCCTCCAGGAGGCAGGCATACCGCCCGGAGTAAGTCTGTTTCCACTCCTTCAATTTGTCATATGCCTTGCGTTTGAACATGCTTCCTCGCCGTTTTTATCCAAAAATTATAGATTTTTCAACATAAATATACCCTAAAATTATAGATATTTCAACATAAAATCTGTTAAAAATTATAGATTTTTCAATGAAATTGATGGTGAATTGTGAAAATTGGCGAAATTTCGGTAAAAAGGGCAGTTTTGAACTATCGCAAAATTTGCGACAGTTGGGATATCCTTGAATTTTCCCCTCTCCTGTCACTCCATTGTCATTCCATTATTATATATTTCCGGCATGCCTAGAACAAAGTCAACTTCTGCGCAGTCTGCGCCCGCAAAAAAGAAATCCGTCCCCGAAAAGTCCGTAGAGGCCTCCCTCTGGGAGTCTGCGAATAAGTTGCGCGGCAGCGTGGAACCCGCCGAATACAAGCACGTGGTGCTTTCGCTTATCTTCCTCAAGTTTGCAAGCGACAAGTTCGAGGAACAGCGCGAAAAGCTCATCGCCGCCGGCCGCCAGAAATACGTGGAAATGCCCGAGTTCTACAACAAGGACAACGTCTTTTACCTGGAAGAAACTTCCCGCTGGAGCTTTATCATCGAGCATGCCCGCCAAAGCGACATTGCGCTCCTGATCGATACCGCGCTTGCGAACATCGAAAAGAAGAACAAGGCGTTGCGCGGGGCGCTCCCCGACAACTATTTCTCGCGCCTGCAACTCGACACCGCAAAACTCGCGGCGCTCATCAGCGACATCGACGGCATCGACACCATCAAGGACAAGGAACAGGATGTCGTTGGCCGAGTCTATGAATATTTCCTCGGGAAGTTCGCCATCGCCGAAGGCAAGGGCAAGGGTGAATTCTATACGCCCAAGACAATCGTCGGACTCATCGCCGAAATGATTGAACCCTACCGCGGCAAGATTTACGACCCCTGCTGCGGTTCGGGCGGCATGTTCGTGCAGAGCATGAAGTTTATCGAGGCGCATCACGGCAACAAGCGCGAAGTCTCCGTATATGGCCAGGAATACACCGGAACCACGTACAAACTGGCAAAGATGAACCTCGCCATCCGCGGCATCTCCGGAAACCTAGGCGACAAACCCGCCGACACCTTCGCCGAAGACCAGCACAAGGATTTGAAGGCCGACTTTATCATGGCGAACCCGCCGTTCAACCAGAAATCGTGGCGTGCCGAAAACGAACTCCTCGATGACCCGCGCTGGAAAGGCTACACCGTGCCGCCCACGAGCAACGCCAACTACGGCTGGATTCTGAACATTCTCTCGAAACTCTCCGAAAACGGCGTGGCAGGCTTTTTGCTCAGCAACGGCGCGCTCAGCGGCGAAGGCGACGAACAGCAAATCCGCAAGGAACTTTTGCAGAACGACAAGGTCGAGGCAATCCTCATTCTGCCCCGCAACATGTTCTACTCCACCGACATCAGCGTGACGCTCTGGATTCTGAACAACAACAAGACCGCCCGCGAAGTCAAGGTCGGCGATGCCATGCGCAAGTACCGTAACCGCAAAGGCGAGGTGCTCTTTATGGACCTGCGCCAGATGGGCGAACCCTTCGAAAAGAAATACACCCAGTTCAGCGCCGAGGACATCGCGAAAATCAGCGGCACCTACCACAAGTGGCAAACGCAGAAAATCAAGGACGAACCCGAATACTGCGCCACCGCCACCCTCAAGGAAATCGAAGCGAAAAACTGGTCGCTTGTGCCGAGCAAGTACATCGAATTCAAGAACCGCGACGAGGCCGTGAACTTTGACGAAAAGATGCGCGAACTCCAAGCGGAAATGCGCACCCTCCTCAAGGCCGAAAAAGAAAGCGAAAAGGAACTCGCCAAAGTCTTCAAGAACCTGGGATTTGAACTGTAGCGTGATGGAAAGCAGGCGCTATTGCATACAAAAGCGGACGAATGTATATTAAGGCAAAATGATTAACCTTTAAGGAACGATATGCCCGAAAGTCAAAATATCGAGTACAAGGAATCGTGGCGAGACGAGTATATCAAGTGGATATGCGGTTTTGCTAATGCACAAGGTGGAAAGATTTTTGTAGGCGTAGATGACAAGGGACATGTCGTCGGGTTGCAGAATGCCAAGAAGCTCATGGAAGATATCCCGAATAAAGTACGGGATGCGTTGGGCTTGCTGGTAGATGTAAACCTGCTTTCTGTAGATTCCAAGGAATACATCGAAATATCGGTTTCTCCGAGTACATATCCCGTAAACTACAAAGGCGAATATCATTACCGGACCGGGAGCACAAAGCAGCTTTTGCAAGGTGCTTCGCTCACGCAGTTTTTGCTGAACAAGACCGGAACAAAATGGGACGCGGTCCCTGTCGATGGAGTCAGCTTTAGGGATTTGGACAAGGAAAGCTTCGACATCTTCCGCCGGGAGGCGAAAAAGTCGGGCCGGATGACTGCGCAAGATTTGTCGATGACGGACGAAGAACTGTTGAACAGCCTGAATCTGGTTGTAGATGGAAAATTGACCCGCGCCGCAGTCTTGCTTTTTCACCGCAAGCCGGAAAAATGGTTTGGCGGCGCATACGTAAAAATAGGTTTTTTTGGCGATGGGCCCGATTTGCAATACCAGGATGAAATTTACGGTTCGTTGTTCATTCAGGCTGATCGAGTCGTAGAACTCATTTACCTCAAGTATTTCAAGGCACGCATAAGTTACGACGGCCTGATTCGGGTGGAACGCTACCCCATTCCAAAGGATGCCATGCGCGAAGCCGTTTACAATGCCCTGATGCATTCGAATTACTCGTCCGGAGTCCCGATTCAAATTCGCATACACGAGAACGAAGTCCTTATAAGCAACGATTGCGTTTTCCCGGCCAATTGGACCGCCGAAACATTGATGCAACGGCACCGTTCGGAACAATACAACCCCAAAATCGCAAACGCGTTTTTTAGGGCTGGCTACGTGGAAGCGTGGGGGCGCGGCATCGAAAACATGTGCAGGCTTTGCAAGGATTATGGAGTCAAGACGGAATATACTGTGCACCCCGGGGATGTGATGCTTGCATTTTTTGCCAAGCAAGAGACTGCGGCCACCCAATCCGCCACCCAATCGACCACCCAATCCGCCACCCAATCGACTCAAAAATACTTGCCGATTGAAATTAAACTTATGCATTATCTGGTAGCCAATCCACGTGCAACTCAGGGACAAATTGCAAAATACTTGGGAATGAACTTGAATACCACCAAGTATTATTTGAACAAACTAGGTAAACTTGAAGTCCCCGCGATTAAGCACGAAGGCACGACAAGAAAAGGCTCGTGGATGGTTTTGATAGACTTGGAGAATCTATGACAGGGCAGAATATGAAACGGCTTGGAGACTACATACGGCCCATAGATGTGCGGAACAGGGACTTGAAAGTGACGCGGTTACTTGGCGTGAGCATCACGAAAGAATTTATGCCCTCTATCGCCAATATTGTCGGTACAGATTTGTCCGCCTATAAAGTGGTGACCAAAGGACAATTTGCTTATGGTCCCGTAACGTCTCGCAATGGCGATAAAATTTCAGTCGCCTTGTTGGACGGATATGACGACGCCATCATTTCGCAGGCCTATACCGTTTTTGAAGTTGTTGACAAGAACGCCTTGGATCCCGAATATCTGATGATGTGGTTCCGTCGCCCGGAATTTGACCGCTACGCCCGCTTCCATTCTCACGGCAGCGCCCGCGAAGTCTTTGACTGGGAAGAAATGTGCGAAGTCCAGGTGCCCGTCCCCGCAATTGAAAAACAGTGCGAAACCGTCGCTGAATACAACACCCTCGCCACCCGCATCGAAACCAACAAGAAACTCATCGCCACCCTCGAACAAACCGCCGGGGCCCTCTACCGCCACACCTTCGTCGACAACATCGACCCCAACAATTTGCCGCAGGGGTGGAGGATGGGAACGCTAGGGGAAGTGTGTTCGATTAAGGGCGGAAAGAGATTGCCCAAAGGTGAGGAACTTGTAGATACACCAAATAGCCACCCATATATTCGAGTGGCTGACATGTGCGATGAACGATTTGTTTCGTTGAATGATGATTTCCAATATGTGGAAGATGACGTTCAAAAAGAAATTAAGCGTTATATCGTTAATGCAGGTGATGTGATTATTTCCATTGTCGGAACGATTGGCAATGTTAACATTGTTGATGAAACTTTGGACAATGCAAACTTAACAGAGAATTGCGTCAAGCTAGTTAATTTACAAGGTGTTTCGTCTTATTATCTCTATGCATTGTTAACATCCCCAAAAGGAATTGATGCGATAAACGAGGGAATAGTTGGCGGAGTCCAAAGCAAGCTTCCTCTCTACAATATTGAGCGAATTCCCGTTGTTCTCGCCGATAAAGAAACAATGGATGATTTCTCTCATCAGTCTGCCGTACTGAGCGATTCTATTCGCCTGAAAATGCGTGAAAACATTTCATTAAAATCAATGCAAGCCCTTCTCCTCTCCAAAATGGGGGTGTAATGTTTTATAATACAAAATTTGAACATTTCTTAGAGGAAAATGAAGATGGTGAGGTGCAGCGAAAGAATGAAGAATCATTTTTGTCATTGTCTCTTTTATGTGATAAAATGAAAAATGTGCACGGGAAGGTCAAATCACACAATATTTATATCGTTTCCTGTTACTATTCAATTAATTCTATACAGACTTTATTGGATTCGCTAGACGGAAGGAAAGTTCATATTATTATAAGTGCTTTAGGTCATTCGCAGGAAAAAATTGAGGAAATAATTAAAGATTTAAAAAAGATTGAAAAAAATAGAAATAAAAAAATATATGTATGTTCAAAATTTCCATTACTTCATTCAAAAATATACTATGCAGAAAATGAAAGAGCTGATGGTGCAAATTGTTTGGTTGGAAGTGCCAATTTAAGTGAAAATGGGTTCAGTAATAATGAAGAAGTTCTTGTTGACGTAGAAGATGTAGGTGCAAAGCAACAAATAAAATCTTATATAAAAAAACTGATAGAGCAATCTATTGACATTGACAGGTTTACAGACTTTTGTGTAAATGACAATTCTTTTAGTGATTTTATGTCCTTTATTTCTGCGGGATATATCGTTTTTAGACCTAATAATCAGATTCAACTTAATTATTCTGGTGAAAAATTGAGGGAAATTGCAAAGGAATTAAAGAGTGATGTTGAAAACGGAACAAGGAATTCAGAATTAAGTATAGATTTGGAAAAGTATATCTCAAGTAAAGAGTATCTTAATTTTAAAATCAATACTAAAATTAAAAGCGGTGCGCGAATAAAAGATCATTGTATTGAAACATGTTTTGGATATTGGCTTCCTTATGGAAAACATCACGATATTTTGAATGTATGCGATGACGGGGAAATAAAGAAGAAAACCGATCAAATCGAAAACGTCAAAGCTGGTTTGATGAAAATAGATGTAGATTCAAAACCATTCCAAGAATTCTTGGAAAAATTCTATGCGTCTATAAAAAATGGAGAGCAACCTGTTTATATTTCTGATACTCAGAAGACTGAGATTGCCAAGGATATTAAGACATTTATTACCAGGCAGATAAAATATATTGATAATAGGAAAAACTCTATTGCAAGGGGCTTTCTTATTACGCCAATTCCATATTTTTGGGATGATCGTTGTGCGGCAGAAGAATTTTATAACTCTTTTTGGGAAAATGTAGATTCGAGAAAGTATAAAGGGATTGCAAAAAAGATTTGGGAATATTTTGAAAAAGACTATCAGAAAAAGAATTGGACTACATTAAAAACAAAAGCTAATATGGAATGGGAATAAAAGATTCTAAAAGGACAAAAGTTATGCCTATTTGTAAGCTGTGCCTTCAAGAAAAAGAATTATGCGAATCTCATATTATTCCGAAATTTGTATATAGACCAGTGAATGATGAAAAGCGAAGGGAGGTAGTCGTATCCGAAAATAAATACAGTATTGTACAAAATGGTGTAAAAATACCTTTATTGTGCAAAGAATGTGAAGGAAAATTTTCAAATTATGAAATGGAATTAAAGTGGTTTCTTAAAGACCTTCAAGAAAAAAATTCTGACCATTTTAAGGAAATGCCTCAGTCTAAAGGTCGTATATATGTTGTAGAGAATTATGATTTTAATAAAATTCATAAAGCAATCATCTCTATTTTTTGGCGGTTAAGTCAAGTAACAGAAGATTGTCCTTTCGCAAAAATATATTTGGGACCATACGAAGAAAAGTTTAGAAAAATTTGTTTAGAAGATACTGAAATAGAATGGACTCGTTATCCGATTTATGTGGAAAAATTGGTGTGGGAAAAGGAATTTTTTGACCAAGTTATTATGAATTACAAGAATATGGGTCGAGTTGATAAGGTCTCACATAGAAAAATGATCTTATACGGAACTGTATTTCATTTATTTCTTGCGGAAGATTTGTCTAAGTTTTCAAAGAATTTTGAAAGTGTATTTCTTGGGGGGCCATATTCTCCAATCATTTTAAGTGATTTTAATGATGTTATTGCACAATCACAAAATTTACTGAATTCAGAACGAATGGGTGGAGTTGTAAAATTGCTAGGTAAATAGGAAAGCTTTTATGTATATAAAGAAAATTCTACTAAAAAATTTTAAGAAATTCGAATCGTTAGATCTGGATTTTAATAAAGATGTCAATATTTTTGTCGGCGATAATGAATCTGGCAAAAGTACCATTTTACAAGCTATCGATTTAGTTATTCGAGGAAGTGTATCTAGAATTGAAGAAATTGGGATTAATCGTTTAATGAATTCTGCCGCTGTAGAAAAATTCAATTCTAATGAGCGTAGCTATGAAAAACTTCCCGAGATTGTTGTTGAATTATATTTATCAGATGATTTAGAGGGTATTACAGGAAAAACTAATTCAAAACAGCTCTATTGTTCAGGCATTCGTTTGTGGTGTCATGCAAATGATCGTTTTTCAAAAGAAATCGTGGAATCTCTTGCTTCCGGAGAGGCAGAAATCCCTTATGATTACTATGAAATTAAATTTGAAAAATTTGATGGAAATCCGTATAATCGTCGAGAAAGAATCGTAAAGAGTCTTTTTGTTGACAATTCAAATATCGGAAGTGCTTATGCGATGAACGAATATGTTCATTCGATATTTGAGGCATCGCTTGAGCCGCAAAAACAAGTTGAGCTAAAACAGAAATATCGTTCGCATAAGGACTCTTTTGTCAAAAGTATTTTGAAGGATTATTTGTTAAACAGGGAAAACTGTTCATTCTCTCTAAAAAATTCAACTAGGAATAATTTAGAAACTGATTTGTCTATATCTGAAAATGGAATATCCTTAGAGGACAAAGGGACGGGGGCTCAATGCTTTATAAAGACAGATTTGGCATTGTCAAAAAATGAAAACACTGATATTGTTTTGATGGAAGAGCCGGAAAACCATCTTAGCTATACAAATACATTAAAACTCATAGAAAAAATAAAAGCGTCAACAAATCAATTGTTTATTTCTACTCATAGTGATTTAATATGTACAAGACTTGATTTAAGAAAATGTTTTTTGCTAAATAGCGGCTCTGAAATCGTTACTCCCTTACAAAGGGTATCTCAAGATACATCGGATTTCTTTCTTAAAGCTCCTGATAATAAAATGTTGCAGTTTGTTTTGTCTTCAAAAATTATTTTAGTTGAAGGTGATGCTGAATATATTTTAATGGATAAGATGTTTAATACAACGATTAAAAAGACTTTAAAAGAATCGAATATTGGAACATTATCTGTTGATGGTTTGTGCTTTAAGAGGTATCTTGACATTGCAAGGATTTTGGGAATAAAGGTAGCTGTAATTACTGATAATGATAAAAATATTGAAGAGAATATAACTGATAAATATGCAGAGTATATTTCCGATACTATTCAGATTTTTACAGATACCGATAATAATCGATACACATTTGAAGTTTGCATTTATGGGGATAATAAGCAACTTTGTGATAAATTGTTTTTGCCAGGTCGAAAAAAATTAACTGTACAAGAGTATATGTTGAGTAATAAAGCTGATGCCGCATTTGAATTGGCCAAATCGGCTGATGACATTACTGTTCCTAAATATATTCAGGATGCGCTATTATGGATCAGCGCTTAATATTAGCTGTTGCTGGTTCTGGGAAAACTCGATATTTGATAGACCGTCTTGATTTAGAAAAACGGTTTCTTATTGTTACATACACGAATAATAATTGCAAAAATTTGAAAGACAGGATTTGTAGAAAATTTGGTTATTTACCACAAAATATATCAGTAAGAACCTATTTTTCATTTCTAGTGAATTTTTGTTATAAGCCTTTTTTTCATCATATTCTAAGAGAAAAAGGTGTAACATGGAAGGATCCTCCTTTTCAGACTCGGTATAATAATACAAGCCGAGCTCATTATATAACGAGTAGCTCTTATTTATATCATAATCGTATTGCTAAATTATGTCTGAATGCATGTGAATCGATAAAAGCTCGTATAAACCGCTATTATGATTGTTTTTATATTGATGAAGTTCAAGATTTAGGTGGTTACGATTTTGATTTTGTTAAATCTATAATTCCCCAAGATAGAGATGTTCTTTTCGTGGGCGATTTTTATCAACATACTTTTGAAACGAGCCATGACGGAAATAAGAACACTGGACTATATAAAAATAGTATAAAGAATTACAAGAAAAATTGGACAGAAACAACTTTAACTGTTGATGAAACTAGTCTGAAGAATAGCTATAGATGCCCTAAAGCAGTGTGTGATTTTGTAACAAAAAACTTGGGGATTTCGATTGCTTCTACATCCTCAAAAGATGGTTGTATAATATATTTATCTGCAGATGAGGAAATAGAAGCAGTTGTAAAAAACAACTCTATTCCAAAGCTGTTTTATCAAAATTCGAGTCAATACGACTGTTTTTCTATGAATTGGGGCGCATCCAAGGGACTAGATGATTTTGAGGATGTGTGTGTAGTGATGAATAACACTGTACATAAACTTTATAAAAACAATCAGTTAGATAAAATGGTTGAATCGACTAGAAATAAATTTTATGTAGCATGTACAAGGACAAAGCGTCATTTGTATCTTGTTGCGGAAGCTAAATTAAAAAGTCAAAAAGGAGCCAAATAATGTTCAGCATTAATTGTTTAGAAATTACTGCACCATATCAAAAATATAAAGATAGTCAACATATTTATAAAAGACTCTTGTCTGATGATGATTTTAAAAATTCTGCAGGAACCCTTGATGTAACCTTGAGTGCGAAAAAAAGATTTTTCTTTAATGATTTTTACAAGCACAATCGAAATGAGCTTCCAGAGCGCAATGAAAATCATTTCTTAGACCCAAAAATATTCTACGGAAAAAAGATAAATATTCAAGCTGTTGTCGGAAAAAATGGCTGTGGAAAGAGCTCGCTGATGGATCTGATGTACATGGCGATAAATAATTTTGCGTTTATGTTTGAACGAGGAAAGGACCGACCTGGTGCTGATCCGATATATTTTATACCAGATTTGTTCGTCAATATTTATTTTACCATTGAAAAACAAGATGCTGAGGATGAACAAAGTATAGAGATTGTCTTAAGGTGCGATGAAAAAACGGTTGATTTGTTTGATTTATCAAATCAGAAATCAATTGTTGAGGGGATATATGACGACGATGTATTCTCATTAGAAGAGAATGATATTGATGATGAAAATGATGCGAAAAAAATTGAATTGGTAAAATCTTTTTTTTATACAATTGTAACAAACTATTCATTGCAATCATTTATATCGGAAAATTATAGAGGAAAATTGTTGAATTACAAAGAAGGCTCTATTGAGTCAATTTCGGAAGGTTGTTGGATTAATAGCATCTTCCATAAAAATGATGGGTATATTCGTCCTGTTGTTTTAAATCCGTATCGGTCAAATGGTGTTATTAATATGCAAGTAGAACAAGAATTGTCTAAAGATAGACTAGTCGCAATGCTTGTAAAAAATGATAAAATTGATGAAAAATATTCTTTGGATAAGATTGAATATAATTTAAAAAAAGATCGTATAACAAAAATAGCTCAATATTATGCAAATATCATACCATTAGAATTCTTTAAGAACGATCCTTTGTGTGAAACATTTAAATCAAAGCCGGAAGATGTCATTAAACATTCTAATGAAACTATTTGGGAAACGGTTCAAAAAGTAAGAATGGTAAATCTAGATAATATTGATTTCCTTAATGCGTTTATTGAATCCGATTTAAACAATAATGTTTTTTTTAAACCGCTTGTTGAAAAATGGAATATAAAGATAAATCTGGAGTCGCCCAAAGAAAAAAAATATTGTCTGCTTTATTTGTACAAAAAACTTGCCTCAATTGTTTTAAGATATTCAAATTATGAAAAATATAAAAATTTCAGTCTTAAGAATAAAACAGGTGAATTGATAGAAGATCATGTTGATCTCACCGATCAGGAACGAAATGATTTTCTTAGACAAATTGGTGAAGATAGCTCCCATATAACATTGAAGGTCCATCGTGCTATTGAGTTTTTAAAAAAAGAGGATTCTCAAATTGAATCGTTATGTCGGGAAAACTTTAATTTGTTAAACTATTTAGAATTATTTGACTTAGATTCGTCGAGTGAATTAAATGATATAATTAAACATTTGCCACCACCGATATTCGATAAAAGTATTTATTTTAAAGATGAAAAAATTCCGAATAATGATCCTATTGATTTTAGATTGATTAGTTCTGGGGAGCAGCAAATGTATCAGAATCTATCAACGCATTTGTACCATGTTTTAAATCTTATATCTGTTCAAAAAGCTAATGAAGGCGCTTCAGAAAATAAACGCGTTGAGTACAGAAACATAAATTTGGTTTTTGATGAAATTGAGCTTAGTTTTCATCCTGAATATCAGCGAAACATTGTAAATACATTGCTTCAGATGATTGAAAAGAGAAAAATAACTGAATTATGTTCTCTGAACATAATTTTGATAACGCATTCTCCATTTATCTTATCGGATATACCCTTGTCTAAAGTGCTGTTTCTTGAAGATGGCTCTCAAAAAGAGAAAAAAATGAAAACTTTTGGTGGGAATATTGGGGAAATGCTATACGATTCATTCTTTATGGATAGTACTATTGGAGCTTTTGCAGAGGAAAAAATAAAACGTTTGATTAAAATAAAAAAAGGGATTAACCCTGTTACAAATAAGCATCTTACAAAGGAAGAAACTAAATTATATGAGATAGAAAAAAAATGTGTGTTTGATAATATAGGTGATGTCGTTCTTAAAAGTTTAATAAAATAGGGGTAACTAATGATAAAGATTAAACTTTTAGAAGATGATATTTTAAGGAATAGTTTGGAATCCATTCATTGGGAGTGGTTTCTAAAAAGATGTATGACAAAAAAATGCTCATGGGATCCTTATAAAACGTATACATATTATCAATATATAAAAACTCATATAAAGTATGCGACTAAGAATGAAATGAGTAATTTGTCAGCTGAAGAGGTCGATGAATTATTTAAACAAAGATTGAAAGAACTTGTTGTTGGACCTGATGATGTAACTAAGAAAGGTTTATACAATTTAAACGTACAGAAAAATAGATATGGAAAAATGAAGTTTTTCCCCAAAAAAAGGAACGTCGCATTAACTCCTGTGCAGGCTGCGGCAAATGAGAAAATAGAGCGGTTACAAAAAGTTTTTGGTTATTCAGATTTTCGAACGCCACCTGAAACAGCGCCATGGTACATAAAATTTCAAGAAGACCAAAAATGTCAATGGGGAAAAGAAATATTAATTGAGAAATTAAACATAAATGTATGTCCTTATTGCAATAGAGAATATGTCTTTACAACAAATTTGAAGTATGGGAAAAAACGCTTTTTAGCTGAAATAGACCATTTTTTTCCACAAAGTTCTTACCCTTATTTGTCATGCTATTTGTACAATTTTATCCCATCATGTCTTCCTTGTAATCATGGAAAGGGAGAAAAACTTCGAGAGATTATTTATCCGTATGAGGAAGAATTTGGAGATAATGGTAAGTTCAAATTAAATTTGAGTGACAATGCAAATATTGGACGATTAAACAATATTAATGATATTGATATTAAATTAAAGTTAAAAGGGCGAAAAAAAATCCGGAATAAAATAAAAAAGTCAAATACAATGTTTTTTATAAAAGGCATATATAATAATCATAAAATCGAACTTGTTGATTTATTAAAGCGTTATAAATATTATGGTACTAATAAATGCAAAGAATTGTACAAGTATTTTAATATTGATGGGATTGATGATTTAATGATTCCAGAGTATTTTAGAAAACTAATATTAGGACTTCCTCTTGTTGACGAGGATTGTCAATATATTTTACGAAAATTCAAAGAGGATATTATTGAACAATTAGATAAAACAGCAGAAGAAATGAAGGCTGCTCCATGACTCCCCAGCAATTCACCAAAATTTTCTGGAAGCAGTATCTTCTGCTTGAAAAGGACTTCCTTGAAATGGGTGTATTTTGGATAATTAAATTCTGTAAAAACGGAAAAGCCTAGTTTCAAATAAGATTATTTATGTCAGATTTCGCTCAGTACAATTCAAAATTTGATGGATCATCTTGGGAATCAATGATGCAACTTTTGTTGCTTTTTGAGGATTCTCAATGTATTGCATATTCTCGTCCCGGCAAGGATAATGGTATTGACGCCATTAGCGGAGATGGAGAAACTGTATATCAAGCCAAGTTCCATGCGCAATGTTCAATTGAGAACTGTATTGCAGATTTAAAGAGTGAAATGTCCAAAATCAAGGATTATAGGGAAAAACTTGACTATTGGAAGCCTGTGAAAAAATGGGTTCTCTTTACAAATGTTGAAGAAAATCCAAATGATAATGAAAAATGGAATGCCGCTATTAAAAAATGTGATTGCGGTGATCTAGAAATTGAAATATGGAATTGGCCTCAAATTTGGAAACTCCTTGAAAAATATCCAGAAGTCAAGCAGGATTTTCTTGAAAATGAATCACGATGTTTTCTTTTGAAAAATGAATTTCAGGCAAAGAGCCAGAAAGAGTATTTGCCGGAATCCTTTGATGTTGAATGCGTTGGTCGTGAAAAAGAATTGCAATTATTCAAAGATTTTCTGGAATCTGATAAGAAAATTTGGAGCATTTCTGGTCCTGGAGGAATGGGAAAATCTAGATTCTTAGCAGAATGCGCTAAATTGGTTGATTATGAAAGATGGAATGTTTATTTTGGTGTGTCTGATGTTTTGAAGACAACCCAGTCTTGGAACAAAAGAGTTGTTTTAGAAAGACCTTCCATTTTGTTTATTGATGAATTGGGTGATGTTTGCTTATTAAACAGAATAATTACTGATTTAACTACGGGTGGAATGCAGAATTGGAAAGTTGTTTTTTCAGAAAGAAATGCAAACGCAAGGACAATTCTTGAGATCAAACAACCTCGATATGATTTCATTCGGATGGAACCAACAGTCTTATCAAGGTTAAATTTCGAAAATCGAAGAAATTTGACTTCAAATTTGCTTAATGCGATTGAGAAGAGTCGAAAGATAAAATTTGATGATAAAGATCGGGCTACACATGGTATATGTGAAGTATCTCAAGGAATTCCGTTATGGATTTCTCTTGCGATTAAACTGATTGTTCTGCAAAATGGAAAGTTAGGCAGATTGTTTGAGGATAAAGCGGCTAATATTCGGAAAATATATAGTGAATCAATGGGACCATCGCTATCAGAAATTCCGCTATCAAATGAACAATATGAAATTCTTTTAAAATGGAGTTCTTTATATAGACAAATATCTTTTAATCAAACTAATGTTGTTGAATTTATTTGCAAGAAAGCGGGTATTGACCAAACAGTTTTATTGAAAACATATCAGTTGATGGTTGATGTCGGGTTAATGCAGAGATTTGGATATGAGGACAAAGTTTACTCTATTTGCCCGGATGTGATAAGAGAAGGTATTCTGAAAGAACGTTTGCTGTTTAATCAACAGCTTTCGAATTGGGGGGAATCTGTTGTTGATGAATTAATCGCAAATGAAATTCCGAATATAGAAAATGTTGTAGAATCATTATCACGAGTTGAAAATAATGAAGACGAAATAGATGTTTTAGGAAAATTTGTAGAGTCTGTTGCAGAGAAATTTAAAACGGAACCTTTAGAAAATCATTCAAGATTATGGTCTGTTGTTGAAAAAATGTCTTCTAATAGGCCTGATGAAATTCTTGCTATTGTTGATGCACAACTAAATGATTGTTGTTTTACAGAAAGTGTAGATAAATATGTAAGGCAAGACTATTTTGAAAGTGTTAAAAACGTCCTTTCTGTTTGCTTGTATAATTGTGATGATTTTTCGTCAAAAGCTAAATGTTTAAGTCTAATTTTTACTTTATACAAGCAAAAAGCTTTTTCTAATCGATACGTAAATGCTTTAGAGGATTTTCTCAGACCAATTTTTGAAGGAAGTTTACGTGATAAGTATATAGAAATAGTTGAAGATTTCTTGTCAGGCTATTTTATGCAAATAAGAAACAAGATATTCTCGCAAGATGATTTACCGATATTGAAAGAATTATTGAGGGGATGCTTCAAAGTTGAATACAATTCAAGTGTTTATTATGCAGGAGTAATCACTGTTGGTAGAGGATATTTTAGCATTTCTCATATATCACGTTCCTTTAAATGGATTGATGAAATTCAAAGAGTTTTGACTGAATTTGATTTAAACGAATCACTTTCAAGTATTTTAATTGAGAGTTATGGTCAATTATTTGGTGGATTACTTCGATATCCAAAGACAAATGATAATGACGAATCTGTAATAAACAGCTTCTTGTCAAAAAATTTGCAATGGGTTGAGTTGTTTATTTCAGACGGATTTGGCTTACAATCCTTCAAGAGAAATCTTGTGCGAGAACATATTTGGGATTGGATCTTGAAATACAGTAAAGAATCTCCTCTCTTTGAATATGCTGACAAATGTGAAAAGGCGTATTGTGTAGAAAAATCTGATAAGGAAATTGTAGAGTATCTGCATGCGGATTATCGTGATGATGACAAAATGGCAGATAATTTAGTTCAAACAAGACTTTTAAATAAAGATATCGATGAAATTGTATGCTTTATTGAAAAATTAGCATACTATGATTATCAAAAAGACTACAAGATTCGAACAATTGCTGTCAAATTTGGCGAATTAGTGACGGAAGATAATCACATTCTGTTGTTGTCTGAAAAAATAGCAGCACGATGCGAAAATAAAAGTTTTAAGGAATTCTACTATGGCCTTTTGGTTGGATATTTTCCTAAGGCCAAGGCTGCTCATAATGAAATTGCTTTGATTAAAATAATATTAAATCATGGTCTTAATAAAGAGGAGCTTTTATATCGTTGCATATCAAATAGTCTGATATACTCTAAGCAAAGTTATGATTTGCTAGTTGAATATGTAGATGACAAAAATACAGAGTCATTTGCAAGAACTGCGGCGAATTTTACCTTGTATTTAGGGGAGATGTTTTTTTCAGAAATAGATACTTTATGGATAAATTGGGCTGAAACTGTAAAAATTGAATATCTAGAAATTTTGATTCAAAATATCCAAGCATCGGCTCGAAAATGGAATAGCATACCTTTTATTTGGAATGGAAAAAGTGCTAATTGGCTTGTAGATAAAATTGCTTTAATCCAAGATTTGAGTGCGTTTGAAGATTCCTTATGTTACTTCGATGAAATGAAATCTTTGTTCTCATCTTTGAAAAACATACAATGGTTGCTAAAAATATTTGAACAACGAAAAAAAGCAGGATTTTATTTTGATGATCGGTTCTCTTTGTCTTATTTTGTGAATTCAACTTTTGATTTTGATGAACAAACTGCATATTCCGAAATTATAAAAATGATTCTTTGTGAAGATGCCCCTTATAGAATAGAAAGAGAAATTGTAAGAATAGATCCTGAAAACAGATGCTTAGGGAAAATCGTCGTACAAGAATTTATTTCAGCACAATCAGATGACGAAAAGAAACGTTTTGCAGGAATTGCCGGCTATTTAAAAGATGATTCGCCGGCATGGAATGAAATTTCTGCAGAAGTTTGCAAGTATGCTAAAAGGTTGCCCAAAAAGGAAAGACATCAAATGTGGTCAATGCTTTCTTGGAAAGGTACTGAAGTTTATACTTGTGCATATGGCTATGTATCAAAGAAATTCTACGATGACGTCAATCACTTTAGGAAGATGCTTGAAGAAGAATCGCTTCCTGAACGAAAAGAATATTGGCAATGGAAATTAGATTTTGCAGAAAGATTGCTTAAAGATGAGGAACAACGCGCAAAAGAATTGCGTGGCGAGTAATTATATGATTCCCTTGAAACGGATGAGTTTGTGACGATTAAATTCTATAAAAAGGTGCCCCTTCTTGTCTTCAAAATGGAAAGTGAAAATGAGTAATATTCCTCCAGAAATTCAAAATGTATTAACTGATTGCGCAAAAACAATCCTTCCTCAGGTATATACGGATTTGGCTCAACCTGGAGTAAAAGCTGTCGGCCAAGCTCTTGGAACGGTATTAGAATTGTCTTCTACGATACTTCTTCCTTTAAAGTTGGTTAATGAGAAAGCCAAACTTCTTTTTGCCAAAAGATTGAACGAGTATAAGGAAAAATTAGAGTCAATCCCAGAAGAGAAAAGAGCTGAAGTTTCTCCTGAACTGGGAACGCCAATTTTAGACAAATTGACATATACAACGAATGATGAAATTGCAAGATTGTTTACCAATTTGCTCACAAACGCTTCTAATGAAGAGAGAGCTAATTTAGCTCACCCTTCTTTTGTCTCAATGATTGAGCGATTGTCCCCGGATGAGGCCTGTATATTGAATGCCATGCAAAAGTCAAATGACATTCTGTATTGCGATTTTGATGGAATTCTTGGTGATACATATGTCCCAATACTTAAACATGTGACAGCTATTCAAAAATACGTTACATTGCAATATCCAAAAAATGAGCTGGCTTATTTATCAAATCTGGAAAGCATGGGTATTTTGAAAGATTCTTATCCAAAAGAAAAGGTCGATGAACGCCTCTATGCTGAAATTATGGCGTTTCAAAGAATCGATTTGGCCGGAGAACAAAATGTTCCTTCAAAGTACAAGGACGCAATGCTGACTAGGAGTTTTTACAGCGTAACTCCATTTGGAAGGATGTTCATCGAGGCTTGCACCCGAGTTTAATGTGTGGAGGAAGTTTGGAAAGGACGATTGCGCCCTCTGAAATCTTAGAGTATTGCTCAAAGAAGTGGTTTGATAATCCAGCAGGTATTTCTGCTTTGGATTTGGCGGAGCGTTTCCAAATTACAAATGAAGCTGCCATGCGTATATTTGAGTCCTTTAATGAACTAGGATACGGTACATTGAATAGGAATGTAAAATTGGCCGTGGTTCATTTTAATCTAAAGAATGTTTCGGAACCATTGGAATCAAAAGAAGAAATAACACATATATTTTTCCCATCTTCAAGAGTATTGGCTACTTTTTATGAGAAGTTTGGATTGCATCGGCAAAATATTCCTGAGTATACAAAATGTCTAAAATTAGGCGCCGGTCAAATGTGCCCTATTTATTTTGAAGAAGAAGTTCTTCGTAAATATTTTGATCATCCAGAAAAATACGAATGTGAAGATACCGAATCAGGAGGATCAGTTCTTTCGCGTGGGGAAGAAATTCCGTATATTTGGGTTCGTTATTCTAAAAGAAAATTGGAAGATGGAAATATCGTTGTGGGAGCCTTTTATAAGGATCTTGCTGATATGTCGGATAATGATCAAAAATATTGGGCTTCATATGAAATTAAAAGCGGAAAATTTTTAGAATACGAAAAAGATCAAGCGTATCAGCAATTTATTAAAAGTCAGATATATGGAGAATTTGCGGATTATGTGGACCCCATATCAGAGGTGTTTACGCTTCTAAGAAAGATAAATGAGGCTGTTGGAGTAACTGTTTTTAAACGGTTTCAAAATGAATCTGTGGTGCCTCCGATTGAAAATACATTCAAGTCTTTTTGTGATTCATGTTCAGAATTGGATAAATTATTTGCCAATGGGAACATTGATGGAAAAAACTTAAAGGTTTGGATGTTGCAGAGAAAAATAGTTTCAGAATCAGATTTTACTTCCTCAGATAAAAATAAAAAACATCCAGAGATTACTCCTCGGCAAATGTTGAAATTGCTTGAAAGCAAACTGTGTGGAGCAACTGATTTATCGGATTTATTGAAAGAATGCTCTGATTACCGTCAGCAGGTTGCGCATCATATGACCGCATCCTCAGAAGAAGTCGTTTCGTATTCGCATAAATTTTATGACTTTTGCAAGAGAATCAGTCAATCAGGTGAAATACTTGTGTTGAAGTTGAATGAATATAGCGAGGAACGAGAAAATGGATGATTTTGAACGATTGTTGAATGAAGGTGATGAAGCCTATAAAAAAGACGACTACAAGAAAGCTGTTGTCTGCTATGAAGACGCTCTCAAGCTCGTAACGGATGAAAATAAATCCAAGTTCAAATCTATTCTCCCGATGATGGGGCGGTGCTATAGGCAGATAGGTAATCCGTCAAACGTTATTGACTTAGCAACCGATGTAAAACAAAAATTCGGAAGAGAGTATATTACATCGGTTTTCTTGACCACTGTGGCTGCTGCTTATGCCGATATGAGAGAATATGGAAAGGCTCATATTTGCGTCAATGAAGCGATTAGACTTGAAAATGGCAAAATATCAGGCCCATTGCAGGCTGTGATTGATAGAATTGAAAAATAGTGTATTGAATTAATTAAATTATTAAAGAAAATAAGAAGCAGGTATGGAAAGAGAAGTTATTAAATCAAACATTCAAGGAATCCAAAGAATTCTTGAAATAATAGCGTCTAGTCACAATGATGATATTTGTTTGTCGCAATTTTCGAATATGGATGAAAATTTATGTGCTGTTTTAGGGGCGTTTCATAAAGGAGAATTGGTTGTAATTAAAATTGATTCCGAATCCCCTACCAAGTTTAAGAATAATTTATTTATTAGAGCGTTGTGTCCCGAAGCAGAATGTGAAAAGAATATCGGAAAAAATGTTATCCCTTATTTTGAGATAGAAAAGAATGATTACAACACACAAAATCAAAATGTATTAGATTACATACAACATTACATTTTGCTTACTGAACATGTTCCTACTATATCAGAACAAGTGAAAAATTTACTTCAAGATGCGATATTAGAATTCTTTTCGAATGCCTTTATTCATACAGAATGTGATAGGGTTTACGCATGCGGAAGATGGGATCAAACTGAAAACATGTTTCACCTAACTATAGTCAACATAGGAAAAACATTCCAAGAAAATGTAAACGAATATTTGCGTGAAAATCTTTCGTCAAAAGAGGCTATAAAATGGGCTATGGTGAGGGGGAACACAACGAAAAAAGATGACACCGGCGGTCTAGGTCTGTCTGTGATTACGGAGTTTGTAGAGAAAAACGAGGGAGAATTTTTGCTAATTTCAGGCAATGGCGCTTTATATAGACGTGGTAACGTCCCTTGCTACGAAGATATTGGTGTTTTTTTCCCAGGAACATTTGTAAATTTGGTATTCAATTTGAAAGATACGAAACAATACATAAAAACCGATGAAAACCGATCAACCGTTAACTTTGAATGGTAACAATCATGAGTGAAGAAATCCTAAACGTAAAAAAACTCGTTGGTGGAGAGTCTGCTTTTGCACCTGATTATGCCGAACAAATCTATTCAAAGGCGGAAGACTCTATAAGAAACAAAAAAAAGATAACCATAGATTTTTCAGAAATAAATGTTTGCCCAACAGCGTTTCTGAACATTGCAATTGGACGTCTTTTCGCAAATTTTAGTTTAGAACAAATTAAGGAATTTGTCATTCTTAAAATTCCTGAAAATCAAACCTCAAAATTCAACCTTGTAGTAAGCGTGGCCAAAGAAAAATTTAAAGGAGAGCATTGATTTGGCAAATGTTCGCTTGCTTCCGGATATTGATGTGTCTAAAAGGAAATATCTTTTAGATACAAATTTTCTCTTTTGTGTATTCGCAAGTGTAAATACATCAATAAATAACGAGAATCGCCAAAAGAAATATTTGCATTTTTTTGAAGAGGCAAAAAAGCAAAAACTCGAATTACTTGTAACGAGCTTTGCCTTGTCAGAATATTTCAACCGAGTTCTTCATGACTATTACAATAAAATTTGGAAAATAAAGCCTGAAAATAGAGGAAAGGAATATAAAGCACATTTTCGTATATCTGCTGATTGTCGCGATTGTATACAAGCGATAAAAGAAGAAATGAATGATATTACTTCTTTTTGTAGGCTTGTAGATGATTCCTTTTCGGTATATAAAAAAGAAAATTATTTTCCGTATTTTGATGCGTTTGATTTTAATGATTCCCTATTTGCGCATGTGTCCATACAAAATGAGTGCGTTCTTGTTACAGAGGATCGAGATTTTAACGCCCCTGTGTTTAAAGACTTGAATATTTTGACGGCGAATGATACGATGTATCGAACACGAGAAAACTAGTTTTTCTTTTTTGTAGGGGCGCAGCCCCTTTTTTATTTAGGTATCAAAAATGAAAAAAATCATTGATTACATTTGTTCGCCAAAGATTCTTTTGGCGATATCATTGGGAATTATTCTTTTCTCACTTTTCGCGCCATGGTTGTTTGTCGGAAATTGGCCAACCTTTTTCCCTTTCTCGAAATTTGGACCTATTACTTTTAGTGATAAGACGGGCTATATAGGTGATACTTTTGGCATAATGAACCCAATTATTGCAATAGCTGCTGCTATTATAACTTTTGCAGCTTTCTATATGCAGTGGCTAGCAAATGAAAAAGTTAATAAGCAGGAAAATCATAGACAAATAAACGATTTAGCCTCTCAACATTGGATTTTGATAAATTCTGTAAAACTGTATGAAGGAAACATTCAAGAATCATTTAATTTTTCAGTAACTGATGATGAAAAAATGGTTTTATCAAGCAAGACACGTCATAATGAAAATATTTTGAGAGAAGGTTGTGAAGCTCTTTATACTCTTTATGCGCAAATGTATCTTCATTGGGTATTAAATCTCTTCTTTGAAGCAATGCTTACAGATAAAGATTTTGTGGATATTGATTTTGCTGGAGCGCAAAGACGTATTAACAAGAAAAATAAAGGTGATTATGTTCAGTTGTTGATTTCTAATCGTTATAATGCAGAAGAAATAGAAATAAAAATACTCGATAATTATCTTTCTGAAGAAAACAAAAAGGCCATTTCAAAAGAGGCTCTCAACAGGTTAATAATTTACTATGGCTATCTATTTTTGCATCTATTCGATCATATGTTTTTTGTTCTTGAGCAAATTGATTCAAATAAAATATTTGATGAGCACGAAAAGAAAGTCAAAGGACAAAATTTTGTTGGTATGTTGCCCGTATTTGAAAAAAAAATTGTTTTTTTAATGTTTGAATTTAGTGTTGAGTCATTCATTGAGTCTTCTAGAAAAAATAGAATTATGCAAATTATGCGAAAATATGATTTTTTTAAAATTCTTATAGTTACAGATTTTATGATGAAAGAAGAATTTCTTCGACATAGGGACCACTATATAGGATAGTGACAAATGCGATAATTATGACACCTCAACAATTCTCCAAAATTTTTTGGAAGCAGTATCTTTTGCTTGAAAAGGACTTCCTTGAAACGGATGGGTGATTGTAAAATTTCCTTAGGTCCCTTGCCAGCTTTTTAGATATTAGGTACATTAAAGCTGCACGTGGTTCTCTGTCAAATGGAGAACCGCGTCTTTTTTTATTCTGGGTTTCCGGAATAAAGGGACGCCTCAACTACCCAATGGAGGCGCAATGAACAGCGAAAATCATCTTGTTGAATACAAGCGTGAATTGTCCGAAACTTTCGAACGTTCTGCAATCGCTTTTTTGAATTCTACTGGAGGGCACATCTATATTGGAGTCAATGACGATGGCTCTGTATATGGAGTAAAGGACATAGACCATGTGCAGCGTCAAGTAGCGGATAGGATCTTGAACAATATCAAGCCGAATGCTATCGGACTCTTTGAAGTCGTGACGGAGGAAAAAGACAACAAAAATGGTAACGTATATTTTCTTTCGCAAATTCCGCTAAGGGGGTAAAAAAATAGGATGTTCCAATTTTTAGATTTGAAATAACCACAAATCAAACACA